>NZXG01000038.1 GCA_002701845.1 Pseudomonadales bacterium
CAAAGAAAGCCGAGCCGAGTAAGAAAGTATTTTGAACATGACAAAATCAAATATGCCGCTTAGCAGATATATTTGAAAGCCGGGTTAATAACGGCAACTTTGCCACCAGCACCATTAATGCCGCTTCCGCCACTATCTCCGGGGTGGAGATCGATGCCACTTGGGCACCCAGCGCTAACTGGCTGCTGTCGGCCAGCTTCGCTCTGGTGGGCGCTGAGTTTGATAAGTGGATCGCGGAAGTTGGAGACCCCAACAATCCAGGTCAGCTTATTTCAGTGGACGCCACCGATGACGAGTTCGGCTTTACTCCAGAGCGCAGCGCAACGGCCACCGCTTCCTACACTCTGCCGGTTGACTACTCTCTCGGTGATATGACTCTGACCGGATCTATCTACTGGCAGGAGGATATGGTGAATTTCGCGATCCCCTCGCAGTGTGAATTTACTGTACCGGCTGGACCACTGCGTGAAGCTGCCTACGATTCCATCGAAGTCAAATCCTACTCGGTAATGAATCTGCGCTTTGACTGGCGCAATATGATGAACTCCTCTTTTGACTCTTCGCTGGCAGTGAATAACGTGACTGATAAGGAATATGTGATTGGCGGCTTTAACCAGATCGATTCACTGGGTCTGGTAGAGTTGGCCTATGGTCCGCCGCGCACCGTGGTGGACACCCTTCAATACAACTTCTAGCGGGCGTGCCCCTTATCAGGTCAGGGGCACTGCAACCTGTCCCGCCCGGCACACTGCCGGGCGGAATCGGTCAGGGTTATACGTAATTTCATTATTTTGAATCACAGTTGACTCACTTACTATCTATAAGGGATAGGTTCCATGAGAAGCATCATTACCCCCACGCGGGTACGACATTCGGTGTTTCTGGTATCCACCAGTTTTCTGCTCAGCAATGCCGGGATTGCCGCCAGCGTTGACCAGGTCATGAATGAAAATAATGCCGCCAATAAAACCGCCGAGCAGTCCCAGCGCCAGATTGACTCCCTGTCTGAACAGACCGAGAAGCTGTTCAATGAATACAAGGTGGTGACCAAAGAGCTGGACGGCCTGCAGGTGTATAACCAGCAGCTGGAGCGACAAATCGAAAACCAGCAGCAGGAAATGCAATCCATCAATCAGTCCATCGACAAGGTGACAGTGATTGAGCGCCAGATTGTGCCGCTGATGCTGCGAATGATCGATGGCCTGGAGCAATTTGTGAAGCTGGATGTGCCCTTTCAGCAGGAGGAACGGGACGAGCGTATCGCCAACCTAAAACAGTTGATGGAGCGCAGCGAGGTCTCGGTGGCGGAAGAATTCCGCAAGATACTGGAAGCCTACCAGATCGAAAACGAGTATGGCCGGACCATCGAGGCTTATCGCGGCAACCTGGATATTGCCGGCAATGAACGGGAGGTCGATTTTCTGCGCATAGGCCGGGTCTCACTGTTGTACCAGACGGACGATGCTCGCTATTCCGGCATCTGGGACAAGGCCAGCGGCCAATGGACCCCGCTATCAGAGCAGTACCGCAGTGCCATCCGGGACGGTATTCGCATCGCCCGCAAGGAAATGGCGCCCAACCTTCTGAAGTTACCCGTTCCGTCCGCGGAGGCAGCCCAATGAAACAGCCGTCAATCATAGCCGCCCTGGCAATGTGCCTGGTCTGTACCTTTTCGACGCCGATCATGGCGGAACCGGCCGCCAACCTGGAGCAGCTGCTGGACATGGTGCGCCAGGGCAAGGTAGCGGAAATCAAGGAGCACAAAGCCCGGGAAGCCCGTTTTGTGAAAGAAAAAAGCAATCAACAACAGTTACTGGCGGAAGCAAAACAGGCGCTGGCCGCTGCCGAAAAGCGCAGCGAGCAACTGGAAACCAAATTTGAGGCCAACGAACAGGAGATCGTCACCCTGCAGGACGCCCTGGACAAACGCCTGGGCTCGCTAAAAGAACTGTTCGGCGTACTGCAGCAGGTGGCCGGTGATACCACCAGCCAGTTTGAAACATCCATTACCAGCGCCCAGTTCGAGAATCGGGGTAAGTTCCTTACTGAGCTGGCGCAGAAAATGGGTACCAGTTCGCAGTTGGCCTCCATTGAGGAAATCGAGCGCCTGTGGTTTGAACTGCAGCGGGAGAAGACGGAATCCGGCAACGTGGTCAAGTTTGCGCATCCCGTTGTCAGTGCCAGCGGTGAACAACAACAGGCCGAGGTGATCCGGGTCGGCACCTTCAATCTGGTTGCCGACGGCAGGTATCTGAAATACGACAGCGACACCGGTAAAGTGGCGGAACTGGTGCGGCAACCTTCAGGACGCTTTGTATCAATCGCTGAGACGCTGACTAATACGCCCCCCGGGCAACTGGTTGAATTCGGGCTGGATCCATCCCGTGGTACCCTGCTGTCGGCACTGATTAAAGAGCCCAATGTGCGGGAACGGGTGGAACAGGGTGGCCTGGTGGGCTACATCATTGTAGGCGTGGGTATTGTATCCCTGCTCCTGGCCCTGGAGCGTATCATCTCCCTGACCCTGACCCGGGCCAAAGTCAGGGCTCAGGCCAAATCCGATAAGATCAGTGAATCCAACCCCCTGGGGCGGGTGCTCAGCGTGCATGAGAAAACCCCCAAAATGGATCCGGATACCCTGGAGCTGAAACTGGCGGAAGCCATTATCAAAGAAAAGCCGAAGCTGGAGCGCTTTATCCCCTTGCTGAAAATTATCGCGGTTGCCGCGACCCTGTTGGGTCTGCTGGGTACGGTTATCGGCATGATTGTCACCTTCCAGTCCATTACCCTGTTCGGCACCGGTGACCCCAAACTGATGGCAGGAGGTATTTCCCAGGCTTTGATTACCACCGTGTTGGGTCTGTTGGTGGCGCTGCCCACCCTGTTCTTCCACAGCATCGCCAATTCCATCGCCAAGAATGTACTCCACATCCTGGAGGAGCAAAGCGCTGGATTGATCGCAGAGCGAATGGAGCACGAACACGATGTACGCACTGCATGATGCCTTCGAATCACTGCGGGTGTTTCTGGAAACCGGCGGTATTGTACTGGTTTTGATAGCCATCAATATTTTCGGCATGTGGACGCTGATCTTTGAACGAATCTGGTTCTTCCAGGTTCGCTACCGCAAAGACAAAGCCCACACCCTGGCGTTATGGGATTCCAGAAGGGAGCGCCGCTCCTGGCCGGCACAGCAAATCCGCACAGCACTGATTTCGAAAAGCCGCGAAGCATTGAACGACCGGTTGTCGTTGATTCAGACACTGATTGCCATTTGTCCCTTATTGGGATTGCTGGGCACGGTCACCGGCATGATTGATGTGTTCGGCACCATGGCCAATTTTGGCACCGGCAATGCCAGGAATATGGCCGCCGGCGTGTCCAAAGCCACCATACCCACCATGGCGGGTATGGTGGGCGCTCTCTCCGGCCTGTTCGCAATCACTTATTTAAAACGATTTGCCCAGCGGGAAAGTGAATTGGTTGAAGACCGATTGACGACCGATCACTGAGGATAACCTGATGAGAAAAGCTTTATCCAAACTGAATACCGAGGAAGAGGAATCCAACGTTGACCTCACGCCCGTGCTGGACGTGGTGTTTATTATGTTGATCTTCTTTATTGTGACCGCTTCCTTCGTTAAGGAATCCGGCATCGACGTCAACCGCCCGGACGCGGAAACGGCGCAGAAAAAAGAGCGCGCCAATATTCTGGTGGCCATTGATGAGCGCAATCAGATCTGGATTGACCGGCGTCAGGTGGACCCCCGGGCGGTACGGGCCAACATCGAACGCCTGCATGCGGAAAATCCCCAGGGATCCGTGGTGATCCAGGCGGACAAGAACTCCAAAAACGAGCGGCTGGTGCAGGTGATGGACGCGGCCCGTCAGGCTGGCGTATACAATGTCTCCATAGCCGCCAACGATAATTTAGGGCGCGTTGAGATGTACACGCGAATATTGTTTGCCACCGCCCCCGCCGCTCTGGTTACCCTGGCACTGTTCTTTCTGATGATGTCACTGATCACCACCGCCAGGCACAAGCTGGGTGATGAAGGCGAGCGCTATGTGGTGGACTTTGTGCGCCTGAAACAGGAAGAGGCGGTAAAAACCAAAGAGCGCAAACCGGAAAAGCCGCCGGAAGCGGAAGCGCCGCCGCCGGAAACCGCCAAACCCCAGATGGAAGCGCCGCAAATCAATCAGAACGTGGTGTCCATCGATTCAGCTCCCATCGACAGATCCCTGGATATCGCCACCGGTTTCGGTCTCAGCGGCGCTGACGGCGACTTCCTCCCCATCGTCAAGGTGCAGCCTATCTATCCACGGCGGGCCCTATCTCGGGGTATTGAAGGGTACGTTATCGTGGAGTTCACTGTCACCAAAAACGGCTCGGTGAAAGATCCCGTGGTAGTGGAGGCCGATCCCCCCGGAATCTTCGATTCTGCGGCCGTGAAAGCCGCTCTGAAATTCAAGTACAAACCGCTCATCGTGGACGGTGAACCGGTGGACGTTGCTGGGGTTCAAAACAAATTGAACTTCCAGATAGCTGATTAACCGATGACTCAGGATACAGACACAACGTGGCTATGAAAGCGAAGCGAAACCGTTATTTCACACACCAGGGCTCTGCCGGAAACCAGCGGAAACTGAGCCGCACTGTGGCCAGCCTGGCCTTGGTGCTGACCGTCGCAGCCTTCAGTCCGACCCCGCTGGCGGCGCAGGATCAGGCCAGGTCACAGACGCAGGAGCGTAAAACCGTCAAGACCCCGGCCCTGCGGGGAAAAATCTACCAGGTGCTGTCCGAGGCGCAGGCCAAAGCCGAGGAAAACAAACCCAAGGAAGCGCTGGCGATTCTGGACGGGCTGCGCCGCCGGTCGAAACTGAACAGCTACGAAGCTGCCATGATGTGGAAGTTCTACGCCTACATCCACTACTCTCAGGACAACTACCCTGAGGCCATTAATAGCTACGAACAGGTGCTGGCGCAAGATGCCCTGCCCCAGGCGCTGGAATCCGAAGCGCTATACAGCACCGGTCAGCTTTACTTTATTCAGGAAAATTATCGCCAGGCCATCAGTTATTTGAACCGTTGGTTTGCGCTGGTGGAAACCCCCAAACCCCAGGCCTACATCATGCTGGGTCAGGCGTACTATCAACTGGAACAACTGGATAAGGCCCGCAAGCCCATTGAAACAGCCGTTGCAATGACTGAACGCAAAGGCAAGATCCCCAAGGAAAGCTGGTATTTACTGCTACGGGCGCTTTATTTCGAGCAGAACGACTATGCCCGTGCTGCTGACGTGCTGGAAAAGCTGGTGCGCCACTACCCGAAAAAAGATTACTGGGTGCAGTTATCCAGCGCCTACGGTGAAATGAACAAAGAGCGTCAGCAGTTGAATGCCATGGAAATTGCCTATCGGCAGGATCTTCTGGACCGGGAAAGCGAGTGGCTGAATCTTGCGCAACTGTTTATTTATCAGGATATCCCCTATAAGGCCGCCAGGGTTCTGGAACAAGGTATGGACCGGGGTATCGTTACCCAGAACGAACGCAATCTGAAGCTGCTGTCATACGCCTGGTCCACGGCGCAGGAAGCGCGCAAGGCGTTACCGGTGCTGGTGAAAGCCGCCGAGGCATCGGCCACCGGTGAACTCGACGTGCAGCTGGGGTCCACCTATTACCGGCTGGATGAGTGGAAAAACGCAGTCTCTTATTTGCGTCAGGGACTGGACAAGGGGGACGTTAAGAATGTGGACAACGCCTATATGTTGTTGGGCCTGTCGCTATTCAACCTGGATCGTTTCGAAGACGCCCGCTATGCCTTCAAACAGGCGGCAAAGTACGAAGGCTCCAAAACCGTCGCCAGTCAATGGTTGAATTACGTGGACAAAGAAATGGAACGGCGGGAGATCCTGGCCCAGACCAGAAAAGCCATGGAAGCCCGTCGCTGATCACCGCAGACGGGCCGCACGCACAAAAAAGGAACCAAAAAAAGGGCTGTCGATTGACAGCCCTTTTTTCGTTTTTTCAATGTGGTGGGTCGTGCTGGATTCGAACCAGCGACCAATTGGTTAAAAGCCAACTGCTCTACCAACTGAGCTAACGACCCGTTGACGGATGCGTATGTTACTGCTTAGAAATTAAATCACAAGGCTTTTTTTCACTTTTATGGTCTTGAATTACAAAAGCTTTTTTGCTAATTGAACAAATTCTATCAGTGCTATCGGAAACCACTGAATTTCCGGGTGATTTTTCCCTGCTTACTGATATCGGGTGGGATCAGCCAGGCCGGCCGCGAGGAACCCTTCCCTGCGCAGCCGACAACTGTCACAGCGGCCGCAGGCGCGGCCGTCCGCATCCGCCTGGTAACAGGAAACAGTCAGGCTGTAATCCACGCCCAGTGCCGCACCCTGCTGGATTATTTGAGCCTTGGAGCTGTGCAGCAACGGCGCCTTCAACTGAATTGCCCTGCCCTCCACACCGCGCCTGGTGGCCAGATTGGCCAGGTTCTGAAAAGCGTCGATAAAGGCCGGCCGACAATCCGGATAGCCGGAATAATCCACGGCGTTAACCCCAATAAAAATGGCATCGGCATCCAGCACCTCGGCCCAGCCCAGTGCCAGCGCCAAAAACACCGTGTTGCGGGCCGGTACATAGGTCACCGGAATGCCTTCGCTGGGGGTTTCGGGTACCGCGATCTGTTTGTCCGTGAGCGCGGAGCCACCAATGTCCCCAAGATTCAGACGAATGGTTTTCAATTCCCGGGCACCCAGGTCAGCCACCAGCCGGCTGGCGGCCTGTAATTCTGATTCATGGCGCTGCCCGTAATCGAAGCTGATAGCGTAGCACTCATAGTCTTCAGCCCGGGCCAGTGCCAGGCAGGTGGCAGAATCCAGCCCCCCGGATAACAGCACTACCGCTTTTTTGACATGGGTTTCAGCCATCGTCAGCGCCCCGGCTCATCCGACCAAAGTAATTTATGTAACTGTAACTGGAATCGCACCGGCAGGCGATCATCCACCACCCAGTCCGCGAGCTCGCGGGCGTCAATTTGCCCGTAACTGGGGGAAAACAACACGTCACTGACCCGCTCCGCCAGCTTCAGGTCATCCAGTTGCAGTCGGGCCCATTGATAGTCCCGACGACTGCAGATCACGAATTTGATTTGATCCTGCCACCGCAGATGCTCAATATTACCGAGCAGGTTGCGGTGCTGTTCGCCGGAATCCGGGGTCTTCAGATCCAACACCACTATGGCGCGGGGATCCAGACCCTGAATATCCATCGCGCCGCTGGTTTCGATGGAAACCTCGTACCCCGCATCGCAGAGCGCCGCCACCAGATCCCAGCATCCGGGCTGGGCGAGCGGTTCGCCCCCGGTGACCGTCACCAAACGGGGTTGATACGCTGCCACCTGCTGCAGGATGGTTTCCCGTGATTGCAGACTGCCTCCGGAAAATGCGTATTCGGTATCACAATATTGACACCGCAAGGGACAACCGGTGAGACGCACAAACACGGTGGGGCGGCCAATGGTACGGGCCTCACCCTGTAAGGAGTGAAAGATTTCGGTGATACGCAGCTGAGACACGGATTATCCAGATCGGGAAAAGCGGGGAATGTTACCTCAAGAAGGCCGGGGAGAACAGCACCTGCCGGTCAGATCCGGGCCAGAAGCTCCCGGGCCAGTTTGGCCGCGGATTTGTCAGGATGGCTTTTTATCAGCTCATTCAGGGTACTGCGGGCTTTACTGGTCTCACCCTGAGTCACATAGAGCTTGCCCAGTTTGTACATGCCGTCCGGGACCTTGACATGATCGGGATACTTTGCCAGCAGGTTGATAAAGTGACGCTTGGCCTGATCCAGGTCCACCGGATCCGCCACCATATACAGTTCACCCAGCCAGTATTCACTGTAGGGAGCATAGAGGCCGTCCGGCGCCTGTTGCAGCAGCCGCTGCAACACCTTGATGGCCTGATTGAAATCACCGGCTTTACGCAGCTCGCTGGCCTGTTGATAGAGGGCCTTGTCATCCACGTCGGAAGCCGATGCCGCCCCGCCGCCGTTGGGGGCCGGCTCGTCGTCGGCACCCCCCTGGAGCTGGTTGATGCGCATATCCAGATCCAGATAACGCTGCCGTGCCTGCTTGCGCATCTGCTCCATCTGGTGCTGCAGCTCCTCCACCATGCCCCGCAACTGACCTATTTCCTGCTGCATTTGCTGAATCTGAGACAGGGTTTCCCAACTGCTGGAAAAACCGGGCTGGCCCTGACCACCGGTATCATCACGGGCTACTGGAAATGGCAGTCCGTTGTTATCAGCGGTATTGTGATTATTATTGGCCGTACTTGGGGAGGCGGCGGCTCTGGAATTCTCGTTGGAGCTATTGCGATCAGGCAGAGGTTCGTAGGGGGGAACGGCCACCGCCGGAGCGGTGACCGTGATCAGTAAGGCTAGTAATAACCGATGATGCATTTAATCAGGGTGCTTCAGCGGTGTAGTTCAACTCAGATCGGCGATTTTGTGACCAAGCAGCCTCGTCGTGGCCCAGAGCCACCGGCCGCTCTTCGCCGTAGCTGATAATTTCCAGTTGCGAGGCAGAGGCACCGTTGGCCGCCAGGAAGCTGGCCACGGCCTTGGCGCGACGCTCACCCAGTGCCATGTTGTATTCGCGGGTACCGCGCTCATCCGCATGTCCTTCCACCCGCAGCTGGGCGCCGGGATTCTCTGACAGGTACTGGGCGTGCGCCTGCAGTGTGGCCACCGCGTCAGGACGGATATTCGCCTTGTCGAAATCGAAGTACACCACCCGCTCCTGCAGCGCCGGATCGGTCATTTCCTGCTGGGCGCCATAATCGCCGCCCATGGCGCCACCGCTGACGTCATCATCGGGGCTGGAATAATCGGTGGTGGTATCGGCAGCCATAGTGTCATCCGCCGTGGTATCTTCCGGGGTGGAACTACAGGCGGAAATAGCAAAAACAGCAATCAGGGCAAAAAGAAAATTACGATTGGACATGGGCATATTGAACTCCTAAGAGGACACTCCTGGCAGATAGTAGAGCTTCGTTAAAGTTTTTTAAACAGTGTTGCAACATTTTTTCACAGGTATGGAGACCAGGCCGGCTCCCGCACATTACCCACGCGGGATGGTAACTTCACCTTAACCCTGCCATCCAGGGACACAGCAGCCAGAACACCCCGGTTATTCTCCATGGTGGCATAGATTATCATGCTGGCATTAGGTGCAATACTGGGCGATTCATCCAATTGTGTTCGGGTTAACACATTGAAAGTACCCCGCACCAAATCTTTCACCGCAATATGGAACACCCCGTTGTTCCGGTGCACCATCGCCAGGAACCGGCCATCCGGAGTCAGGGCCGGACGGGCGTTATAGCTGCCCTCGAATGTTAAGCGTTCAACCTTTCCCGAATCAAGATACTGACGATAAATTTGTGGAGATCCACCCCGTTCCGAGGTAAATATCAGGCTTTGGCCGTCCGGTGCCCAGGTGGGCTCGGTATCAATAGCGTAGTGATTGGTGATCCGGCGCAGTTTTCCGCTGCGCAGATCCATGGTGTAGATCTCCGGATTGCCGTCCTTGGACAGCACCATGGCCATTTGCCGGCCGTCCGGGGAAAACCGGGGCGCGCCGTTGAGACCACGGAAATTGGTGATCTGCTTTTCCGCGCCGGTTTTGGTATCGCGAATATAGATGGCCGGTCGGGTGCTTTTGAAGGAGACGTAGGTAATGTGGCGGCCGTTGGGGGCCCAACTGGGGGACAGAATAGGCTCGCTGGATTCCATCAGAATTCTGTCGTTATGCCCGTCCACGTCGGCCATGTAGAGCCGATAACGTTGTTTGCTGGGCCCCGCGCCCGGCTCCTGCAGGTATTCCATGGTCACATAAAGCATTTTGGTGGAAAAAGCACCACGAATCCCGGTCAGCTCCTGATACAGGACATCGCTTACATGGTGCGCCAGGGCCCGCAGATCCCCCCCGGTGGCAAACCAGCTGTTCACCTTCCGTTGCTGGAACACGTCAAACAACTCATAGTCCACCCGGTATTTGCCGTCGTCCGTACGCCCCAGACGCCCGATTACCAGATACTCGGCGCCGTTGGTTTTGGATTGCCAGTCCCGATAGAACACCTGATCCTGACGACTGGGCAAACTCAGCATCTTCGACCGCTCCAGCGGGGCAAACTGGCCGGAGCGATGCAGGTCAGCGGCCACAATGGTGGCCACATCCTCCGGCAGCCGGGGGCCACTCCAGGCGAAGGGCACAATGGCGATGGAGGTGGCATCGGTGATGCCCTCGGTGATCTCGATAATCAATTCGGCGCGCAAGCCGGTGGCGCACAACGCCAGCCAGCTCATCAACAGCAATCGTTTAATCATAAGTACTCTCTGACTCCATCACGGGTTCAATAGCGCAGATCGCTGGGTTTGAACCGCATTTTGAATTTACGGAAGTGGCGATCGAATAATTGGGGATCCGGTGGCACACTGAAGCGTCCGGCTTTCTGCACCGCCTGCAGGGCGGCATCGTCAAAAGCGCGATTGCCACTGGATTCATCAATGCTGACCGTTCTTACCTCGCCGCCGGGCAACAGACTGATATCCAGGGTTACCACCATATCATTACGGGCACTGGGGGGAAGCACCCAATAACGCTTCATGGTCTGCTGAATCAGCCCCCTGTACTGGGCGATTTCATCCAGCTCCTGCCGCGACTGGCTGTCGGGATCGCCTTCTACCGTCTCAGTTTTCTGCTGCTCCATGGCCTCCATTTCCTCCCGCAACAGATCGTCGAACGCTGAGCTGGATGTTTGCGTTTCCGGCTCCGGTTGCGGCTCGGGCTCCGGCCTGGGCTGTGGTTTTGGTTCCGGTTTTGGCTTCGGTTTGGGCTTGGGCTCTGGTTTTGGCTTCGGTTTGGGCTTGGGTTTGGGCTTGGGTTTCGGTTCAGGCTTGGGTTCTGGTGCCGGCTTGGGCTCGGCCTTGGGCTTCTCCACCACCACCGCGGTTACATGCCGGGGCAGGGGTTTCAACTCCACCACCTCGTCCGTATCCGGCCAGCCGAAAAACAACATGCCCACCACCAGCACATGCACCAGGATGGCTTTCAGCAGAGCTGCGATGTCCAGTCGATGGAATGACAAGAGCTACTCCCGGCCGTTGTCTTCGGTCACCAGGCCCACGTCATTGATCCCGGCCTCCTGCAGGGCGATCATCATCCGCATCACCAGGCCATAAGCCACCCGTTCATCACCTTCCATCAGCACCGGAGTATCCGGCTTTTCCTGCTTGAGGGCGGCCACCGAGGCAACGATGTCCGGCAATGCCTTGGGCGTCTGCTTATCTTCCGCCGTGCTCACGTAATACTGGCCATTGTGGTCCACGGACACGATCACGAACTGCTGATCCTTGGGCAGGGTCAGTGGCTCGGCGCGGGCATCCGGCAGGTCCACTTTGATCCCCGAGGTCATCATGGGGGCGGTGATCATGAATACCACCAGCAACACCAGCATCACATCGATATAAGGAACGACATTGATCTCTGACAGGGGCTTGCGTCGGACTGTGGTTCGCTTCTGAGACATAATAGGGGGCGCAACCGATCAGGCTTTGGCTTCCGCTTCGCTGCTGGCATGGGCCTTGCGATGCAGAATACTGGAGAATTCGTCCATAAAGGTTTCGTAGTTATGCAGTAGCCGGTCCACATTGGCGGAAAAACGGTTGTAGCTGATCACCGCCGGGATCGCCGCAAACAAGCCAATAGCGGTGGCAATCAGGGCCTCGGCGATGCCGGGAGCCACCACCGACAGCGTGGCCTGGGTTTCATTGGCCAGCGCCAGAAACGAGTGCATAATCCCCCACACGGTGCCAAACAAACCGATATAGGGGCTGGTGGAACCCACGGTTGCCAGGAAAGGCAGATGAGTTTCCAGCTTTTCCTGTTCCCGCAGCAGGGCCACCCGCATGGAACGTTCGGTACCGGCCATGACCGCTTCCGGGTCGCTGCCGCCACCTTTGCGCAGGCGGGCAAACTCCTTGAACCCGGCCCGAAAAATATTTTCCTGCCCACTGTAGGGGTTGGGTTCGGTGTTGACCTGCACGAACAGACGACTCAGATCGATACCGGACCAGAAGCGCTCTTCGAACGAGTGCAGGGCTTTGCCGGTTTTCGACATCACCGCCTGACGTTTCCAGATCATGTACCAGGATATCAGCGACAGAGAAAGCAGGATCAGCATCACCAGTTGCACCACGATGGAGGCGTTGATGATCAAACCGATGACAGACATTGATTCCACGGCGGGCGGTCTCCTCTTTATCAGGCCATGGTGGCGGCGAATTGTTGTTGCAGACTGGGCGGAATGGCGGTGGGCTTTAAGTTTTCCGTATCAACGCAGGCCACTTTCACCCGGGCTTCACAGAGCAGGTCTCCATCCCGGGTGATCTGCTGCTGAAACTGGATAAAACTGCGGCCCAGCCGCTCCACGCCGGCGCTCACCCGCAGTTGGTCGTCCGCCCGCGCCGGGCGATGATAACGGGCTTCCGCGCTGTGCACCACAAACTGCAGGCTCTGCCGGTACAACGCCTCGAAGTCTGAGCCCAGACTGCGCAACAGCTCTGTGCGGGCCCGCTCCATAAATTTCAGATAATTGACGTAGTACACGATTCCCCCGGCGTCCGTATCCTCCAGATAGACCCGCAGGCTGATGAAAAATTCACTCATGGGAAAACAGATCCGGGGTGGGCGGCTGCGATTGGCTGGGTGGCTTCAGTCCAAAATGCTGATAAGCGAAACGGGTGGCAATTCGGCCCCGGGGGGTACGCATGATAAACCCCTGCTGAATCAGATAAGGCTCAATGACGTCTTCCAGGGTGCCGGCCTCCTCGCTGATGGCCGCTGCCAGACTCTCCACACCCACCGGGCCGCCATCGAATTTCTCCATGATGGTCAGCAACAGACGGCGGTCCATGGTATCAAAGCCGTGGGAATCCACTTTCAACAGATCAAGGGCCTGGGCCGCTACCTGGGCACTGATATGGCCATCGCTTTTCACCTCGGCATAGTCGCGCACCCGCCGCAACAGGCGGTTGGCAATCCGGGGGGTACCACGGCTGCGGCGGGCCACTTCCAGGGCCCCTTCCGGCGCCATGCCCACCCCGAGTATGGCGGCGGAGCGGGTGACAATACGGGCCAGTTCCTCGGTGGAATAAAATTCCAACCGTTGCACGATCCCAAACCGGTCCCGCAGCGGCGAGGTGAGCAATCCGGCGCGGGTGGTGGCCCCCACCAGGGTAAACGGCGGCAGATCAATCTTGATGGAACGGGCGGCCGGCCCCTCGCCGATCATGATGTCCAGCTGGTAATCCTCCATGGCGGGATAGAGGATTTCCTCAACCATCGGACTGAGGCGGTGGATCTCATCCACAAACAGCACATCGCCCTGTTCCAAATTGGTGAGCAGCGCCGCCAGGTCTCCGGCTTTTTCCAACACCGGCCCGGAAGTGCTTTTCAGATTGCCATCCATTTCGTTGGCAATAATGTTGGCCAGGGTGGTTTTACCCAGCCCGGGGGGGCCGAAAATCAGGGTATGATCCAGTGCCTCACCGCGGCCACGGGCGGCGGAAATGAATATCTCCATCTGCTCACACACCGCCGCCTGGCCGGTGTACTCCGTCAGCCGGGTGGGCCGGATGGCGCGGTCGTGAGGGTCCTCGGTGTGACTCAATGGCGATATTAGGCGGTCCGATTCGATCATAATAACTGTGTTCGTTCCCCTGAGGTTGGCGCTGGCGCAGCGCTCAGTTCACCATCCGCCGCAGAGCCAGGCGAATGATTTCCTCGCTGGACAGGCCCTCGCAATCGATGGCGGCGATGGCCCGACTGGCCTCCGTGGGCTTGTAGCCCAGCGCGATCAGCGCGCTTTCCGCATCGTTGGTGGCGGTCTGCAACGGCGGCCGCTGTGGTGTTTTCGCTGCGCTGCCCGGCTCTGGCAGTACCGGCACCCAGGCCCGCAGGCGATCCTGCATCTCAATCACCAGGCGCTCGGCGGTTTTCTTGCCCACGCCGGGCAATTTTACCAGAGTCTGCGTATCGTGATCCTGTACACAGCGCACGAATTCCATCCCTTCGATGCCGGAAAGAATGGCCAGCGCCATCTTGGGGCCCACGCCATTGACCTTGATCAGCTGCCGGAACAGCTCCCGCTCCTGCTTGTCGTAAAACCCGTACAACAGCTGGGCGTCCTCCCGCACCACGAAATGGGTATGCAGGATCACCTCGCTGCCGGTGTCCGGCAACTGGTAGAAGGTGGTCATGGGAGCCTCCACTTCGTACCCCACACCGGCCACGTCGATCACCAGTAACGGCGCCTGTTTCTCGGCGATAATGCCTTTTAATCTGCCAATCATAATACCTTTCTATACGCTATCTATACGCGATATTTACGCCATTGACTGGGTCAACGCCGCAAACGTCCCCGCCGCAGCTTGCGGGCTCCGGCCATGCGGATCAGACCCTGGGTCATATGAATATGACAGACCGCCACCCCCAGGGCATCGGCAGCGTCCGCCTGAGGCGGCCGCTCCAGGCCCAGCAGCCGGCAGATCATGGCCTGCACCTGCAACTTGTCGGCGGCACCGGTACCCACCACGGACTGTTTCACCTGCCGGGCGGAATATTCATGCACCGGCAGCTGGCGCAGGGTGCAGGCGACAATGGCCGCCCCCCGGGCCTGGCCCAGTTTCAGCGCGGAATCCGCGTTGCGGGCCATAAACACCTGCTCGATACCCACTTCCTGGGGACTGTGGCGTTCGATCAGCTCACTGATACCGCGATGGATGATATCCAGCTTTTCACTGAGGCAGGTGGCGGAATGGGTGCGAATGCAACCGCTGTCAATGTATTGAAGTCTGGATCCGGCGGCGGCAATCACTCCGTAACCGGTGACCCTGGATCCGGGATCGATGCCCAATACCACGGCCATCAAGGCCTCTCCCGCTGGCAACTGTAGGCCGTTAGTCTAGCAGCAGTGGACGCGCGATGGACAGCGAATTAAAGCTCGCTTCGGGGATTAAAAAAAGCGGCATCGGGGGATGCCGCCAAGGGGGGTTACGCCCTTGCGGCGGGCGTTTTCTCGCGAGCACCCACGAGTCCGCTGATACCGAGGATCAACAACAGGACCCAGCCGTGATCCGCCAGCTGGATCCAGAGGGTGGGCCGCCAGAACACGGCCGCACCCACGGCGCATAGGCACAGCGCCAGGGTCAGAAGCAGAGGTTTTAATGAGTGCATGCCGGGGTCCTGTGGTGTCGCTTACCGGGTTGGGTTACCCGCGATTGCAAGCAGTGTAGCGCGCACCCGGATTGGGGGTTATGAAATAGTACCAGGACAATTGCTGAATTCTGCAGTGCCGGCGCTTGCGGCAACCAGCGGCGAGGGGACGGCTCAGCCGTCCATCTGTTCCATCAGCTCACGGGTGAAGTTGGCATTGGTATAGACGTTTTGCACGTCGTCCAGATCTTCCAGCATGTCGATCATTTTCAACACGGTGGTGGCCGTCTCCAGGTCCATATCCACCTGCACCGAGGGCGCCATATTAATTTCCGCACCGGCGGGGGTCAGTCCCGCGGCCTGCAGACCGGCATGGACCTGACTCAGATCCTCCCAGGCGGTGATCACATCAATACTGCCGTCATCGTGAGTGACAACATCCTCGGCACCGGCCTCCAGCGCCGCCTCCATCACCCTGTCCTCATCCACGCCGGGTTCAAAACTGATTTCGCCCCGCTTGCTGAACAGATAAGCCACGGAGCCATCGGTCCCCAGATTACCACCGAATTTGCTGAACGCGTGGCGCACTTCGGCGGCGGTGCGGTTGCGGTTGTCGGTCATGGCCTCCACCAGCACTGCCACGCCGCCAACGCCATAGCCTTCATAAGTCAGCTCGTCCAGCTGACCCTCGTCGTCACCGCCGGCGCCCCGCTTAATGGCCCGTTCGATGGTGTCCTTGGTCATGTTGGCCGCCAGCGCCTTGTCCATGGCCAGACGCAGCCGCGGATTGTCTTCCGGCGAACCTCCGGCACGGGCGGCGATGGTGATTTCCCGGATCAGACGGGTAAAAATTTTACCCCGCTTGGCATCCTGAGCCGCTTTGCGATGCTTGATATTGGCCCATTTGCTGTGACCCGCCATGACTTATTTCTCCCCCTCCTGACGCACCCGGATGCCCACTTCCCGCAACTGTTTGGGATCCACCGGTGACGGTGCCTGGGTCATCACGCAGGCGGCGGTCTGGGTTTTGGGGAAGGCAATCACGTCGCGAATGGACTGAGCATCGGTCATCAGCATCACCAGCCGGTCCAGCCCGAAAGCCAGGCCGCCGTGGGGAGGACACCCGTATTTCAGGGCATCCAGCAGAAAGCCGAATTTTTCGTTGGCTTCCTCGTCACTGATGGCCAGGGCCCGGAACACCGCTTTCTGGGTTTCCGGCTCGTGAATACGAATGGAGCCACCGCCCAGCTCAGTGCCATTCAGCACCATATCGTAAGCCCGGGACAGCGCCGCGCCGGGATCCCGGGCCAGGCTCTCCGGATCACAGGACGGCGCGGTGAACGGATGGTGAATGGCATTCCAGCGACCACTCTCGTCCTCCTCGAACATGGGGAAATCCACCACCCACAGCGGCGCCCAGTCACCCTGGACCAGGCCCAGATCATGGCCCAGCTTGATCCGCAGCGCCCCCATGGATTCATTCACCATGGCCGCCCTGCCGGCACCGAAAAAGACGATATCCCCGTCTTCAGCCTCCAGCCGCTGCATCATTTCCATTACCACGTTCGTCATATTCTTTACGATGGGTGACTGCAGGCCATCGATGCCCTTGGCCAGCTCGTTCACCTTGATCCAGGCCAGGCCCCTGGCGCCGTAAATGCCAACGTACTTGGTGTAATCATCAATTTCCTTGCGGCTAAGTCGGGCGCCACCAGGCACCCGCAGGGCGCAGACCCGGCCTTTGGGATCTGCTGCCGGCCCGGAAAACACCTTGAATTCCACCTGCTGCATCAGATCATTCACATCCACCAACTCCAGGGGGATGCGCAGATCCGGTTTGTCACTGCCGAAACGGGACACGGCCTCGGCATAGCTCATGCGGGGAAACTCAGGCAGGTTGACCTCAAGCAGGTCCCGGAACAGTTTGCGCACCATATTCTCCGCCACCGCCATCACATCGCTCTCGGTGACGAACGAGGCCTCGATGTCGATCTGGGTGAACTCCGGTTGGCGGTCGGCCCGCAGGTCCTCATCCCGGAAACATTTGGCGATCTGGTAGTAGCGATCCAGGCCGGACACCATCAACAGCTGCTTGAAGAGTTGCGGAGACTGGGGCAGCGCAAAAAAACTGCCGGGATGGGTACGGCTGGGTACCAGGTAATCCCGGGCCCCTTCCGGGGTGGCTTTGGTAAGGATCGGGGTTTCCACATCGAGAAAACCCTCGCCGTCTAGAAAGCCACGAATGGCGGTGGTGACCCGGGATCTAAAAGCCAGTCGGGTTTGAATTTCCGGGCGCCGCAAATCCATGTAACGATAGCGCAGCCGCACATCCTCCCCCACCTGGGTGTGCGCATCCAATTGAAAAGGCGGGGTCTCCGCAGCATTCAGTATTTCCAGCTCCTTGCCCAGAACTTCAATCAGCCCGGTGGGCATTTCAGGATTTTGTGTGCCCTCCGGCCGCATACGCACGCGGCCGGTTACCCGTACCACGTATTCGCTACGCACCCGGTCCGCCAGCGCAAATGCCGCTTCCGTGTCCGGATCCACCACCACCTGGGCGAGACCTTCCCGATCCCGCAAATCCAGAAAGATCACCCCGCCATGGTCACGGCGCCGGTGCACCCAGCCGCAGAGGGTCACGGTCTGGTCTATATGAGACTCATTAAGGTGGCCACAGTAATGGCTTCGCATAACTTCATACCTGTCTGATTGCTGGAGCATGGATTCGCGCCGTGCACTGACCGGAGCCTGGCGCCCGGAGCGCAACGCATAACACACTGTTTTTCAGTACTATTTTCCCAGCGCTGCCGCTACCGTGCCGCGCCAATGCAAAAAGGGGCCACATTATAGCGGGTTGGCGGCAAATTGGCAGCCTCCCCGCACAGCGGCAAACGCCGCCGCGGCCGGCCTCTGGTTACCACCGCGTATGCCCGCAGTCATTCCGTCACCGCCTTACCGATGCCGGCAGATCATCCCCACCGGACATGGGCAGCTTTCAGCGCACCATTTGCAGGGGCGCACCGGGGCAAATTCTGAGCCGCAAAGCCAACAACGACTCACGGCACCCTGATCCGGTAGCGCAAAAAACAGGTGGACCTCAGCAGCGTCGTTGGCGTGCATCGTCAACCTTATCCGGATAACGTCATGGTGTCCGGTTGCAGTGATATTCCGGCAGCGGAATTTGTCTCAACCGGTACCCGGGTGCGAGGGTTTAACCGGGCCCGGCGTTTTGCCACTGTCATTCCCCGGCGCAAAACCGCCGCCACAACCCCGGCGAAAAATGAAAAAATGGGTTTTTTTCCGGTTTGAGCCTATAAAAACAGGCAAATTCCGGGTTTACAGGCTTGCTAGTCGGTCCATTAGCATCAATAATTATCCGCGACAGATTGTACCGATGCCGGTTTCGAGTTTGCACACTCCGCCTCGGTCCGTGTCATCAATAAAACAAAGGAAGCAATCATGCCTGCAAAGAAAAAAGCTCCCGTTAAGAAGACCGCCGCCAAGAAGACTCCCGCTGCCAAAAAAGCCCCGGCTAAAAAGGCCACCACCGCAAAAGCCACTGCACCTCGCAAGGTAACGGCGGCCAAGGAAGCCATGACCAAGACCCAGATTCTCAATACCATCGCGGAAAACACCGACCTGAGCCGCAAACAGGTTCAGTCTGTGTTGGATGAGTTGGGTGTATTGATTGAATCCCATGTTAAACCCCGTGCCGTGGGCAGCTTTACGCTTCCCGGCCTGATGAAAATCATGGTCACCCGCAAGCCCGCCACCCGGGCGCGCAAGGGTATTAACCCCTTCACCGGGGAAGAGACCGTGTTTAAGGCCAAGCCTGCCCGCAACGTGGTTAAGGTTCGTCCCCTGAAAAAACTGAAGGATATGGCGGAAAAATAATATCCCCGGGGGGCCGCCGCCGGCCCCCTGTTCCTCCCCCGCCCCTTGGCCGTAAGCCGAGACAATCCCGCTCCCTCAAAAATCCGCTTGATGAAAATACCCTGGCCTGACCCCAGGTTTGTTGTTTAGGGTTACAACAAGCCGTAAAATCGTGCACTGTTTTTTTAACCGCTGAACAAGCCTGGGATCTGCATCCATGAAGACCACTGACTATCTGCTCGCCACCCTGAGAGAAACCCCGACCGATGCCGAAGTCATCAGCCACCAGTTGATGCTGCGGGCGGGGATGACTCGCAAACTGGCTTCCGGCTTGTACACCTGGTTGCCCATGGGGCTGAGGGTGTTGCGCAAGGTGGAGCGGATCATCCGCGAAGAGATGGATCACGCCGGTGCCATGGAGGTGCTGATGCCGGTGGTGCAGCCAGCGGAGTTGTGGCAGGAATCCGGCCGCATCTCAGCCTACGGACCGGAACTGCTGCGGCTGCAGGATCGCCACCAACGGGATTTTGTGCTGGGGCCCACCCACGAAGAGGTGATTACTGACCTGGTGCGCAATAATATCCAGAGTTACAAGCAGCTGCCCGCCAACTTTTATCAGATTCAAACCAAGTTCCGCGATGAAATCCGTCCCCGTTTCGGCATCATGCGAGCCCGTGAATTCATCATGAAGGACGCCTATTCCTTTCATCTGAACACGCAATCATTACAACAGACCTACGATGTCATGCACGCCACCTACAGCCGCATCTTCAGCCGCCTGGGTCTGGATTTTCGCGCGGTATTGGCCGACACCGGCAGCATTGGCGGCAGCAGCTCCCACGAATTCCATGTGCTGGCGGATTCCGGCGAGGACGATATTGCTTTCAGCGACAGCAGTGACTACGCCGCCAACGTGGAAATGGCGGAAGCCCTGGAAATCGGCAGTCAGCGGCCGGCGCCCGCCGCCGAAATGGAACGGGTGGCCACCCCGGATCAGCACAGTATTGCCGAGGTTTGTGAGTTTCTAAAGCTGCCCCCGGAACAGGTGATAAAAACCCTGATTGTGCACGGCACCAACCCTGAGGGCAGCCCCGGGCTGGTGGCCCTGGTCCTGCGTGGGGACAAGGAACTCAACGAGGTGAAGGCGGAAAAACACCCCCGGATCGCGGCGCCACTGACCTTTGCCAGCGAGGCGGAAGTGCTGCAGGCGGTGGGCTGCAAACCAGGTTCTATCGGCCCGGTGGGGCTGAGCCTGCCGGTGATTGCCGATCGCAGCGTGATGAATATCGCGGATTTCGTTTGCGGAGCCAACCAGGACGGGGTTCATCTGCGTGGGGTGAATTGGGAGCGGGATGCAGAATTTACCGAAGTGGCGGATCTGCGCAATGTGGTGGCCGGAGACCCCAGCCCCTGCGGTAAGGGCCACCTCAGTATCAAGCGGGGCATAGAAGTGGGGCATATTTTCCAGTTGGGCACCAAATACAGTGAAGCCCTCAAAGCCACCGTACTGGATGAGAACGGTAAGAACCACGCCATGCCCATGGGCTGCTACGGCATCGGAGTGACCCGGGTAGTGGCAGCGGCCATCGAGCAGAACCACGATCAGTACGGCATTATCTGGCCGGAGGCCATCGCCCCCTTCCAGGTGGCCATCGTACCCCTGAACCATCACAAGTCACCGCCGGTGCAGGAAGCCGCCGACGCCCTGTACCAGGAACTGAGCGCTCTGGGGATTGAGGTGCTGTACGACGACCGCAAAGAACGCCCCGGGGTTAAATTCTCCGACCTGGAACTGGTGGGCATTCCCCATCGCGTTGTCATCAGCGACCGTGGCATTGAGGCCGGCGCGTACGAGTACAAAAACCGGCGCGACAACGAGAAACTGGAGATCCCCGCGACCGAAGTGACGCAGTTCATACAGTCGCGGATTCAGGGGTTGAATTAACCAGGAACGGCTAAAATAGAGGGTATGAAACCGATACTCCGCACCCTGACCACCATGCTACTGGCGCTCTGGCTGGTGCTGGCAGGCCACCCGCTGCGCGCCGCCACCACCGAGCGGCCGGACGCGGAAATGCGTCAGCTACTGCAGGAAACCATCGCCAAAGCCAGCAGCTTTCAGGACCGCTTTGATGCCGAGGTCTGGCTGGTGGATATGGACCGCCGCCTGGCGCGCTATGTGCCCGATCCGGAGGAACGCCTGCTGATCCTGCATCTGGTGCATACGGAAGCCCGCCGCTTCGAACTGAAGCCGGAGATCGTACTGGCGGTGATGCATGTGGAAAGCCTGTTTGACCGCTATGCGGTGTCCCGGGTGGGCGCCCAGGGGCTGATGCAGGTGATGCCATTCTGGAAGCGGGAAATCGGCAGCACCAGCGACAACCTGACAGACATTGCCACCAATATCCGCTATGGCTGCGCCATCCTCAAAACCTATCTGAAACGGGAACAGGGTAATCTGATGCGGGCCCTGGCCCGCTACAACGGCAGCGTAGGCAAAACCTGGTATCCGGAACGGGTGTTCAATGCCTGGGAAAAGCACTGGTTTGTGAAATATTAGGGGGACAGCGGACTGTTAACCCACCACCACCTGATTGCGACCCCGTTGCTTGGCGTTATACAGGGCCTCATCCGCGCGGGCGATCATCGCCTCCGCATCCGCCAGATCACTGCGATACTCCACCAGCCCCACACTGGCGGACACCGGAATGTCCCGGCGCTCGAACCGTACCGGGGTTTGTTCTATGGTCTGGCGCAATCGTTCCGCCACCACCTGCGCCCCCGGGGCATCAGTATTGGGCAGAATAATTCCAAATTCCTCGCCGCCGTAGCGGCCGGCCACATCCGGTTCCCGCAATGACTGCTGCACCAGTTGCGCCACCGCCACCAACACCGCGTCACCGGCCAGATGGCCGTACTGGTCATTGATGGATTTAAAATGGTCCAGGTCAAACAGCATCAGGCTCAGGGTGTTGCCGTAGCGCTGCGCGCGACTGAACTCCTCCATCAACCGTTTTTGCCAGTGAGCCCGGTTATAGAGCTGGGTCAGGCCATCCACCCGACTGGCCAGTTCCAGTTTGCGCATGGCCGCCTCGTGCATGTTGCGATAAATGGCGGTGTCCGTGGTATCAAACAACACCACGCAAACACTTTCCACTTCGCCGGCACTGTCCTTGATCGGCATCAGGGTCAGATCCTGACACATGAACTCCATGCCCCCGGTGACGGGCCGGTTGTGGTTAAAGGGAAACAGATGGGCCCGCTGCTCCCAGGAGGTGAAAGCAAAATTCTTCAGCATGAAGACGCTGTTGACCTTACGCGCGAACCAGCGCTCCGGCAGTTCCGGAAACACTTCGAACAGATTTCTGCCCTGCACCTGGGCCGCGGACAGACCACTGTGGCTGGCCATAAAGCTGTTCCACAGCAACACCTCGTGCTGGCGGTTAAGAATGAAAACCCCCACATTGATCCGGTCAATGATGAATTCCAGCAATTCCTTGGAGGCGGAAAAATTCAATGTCAGAGATCTTCCAGCAGCCGGTCGAGGGATTGTTTTACCACGGCGATGGAGTCACCGGGCATCAGCAGAAACATGGTACAACTGAAGGAACGATCCTCCAGTGTGTAGGATATCTCCACCAACAGCGCCTGATCCCAGTTATCGCTGTTGTTTTCCAGCAGCCGGGCGATGGGTACATGCTGGCCCATGATAAACGGCGGCGAGAATCCCAGATCCGCCTCCATTTGCTCACCCACGCCATTGAGGCAGGCACCATTCAGGATATTGGTCACATCCAATAACAGTTCTTTTTCGGATTCGACGGTGAGTTCATCGTCGTAGGCCAGCAGGTCCGCCAGCTCCCGAAATGAGCTGTCGGTAAAAACCACGATGGCCTCGCCACGGATGCCGGCACCGGAATCCAGCTGATAAAACCCCTGGCTGACACCGGAAACCGCCACCTCGGCGCCACCCACGATATCCTCCAGCGCCGGGTTCAGCTGTTCGCGCATCAACAGGCGGATACGGGGCACCGAAAGGTGAATAAACACCTCTAAAAATCGTGCCAGAGAATCCCCGGCCTGCCCCATGGCCACGTTGACCACCTCCTGCAGGCAATCCCTCTGATCTTCTGTGAGCGCCAGCGAGTCGTTCATATCAAGCCATATTTCCTAAGCACATCCTGGAGCTTATTGCTGTCCACAGGTTTTTTAATAAAGTCCAGGGCCCCAAGGGCCATCACCCGTTCTCTGGCTTCCGGCTGAATATCAGCGGAAATAACGATAATGAAGCACTTATGCCCCTCTTCCCGAACCTGTTTCAGTACTCCATAGCCGTCCAGTTCCGGCATGGTGAGATCCAGAAATACCATTTCACCCTTGCCCGCGCGAATCGCTTCCAAACCCTCCACACCATTGGTGGCCATGGTGACCTCCACGTCCCACCCTTCCGGTAGCGAGCGTTTGACCTGTTTGCGGGCCATTACCGAATCATCGCAAATCAACAGCGGTATGGACATGGTGCTCCTTCAATTACTGCCCATGAAATTTGTTAGGTTTTTTTCAGTATAGACGCTTTCCCACCGGGCGCGATACGGAGTTGCGACATTGTGACCCGGCCTCAAGCCGGTTTCAGGCAGGAAAAAGCCCGCGCAGGGCGGGCTCGCTAATGGTCCTGGCTCAGGCGTCGGCCAGCGGGATTTTGCCGATTTTGGCCTGCCATATTTTAGGCGCGGTATTATGTACTGAAGTACCAGCCGCATCCACCGCCACGGTGACGGGCATGTCCTCCACGACAAATTCGTGGATCGCCTCCATTCCCAGATCCTCGAAGGCCACGATCCGGGCCTTGCGAATGGCCTTGGACACCAGGTAAGCGGCGCCACCCACCGCCATCAGATACACCGCTCGATGGCGCTTGATGGCCTCCACCGCCGAGGGGCCGCGCTCGGCCTTGCCCACCATCCCCAGCAGGCCGGTCTGCGCCAGCATGGTTTCGGTGAATTTGTCCATCCGGGTGGAGGTGGTGGGACCGGCGGGCCCCATGACTTCATCCCGCACCGGGTCCACCGGGCCCACGTAATAAATGAACTTGCCGCGGAAATCCACCGGCAGGGGCTCGCCTTTGTTGAGCATATCCACCATGCGTTTGTGGGCGGCATCCCGCCCAGTCAGCAAAGTGCCGGACAACAGCAGAGTATCGCCGGGCTGCCAGGACTGCACTTCCTCCGGGGTCACCGTGTCCAGGTTCACCCGCCGGGCGCCGTCACCACCGGCCAAAGAGATCTGCGGCCAGTCATCCAGACTGGGTACCGGCAGTTCCGCCACCCCGCTGCCATCCAGGACAAAGTGGGCATGACGGGTGGCGGCGCAGTTGGGAATCATGGCCACGGGCAGAGAGGCCGCATGTGTGGGGTAATCCTTGATTTTGACGTCCAGCACCGTGGTGAGCCCCCCCAGGCCCTGGGCGCCAATGCCCAACGCATTAACCTTGTCATAAAGCTCCAGGCGCAGCTCCTCCACCCGGTTGGCGGGGCCCCGTTTGGCCAGTTCCTGAATATCAATGGATTCCATGAGGGATTCCTTGGCCAGCACCATGGCTTTCTCCGCGGTACCGCCGATGCCGATGCCCAACATACCCGGCGGACACCAGCCCGCGCCCATGGTGGGCACGGTTTTCAGCACCCAATCCACAATGCTGTCGCTGGGGTTCAGCATGACCATTTTGGATTTGTTTTCCGAGCCGCCGCCCTTGGCCGCCACGTGCACGTCCACCGTGTCGCCGGGCACAATCTCGTAATGCACCACCGCCGGGGTATTGTCCCTGGTGTTCTTGCGGGCCCCGGCCGGATCCGCCAGGATGGAGGCCCGCAGTACGTTGTCCGAATCCCGGTAGGCCCGGCGCACGCCCTCGTTCACCATGTCGGTAACACTCATGTCCGCATCCCACTGCACATTCATGCCCACTTTGAGGAAGACGGTAACGATACCGGTATCCTGACAGATCGGCCGGTGGCCCTCGGCACACATGCGGGAGTTGATCAGAATCTGGGCCATGGCGTCTTTGGCCGCCGGGGATTCCTCGGCTTCATAGGCCGCGGTCACCGCCCTGATAAAGTCCGGCGGATGGTAATAGGAAATGTATTGCAGACTGTCGGCAATACTCCGAATGAAATCGTCCTGGCGAATCACGGCCATGGCCCACTCCTCTCTGCGGTCGCTACACGGTAAACCGCCGTATGTTACCCCAAATGACGGGCCAGTTCATCCGCCAGCCGTTTTGCCCCCTTGGGGTGCATTTCCAGGAACTTCAATATCTTAGCGTTCACCAGATCGGGCTTTTCCAAGTGACAGAAATGGCCGGCCCCCATCAGCCGGTACAGCTCCACCCCGGCCATGAAATCCCGCTGCCACAGGGTCGGCTCAAACAGCCGGGTATCCATACAGCCGTCCCGGGCACCGGTGATCACCAGGGACGGGACCTGACAGGGCAGAGTCAGGGCCTGGCGGCTTTTCCGATGCTGGGGATGAAGCAGGCGGGTAAGACAGCGATAGTAGGCCAGGGTAGCCTGGCGCACGGGCCGCTCCGCCAGGGTTTCCACCACGGGCTGCAACAGGGCCTCCGGGGGTTCCCAGCCGGGGGACCAGCGCCGCCAGAGCCAGCGGATGAAGGCGCCATTACCCAGGCCCAGCACCTGTTCCGGCAACCAGGGCAACTGGAACAGGCCGATATACCAGGATCGCAGCAGCTGACCGGGGTGCCGGACCACCGCCCCAAACAGACGCTTGGGCGGTGGAATGGCGATGCTGGTCATGCTGAAAAACCGGTGGGGGTGGCTGGCCACCGCCAGCCAGGCGGTGACCGCCCCCCAGTCATGGCCGATCAGATGGGCGGCCTCCTCGTCCAGGTGATCGATCCAGCCCACCAGGTGCTCCACCAGCTGGCTGACAAAATAGTGGTCGGATGTGGCCACACTGGAGCTTTCGTAGCCGGGCATCACCGATACCAGCACCCGATAGCCGGACGCCACCAGCGCCGGCACCAAACGGTGCCAGGTGTTCACGGTGTCCGGGAAACCGTGACAACACATCACCAGCGGACCGGTACCGTCCCAGTAATAGGCGCTGAATGTGGTTTTTCCGCAGACTTTTTGCAGAATCTGCGGTTTAATGCCCGTCACGGAATGACCAAGCAATGCTGAGTTTGGCATAACGTCCTCGGCCTCCTGCTGACAACACGGGTTACACACAAAACCTGTTCACCCCATAATTATCCGCGAGGGATGCGGGATGCGCCAGTATCCACCCCCTTCCCAAGCCCCGCGGACTGTGCAAAACTTGAACAAGCCTGACCGGTCACGGGATTTGCCCGGCCCCCGGCGCCAGAATCAACCGATCCAGGAAGGACTGCGATGAACGGACCGCTGCGAGTACCCGCCACTGAAAGAATCCAGCACCTGCTGCTGGAGGCGGACAGTCGCCAGCTGCGGGATGAGATTCAGGACCTTCCCTACGTGGATATCCCCTCCGCCCTGGCCCTGGCCCACCGCCGGTTGCACGGCTTCAACCGCTTTGTTATCCCACCGGCGAAACGGCTGCAACTGGTGAGCCCGTTTCACTACGCGTTTGTGCGGTTTGTGGACCACTATCGCAATCAACTGGGCGGTAACCTGTTCGCCAAGGAAATCCGCTCGGAAGAACTGGATCAGTTGCTGGATTTTATTCAGGAGCTGGCCTTTGCCTATAAGCACATCATCAGGGATACCCTGGCCCGCAACAAGCGCCCGGCGGGCTTTGCCACCGTGCTGTACATGGCCATGCTCTATCAGTACTACCATGGGCTGATCTCGTACAATCGCAGCCGCATGCTGAAACGCTTTCACTGGCGCGAGTTTCACTATCTGTATTTTCTGGCGGACGGCATCAACCAGGAACACCTGCTGGTAACGGACCCCGCGGGCGGCGAAGGTTCGGTGGTCAGTCTGTACAAACAGTCCATTCTGCTGGGGCTGGCGTGCCCCTATACCCTGCGGGCCGAGGATCAATGGCGCACCCATGAGTACTGCGCCCGCTTTGCGCCCCTGGTGCAGCTGGAGCCGGCTCAATCCCCGGATGCACTGGCGGACAGCTATTTTGTAACCGCGGAGTGTCGCCATCCCGCTCATATCCCCGGGGCTTCCCCCGAGCCCGGGACCCAGGCATGGCTGCTGGATCTATCGCCCCTGCTGGATAAAGTGTGTCGGCACCTGGCCGCTATCAGGGCCGGCGAAGTGCCGCGGGTCAGTGCCCTGCAACAACTGCCCCGGCGGCGGGCATCGCAGCTGCTGGAAACCCTTTACCAAAACTGGTCCCGCAATACTCAGCGGCTGGCGCCGCGGCGGGAAATCGATGAGCAGATCGGTCTGGTATGGGGGCTGGAGACCATCTGCGGCATGCTGGACCCCACGCAACGGCGCCGGTCCGGCGCCCCTGAACCCACCCAGGGTCGCGATAAAAGGGCCTGGTGTCGGGGCAACGACGAGAGTGACAGTGGCATCCGCGTACGCCTCACCGGGCCACCGGATCAGTTTCCGGATCCCGGTCAGGTGGTGGCCCTGATCCGGCAGCGGCCCCGGGGCAAGGTGCTGGAGCTGGGGCTGGTGCGCTGGGCCGCTATTTCCAACGACGACGCCCCTCAGTGCGGTATTTTACGGCTGGTGGGCAATGTCAATCCGGTGAGTCTGCGGGCGGGAGAGGAACAGGCCACCGAACGCAATGCGCTGTTAATCGTGCAGCGGGCGGCGGGCAATAGGCTGTCCCCGCGTCTGCTGGCACCGGCCAGCCTGCTAAAGCGTCATGGGGAAATCACACTCACCAGCCCGGATCATCATCAACCGCTGCTGGCGCAACTGCAGGAACCGTTGCAAAGCACCCATCATGTGGAACTGTTTGCCATCCGGTTGTTGGAGGAGTAAACCGACTCCACCGCCGGTTGGCGGCCATCGAACAGATCCGCCAGAGGGATGTTCCACTGCTCGATACAGGCATTCAGGTTGTCCCGGTACAGGCGGCTGATCCGCTCCTGCCAGCCTCCTTCCGTATTCAGATCCAGCTTGATGGTGTCGCCGAAACAATCCCGGAACAACTGTGCCAGGGTGTATTTGTGGAGATCCCGGCTCAGGGCAATATCCCCTTCGCCGTTACGATGAGCCAACTGCCCCTGGATCAAAATGTCGGTGTAATACTCCCAATCGCGGCTGGAGATCCAGGGCATGCTTTGCAGCATGGCCACCTCGTCGACAATGGCACCCCGGGCCTGCTCCCGGTAGAGCGCTTCAAGGATGGTCAGCAGATTACCCAGGGAGGAGGTGGAGCGCTGCTTGTTCACCTTGAAGTTGGTGAAGCCCTGCACGATCTCTGCCCCCAGCAACATGATGTTCCAGCTCACCAGGACCCAGATCAAAAATATCGGTACCGCCGCAAACGCGCCATACACCAGTTGATAGGTTGGAAACAGGCTCACGAACAGCGTCATCCCCCGCCGCGCCAGATCGAACAGCACCGCGGCAATCAGGCCTCCGGCAAGGCCATGTCGAATGGGCACCCGGGTATTGGGAATGGCGATATAGGCCAGGGAAAAGGTCAGCCCGCTCATGAAAATCGGCAGCAGACTGAGCACCAGGGTCTGGGTACCGGGCAGGGGAACCATGTCATAGACCATTTTCAGGGACGCCAGATAGGAGGAGATGGCAAAGGCGCCACCCATCATCACCGGCCCCAGACTCAATAACGCCCAGTACAACAGAAACCCGTTGACACCCTTGCGGGCCTCGGTCACGTGCCAGATGGTATTGAAGGAGGTCTCGATCTTGCGCAGCATCAACACCGAAGTTACAAACAGCATCACCACACCGATGCTGGTCAGGTTGGAGGCCTGCTGGGCGAACTCATGCAGGTGCTCCTGCAGCTGCGAGCCGGTGGCCGGCACAAAATGCTCGAACATAAAGTCCTGCATCCGGGTTTCCATGCCCTTGAGCTCGGGCACCAACGCCAATATGGAGTACACCACTGTCATGATGGGCACCACGGCGAACAGCGAGGTAAATGCCAGATAAAAAGCCGAACGCCCATTACCATGGCGGATAAACGACTGTGCCACATACACCACAAAAGCCAGTGGCGGCCAGCGCTGTTGTAGCGCCTGCAACCGTTGCCGGACATTATTGATCGCGTCCACAAGCTATCCTCATCCCATTTGCGGGTGATTATCAGGCGGCAACCTTATACAATAAGCGGCACGACACCTGTAACGAATAACAGCGTACCACAGACTCATGACCAAGATTTATCACAACCCCCGTTGTTCAAAATCCCGCGAGACTCTGCAGCTGCTGCAGAGCAAAGGCATCGAGCCCGAGATCATTCTGTACCTGGAAACGCCACCGGACACCGCCACCCTGAAATCCCTGCTGCGCAAACTGAAACTGAGCCCCCGTGAGCTGATGCGCAGCAAGGAGAAGGATTATAAGGCGCTGGGACTGAATGATACCCAACTCAGCGATGAGCAGCTTATTAACGCCATGGTTCAAACCCCCAAACTGATTGAGCGTCCCATTGTGGTCCACGGGAATAAGGCAGCCCTGGGCCGGCCGCCGGAGCGGGTACTGGAGATTCTGTGAGCTGTCGGATACTGATTCTGTATTACAGCCGTTTCGGCCACACCCGACAAATGGCGCAGGCCGTGGCCCGGGGGGTGGAGCAGGAAACCGGTGCCGAGGCCTGCCTGCGCACGGTACCTCCGGTCTCCTCGGAGGTGGAAGCCAGTGCCCCGGCGGTTCCCGATGAGGGGGACATCTACGCCGGAATGGATGACCTGAAAACCTGCGACGGTCTGGTATTGGGCTCCCCCACCCGTTTCGGTAATATGGCGGCACCGCTGAAATACTTTCTGGATGGTACCAGCGCCCTGTGGCTGCAGGGGGCACTGGTGAACAAGCCGGCGGCGGTTTTCACCTCCACCGGCAGCCTGCACGGGGGTCAGGAATCCACCCTGCTGAGCATGATGTTGCCACTGCTCCACCATGGCATGATCTGCGCCGGCCTGCCCTATAGCGAACCGGCCCTCAGCAAAACCCAAAGTGGCGGCACCCCCTACGGCGCCAGTCACTGGGCTGGCACTGACAACAGCCGGCCACTGGACACCCAGGAAACGGAACTGTGCGTCGCTCTGGGGCGGCGCATCGCCCGACTCGCCAAGGCATTGCAGACCACTCATGAATAATTCCCTGAAAACCCGGGCGGAACTGGCCCGTAAACTGACCTTGATCCCTCTGCTGGCGCTGATAGTCTTGTTTATCCTTTGGCGCACCCTGCTGATTCCGGCCCAGCACGGCTGGACCATCATTGCCATTCACAGCGTGCCGCTGCTGCTGTTCCTGCCGGGCATGCTGGGGCGTCGGCCCAAGGTTTATATCTGGTTTTGTTTCGTCATTTTGCTGTACTTCTGTCAGGGAGTCATGGGGGCCTTTACCCTGCCGTCTATACTTGGGGTGATTGGGGCCATTGAGACCCTGCTGACGGTCTGGGCATTCTGCGCCGCCATGCTGGCCGCCCGCTACTATGCGCGACTGGGTCACAAACTTTGACACTGCTGTAAATAAAAACTGCATGCTGGATACCTACCGGAAACTGGAAACGCCGGAAAACATTGATCTCGATATTCAGGTGGCCGGGCCGGTGGTGCGCATAATGGCCTTCACCATCGACAGCCTGATCCGGCTTGGCGTACAGATCGCGCTGCTGATGCTGATGACCCTGCTGGGCAAATTCGGCATGGGAGTGTTCCTGATTTCCACCTTTGTTCTGGAATGGTTCTACCCAGTGCTGTTCGAAGTGCTGAACCGCGGTCAGACCCCGGGCAAGCGGGCCATGGGGGTGGCGGTGGTCAACGACGACAGCACGCCAGTGGGCTGGACCGCCTCCATTGTGCGGAACTTTCTGCGCATTGTGGATTTTCTGCCCCTGGGATACCTCACCGGCCTGGTGAGCATGACCGTGAATAAGGATTTCAAGCGCATCGGCGATCTGGCGGCGGGCACCCTGGTGGTGTACCGGGACCGGCCGGCCCCGGCGGCGCCCTGGCCGGAAAGTGTCAGCAGTCCACCCCCGGTGGCCCTCTCCCTGCCCCAGCAACGGGCGCTGCTGGCCTTCGTCGAACGGCGCAACCAGCTCACTCTGGCCCGCCAGCAGGAACTGGCCAATCATCTGCAGCCGGTGCTGCAAAAGCAGGGCGATGAGGCGGTGAACTATCTGTACCGGGTGGCCACCTGGCTGCGAGGAGGCCGGTGAAACAGGAATTGTTTGAGCAACATCATCGCCCGCAATGGGAGGCCTTCGCCCGGCAACTGGACGCCCTGGAGCGGACCCGGCGGCGACAGCGCGACCCGGTAACCGGCTTTGCCGAAAGTTACCGCGAGCTGTGTCATCATCTGGCCCTGGCCCAGGAGCGCCGTTACAGCCCGCACCTGATTGACTATCTGAATCAGCTTGCCCTGCGCGGACATCAGCAACTGTATCAGAGTCACCATAACGTCTGGCATTACATGGTGCAGTTTATCCTGCTGGAGTTTCCCCTTGCCTGTCGCCGTGAATGGCGGTTTATTGCAGTGTCCGCGGTGTTGTTCTTCGGCTCGCTGTTGATCATGGCGGCGGCCACCTATCACCATCCCAGCCTGGTGTTCAGCGTCTACCCGGATACCGCGGTGGAGGATTTCACCCGCATGTACGATCCCGCCAGCAAAGCGCTGCAGGATGAGAAGCGGGATGCCGGAGACGACTTCACCATGTTCGGTTTCTACATCAAAAATAATATTGGTATTGGTTTCCAGACATTCGCCAGCGGTTTTCTGCTGGGGCTGGGGGCTCTGTTCAACCTGCTGTTTAACGGTATCGCCATTGGCGCGGTCATGGGTTATCTCACCGAGCGGGGGTTCGGTGTTACCTTTTATCCGTTTGTAATTGGCCACGGCGCGTTCGAGCTCACCGGCATTGCCATCGCCGGCGCCGCTGGCCTGAAACTGGGCTACGGCCTGTTGAGCCCGGGCCGGCTCAGTCGCAAACAATCCCTGATCAATGCCGCCCGGGAGGCGATGCCGCTGGTGTACGGGATGTTTTTCCTGCTGTTGCTGGCCGCCTTCGTAGAGGCTTTCTGGTCCTCCAGCAGCCGGCTGCCGGATCTGGTGAAATATCTGGCCGGTTCCGGTTTCTGGCTGCTGGTGCTGGCGTACCTGGGTTCGGGAGCACGCCGTGGATCTGGATAAGATCAGTGTGGAAGTTCGCCCCCGCAATCCCTATGAAGCCATGGACCTGGGCTTTGTCATGGCGCGTCGCTGGCTGCGGCCACTATTGCTGTTATGGCTGGTTCCGGCCCTGCCGCTGATGGGGCTCAGTTATCTGGTTTTCCATCAGCAGCCGCTGTGGGCACTGCTGTTTGTCTGGTGGCTGAAACCACTGCTGGAATCCATCCAACTCAGTTACATTGCAGAACGCCTGTTCGACGAACAAGTGGATTGGCGCGGGCATTTACGCCGGGCCCATCGCATCGCCCTGCATCAGTGGTTCGCCAAACTGGTGACCCAACGGCTGGCCTTTTCCCGCTCCTTTAATATGCCGGTGGGGGAATTGGAAGGCCTTGCCGGCACTCAGCGCAACCAGCGTCTGAACACCCTGCACCGGGGGGCGGGCTCCCCCAGCCTGTGGCTGACCCTGGTGGGCCACAGCATCGAGGGCCTTATCGTGGTGGCGGTGTTCGGTGGCGCCTGGATGCTGGTGCCGGTGGAAATGGACATCGATTTCAGCGTGGAGACCATTCTCAACAGTCCACTATTGTTCCCCACCATTACCCTGGCGGGGTTTGCCGCCATGACCATCACCGCGCCGTTCTACGTCTGCGCCGGCTTTATGCTCTACATCAACCGGCGCACCTGGCTTGAGGCCTGGGATATCGAGCTCACTTTCCGCCAGCTCACCCGCAATCACCTGGCCCGGGGACAAAGCCTGGTGATGGTGTTGCTGCTGGGCGCGCTGCTGGCGCCCCTGAGCGGTCCCGCCGAGGCCCGCACCCAACCCGCGGAAAGCCGCCAGGCCATTGCCGAAATTCTGGAAGGGGATGAATTTCATCAGTTGCAACAGGAGTCCAGCTGGCGCTGGAAGCAGGAACCGCCGGACCCCACCACAGAGGATGAGCAAACCCTGCTGCAACGGCTGGGGGAATGGCTGGTGGACAAGCTGGGGGATTTTGGCCTGGGGGTGGATCCGGGGCCCGTGGCCCGGATACTGCTGGCGGTTCTGGAGGTGGCGCTGTGGGGCCTGGTGGTGGCGCTGGTGGTATACCTGGTGCTGCGTTTCCGCAGCGTGGGTCTGCCCCGTGGCAGTTCGCCCCCAGCCGATTCCCCCAGCCCACCCAGCCATTTGTTCGGTATGGCACTGCAACAGAGCAGTCTGCCAGAGGATGTAGTGGGCGAGGCCCGGGCCCTGTGGCAGCAGCAGCAGTATCGTGCCGCCCTCAGCCTGTTGTACCGGGCGGCCCTGAGTTTTCTGGTGCACGAACGCCAGCTGCCCCTGACCAGCAGTCATACGGAACAGGAATGTCTACAGCTGTGTCTGCAACGGGAGTCCCCCCAGCGGGGGGATTACCTGCGCCGCCTGACCCGGCACTGGGTGATTCTGGCCTACGCCCACCAGCCCCTGACAGAGGCGGAGTTCGACGCCCTGTGTGCGGACTGGTGCCGGTTTTTGCAGCCGGAGGATACGGCATCATGAAGCGACATCTGTGGCTGCTGGTCGCACTGTTGCTGGTGGCAACCCTGACCGCAGTCTGGCTGGTGGGCAAACTCGAGCGTTACACCCGCCATTGGGATGATGGCCCCACCCTGGAGGTGCTGTTCAATCCCTGGTTCGCGGCGCAGGCTTTGCTGCAACGACGGCAACAGGAATCCCATCGCTCATTCAGTTTGCAGCCGGTGCTGGATCGACTGGCCCCCTATGATGCTCTGGTGCTGCTGACAGATGGCCCCATCGGCGATCCCACTACCCGTCAACAGCTACTGGACTGGATGCACGGCGGCGGACATCTGATCGTCGCGGCGCAAACGGAATGGGATTTCGACAACGAAGCCGCGGATCCGCTGCTGGACAGTTTCGGGGTGCGTTTGTATTCGCTGCAGGCCGATGAGGAGGAGGCAGTAACCGGGGACGAATCGCCGCAGGAGGACACAGGCCCAACCGGCCAACCGGAGCAGGAGCCGGCGGCGGCGGACAACCCGGAAGCCACCGCCGACCCGGCGGCCGGGGACACCGCCGAAGCGGCCGCCCAAACCTGTTTTTTCTCGGATTACAACAACCTGTTTTTGCTGGAATGGCAGGGGCAACGGCTGCAGATACAGGGGCTGGAAGACTACACCCTGGATGACGAATACGGTGAAGCCATCGCCAGCGGCGGCTTTTGGCCCAATCCTCTACTGCAATACCGGGCCGGGGCCGGCAAACTGACGGTACTGATGGACCCCGGCATCTGGCGCAACCAGCGCATCGGGGAGTTTGATCACGCCCATCTGTTGTGGGTATTGACCCGGGAAGACGCCAAAGTCTGGTTCGTCAGCAGCCACGCCAGTGAAAACCTGTTGGCCAAACTGTGGCGTACCGCGCCCTACCTGCTGGTGGGATTACTTACTCTGTTGCTGGCCTGGGGCTGGCGACGGGGAGCACGGTTCGGGCCGCTGCAGCCGGACCCCGACACTGAGCACCGCCAGTTACTGGAACATATAGAAGCTGCCACCCGTTTCGACTGGAATCATCAGCAGGCCGAAGCCATGGTGGATGCTCTGCGGGAGGATATCCGGCAGCAGGTGAGCCGGATTCACAACCTGGATCTGGAACAGAATGAGCAGCGCTGGCTGACACTGGTGAGCCAATGCAGCACGCTTTCCGAAACCCAGATCCAGCAGGCCATGACCCAGCCACCACCACGGCGGGAGCAGCCCTGGACCGATTTGATTGCGCAACTTCAAACCATAAGGAACGCCCTATGACAGAGTCAAGCGGAGTGAATTCCCCCACCGAGGCCATGGACCGCATTCAACGCATGCGTCAGGAAATCGCGCGGGTGGTGGTGGGCCAACAGGGGGTTATCGACCAGGTGCTGATGGCCTTGCTGGCCTCCGGCCATGTGCTGGTGGAAGGCGTGCCGGGACTGGGGAAAACCCTGCTGGTGAAGGCACTGGCCCAGTGTTTTCAGGGGCAGTTCGGCCGCATCCAGTTCACGCCGGACCTGATGCCTTCCGATGTCACCGGTCACGCGCTGTATGATATGAAAACGGAACAGTTCAAGATCCGCAAGGGGCCTGCCTTCTGCAATCTGCTGCTGGCGGACGAAATCAACCGGGCGCCGGCCAAAACCCAGGCGGCCCTGCTGGAAGTGATGCAGGAACGGCAGATCACCATCGAAGGCAAACCGTTTCCCGCCTTGTCTCCTTTTATGGTGCTGGCCACCCAGAACCCCATTGAACAGGAAGGCACCTATCCCCTGCCGGAAGCCGAATTGGATCGTTTCATGCTGAAAGTACTGATTGACTATCCGGAGGAGGCCGAGGAGCAGGCCCTGGTTAAACAGGTCACCACCGGCCAGGTCCAGGACACCCTGAGCGTGGCCGCCATTACCCCGGTGGTGGCGGCCGCGGATATTCCGCGCCTGCAGGCGGTAACGGCGGAGATCCAGGTGGATGCGGCCGTATTCGACTATGCGGTGCGTATCGCCCGCGCCTCCCGCCAGTGGCACAGCTTCGCCCACGGCGCCGGCCCCCGGGCCAGCATCGCCCTGATCCGCACCGCCCGGGCCGCAGCGCTTCTGGATGGCCGCCAGTTCGTAACCCCGGACGATGTGAAATCCGTGGCATTACCGGTAATGCGGCACCGGGTGGCGCTCACTGCGGAGATGGAAATCGAAGGCCTCAGAACCGATCAGGCACTGCAGCAGTTGCTGCAGGAAGTTGAAGCCCCCAGGCTATAAGGTCAATGATGCGCCCTACTCCGCGTTTGCTGTGGTGGTTACTGGCCTGGACCGGGCTGGGCTTGTTGCTGGCACTGAACCAATGGTTGCCGGCGGGCTGTAGCCTGCCAGAGTGGCAACCACAGCTGACGCAGCTGTGGCGGGTGACCACTACCGCGTTGCTGATACTGGCCCTGTTTGACATCCTGGCCTTGCGCCGGCTGCCCCTGCCACAGTTGCAGCGCATACACAACGATGCCCTGGCCCTGGGGGTCTGGACCCCGGTGCAATTGCAGATTCGCCACCAGTTGCGACGGCCGCAACCCGTTGTGGTGTTCGATCATTATCCGCCGCGCTGCCAGGCCCGTCACAGTTGCCAGCAGGTTACCCTGCAACCGGGTCAGGGGCTGGAGCTGGGCTATGAGGTCAAGGCCCTGGTGCGGGGCAATCATCGCTTCGGCGGCACCGATCTGTTGCTGCAGTCGCCCCTGGGATTATGGCAACGGCGCGTTATCCCCGGCAGTCCCAGCACAATCAAAGTTTTTCCCAACTTCGCCGCGGTGGCCAATTACGCCATGATGTCCATGGAACAACAGGCTTCCCAGTTGGGTATCCGGCTGCAACAGCGCCGGGGTGAAGGCATGGAGTTCCAGCAGCTGCGGGAGTTTCGTCAGGGGGACAGCCTGCGCCAGATCGACTGGAACGCCACCGCCCGTCAGCGCAAACTGATCTCCAAGGAATACCAGGACGAAAGGGATCAGCAGATTCTGTTTCTGGTGGACTGCGGCCGGCGCATGCGTTCCAAGGATGGCCCCCACAGCCATCTGGATCATGCCCTGAATGCCATGCTGTTAATGAGTTACGCGGCCCTCAAGCAGGGGGACGCCGTGGGTCTGATGTGTTTCGGGGGGGCCGACCGCTGGCTGCAGCCGATCAAGGGCGTGGCCAATCTGTCGCGGATTCTGAACTGCGTCTATGATATGGACGCCACCACCCGGGCCAGCGATTACCACGCTGCCATCCGTCAGTTGATGAGCCGGCACAGCAAGCGGGCCCTGGTGGTTCTGCTGTCCAATATCCGCGACGAAAACGTGGAGGAACTGAAACCCGCCCTCAAACTGCTGCAGAAAAAACACCTGGTGATGATCGCCAACCTGGAAGAACCGGAACTGCAACAGGTACTGACGCAACCGGTGCACCAGTTCCGTGACGCATTGCAATATGCCGGCAGCAAGCAGTATCTTGACCGCCGCCAGCGGGTGACCCGCGGCTTTAACCGCGAGGGTCTGCACACGGTTAATGCCACCCCGCAAATGATGCCGGTGGCGCTGATCAATCAGTACTTTGAGATCAAACGGGAGGGCCTGTTGTAAATCCGGCTGGGGGATGTGCATTATTACGTTTTACAAAATCCGGCCCATTGGCCACTATATAAAAGGTGCCGGCTATGCCAGCGCTTCCTGTTTTCCTCACCGGATCAACAAAATGAACCAGTTATATCTTGCCGGCGCGGGTCGGTGGCCGCTGTTGCTGGTGGCGATGGCATTGATAGGCTCCGTGCTGGGTTGTGCCGGGGTCAATCCCTATGGCTCCGCTTCCGCTGCGGACAGGCAATCACCCCCGGTGTCGGCGGAGCCCACCGCTTCGCCCCCGAGAGAACCCGTGGCGGCACCGGCGCCAGGTGAGCCGCAGACAGCCGCTTCCCAAACGCCGGCGGAAACGCCCAAAGCCATTCCCTTTACCGAGGTATTGCGCCGGGAGCAGGAGCAGAAAGCCCGCCGCACTTCGCCGCCGGTGATCAACCCCAGCACGCCGCTGCAACCGCCTCCGGCGGCGCCGCGACCGGAGCCGGCAGCACCCGCATCAGAGCCGGAAGCGGAACTCACATCGGAACCGGACACAACGCAGCAGGCCGCCCCGGTGACTTTCACTCTGGAGCAATTACCCATCACTATAGGGGGACACTGGATTCTCAGTGCCAACGGCCAGCGTTGCAACCTGCGCTCTAAGCCCGTGCCCCTGGCGGACAGCGCCGGAGGTACTCAAGCGACACTGGTGGTGAGCACTGACCAGTGGCGCCTGGACACGGGCTCGGATATCGATCTCAGCTACCCGGGGACCGGTTTGACCCTGGACAGCGGCCGGCAATTTACATTTTCTGGGCTGCAAGGGGCCACCAACGTGGTAATCCAGGCTCCCCCCGGAGAGCTGGTCCAGGCATTGTCCGGCGCCGGCAGTCTGCAAGTGGCACTGGGCTTCTGGCCCACCTGGCCCCAGACCGAAACCCACAGCGCGAGTATTCCGATAGCGGACTTTCCCCGGGCATACGCCAGCTGGAAACTCTGTCAGCAACGTCTTAACCCCAATTAATCCAGCACGGAGTCAGTCATGGGATTACGCCTTAAATTCAACCTGGTGCTATTCATTACCACAGTGATCGGCGTACTGGTGTCCGGCCTGGTCAGTCACAAGATTCTGCAGGACAATGCCCGGGAGGAAGTGCTGGACATGGCGCGGATGATGATGGAAAGCGCCGTGGCGGTACGCTCTTACACGGTCAACGAAGTGCGGCCTCTGCTCAAGGTACAACAGCGGCGCCAGTTCATCCCCCAGACAGTCCCCGCCTATGCCGCCGCCCGGTACATCAAAACCCTGCAGCAGTCGCACCGGGATTACAGTTATAAAGAAGCCACACTCAATCCCACCAACCCGGCCAACCGCGCCAGCGAATGGGAGGCGGATATCGTCAATTGGTTCCGCAATCATTCCGACCAGGAGGAACTGATCGGTGAACGGGATACCCCCACCGGCCCCCAGCTGTATCTGAGCCGGCCCATCACCATTACCAACCCCGGTTGCCTGGCCTGCCACAGTACCCCGGCGGAGGCACCACAGACGCTGATTAATACTTACGGTTCCAGCAACGGTTTCGGCTGGAAGCTGAATGAAACCATCGGCGCCCAGGTGGTGTCCGTACCCATGTCCCTGCCCCTGGCGCGGGCGGATCAGACCTTTATCACCTTTATGAGTGCCCTGGTTGGCATTTTTCTGTTGATCGCGGTGATTCTTAACCTGATGCTACACTTTATTGTGATCAAGCCGGTGCGGGCCATGTCCAACAAGGCGGACGAAATCAGCCTGGGCAATCTGAACGTGGACGAACTGGTAATCACCGGCAACGACGAGATCTCCTCCCTGGGCCGCTCCTTCAATCGCATGCACCGCAGCCTGAGTAACGCGGTGCAAATGCTGGATGAAACCATTGACTGATGATGCAGGATAACCCGTCACCGCTCCGCCAGATCGCCAAATATGCCGTGGAAGGTATCCTCGGCAGTGGCGCCATGGGGGTGGTGTACAAAGCCATGGATCGGCAAATCGAGCGGCCGGTGGCTATCAAGGTGCTGCACCAGCACCTGCGCAATGGCGAACACGGCGCCGATCTGGAGCTGCGCTTTCTGCAGGAGGCCAGGGCGGCGGCCCGCTGCCTGCATCCCAACATCGTCACCATTTTTGATTTCGGCAGCGACCAGCAGCCCTATATCGTCATGGAGTTCGTGGAGGGCATCGAACTGAAAGCGCATCTGCGCAGTGACACATTTATTTCCCTGCCCTCGGCCACGGATATCTGTATCCAGGTGCTGGAAGCCCTGAACCATGCCCATGACAAAGGCATCGTGCATCGGGATATCAAACCCGCCAATATCATCCTGCTGGAAAACGGCAACGTCAAGGTATCCGACTTCGGAGTGGCCCGACTGGATACATCTGACCTCACCAGTACCGGATTCATGGTGGGCACGCCCAATTATATGTCACCGGAAGGCTTGCAGGGTCGGCCGGTGGACGCGCGCTCGGACCTTTACAGCGTGGGTGTGCTGTTCTATGAACTGCTGACCCGGGAACGACCGGCGCGGGAGCGGGATCTGGAAGGCAATATGGAGCGACTGAGTCAGGTGAGCCACCTCAGCGGCCAGAACGTGCGCTCCATCAAACATGTTCTGGGCCGGGCCCTGCAACCGGACCCGGCCCAGCGGGTGGGTTCCGCCGCGGAATTTATCAGCCTGCTGAAAGCCATCGACGACATGGACCTGACCCAGGCCACCACCGCCCATTTTCCGCGCCCGGCGGATTATCAGGCGCCCACGGTGGTGGAACCCGGAGCCTACTCATCCAGTCAGTGGAATGACGACCTGTTACTTTCGCTGGAGCACTCCCTGGCCCGCTATGTGGGCCCCATGGCCCGGCTGTTGGTGCGCAAAAGCAGCCGCAGCGCCACCAGTCTGGAGCAACTGATGGCCAGTCTGACCCGCCACATTCCCAATGCGGACGAGCGCAGTCAGTTTATGCAGGCGGTGGAGCAATCCGGTGTGTCCCAGGCCACCGGCACGGGTTTTTCACCCCCGAGCGCACCGAACTCCGCCATCGGCAACGGCAGTCAATCGCCACCGGCACCCGTGGTTATCAGCGAGCAAACCCAGCAGCAACTGAGTGAGCTATTGGCGTTCCATATCGGGCCCCTGGCCAGTCGGCTGGTGAAGAAACTGGCGCGCCAGCATGGGGATGTGCCGGCATTGGTGGAGGCACTGGCCCGACAGATTCCGGACCCGAAGGAGCGCAATCAATTCCTGCTCCGGGCCGGAAAACTAAGCTGAGCGCAGAACCCATACCGCTGCCGCCAGGGCAGAGCAGCGGTTACAACGGCTCCCGTTCGATGCGCCGGCTGATGCTCTGGGCCTGAGCATAAAGCTCCTCCCGGGACAGCAGTTTTTCCTTGGCCCCGCGATATTGTAATACCGACTCGGCGTTGGTCATGGCCAGATGGATGGCCTGCTCCAGGGGCTCCTCCAGCAAACAGGCGGCGGTAAAAGTGGAGGCGAAGGCGTCACCGGCGCCGGTGGTTTCCTGTACCTCCAGCGCCTCCCGGGGCCAGGCCTGGTAGTAATGCTTGCGATCATACACATGGACGCCTTTGGGGCCATCGGTGATCACCAGAATTTTGGGTGGCAGCTCCGCCATCTTCTGCAGCAGTGTTTTCGCCGCCGGCCGCTCCTGGTACATCAGGCCCATGAACTTACAGGCCTCTTCCAGGTTCATCACCAGAATCTCCACTTTCTCCAGTAACGGCTGCAGGGCTTTATGCCCCAGTTCCGCCTGGTAATTGCTGGGATTGAAAGCCACCCGGTAGTCGTGCTCCGCCAGCAGGGATACCACGGTATCAAAACTTTGCCCCAGCATGCTGGCCAGGTACACCCAGCGGGTGGTGAACGGCTTGATCTCTTTCAATCCCAGTTCGTTATTACAGCCTTTATAGGCCAGGATGGTGCGGTCGTGGGCGAAACTGTTGAGTATGACCGAGATGCCGGTGGTACCACCCCGGGGCCCGATAAACTGAATATGCTCTTTCTGCAACGTACGAATCACGAAATCCCCATTGCCGTCGTGCCCCACTTTGCCCAGGTAACCGGTACGCAGGCCAAGGCGAGCGAAGGTCACCGCGCAGTTGGTACCACCACCGCCCACCGCCAGGGTCAGCTCTTTCACCAGAATCTTGCTGCCCAGGGGGAAGGCAATGAGCTTTTCCTTGGTGGTGGGGGTATCGATGCGGATCAGTTCCGAGTCCGTGTCCGCAAACTGGTCCACGGTCGCACTGCCGATAGCCACAATGTCGAAAGACATGCACCTACTCCTGTTGATACGTCGTTAAATAATCGTGGGCACTCCGCTCCCAGTCGAAGCGCTGTGCCATGGCGGTGAGCTGCATCTGCCGCCAGAGCCCAGGCTCGGCGTAGCGGCTGATGGCCCGCCGCAGGGTTCGGGTCAGGGCTTCCGCCGTGGGCTCAGAGAACACGAAGCCGGTGGCGGTACCGGCCGCCAGGGCCGAGTCACTGGCGTCGTTCACCGTGTCCGCCAGCCCCCCGGTGTGCCGCACCACCGGCAAAGTACCATAGCGCAGGCTGTAGATCTGATTCAGGCCGCAGGGCTCGAAGCGGGACGGCATGGCAAACAGATCACTGCCCGCCTCAATGCGGTGCGCCAGCGTTTCATCATACCCGATAATCACCGCCATGGTCTTGGGGTTACGGCGGGCCAGTTGTTGCAGTTGCTGCTCAAACTCAGGCCGGCCGCTGCCCAGAATCACCCACTGCACCGCCTCCCCCTGCAGCGCTTCCATGGCTGCCAGCAACCAGTCCACGCCCTTCTGCTGTTCCAGCCGACCCACCATTCCGATTAACGGGGTGGTTTTCGTCAGCCGCAGTCCCAGTTGGCGTTGCAGGTCCAGTTTGTTGTTCAGCTTCTCCGGCAACCGGTCAGCATCGTAATGGAACCGAATGCAGGGGTCGTCCGCCGGATTCCAGACGCTGTAATCGGCGCCATTCAGTATTCCCGACAGCTTTGGCGCATGATGTTGCAACAGACCGGCCATGCCACAACCCAGGGGCTCATGCAGAATTTCCTCGGCATAGGTGGGGCTGACCGTGGTCACCCGGTGACTGAACACAATCCCCGCCTTCATAAAGGAAAACCGGCCAAAGAATTCCAGGGCTTCAATGTGCCACCACTCGGGGGGCAGTTGCAACTGCTGGAAAGTGGCATGATCAAAAATACCCTGATAGGCCAGGTTATGGATGGTAAACAGAGTGGTCTGGGGCAGGCCCGCCTGCCGCACCAGCCCCGGGATCAAGCCCGTCTGCCAGTCGTTGCAATGCACCACCTCATAACCGGAAGCGAGCCCTTCGGCCCTGCCCGCCAGCACGCAGACCACGGCGCGACAGAATTGGGCGAAGCGCTCAGCGTTGTCCGGCCAGGGTTCCGCCGTCGCGGTGGCATAGGGCCCACCGTCCCGCTCGTACAACGCCGGACACTCCACCAGTAACAGCGGCAGACCGGATTGCGGGCAGCGGTAGCGGGCCAGACCAACGTCCGTACGCAGATAGTCATCCTGTAGCGGGTAGCGCTGCTCCGGTTGCCCCAATTTGCTGAGCACCGCGCCGTAGCCCGGCAATATCAGGGTCACCTGCGCCCCCGCCCGGGCCAGCGCCGCGGATAACCCCTGGGACACATCCGCCAGACCGCCGGTCTTGATCAGAGGATAGAGTTCACTGGTGGCAAACAAGACTTTCATGGCTTTCAGTGATTACCCCCAGACAACTGATGCACCGGCGCCAGCACGATCCCCCCCAGCGGCGGCAGTGTGATGCTGATACTGTAGGGCTGCTGCATCAAGGGCTCATTCCGCACCTGAATCCAGGTGCCATTGGACACATTGCTGCCACCGTAATATTCCGAGTCGGAATTAAAGATCTCTCCATAGCCATCCCGCTCGGGGACACCGATGCGATAGTCATGGCGCACCACCGGAGTAAAGTTCAGCACCACCACCAGGTGCCCGGCGTCCCCCTGGCGCAGATAGCTGACCACCGACTGGGAACTGTCATGACAGTCAATCCAGCGAAAGCCCTGCTCCTCGAAATCGAACTGGTGCAAGGCGGGCCACTGACGGTATAGCCGGTTCAGATCCCGCACCAGCTGCTGGGTGCCCCGCTGCCATGGATATTCCAGCAGATGCCAGTCCAGCTGACCGTCGTGAGACCATTCCCGACCCTGGCCGAACTCACCCCCCATAAACAACAGCTTCTTGCCAGGATGGGTGAAAAGATAGGTGAACAGCAGCCGCAGATTGGCAAACTGCTGCCAACCGTCACCGGGCATTTTCTGCAGCAGAGAACCTTTGCCATGCACCACCTCGTCGTGGGACAGGGGCAGCACAAAGTTTTCGGAGAAGGCGTACAGCAAACTGAAAGTGAGGTTCTCGTGATGGTACTGGCGATGCACCGGATCCTGGTTGAAATAACGCAGGGAATCGTTCATCCAGCCCATGTTCCATTTCATGCTGAAACCCAGCCCCCCCAGGTACACCGGCCGTGAAACCTGGGGCCAGGCGGTGGATTCCTCCGCCACCATCAACACCCCGGGAAAGTCCTGGTGGATACACTCGTTGGCCCGGCGCAGAAAATGGATAGCCTCCAGGTTCTCGTTGCCGCCATACTGGTTGGGGGCCCAGTCACCAGGCTCCCGGGAGTAATCCAGATACAGCATGGAGGCCACCGCGTCCACCCGCAGCCCATCAATATGAAATTCGTCCAGCCAGAAGCGGGCGCTGGACACCAGGAAGTTCCGCACTTCGTTGCGACCGTAGTTGAAGATCAAGGTGCCCCAATCCCGGTGTTCCCCGCGCTGTGGATTGTCGTGCTCATACAGACAGGTGCCATCGAACCGGGCCAGGGCGTGGGCGTCCTTGGGAAAGTGGGCCGGGACCCAGTCCAGAATCACCCCGATACCATGGCGGTGACAGTGGTCCACAAAATACTTGAAATCATTGATATCGCCAAAGCGACTGGTGGGGGCGAAAAAACCAGTGACCTGATAACCCCAGGAGCCATCAAACGGAAACTCGGTGACCGGCAGCAGCTCCAGGTGGGTAAAGCCCATATCCAGCACGTAGTCCACCAGCTGGTGGGCCAGCTCCCGGTAATTGAGAAATTCATCGCCCCGCCGCCGCCAGGATCCCAGATGCACCTCATAGATGGCGTGGGGTTGATGCAGCCAGTCCGCCCGCGCCCACTTTTGCAACCACAGATCATCCTGCCATTGGTACTCGGCGGGTGCGGCATAGCAGCTGGCGGTGTTGGGCCGCAGTTCGAAACTGCGGCCATAGGGGTCGGCCTTGGTGACGACCTCTCCGCTGTCCCGATTACGAATTTCGTATTTATACAGGGTCTGTGGCATCAAGCCCGGTAAAAACAACTCCCACACACCGCTGCTGCCGCGGCTGCGCATGGCATGGACCCGGCCATCCCACTGATTGAAATCCCCCACCACACTGACCCGTTCCGCATTGGGCGCCCACACCACGAACAACGCACCCGCCACCCCGTCCGCTACCCAGGGACGCGCCCCCATCACCCGGTAGGCGTCGAAGCACTCACCGGTGTGGAACCGGTCCAGCCACGCCTGACTCAACTGGGGCCAGAAGCTGTAGGGATCCATGAACTCCTGCTGCGCGGCGCCACGCTGTTCGATCAAAGTGGGATGGGCGCTCCAGTGCGCCGGATCACCCTCCAGTTCAAACACGCCCTCGGGCCGCTGCCGCTTCAAAGCGGTGCGCCCCTGATCGGTAATGACCCAAACAGCGTCAGCCAGAGGTCGAAACACCCGCAGGCAGCCCTTCTCCCCGGCGCCATGAACCCCCAGCACCGTGAACGGATCGTGGTGGCGGGCGTCGAGCACCCGGTCCAATTCCTGGTTAAAGTACAGGTTGTCTTGTGCTAGCCTGTTCGGAGGCATAACGAATTCCATCCCGTGGCAAAAGCAAAGCGTTATTTGACACTGGTTTTGTAAAAGATGCCAGGACCACAACGGGTTTTCAGCCAGGCGCACCCGGGTCAGCGGACATTTATATAACTCACAGTTATTTTGCTGGGCTGGAAACGCTCCACCCGTTTATCGGCAAAACGCGGCGGGCAAGTCGGAAACTTGATGTGGATCATTTAATGCATACAACTTGTCTTGAGGCTGTCATCTAAGATCCACATTATTAAGATACAGATGTGTGAATTTAGTGACACTACACCCAATACAACTTTCATGGATACGGCATGCAGGGCGCAACGACTTCCAACTACGCAACCCTTAAAAACACGCTGGCACTGATTCTGGCAGGAGGCAGCGGAACCCGACTGCGATCCCTGACCCGCTGGCATTCCAAACCGGCGGTGCCCTTTGGCGGCAAATTCCGCACCATCGATTTCCCCCTGTCGAACTGCATTAATTCCGGCATTCGGCAGATCAGCATTCTCACCCAATATAAGTCCCACTCTCTGAATACCCATATTCAGCGGGGCTGGAGCTTTCTGCGGCCGGAGCTGGGTGAATTCGTGGAGCTGCTGCCGGCGCAGCAACGGGTGCGGGACTCCTGGTACACCGGCACCGCAGACGCCGTGTTTCAGAACCTGGATATCATCGACACCGTCCATCCCGACTACGTGCTGATTCTGGCCGGTGACCACATCTACAAAATGAACTACGCACTGATGCTTGAGCAGCACGTGGCCAGTGGCGCGGACATCACCGTTGGCTGTATCGAGGTACCGGTGAAGGCGGCACGGGAATTCGGGGTGATGTCCGTGGATGCGGACAACCGGATTCTGGAATTCAATGAAAAGCCGGCCCAGCCCAAGACCATGCCCGGCAGCTCCAGTTTGAGCCTGGCCTCCATGGGTATCTATGTGTTCCCCAAACCGTTGCTGGAGGAATTGCTCACCGCCGACAGCGACCTGACCGACAGCGCCCATGATTTCGGTAAGAATATCATTCCCCGGGCGGTGAAAAGCCTGAAAGTGATGGCCTATCCGTTTCGGGATGAGAATACCGGGGACACCGCCTACTGGCGTGATGTGGGCACCATTGACAGCTATTACGACGCCAACATGGATCTGCTCTCCGTTACCCCGCAACTGAACCTGTACGATCAGAGCTGGCCCATCTGGACGCACCAGGAGCAGTTACCCCCGGCCAAATTTGTGTTTGATGACGATAACCGTCGGGGTATGGCGGTGGACTCTCTGGTGTCTGCCGGTTGTATTGTCTCCGGCAGCAAACTCAGCCACTGCCTGTTATCCAATAACGTCCGCGTCCACAGTTACTCGGAAATCCAAGACGCCGTGATTCTGCCCAATGTGGACATTGGCCGTCATTGCCGGTTGCGCCGGGTGATCATCGACCGGGATTGCCAGATTCCCCCGGGTACGGTGATTGGCTATGATCCGGAAAAGGACGCGCGCCAGTTCCATGTGTCGCCTAACGGCGTAGTACTTGTATCCGCAGAGATGCTAAGGAAAGCGCTGTCACATGTCGCCTAAGGATGATCACCCGCCTATCAATGTCGTACTTTGCTGGCACATGCACCAGCCCCAGTATCAGGATCAGTTCACCCGCCAGGTGCGTCTGCCCTGGACCTACCTGCACGCCATAAAAGACTACGCCGATATGGCGGCGGTGGTGGAACAGGTTCCCCGGAGCAAGGTGGTGGTTAACTTTACTCCGGTGTTGCTGGACCAACTGGATGATTATATCCAACAGTTCGACCGGTTTTTCAATCACGGGGAATCCTTCACCGATCCGTTGCTGGCCACGCTGGCCCAGACCACCATCGGCCCCACCGAATCCCTGCGCCACTTTATCGTGAAACAATGTGTAAGGGCCAACGAACAACGGCTGGTGAACCGCTTTGCACCCTATCGGGACCTGGTGCAGCTGGCCCGCCAGGCGCTGGAAAAATCCGGCTACCTGGCCTATCTGGATGAACAGTTCTTTTTTGATCTGCTGGTGTGGTACCACCTGGTATGGATGGGGGAGACTGTCCGTCATGAAAACGCCAGTGTTCAGCGGCTGATCCGTAAAGCCCGGGGCTTTAACGCCCAGGATCGCCGGGAGCTGTTGGCGGTGATCGACCAGTTGATGCGCAATGTGGTGCCCCGCTACCGGCATTTGGCGGAAAGCGGCCAGATGGAGTTGTCGGTTACCCCGGACAAGCACCCCATCATTCCCCTGCTGCTGGACTTTAACAGCACTCTCGAAGCCATGCCGGACGCCCCGTTGCCCCATCGTCTCCACTATCCCGGCGGCCGGGAACGGGCCTTTGAGCATGTCGAGCAGGGTCTGGCCAGCTTTGAGCGCCACTTCGGCTTCCGGCCAGTGGGGTGTTGGCCATCGGAGGGGGCTGTCAGTGAAGCGACTTTTGAACTACTGGCCGAGGCCGGTTTCCAGTGGGCCGCCAGCGGCGGTGGTGTACTGGCAAACTCCATCAAAGCCAGCCATCTGAAGCACGTGTGTATTCACCACGGTTTTCAACTGCGGGATGTGCCCCTGGCCGGATTTTTCCGGGACGACAACCTGTCGGATCTGATCGGTTTTACTTATTCCGGCTGGAACGAAAATGACGCCGTAAACAACATGGTGCATCACATCGAAAATATTCGTGCCGCCTGCAAATATCGTCCGGATACCATCGTGCCCATCATTCTGGACGGGGAAAACTGCTGGGAATACTATCCCCATAATGGATATTTTTTCCTCAAGCAACTCTATTCCAAACTGGTGGACCATCCCCATATCAACCTCACCACCTTCCGTGACTATCTGAAAACCCATCAGCAACAGACCCGCCTGAACACCCTGGTGGCAGGCAGCTGGGTTTACGGTACCTTTTCCACCTGGATCGGGGATCCGGCCAAGAACCTGGCCTGGGATCTGCTGTGCCAGGCCAAGGACGATTTTGACCGGGTCATCGCCAGTGGCAAGCTGGCGCCGGAAATCGAGCAACGGGCCCGGGAGCAGATGGCCATCTGTGAGGGTTCAGACTGGTTCTGGTGGTTTGGCGACTACAATCCGGCAGAGGCGGTGTCTGACTTCGACCAACTGTACCGGGCCCACTTGAAAAATCTGTACCGGTTCCTGGATGAGCCGGCCCCGGAGGCGTTGGAGCAGGTCATCAGCCGTGGTGGCGGCAGTGCAGAGAACGATGGTGTCATGCGGAGAGGTCAGGGTTAGTTCATGCCGGCAGAACTTCTTGAGAAGCGGACATCCGGGGTGGTACTGCACCCCACCTCGTTACCCGGTCGACAGTTTCAGGGTAGCTTCGGGACAGATGCCTATCGCTGGGTGGACTGGTTGCAGGGCGCTGGCTTCGGCATCTGGCAGATACTGCCGCTGTGCCCGGTAGCCGATGGTTCTCCCTACAACAGCTATTCCGCCTTTGCCGGCAACCCGGATTTCATCGACCTGGAGCAACTGCAGCAGTGGGGCTGGCCCGGCAAGCTGGACTCCCGGATAGATCGCCGCCAACTGCGGGAGGGACTGACCGCGGCTTGTCACTGGCTGCAGCAGAACCAGGCCCATCCCCTGTACCGGGAATACCAACAGTTTCTGGCCCAGTCCCCCTGGTTGACCGACACTGTGCGCTTTATGGTGTTAAAGCAGCTGCACCCGGAGCCCTGGACTCAGTGGCCCCAGCCCCTGCGACAACGGGACAACGACGCCCTGGCCAGCTTCGACAGCGAACAGGAAGAAGCCCTGGCGCAACAGAAATTGATTCAGTTTCTGTTTCATTACCAATGGCACCAATTGAAAGCCTACGCCAATGAGCGCGGAGTCAGGCTGTTTGGCGATCTGCCCATATTCGTATCCCATAACAGTGCCGATGTTTGGGCCAATCAGGCCCTGTATAAGCTGGATCCGGACGGCACTCCCCAAGTGGTGGCGGGCGTGCCTCCGGATTATTTCTCGGCCACCGGTCAACGTTGGGGCAACCCGCTGTATTTATGGGATGGCCACCGGGCATCCGGCTTCAAATGGTGGCGTGACCGCCTCAATCACAGCCTGCAACTCTATGACGCCGTGCGCATCGATCACTTTCGCGGTTTTGTGGCCAGTTGGGAAATCCCGGCGGAGGAACCCACGGCCATTCAGGGCCAATGGGTGGAGGCGGCGGGGGATGAATTATTCCGGGCCCTGTTGCAGGAGCGGGATGACCTGCCACTGATTGCCGAAGACCTGGGTATCATCACTGAAGATGTGGTGGCCCTGCGGCGAAAGTACGGGCTGCCCGGGATGAAAATTCTGCAGTTCGCGTTCGACAGTGACGGCTTCAATCCCTATCTGCCCCACAATCATACGGCGGACACGGTAATCTACACCGGTACCCATGACAACAACACCACCCTGGGCTGGTACCGACACCTGAACGACCACGTGCGCAATCGGGTCCGTGACTACTACTGCGCGCCGACTGAACCCATGCCCTGGCCCTTGATCCAAAGCGCCCTGGCCTCCCCCGCCCGCTGGGCCATGGTACCGCTACAGGATCTGCTGGAACTGGGAGAGGAGGATCGTATGAATACCCCTGGCACCACCGAGGGCAATTGGGGCTGGCGGTTTCAATGGTCGCAGTTCCCGGAAGGGCTTGCCGGCCGCATGCGGTACCTCAATCAGCTGTACAACCGGCAGCCGGCATAACTCCCGTGATCATTGCTACAGCCAGATCATGGCGCCGGCCTCAAAGCGCTGGCCCAGCTCCGGATGATAGGGGTAGACCCGCAGCTTGTAACACTGCTTGCCACTTTCCGCCAGGTTAACGGTTAATTCATACAGCGCCCGCCCGTCTTCCAGCGCGCCACTGTGCACCAGTTGAAAACAGGAATGGCGTTCAAACTGCCCGTCCCGGTCCAGGGTGCCCACCAGGCAATCCACGGTAACGTCCTCGGGCGCCAGACCCGCCAGATTCACCGCCACCCGCACTGCGAAAGTATCATCCCGGAACAGGGATTCAGCGGGTTCATCCAGCCGCTCCACACTGACATGGGGCCAGCATTCCCGCACCTGTCGTTTCCAGGTTGCCAAGGCCCGGGCATGCTCGAATTCATTGTTCCACAGCTGACGACCGTGACGAATGGCGGGGTTGTAGAAATCCCGTAGATAGTCCATCACCATACGCTGGGCGTTGAACGCGGGAATCAGTGATTCCATGGCGTTCTTGCTCATTTCGATCCAGTCCACGGAAAAACCATGACCGTCACGGGCGTAATACAAAGGAACAACATCGTTCTCCAGCATATCCATCAGCTCATTGGCTTCCTCGCGATCGCGGAAGTCCGGGGAAAACTGGGGGCCGTGGGGGGTGATGGCCCACCCGTTCTTACCGTTGTAGCCCTCATCCCACCAGCCGTCCAGCACACTGAGATTGAGCACGCCGTTAAGCCCCGCCTTCTGCCCGGAGGTGCCGCTGGCTTCCAACGGATACGCCGGGTTATTGAGCCACACGTCCACCCCGGTCACCAGTTTACGCGCCAGTGCCATATCATAATCCTCCAGCAACACGATACGGCCCTCGAATTCCGGATCGTGGGCGAAGTGATGAATCTGACGGATAAATTCCTGCCCCGGATGATCGCTGGGGTGAGCCTTGCCGGCAAAGATCAGCACCACCGGACATTCCGGATCGTTCAGCAGACGGGACAGGCGGGCGCGGTCGGAGAAGATCAGGGTGGCCCGCTTGTAAGTGGCAAAGCGCCGGGCAAATCCGATAGTCAGAATATCCGTTTTGCGGGGTTTGATGTAACGGGTCAGGCGCCGGATCTGGGATTCGCTGATACCATTGCGACGGTTTTGCTCCACGCTGCGCTCATGCACCGTCTCCAGCATTTTGGCCTTGAGGGATTGGCGCACACTCCAGAAACTGTGAAAGGGAATATCCTGAATCTTGCTCCAGAAACCGGGGTTCAATAATTCCGTACGCCAGCCGCCACCGAACTGCAGGTCAAACATGTTCATCCATTCATTGGCCAGGAAGGTGGGTACGTGAACACCATTGGTAACATAGCGCACCGGATTTTCTTCGGGTTCGATCTGCGGCCAGATGTAGCGTTCCATCTCCGAGGCCACATGACCGTGAATCCGGCTGACGCCATTATGGAAACGGGAGCCCCGCAGGGCCAGCGCGGTCATATTGAAGCCATGGCTGTTCACCGGGCTGGCCCCCAGGCTCAGGAAGTGCTCCATATCAATACCCAGCTCGCCGATATATTCTGAAAAGTAATATTCGATCAGGCGATGATCGAATATATCGTGGCCCGCCGGTACCGGGGTATGGGTGGTAAATACCGTATTGCCCGCCACTGCCTCCAGAGCGGTGGCAAAGTCCAGCCCCGACTGCACCATTTCCCGGCAGCGTTCCAACACCTGAAACGCCGCATGGCCTTCATTCATATGCCACACGGTGGGCTGCAGCCCCAACGCCCGTTTGGCCCGGACGCCGCCGATACCCAGAATCATTTCCTGCAACAGGCGGTTGGTGGCATCACCGCCGTACAGCTGATAAGTGATGCGGCGATCCTCATCGGCGTTGCTGGCCAGGTCGCTGTCCAGCAGATAGAGATTGTTGTGGCCCACCCGGGCCACCCAGACCTGCAGATCAATGGTGCGCCCGGGCACCTGAATACTGACCCGAACCGAATTGCCTTCCGCATCCCGCGCCGGCTGCAATGGCAGATCCTGAAACCGGGACGGGTTATACTGCGCCACCTGATTGCCGTGACTGTCGATCTGCTGGGTGAAGTAGCCCTGCCGATAGAGCATGCCAATGGCGGCGAACGGGAGCCCCAGATCACTGGCGGCCTTGCAGTGGTCGCCGGCCAGAATACCCAGGCCCCCGGAATAAATGGGCACACTTTCGTGCAGACCGAATTCAGCGCAGGAATAGGCGATCAGATCCGCCTGGGGATCCAGCAACTTGCGCACCACCTTGCTGGGTTTGGTCTTCAGATAGGCGTCATAGGTGGAAACGACCTTGGCGTAATCCTGCATATAGGCCGGATCTTCCGCCGCCTCCTCCAGTTTGCGTTGCTCGATGCGACGCAGGAATAATTTCGGGTTGTGGCCGGTTTGTTCCCACAGTTCCCGATCCATGCGGAAAAACAAGCCACGGATCTGCCGGTCCCAACTGTAGATCATGTTGTTGGCAAGCTCTTCCAGCCGTTGCAGCGACTGCGGGATCTCGGGTTGCACTTCGACACTGTATAAGGTTCCGGGCATGATGCTGTTCCTGGCAGAAATTGTTAATCTAGTGATCTGATTGGACGGGCTTGTATCTGCTTAATCATTGCAGAGCCTGTTATACCAATCAATACATCAATACACCATGCAATAATCGGTGCATCCATAGCAATAGTGGAGACTAATCATGACGGCGTTGGTGGCGGACGTGGGCGGAACCAAGAGTCAGCTGCGTCTGATTTCCGAAAGTGGTACTCCGATTCATGAAATAACGGTATTGAACCGGGACTTCCCCAGTTTCGAGGATCTGCTGGGCCGGTTTATGCAAAAACAGCCGGCAGTGCGCTATGGCGTCATTGCCGTGGCCGGCCCGGTGGACCACGGGAAGCGCTGCCAGATGACCAACCTGCCCTGGATCCTGGATGCCGACAACCTGTGCCGGGAATGTGGTTTCCACCAGGTTATGCTGCTGAACGACCTGCAGGCCACCGCCTGGGGCATGACGGATCCTGACATCCAGCACCAACTGGCGATACTGCGGGGTACCGGGTTAAATTTCAAGCAGCCGGTGGTGGTGATCAGCCCCGGCACCGGTCTGGGAGAGGCCTGTATTCTGCCCCACCCCACGGGTTTCGTCATCAGCGCCACCGAGGGCGGGCACAAATCCGTAGCGCCCTTCAATGCCCGCAGCGCAGAACTGGTGCACCAACACTGGCAACAGCACGATTTCCCCCCCAGCTGGGAGAACTGGTTTTCCGGGTCGGGGTTTGCGGATCTGTATCGGGCCCTGTACCCGGAGCTGCCGGTGCCGGACAATGCCACCCTGGGGCGTGAGGCCCTGGCGGACACCACATCGCCGGCGGGCCAGTGCATGCAGTTATTCGCCGAGGCGATCTATGCGGAAGCCGGCAATCTGGTATTACAGTATCTGGCCTGGGGCGGCATCATCGTTGCCGGCGGCATTCCCCCCAAACTGGAGCATTTCTTTCAGCAACCGGCCGCCATCGACTACGTGCACAAAAAAAATGAATACGTGGATCGACTGGCCCGGGTGCCGGTGGCCCTGTGCCGCCTGACCGAGATCCCCCTGGCCGGTGCCGCCCGCTTTTTACAGGTGAATTTGCAGAACCCGGGGGTCTTCTGACGGGGTCTTCTGAATCGGCAACTTCGGAACAGGCAACGTCTGAATAAGTTCCAATGGCTGGTACCGGGAGGCATCACAGATCCCCGGGTGCCTTCAGTTCACCGGCCCGGCTTGATATGCTTGACAGGTCCTAATGTGCCGACGCTTGAGGGGACACCGCTTGTCTTACGCCGCTACCAACTGGCCCCGGTGGGATCATCACTTTCTCCCCTGGGACCCCACCCTTGCTGAGCAATTGCTGCGTCAACGCCAGCCCACTCCTTTTCGCCCTGATTGGCTGCTGCAGGGGCTGGTGACGTTGCAATTCAGTTTTGGCCAGGTATCAGCAGCAGCACAGCTCTGGCTTGCCAATCACTGCGGTGTGGCGATCACCGATGTACGGGCGCTGATGTCTTTCTATCACTTCCTGAGGGAATCTGAGCCTCCCCGTTATCAGCTGTATTTCGCCAATAATATCGTGGAGCAACAGAACGGGCTGGAACCCATATTGAACCGCTTACGCAGCAAGCTGGCGAGCGCTGACTGCCGCCTGGAAACCACTTCCTGCATAGGCCAGAGTGACCGTCCGCTGTCAGCCCTGGTGAACGGCTTGCCGGTGGTGGGTATCAACCAGGACAACCTCGACGAACTGTGCCAGTTGCTGAACTCCGGGGTGCCGGTTGGACGCTGGCCCGAGCACTGGTTTCCCCCCGCGGATGATCTACGTCACGCCGGCCCCATGACCCGCTACGATTACCATCCGGGAATGGCCCTGCGACACTGCCAGAAGCTGAGCAGCGAGGCAATCATCGGCCTCATCAGCCAGGCCGGACTGCGGGGTCTGGGGGGCGCCGGCTTTCCCACCGCGTTAAAGTGGCTCGGCTGTCAGCACCAGCCCGCCGCCACCCGCTATTTAATCTGCAATGCCGATGAGGGTGAACCCGGCACCTTCAAAGACCGCTATTATCTGCGCCAGCAAACCGACCCGGTGATCGAGGGCATGCTGATTGCCGCCCGGGCCATTGGTGCCAGCCAGGGCTTTATTTATCTGCGGGCGGAGTATCTGTATCTGTATCACCACCTGCAGCAGCGACTGGAAGAATGGCGCCGGCAGGGATACCTGGGCCGCGATTTTGATATCGAAGTCCAGGTGGGGGCCGGGGCCTATATCTGTGGCGAGGAATCCGCGCTGATCAATTCGCTGGCGGGGCAACGGGGTATTCCCCGCCCCAAGCCCCCGTTCCCCGGGGAACGGGGTTTGTTCGACAAACCCACAGTGGTCAATAACGTGGAAACCTTTGCCGCTGTCACCTGCATCATCCAGCAGGGACCGGCGGCGTTTCGGGAACAGGGCAGCGACACTTCACCGGGGACCCGGGTACACAGTGTGTCCGGCGACTGCCCGCGGCCGGGTCTGTACGAACTGGCGCAGGGCACGCCGCTGCGGCGTCTGCTGCAACTCTGTGGCGGGGAGCAGGCCGGCTGCGTCCAGGTGGGGGGCCCTTCCGGGGCTTTGTTGTTCCCGGAACAATTCGATTCCACTCTGGACTTTGACAGCCCCGGCCGCGGCGGCGCGATAATGGTATTCGATCAAACCCGTTCGGTGGCCGATATCGCCGGTAACTTCACCCGCTTCTTTCGCTATGAAAGCTGCGGCTTCTGTACGCCCTGTCGCGCTGGCACCGTGGCTCTGGAGCATTTGCTGAAGCGACTGCAGCAACAGCCGGAGCGCCGTTTGCAGGCGATGGAGGATATTATGGAATTAAGCGAGCTGATGGCGGAGACCAGTCACTGCGGATTGGGTAAAACCGCCGCCCTGCCGGCCCGCAATCTGATCAGCCGTTGGGTGGCCCATGACTGAGAAGCGCAGTTTTACTCTGGACCAGCAGGAAATACCGTTTCAGCCGGGGGACAGCATTCTGCAGGCGGCCCAGCGGGCCGGGGTCTATGTGCCGCATCTGTGCTTCCATCCGGATTTCTCCGCCAACGGCAGTTGCCGGTTATGCGTGGTCAGCATCGCAGGTAAAACCGTGGCCGCCTGCCATTATCCGGCCCGCAGCGGGCTGCAGGTAACCATGAACAATTCGCGCCTGCAACAACAACGTCTACGACTACTGCAACTGCTGTTTGCTGAAGGCAACCATTTTTGCCCCAGTTGCGAAGTGAGTGGCAGTTGTCAGTTGCAGGCCCTGGCCTACGATCTGGGCATGACCCATTATCACTACGACCCCTTTTATCCCCAGCGTCCCCGCGATGGCAGTCACCCGGATTTTTTCATTGACACGGACCGCTGTATCTTCTGCGATCTGTGTGGCCGTGCCGGCACAGAGCAGGATCACAAGCCCGTATACCGGTTGGGGGGCCGGGGTGAGCAGACCCGGCTGCTGATTTACAGCGCCAGCGGCAAGCTGGGGGATTCCCGGGCAGCGGCGGATGACAAGGCCGCCCATGTGTGTCCGGTGGGCTGCATTCTGCCCCGGGAGGGTCATTACCGGGACCCCATCGGTGAGCGTGTGTATGACGCCAGCCCCATTCACTGGGTGGGCAACCGGCGGCGGGATCAGCACGCTGCGCCGGCCGCCGATAGCGCAGGAGACCCATCCCATGACTGAGCCCCGGGTAAAAGTGGCCACCTGCTCCCTGGCCGGATGTTTTGGCTGTCATATGTCATTTCTGGATATGGACGAAGCCATCGTGCCGCTGATTCAGCGCATCGAATTCGACCGTTCCCCCCTCACCGATATCAAACAAATCGGGCGTTGCGATATTGGCCTGGTGGAAGGCGGCCTGTGCAATACGGAAAATCGCGAGGTACTGCATCAGTTTCGCGCGCATTGCAATATTCTGGTGGCGGTGGGGGCCTGCGCCATCAATGGCGGTGTGCCCGCCATGCGCAATCATTATCCGCTGGCGGAATGCCTGGCGGAATCCTATCTCAACGGCGTCAATGTGGTGAATCCGCAGATTCCACGGGATGCGGAATTGCCGCCGCTGCTGGAGCAGGTGATCCCCATTGGTCAGGAGGTGCGGGTGGATTACTTCCTTCCCGGTTGCCCGCCACCGGCGGCGGCGTTCATGGAAATTGTCAGCGCGGTGCTGGAACAACGGGAGCCGCAACTGGAATACCAGCAACGGAGGTTTGACTGATGAGCCGGCGGGTTGCCATTGACCCGGTCACCCGGGTGGAGGGTCACGGCAAGGTGACGCTGATGGTGGACGACGACAACCGCATCACTGAAGCCAGACTGCATATTGTTGAGTTTCGTGGCTTTGAAAAATTCATCCAGGGTCGGCCTTACTGGGAACTGCCCCTGGTGGTGCAGCGCTTATGTGGTATTTGTCCGGTGAGCCATCATCTGGCCGCCGCCAAGGCCATTGACCAGATCGCCGGTGCCACCGAGTTAACGCCGGCGGCGTTGAAGCTGCGCCGGCTGATGCATTTCGCCCAGGTATTGCAATCCCATGCCCTGCACTTTTTTCATCTGGCGGCGCCGGATCTGGTGTTCGGCTTTGACAGCGATGTCAGTCGCCGTAATCTGGTGGCGCTGATCCAGCAGCACGAGGCCCTGGCGCTGCAGGGCGTGCGAATCCGCAAATTCGGCCAGCAGATCATTGAGGCCATCTCCGGCAAGCGGATTCATGGCATTGCCGCCATACCCGGCGGCATGAACGCTGCTCTGGACCCGGGAGCGGTACGGGAATTCCAAGATCGTGTTGGCGACATCAAGACCTGGTGTGAGCAAACCGTGCGACTGGTGCGCAAGTTGTATTTGCAGAACCGGCCGTTTCACGAGGCTTTTGGCCACACTGATGCGTCGTCCCTCAGCATTGTGGGCGGCGCGGATCAGCTGGAACTCTATGATGGCGATTTTAAGGTCATTGACGCCGACGGTGCCCTGCTGCACCGGCATCCGGCACGTCAGTATCACAGTCTGTTGCGGGAACAGGTAAAATCCTGGAGTTATATGAAATTTCCCTTTCTGGCTGACCACTCCCCCGCCACCGGCTGGTACCGGGTGGGCCCCCTGGCCCGGCTGAATACCTGTTGCGGCATTCCCACCCCGCTGGCGGAACAGGCCCGGGTGGATTATCTCACCACCCTTGGCAGCCCGGTGCAGTCGCCGCTGGCGTTTCACTGGGCCCGGATGATTGAAGCCCTGCACTGCGCCGAAGCCATTGGCAGCCTGTTGTCGGACCCGGATCTGAGCAGTGACGAGCTGCGGGTGCAGGGCGATAAATGTCACGAAGGTATTGGCGTGATCGAGGCGCCCCGGGGCACGCTGATTCATCACTATCAGATTAATGACGATGATCAGGTAACAATGGCCAACCTGATTGTCTCCACTACCCACAATAATCAGGCCATGAACGAAAGCATACGCCAGGTGGCGGCTCAGCATCTGGACGGCAGATCCCTGACTCCGGAGCTCCTGAATCTGGTGGAGGTGGCAATTCGGGCCTACGACCCCTGTCTGTCCTGCGCCACCCATGCCATGGGCAAAATGCCTTTGCTGCTGGCGCTGCAATCAACTTCGGGCAACCTGTTGCAATCCCTTAGCCGTGACGCGGACGGTCATATCCAATATGCGGATTAGCGTGCTCTGTTTTGGCAACTCAGCCCGGGGCGATGACGGCCTGGGGGAATTGGTGTACCAATGGCTCCAGCAACAGCGCCGGCAATCCCAGGGGTTACCGGCAGCCCTGCAACTGGAACTGCATTGTGAAATGCAGCTGGCGCCGGAACAGATTTACGATATCGAGCAGGCCGACTGCGCCATTTTCGTGGATTGTCACACCGGCCTGGGGCAACCCTTCTGCTGGCAGCGGCTGGCAGCGGGGAACCGCCTGCAGTTCAGCAGTCACGCCCTGGATCCGCCCAGCCTATTGTTTCTGTTCCGGCAAACCCTGAAACGCCCACCCCCGCCCTGCTTTCTGCTGGGCATTGGCGGCCACCAGTTTGGCCTGGGCGCTGGGCTGTCTGCCGGCGGCCGTGAACATCTGCAACTGGCGCAAAGGTTTCTGATGCAGCAGCTGCGGCGTCTCACGGCGGGCGCCGGGTCAAGCGCCGGCAGTGAGCCTCCACCGATGGATACGCTTACCCACCGCGACGCAAGCGGGGTGCATTCGGCTCCTCCCAGATTTCCTCAAAAGGTACCGGTCGACTGATGTGATAGCCCTGAGCGTAATCCACGCCCAGCTCCTGCAGAATCTCGAGAATCTCCTGATCCTCAACAAATTCGGCGACGGTTTGCAGCTCGAAGACTTTCGCCACTTCCACCACCGCCCGCACCAGAGCCCGGTCCTCCGCCTCCGAGGCCAGATGACGAATAAAGGAGCCATCAATTTTGACCAGGTCGATGGGCAGTTGTTTGATGTGATACAGGGATGAAAAGCCGACCCCAAAATCGTCCAGGGCGAATTTACATCCCAGGCGCTTGATGGCCCGCATTTTTTCCGCGGTTGAGACGGAGTCCTCCACCGCCGCAGTTTCGGTGATTTCGAAGATAATCTCGTCGGGGTTGACCTCGTAGAATTTCAGCTTACGGGCGACTTCGGCATGCAGATGTGGGTTGCGGAAGGAGATGCCGGACAAATTAATGGCAAATACCGCGTCCACGCCCTGTCGCTCCAGGTTCTGTTTATACCTCAGCACCTTGTCCACAATACGCAGATCCACTTCCTGGATCAGCCCCGAGGCTTCCGCTGACTGGATAAACTTAAACGTGGGCAAGGGTTTGCCATCATCGTCCGCCACCCGCAGCAGCGCCTCGAAGTGGGAAAGCTCCTGTCGCTCAATATCCTGGATCGGCTGAAACACCACCCCCAGGCTGTCGGTGGACAAGGCTTCTTTCACTTTTTCGTTCCAGTACACCCGTTCCTGAGTGCGTTCCCGATCCTGGTCCTCCGGCGAATAAATATGCCAGCCATTACGACCGGAGGCCTTGGCCTGGTACATGGCAATATCGGCATTGGCCACCAGATCGTCCACATATTCCCCATGATGGGGAAACAGCGCCACTCCTATACTGGTGGAAACCCGGTGCACCCGGTTGTTACCAACCACCTCCACGCCATTTAAGGCGTCGCAAAGCCGCGCGGCCACGACGGCCGCCTCGCTGGCATCCACCTCCTGTACCAGCATGGCAAACTCATCCCCCCCGAGGCGGAAGATCAGATCCGTCTCCCGGGCCTCTATCCGCAGGCGCTCCGATACCCGGCGCAGCAGATCGTCACCCACTTTGTGGCCACTGGTATCGTTGACGTCTTTAAACTGGTCCAGATCGAAGAACAATACCGCGCCACTGCGATCATAGCGTTTGGCGTTGGAAATGGATTTCTGCAGCTCCTCGCTGAAGCGGCGACGGTTGAACAAACCGGTCAGAGTGTCATGGGAGGCAAGCCAGCCCAACCGTTCTTCCGCTTCCTTACGTTCACTGATGTCCAGGGCGATGCTCAATACCTGATGCCCATCCCGGGCACCGGGCAGCAGGGAATGGTACCAGGCCATGTACAGGCTACTGCCATCCTTGCGTACCACCGCGGATTCGTGGTGCAGTTCGTGGCGCAGACCACTGGCCAGCTCGTGCAACTGGAATTGCAGATCCGGGAGCTGTTCACTTTGCGGCAACAGCCAGAAGAAGGACTTGCCTGTCAGTTCACCGGTGTCATAGCCGGTGATCCAGTTACAGTGCTGATTCACCATGGCGATACAACCCGCGCTGTCCTGGGTCAGGATCAGGGCGTGGGCGGTATCCAGGATACCCTGTGCGAAATGTTTTTCCGCCTCCAGATCGACGGTTTTTTTCTCCAGCTGTTCGGCCCGGCTGTGCAGCTCCTGCTGCAATTCCTCCAGCAAGTGGGACAGACGCATGGCGGATTGATTGAGAATATCACTCTCGTCAGCGAATGGCATATCTCGATACAGGCTCTGCAATTCCTGACGGATGTGGGTAAATTTCTGCGTGGCCAGCATCGGTAGCACCGAGGCCATTTCCCGCAACCGATTGAGGGGCCCCCACAGGGTCAGCAGCAGGATGAGTTCGGCAAATATAAGACCCACGGTACCGAACACCAGTCCGTCGCGCTGGGCGCCGTAGTGGCGGTTCATCTCGGCGGTAACGTCGCTCACCAGATAAATCTCCCCCTGACGGGGAAACACAGCCCCCCGCAGGGGCCGCAATACCACCTCGTAATAACGGTCATCCTGCTGCACCAGAATGCCGTTGAACACTTCCGCCCGCGAGTGGTGGCGGGACAGCTCCTGTAACATGGGCATTAATTCCCGCTCGGCGGTGGCGAACACCACTTCGCTGCCCCATCCCCGCAGTCCGGCGTCCACCGCATCCTCTTCGCCGGCGCGGCGCACCGCCAGTGCCAGCTGGGCCCCGGATAGCTGATGCAGCTGCCGCATCACCTGACGCAGAGTGGCGCTGATCACCACCATGCCACGACCCCAGCCAGGGAGCTCCATGCTGGCCACGCCATACATCTCACACTCAGCGAAACAACTGAGCGCGACGCGATCCGTTCTATCCTGCTGAAAGGTTTCCAGCAGATCCGGTGGTATACTGGGCTCACCCTGCCACAGCAGAATTTCATCCCGGGGCGAGAAAATCACCAGAGACCGGGCCGCAGTGGCCTGCTCCAGACGACCCCAGAAGGCATCCAGACTGGCGCTGATAAGGTCGCTGTCACCGCTACGGATGGCGGCCGCCACCCCTTCAAAATTGATCAGCCCCTGGGCCAGCATCAGCATGCGTTCGGCTTTCATATCCAGCAGCGACTGCAATTGCTCCACGTAGCGCTGGGTTCGCTGTTTGCCCTGCTCCTCCAACTCCGCTTCCGAGGCATACCGGCCCGCCACCATAAACAGCGTGAACACAATCACCAGCAGCGAGCTGGTGAGAGCGAGGGCGCGCCATTTGAGGCTGATAAAGCGCTTGCCTTCAGACTGTGCGGGGCTGTTCATGAACTGTGAATTCGACTCAGATTGCTGCACCTGTATCAAATAAGTATAGATGAGGGAACTACCAGCCCATGACCTTTTTCACAAAAGGGATGGTAACCACCCGTTTTTGCTGCAGCGACAACTCATCCAGCCGCTCAATGACCTGTTTCAACGCAGCCATGGTGCGGTCGGAGCGCGCCATGATAAAAGCCACCAGCTCCTCGGACAGGTGGAATCCCCGCTGCCGGGCCAGCCAGCGCAGCGCCCGGGCTTTCTCCGTATCATTCAGGGGCTGCAGGTGATAAACCTCCATCGCCTGCAGCCGGGAACGCAGATCTAACAGACCGGTTTGCAGGCGGCCTGGCGGCGCCGTGGCGGAGACCACCAGAACTCCACCCATGTCTTTGAATTTATTATACAAATGAAACAGAGACTCGGCCCAATCGGGGGCCTCCATCAGCCACTGGATATCGTCGATCACCAGCAGCTGAAAATCATGAAGATTCTCCGTCAGCGCGGGCGACAGGGCGCGCGCCTCCGCCGCTGCCAGATAAAAAGCCCTTTGCTCATGCTCCTGCGCCAACTGGGTCAGGGCCTGCAACAGGTGACTGCGGCCGCTTTGCTCCGGCCCCCACAGGTACAGCCAGGGATGGACCTCGCCCCGGGCCAGGGCCTGCAGGCGGGATACCAGCTGTACATTGGCACCGGCAAAAAAACTGTCGAATTCCATGGCCGGCCGTTGCGCCAGACTCAAGGTCAGCTGGGCGAATCCGTCTTCAACCACGGTTCACCTCCGCTGGCCGCCGCCGGCGCAGACCGCGCACGCCCAACAGGGTGTACTGCACCATATTGATTGGACAGAGAATCAGTACCAGTCCCGTCAATCCCTGCAACAGTAATTCAGGCACGGGCGGCCAGATCAGATCACCCAACGCCAACAGCCCCAAAATCACCAGAGCGCAAGTACAGGCTTTGCTCAACAGTGTGGGCTGGCCCTGGTAGTGACCCACGATGAACCAGTAGGCCAGGGCGCCACCGAAGATATAGGCATCGCGCAACACCACCACCGCCACCAGCCACCAGGGCAGCTGCCCGCTGAGGCCCAGCATCACAAAAGCGGTCACCAGCAGGCATTTGTCCGCCACCGGATCGGCGATGGATCCAAACTGGCTCTGCCAGTGGTAACGGCGGGCAAGAAAACCATCCACACCATCACTGACACCGGCTACCAGCAGCGTCCACAGGGCCCGGTCATACTGGCCCTGAGCCATCCACCAGGCGAAAGGGACCACCAGCGCGATTCTCATCAGAGTGATTAGGTTGGGTAACTGCCGCAGGCTCTGGCTCATGGCTGCCGCGTCATCCGTTCCAGCGGTAGTGGAGCACTGGTGGCTCGGGCGCTTTGGCTGGCTCTGGGGCTGGTGCCAGACCGGACCCGGTGCCAGCAGCCGCAGCCGGCATTGAGCCCGCCGCCCCGGCAGCGGGTGGCCCCGCCGGCATCGGCCCCGCATCCTGAGCCCCAGTCACTGCTGACGCCCCGTCTGCGGTGCCGACCGCCGCTGCATCCAGTTCGGGGCCGGCACCGGAGCGGGCGGGCTGGAAAATGTCCTGACCCGGGTCCGGTGCGGCGCGGGGTATCAGCTTGCGATCCAGGCGCAGACTCTGTTCCAGGGCCTCCCGGGTGGTGTCCAGTACAATCCGATACTGATGCCGGGGCCCCTGCACCTGCAACAGGTGCCAGGCCCGCACCGACAAAAGTCCGTCCAGGTAGTCCTCCAACGCGGCATAATCCTGCAACCGCTCCAGTCCGGCCACGTCCAGAGTCACCAGCTCCCCTTGCGCCGCTGACATTTGCACCGCGTACCGTTCACCCACCCGGTCCGCCAGTTGATCCATAAAATCGGTAAGGGCCTGGTCCATATCCGCGGCGGAGAGCTCCCACCACTGCTGATGCTGGTCAATGCTCAGGGCCGCACTGATATAAACGCTGCCGCCGGTGTGCTGAATCTTGGCCACCACCACTGTATCCGCGTTATAGCGCCCGGAGGCCGCCACAATGGGATCAACGAACATCCCCCAGATATCCCCGGCCTGAACCTGACGCCGGTCCTGGCGATCATAAGCGGGAAACAGCAGAGGCAGGCCCCGGCGCCGGGCCTGCTGCTGGAGCTGCGCCTGAACCCCGGGTTTACTGTCACCTCCCACCCATTTACGGCCGGCGGCATCGGCCACCGCCGCCCACACCAGGACGCTGGGACGGTTGGCGGCCCAGATCGGAAACCCCTCCCGGCGCAGAAACTGATTCACGGCACGCTCGTCGAAGGTGGCACTGAGCAATATGGCACGCTGCGGCGTCTGCCGGGTCGCGTCCGGCGGCAGTTCCTCCGTGCGGTAGCCGTATTGCACCAGGTAACGGCCGGCATTGGCCACCGCCGTCTCCAGTGCCGGCTGTTGCAGAATGGCTGAGCTGCCACTGACCCGCACCAGAACCCGGCGCAGGGCGGTTTCCAGCCCCGTCTTGCGGGCCCCGGCGCTACGATCCGGTACCACCACCGAAGCCTCATAAAGCCCGGTGACTTCCGCAGCCTGACCGCCACCGGCCACCATCAGCAACAGGGCCAGGCCCAGCAGACAACTCCGAAAATTCATTTGTTGGATCCGTAACGCCATGGCAGACCTCGAAAAACCGATGCGCGGAAGTTTACAACGTCACTGGCGGTGATAAAACCGATACCTCCACCGCCTGTCCCGCCAGCGGCCACGATTGGGATCGGCATCAACTCCTGCTAGAATGGCGTCCCTTCTCTGTACCGCAAAGAGCTAAATGGTCATGTCCGAAAACAAACCTTCCCTCAGTTACAAGGATGCCGGCGTGGATATCAGTGCCGGGGACGCCCTGGTGCAACGTATCAAGAGCGTGGCCCAGCGGACCCAACGCCCGGAAGTGTTGGGCGGATTAGGTGGCTTTGGCGCCCTTTGCGAGCTGCCGGCCGGTTACCGGCAGCCGGTACTGGTTTCCGGCACCGATGGGGTGGGCACCAAACTGCGGCTGGCCATCGAGCAGCAGCAGCACGATGGTGTGGGGGTGGATCTGGTGGCCATGTGCGTCAACGATCTGGTGGTGGCCGGTGCCGAACCCCTGTTCTTCCTGGACTACTATGCCACGGGCCGGCTGGACGTGGAGGTGGCGGCGGCGGTGGTCAGCGGGATCGGTCTTGGCTGCGAACAGGCCGGGTGTGCGCTGGTGGGGGGCGAAACGGCGGAAATGCCGGGCATGTATGAAGGCGAGGACTACGATCTGGCGGGATTTTGCGTCGGCGTGGTGGAAAAAGAGGCCATCATCACCGGCCGCGACGTAGCGCCGGGGGACCGCCTGATCGGCCTGGCGTCATCCGGCCCCCACTCCAATGGCTACTCCCTGATTCGCAAAATCATCGAGGTGAACGCCGTCGATCTCAATCAGGAACTGGCGGGCCGGCCCCTGCGCGAACATCTGTTGACCCCCACCCGCATTTACGTCAAGTCCCTGTTGGCCCTGCTGCAACGAACGCCGGTGAAGGCTATGGCCCATATCACCGGCGGTGGCATTACCGAGAACCTGCCCCGGGTACTGCCGGAGGGCACGCGGGCGGTGATTGATCGCGCCAGCTGGCAGTGGCCCGCCATTTTCAACTGGCTGCAGCAACAAGGCAACGTGGCCAGGGATGAGATGCTGCGCACCTTCAATTGCGGGGTGGGTATGGTGCTCTGTGTGGCGCCGGACCAAGTGGACACTGCCCTGGAGCAGCTACGGGAGCAGGGGGAGACCGCCTGGGTCATCGGCGCGGTGGAAGCGGGGGCCGACGGCGCCAGCCAGGTGGTCTACTCGGGTGACTGAATGACCAGGATGGTTGTGCTGATCTCCGGCAATGGCAGCAACCTACAGGCGCTGATCGATGCAGTGGAAGCGGGCCGTCTCGACGGCGCCATTTGTGCTGTCATCAGCAACCGGGCCGAGGCGCCTGGTCTGCAGCGGGCCCGCGACCACGGGATTCCCGCCCAGGTCCTGGATCATCGGGAATTTGCCAGCCGCGAGCGTTTCGACGCCGCGCTCCTGGAAGCCATTGAACACTACCGGCCCGACCTGGTGATACTGGCGGGCTTTATGCGCATCCTCAGCGACCACTTCGTCAATCATTTCAGTGGCCGCCTGATCAATATCCACCCCTCACTATTGCCCCGCCACAAAGGCCTCAATACCCACCAGCGGGTACTGGATGCCGGCGACCACGAGCACGGCTGCAGTGTCCACTTTGTCAGCTGTGAGTTGGACAGCGGTGCCGTGATCGGCCAGGCCCGGGTTCCGGTCTGCGCCGACGACGACGCCACCACACTGGCGGCCAAAGTACAGCGCCAGGAACATCGCCTGTATCCGGCCTGTGTGCAATTACTCTGCACCGGCCAGGTGCGGCTGACCGACCGGGGCGTTACTTATCAGGGGCAACTACTACCACCGACGGGCCTGGATCTGACGGACAGTCACTAGGCGATTGCAGGAGGCAGATGCCAATGAAATTTTTCAAACACCTGATCTGGCTACTGCTCCTGCCGGTCACCGGGCCCTCGCTGGCGGACGCCGAAGTGCTGCCGTTCCAAACCTTTACCGCCCACTACCGGGGGGAAGCCAACGGCCTGGAGGTGGAGGAGCTGGGCTACCGTTCCCTGGAAGCCCTGGAGGATCAGCGCTATCGACTGCGCTATGAGGCATCCGCCATGATCTACAAGCTGGAGGAAACGTCCGTCTTCAGCTGGGACGGTCAACCCCGACCCCATGCCTACGATTCCAGCCGCGGCACCTTCCTTAACAAACGGCAAAGCCGGCTGCGGTTTGATTGGGCCAGTGGCCTGGGCCGCTATCGTCACAAGGACAAAAAGGGGGAATTCGAGCTGCAACCGGGCCTTCAGGATCCGCTCACCAGTCTGCTGTTGCTGGCGGCGGAAATCCAGTCCGGAAAACGGGAGGTCAGTATGCTTGAGGCCAAGGGCGACGATCGGGAAGTGCGTCGCTTCGTACTGCTGGATCAACCGGAGATCGACACCAAACTGGGCAAACTGAAAACCTATCACGTACAACGCCTGCACGATGACGAAGACCGCCACACCGAGCTCTGGTTGCACCACGAATACCCGTTTATTCTGGTGCGGGTGGAACAGGATGATGAAGGGGATCGTTTTCTATTGGAGCTGACCGGTTTCGAACTGACTCAGTGACCGCCGCCGGCGGCCTCGTCCAGCGGCGGGGATTGCGCCAGTTGAAACTGCTGTTGCAGCAGGACCTCCAGTTCATGGGGTGGCAGGGGTTTGCTGAAATAGAATCCCTGCGCAGTGATGCAACCCAGCTCTGTCAATCGTTCAGCCTGATCGGCATGTTCCACGCCTTCAGCCACCACCTCAACCCCCAACCCCCGGGCCAGAGCCACTACCGCGGAAATGATGGCGGTACCCTGAGGCTCTTCCACATCGTCCACAAAGGTTTTATCGATTTTCAACACCGTCAATGGCAGCTGCGCGAGATAGCCCATGGAAGAATAGCCGGTGCCAAAATCATCCAGCGCGATGCCCGCGCCCAGCGCCCGGATCCCTGCCAGATTTTCCAGGTTGATCTTGGTTCGCTCCAGAAACAGGTTTTCGGTGATTTCCAGTTCCAGCAATTGTGCCGGAATCCGGGCCTGTTGCAGGAATTCACTCATGGTCTCCACCAGGCGCGGGTCCTGCAGTTGCTGCACCGACAGATTAATCGACATGCGGAATCCCGCCGGCAAGTGGAAGCGACTGGCCCACTCCCGCGCTTTGCTGGCCGCGGTTTCAAACACCCAGCGTCCGATGGAATCAATGAGGCCCGTTTCCTCCGCCAGCGGGATGAACAGGCCGGGTGACACCGGTTTGCCGCTCAGGGTCCAGCGGATGAGCGCCTCTGCACCCACTATCTGCCGGCTGCGCATATCGAATTTCGGCTGGTAATGGAGCTGGAAGTCCATGTTCTCCACGGCCCGCCTCAGCTCCACCTCCAGCGCCATGGATTCCTCCACCTGAACCTTCATATCCTGCTCAAACACCCGGTAACGGTTTCGCCCCTCGTGTTTTGCCTGGTACATGGCCATGTCGGCGTTACGAATCAACTCACTGGCGTCTTTACCCATCTGCGGGTAATAGACAATACCCACGCTGGCGCCCACGTACAGCTCCTGGCCGAAAATCTCGAACGGCTGGGACAGGGAATGTATGAGCTTTTCCGACACCCGGATGGAAGCCCGCTCCGACGATTCGCCGTTAATGATGATGGTAAATTCGTCCCCTCCAAGCCGGCACAGCTGATCGGTATCCCGGATACAGGCCCGTACCCGTTTGGCCACCTCTTTCAGCAATTCATCGCCGGCATCGTGGCCCAGCGTATCGTTCACCTGCTTAAAGCGGTCGAGATCCATGAACAGCAACGCAAACGAATGACCACTGTGATCACTGAAGGTGATTGAGTTGTTGAGTGCGGAATTGAACAGGTTGCGATTGCCCAGTTCCGTCAGCGCATCGTATTGCGCCATGAAATGCATCTGTTCTTCAATCTTTTTCCGCTCGGTCACATCCTTGAACACGATCACCGCGCCATCGAACTGGCCAGAGGGAGAGTGGGTGGGACTGGCGGTGTATTCCACGGGTAATAAATTATTGTGGTGGGCCCGAAACGCGCCCACGTCCGTATGATAAGCCCGGCCCTGGGCACAGGCCTGATACAGTTTGGTTTCCTGCCAGTTAATGGCCAGGCTGTCCTGGGTGGTGACAATGACGGTGTCAAACAGAGGCTGACCAATCAGCGAAGCACCATGAATACCCAAAATCATTTCTGCCGCCGGATTGACAAAGGTGATGGTACCCCGCAAACACACACCGATAATGCCTTCGCCCACGGAGCGTAACAGCACTTCATTGCTGGTCTTGACCTGATTCAGTTTTTTTAAGGCGTCCTCCAGTTGCCGGCGTTGTCCGTCCAGCTCCAGAAATACCCGCACCTTGCACAGCAACACGAAGGGATCAAAGGGTTTGAACAGAAAATCCACCCCGCCACTTTCGTAGCCTTTGAACAAATAGCCGTCTTCTTTGTTGATGGCGGTGAGAAATATGATGGGCGTGTGTCGGGTCTTGGCCCGCTGGCGCATGTAACTGGCGACTTCAAAGCCGTCCATGCCGGGCATCTGTACATCCAGCAACACCATCGCCACCGATTTCTTCAGCAGAATGGACAGCGCTTCCGGACCGGAGGTGGCGGCAATGATTTCCACATTCTCCAGCTCAGCCAAAGTGGCTTCCAGCGCCACCAGATTGGCCTTCTGGTCATCCACAATCAGAATGCTCTGGGTCATGGATCCGCTCCCACCGCCAGGGTCGTCAGCTTACGGGCCATGACTTCAACCGTCAGTACTTCGTCCACCATGGTGGCGGCAATGGCCGCCCGGGGCATAATGTCAACCGCCGCCTGCTGCGGGTCCTGCACCAGTACCACACCACCGTGGCGCTTTATGGCCACGCAACCTCGGGCCCCGTCGTCGTTGGCGCCAGTGAGCACGCAGCCCGCCAGGCGCTGACGAAATACTTCCGCTGCGGAGAGAAACGTCATGTCGATGGCGGGGCGACAATAATTCAGGGGAGCATCCAGACTCAACGACAACAACTCACCGGAATCAATCAGCAAGTGATAATTGGGTGGCACCACGTACAGGTGGCCCTTGGTGATTATTTCCTTGTCTTCCGGTTCCTGTACTTTCAAGTGCGTATACTTCGCAAGCATCTCAGGTATGCCACTGGCTCGGTTGGCCCGCTGATGCAGCACCACCGCTGTGGGGACATCAAACTGGGTCGGCAGATGCTTCAGCAACCGGATAATGGCTTCGAGCCCACCGCTGGAGGCACCAATGACCACCAGCCCAAGCGGCCTAGTCGACCCGCTGAAAGACTCTGGTTGCTTCATCAACTGCCTTGTATCTAAATTGTTTAGGCAGGTTACGCAGAGACTCTTTGATTCCCAACGCTAGAAACCCGCCCAGGTCCAGACTGTCATGAAATAAGGTTAGCACCTTCGTTTGCAATTCGCGTCGAAAGTAAATTAGGACGTTGCGGCAGATAACCATCTGCATTTCGCCAAATACCTGATCTGTAACCAGATCATGCTGGGTGAACACAATGTTTTTTTTCAGTATTGGGTCTATCAGAAACCGTTCATAACCCACCGAGAGGTAGTCATCCAGGCTGCCGCGACCGCCGCTGATACGATAGTTGTCCCGGGCCATGGCCAGCATCCGCTCGGGATAAACACCTTTACTGGCCTGGTCCAGAACCTGGGAATTCACATCGGTGGCGTAGATCACCGCCCTTTCCCCGAGCCCTTCCTCCTGCAGCAGGATAGACATGGAGTAGGCTTCCTCCCCGGTGGAACAGCCGGCGTGCCAGATTTTCAGAAACGGGTGGCTCTTCAACTCCGGTACCACCTGCTCGCGAATCACCCGGTAGAACTCCGGGTCGCGGAACATTTCTGTCACATTCACCGTCAACCCTCGGACGAAATGAATGCAGCGCTTTTTATCACGAATCAGTTCATGCTGCAGGTCCGCCACCCGCTGATAATGATTATCCGCCAGATAACGATCAACCCGCCGCCGCAGAGAGGCCCGGGAGTAGCCGCGAAAGTCATAGCCCCAGCGCAGAAACAGCGCGTCCATCAGACACTCCACTTCCACTTCGAACTCATCCATGTTCTGTTCCGATTCCGGTTTGCTCATCCTGCCTGTCCCAGCCACATTTTCACAATGGCTTTCAGTTTATTGGTATCCACCGGTTTGGAGAGATAATCGTTGGCGCCCGCCTCAATACAACGGGCCCGGTCATCTTTCATGGCCTTGGCGGTGAGGGCAATAATGGGCAGATCCCGAAACTGGGGTTGACTGCGGATCTGGCGCATGGCTTCCAGGCCATCCATTTCCGGCATCATCACATCCATCAGCACCAGATCAAAACGATCTTCCGAGTCCAGCAGCTCCAGCGCTTCCACCCCGGTGCCGGCGGTTTCGATCTCAAACCCGCCCTCCTCCAATACCGCGGACAGCGAATACAGATTGCGAATGTCATCATCCACCAGCAGCAGCCGGCGACCTTCCACCCCAACCAGTTCCACGTTATCCGGGATCGGAGCCTCGGTGGTGGGTTTGCTGTTGTCGCTACCCTGCAGCCAATGCAGGAACAGGGTGGTTTCATTCATCAGCCGGGCAATGGACTTATCGGTCTTCAGGACAATACGCTTGGCGTATTTTCGCAGCTGGGCGTCCTGTTTTTTGTCCAGTTCCCGGGCCGTGTAAATGATCATGGGCACCGCGCCTCCGGTGGCTGTGCTCAGCTGTTGAACCAGGTCAACGCCGTCGGCATCGGGCAGGTCAAGATCCAGAATAATGGCGCCGTATTGCTTCTGTTCCAGCGCCGTCAGGGCCTCCTGTCCGGTCTCCACTACCTCACAACTGATATTTTTTTCCTGAAAGCTGTCCAGCAACTGCTGTTGCTGCACGGCATTGTCTTCGATGATCAGCACCTTGTTCTCCGCCAGTCCGCCAAGTTCGGAGCTGATATCATTGAACAGTTGATCCAGTCGGTCTCGGCCAAAAGGTTTGGCGATGAATTCCTCGGCCCCCTGGATGCTGTCGGCACTGACATTCAGTTTGCCGGAGATTACGTGAACCGGGATATCACGGGTGGCGGCATCGGCCTTGAGCTGACTCAGAAGTCGCTCACCAGGTTCATCGGGGAGCCCCAGATCCAGAATAATTGAGCCGGGGCGGTGCGCCTGCAGATACTGCCGGGCATCTTTCACCGAATGCGCACACCAGGCTTTAAAGCCGAATTCTTCCGCCAGACTCTTCAACACGCTGCTGAAGCCGGGGTCGTCCTCGATAATCAGCACCGCATCGGTGGCGGCCGGGGCGGTGCACAGCTCCGTCTCCCCCGATGTTTCCGCTATGGTCTCTGCAGCGGTCGCGGCCACCGGTTGCGGCGCCGGTGGGGCCGGTGTCGACGCTGTCACGGGGGCCGGCTCCGAGACGGTGGCCGGGGCGTAATGACGGGGCAAATACAAGGTAAAGCTGGACCCCTGGTTTTCCCCGGCGCTGGCCACCAGCACCGTGCCACCCATGATTTCCGCCAGTTTACGGGAGATGGTCAGACCCAAGCCGGTACCGCCATACTTGCGACTGATGGTACCATCCACCTGCTGGAAGGCTTCGAAAATCAGGTCCAGTTTGTCAGCGGGAATACCGATCCCCGTATCCGACACTTCAAAGGCAATGCTCTGCTCCGGTGCCAGGGTGCCGGATGCGGTGCTGACCGCCGCCCCTGGCACCACCATATTCACCGCCACTTTACCCTGATGGGTAAACTTCAGGGCATTGGAAATGAAATTACGCAGTATCTGGCTGAGCCGGTGCTCGTCCACCTGAATCCGGTCCGGCAGGCGGGGATCGATGTTCACCTCAAATGTTATCTGCTTGTTCTCCGCCTGGGCGTCGAATTGGCCGTGAAGTTTGCTGGATAATTCCGCCAATGGCATATCGTCAGTGACGATTTCAATTTTGCCTTCTTCCACTTTCGACAGATCCAGGATGTCGTTAATCAGCATCAGTAAATCCCGGCCGGAGGAATTGATGACCTTGGCATGCTCGACCTGCTTCTCGCTCAGGTTCGCTTTGCGGTTTTCCATCAGCCCCTGGGACAGGATCAGAATACTGTTCAGTGGAGTCCGTAATTCGTGGGACATGGTGGACAGGAATTCGGTTTTGTAGCGGCCACTCATCTCCAGCTGACGGGCTTTGTCCTCCAGGTCCTTGCGGGAAACCTCCAGTTCGGCATTGTTCCTTTCGATTTCCTCTTTTTGCCGGTCCAGCAGCCGGTTGCGCTCCTCCAGCTCTTCGTTCATTACCCGCAGTTCTTCCTGTTGCTGCTGCAGATTCTCCTCAGAGGAACGCAATATGGCGGCCTGCTCCTCCAATTCCTCATTGGTGGCCCGCAGCTCTTCCTGCTGCTGCTCCAGTGCCTCCGCCTGATGCCGGGAACGCTCCAGGGCCTCACCCAGCTGCACCCGGGACAGGGCTGAGTTAAGAGCGATGGCCATCCCTTCCGCCGCGCGCTTGATCAGCTCCATATCGTCATCACTGAAACCCTGGAAGCTCATTAATTCCAAGACACCCAAAAGATGACTGTTGAACACCAGGGGTACGACCATCACCTCCCGGGCCACGGCCTCTCCCAGGCCGGAGGCAATGGGGGCATAATCCGCCGGCAGATCCCGCATCACGAACAGCTTGCGCTCCACCGCCGCCTGCCCCACCAGAGTCTCCCCCAGCCGCAATCGACTGCGATCGCCCTTGCGCTGGGTGTAGGCGTAGCTGGCGCGCATCACCAGCGCGTCGTCCTCCAGCAGATACACTGCGCCGACCATGGACTGCATTACTTTGGCCATCGCCTGCAGCATGGCGTCGGTCACCTGCTGCACCGTCAGCTCACCCCGTAATGCTTCGTTCAGGTGCGTGAGATGCTCCTGCCGTCGGCTGCGCCGGGCTGCCTCCCGACCCTGCTCCCGCAACCGGTCCCGCATCACCCTGAGGGCAGTAAACAGCTCGCGCACCTCGGCACTGCTGGCGCCGCCGATTTCCACTTTGAGATTGCCCTCGGAAATCTCCCGGGCGTGATCAATGACCTGGGACATGGCACCATTCACCACCACGAACACCCAGGCATAGGAACCCAGGATCACCACGATCAACAGGGTGCCGTAGATGAACTGCTCCCAGGTCACAGTCTCCGCATGGTCCCGCACCTGACTCATGGTACCTTCGAAATCCGTATTGATGCGTTCGTTAAAACCACGCAGCTTCTGCTCATAAACGCGCCGGGCGTCCATGGCCGGGCCGAAGGCCAAATACATTTCCTGCGGGGTATAAAGATCACTGATCACATCGCTCACGTACTTCTCGGTTTTATCGATGTAATCATTGAAGGATTGTTCCAGGTCGGCAATGATATCCCCCAGCTCCGGCTTCACCTCCCGTAATCGCTCCAGCAATTTGCGCTGCTTGTCCGCCATCCGCAAGGCTTCGCGCAGGGTATCCTGGTCGGCTTCCGCCATGGCAGCTTGGAATAACCGGTTCATATCCACCAGGTCCACCTGCAGCTTGTTGGCCAGCTGCACCAGCTTCAAATCCACCTCCTGCACCTTACGCAAGGAATCATTGGTGTCCTGGAAGAAACTGAGATTACTGGAGAGGACCAGGGCAAACCCCACCAATGCCAACAGGGCGATTAACGTCATCTTCAACTTGATAGAGGAATTCAGCAGTTTTTTCAGCATCGGTTTCTGGGGCCGGAATCGGGGGTAAAAGCCGCTTTTGACAGGCAATTCAAGGGATTATTCTTAGGTATAGTTGAGGATGACGGACTGGTCAAAGCCCCGGTGCAGAATCCACCGCGGGCTCAGGCAGCGCCCTAACCACGCGGTTGCGGCCCTCGGTTGTGGCGGTGTACAGCAGTTCGTCGGCGGCATTCACCCACTGACTGCAGCCATCCCGGGTTCGTGGAATGGCACTAAACACCCCCAGGCTTATCCGCAATGGTACAGCCTGGTCGTCAATGCCAATGGTTATCCCGGCCACCGCCTGGCGGATTTTTTCCGCCACCACCCGGGCGCCCTCGGGGTCGGTCCCGGGTAACAACACCACGAATTCTTCTCCTCCATAGCGCGCCACCACATCGGGCGGTCTGCGCAACACAGTAGCGACCGCGGTGGCAATCCGCTGCAGGCACTGATCGCCAAAGGGGTGACCGTAATTGTCGTTGAGCTGCTTGAAGTGATCCACATCGAGCATGATCAGGGTCAGCCAGTTTTGCTCCCGAAACGCCCGCTTGTGTTCGGTGTCCAGTATTTCCTCGAAATGCCGGCGATTAAATACCCCAGTGAGGCCATCCTTGATACTGAGTTCCCGTAACTGAAGATTGGCCTGTTCCAATTCGCGGGTGCGTTGCTGGACGATTTCGTCCAGATTCTGGTTTAGCTCGGTTTGCAAACGTAATGAGGCTTCCTGGGCCTGCAGCCGCATTTCCTTTTCCTCGTTGAGGCGATAACCAAAAGACAGCGACAACAGGCAGAGTTCCAGCACCGAACCGATTTCGATGGCATGCATGGTCAAGACACTGGTGGGGATAATTCCGGTGATCCCCAGCAGATAAATCTGGATGAACACCAAATAGATAAACCAGGCCAAGGCGAAGCTGCGGGCCGCCCTCACCCCACGCACCCAATACACCAGACCCAGATAAAAACCAATGATTATGGCGCCAAAAGACAGTACGTGGGCCACTTTGAGCACCAAGTGGTAGGGCAATAGCAATGCCGATAGCAGAACCAGGGAGAACGCCAGCACCAGGCTGTTGGCGAGGCGCTGATGGAAGCGGGAGCCTTCCTCTCGCAGGCGGGAAAACCGTTTCACGAATGCCACCGCTGCCAGCGGCATACAGCCTGTCAGTATCAGGACTATGTTATTGTTGAGCCAGGGCAGCTGCGGCCACAAATACTGGAAGCCACTGCCGATAATGACGAATTGGAGTGCCGCGGTGGTAGCCACATAAGCCATATAGTAGATATAAGCGCTATCCCGCACCACCAGATACAGGAAAAAATTATAGAAAAACATCACCAGCATAATGCCGAAGTAAGCACAGTACCAGGTGAGCGACCGCTGCTCCACGCGATTGAATGCGGACTCGGTGAGTATGTCCAGCGGCAGCATCATGGGCCCCTGAGACTGCGCTCTGATATAAACCGAAAGCCGGTCGCCATGCAGATCCTGTACGGGGATCAGGTAAACGCGATGCGCTATCGGGCGGCGGGAAAACGGCACTGAGTCACCGAGCCGGTAACTTTGCACCAGTTCACCATCCTGGACGAAAAACAGATCCAGTTCATCCAGGTGCGGATAATCAATGCGTAGATAAGTGGGCACATCGACTCGATTGAGCCCGGACAGTTGAACTCGAAACCAGTAGGGCCATTGCGACTGGCCGAAATTAATCACCGCATCCGTGTTGGTGCGCCAGCGCCCCGGCGGTAATGACCGCACAGCCGCCAGATCCAGACCTTCATCGTCCATCCAGTATTGCAACTGGCTGTTAAGGGGAATGCCCCCATGCTGGGCCAGATCCGCCACCGTCACTGAATTCGGTGCCGCGGTCGCAGCCGGCATCGCGGCAAGCAGAAGCACCAAAAGCATAGGCACTACCGGCCACGGCAAGCGACCCAATTTGGGTAGGGCATCGCCGAAAGCGGGAAGTAATACCTCGATAAGTCTCATGCCTGTAGGTGTTGGGGCAGACAACAACCGCGTGCTGCATCGTTTTCAGCCTAGCTCATCCTGCGGCCCCGTCAATCCACCGGGGCCGGAACAGGCCTTCACACCCGGCCCATCATTCCTTTCACCGCCGCTGGCAGGTCCGCCGGCAACACCACGGTCTTGCCATTCTGGGAGGCCGCCACCTGTTCCAGGGCTTTTACGTACTTTTCCCCTAGCAGATACACCACCGGCATTTCCTGATCGCCGATGGCGGAGGTCACCATCTCAATGGCCCGCTGACTGGCCTTGGCCAGCACCACCTGGGCCTCGGCATCCCGGCGGGAGGCTTCCAGCCGACCCTCCGCTTCCAGAATGGCCGCCTGTTTGTCTCCATCGGCACGCGTCACAGTGGCCCGCCGGGCCCGCTCCGCGGCCGCCTGCTCCTCCATGGCGGTCTGCATAGTGCCGGAGGGATTGATATCCTGGATCTCCACGGTTTTCAGGGTAATCCCCCAATCTGAGATGTCGTCGGAGATGTAGTTTTTCAGATGGGCCTTGATCTTATCCCGGGACGATAGCGCATCGTCCAGGTCCATCTCACCAATGATGGAACGCAGGGTGGTTTGCACCAGGGTCTGAATGGCGATCTCGTAATCCTCCACCCCGTACACCGCTTTTTCCGGTGAAATAATATTGATGTAGGCCACTGCGTTGGCAATAATCACCGCGTTATCCCGGGTGATGACTTCCTGGGACGGAATATCCAGCACGATATCCTTGGTGGTCACCTTGTAGGCCACCGCGTCCACGAAGGGGATAATGATATTCAGCCCCGGCCCTAAAGTGGTGTAGTACTTGCCCAGCCGCTGCACCACCCACTTGTAGCCCTGGGGCACCAGGCGCACCCCCTTGGCCAGGGTAAACAGCACCAGTACCAGAATGGCCACTACTACGTATAATCCCGCGTTCATCAATGTTATCTCCTGTGTGTCAGGTTTTTTCCACAATCAGAGAGTTGCCGGAGACATCCTTCACCCGCACCCGATCCCCCTCCAGCAGTGTATCCTGTGAAATGATCAGCCATTCATCGGCGCCCAGAATGGGTGCCGGGAACCGCATCCGGCCCCGTTTGCCGTCATGGGGTACACTGATCACCTGCCCCACCTCCCCCAGAATGGCCTCCCGGGACAGACCGGCCTTGGTTTTATCGATGGCCAACGGCTTTAAACACTTGAACCAGAATACCGCCAGGGCCACGGACAGCAGGGTCCAGATAAAGATCTGCCAGGCCAGGTCCAGCCCCGGCACCAATAGCAGCAACAGGCCCATCAATACGGCGGCGATGCCGAACCACAAGACAAAAAACGAGGTCAGAACAATTTCGGTGAGCATCAGGAACACGCCCAACACCACCCAGTGCCAGTAAAGAAGGTCGAACGTCATCGGAATGTTGCCCCCGGGCTTTCTTTATTGCTTAGCATAGCATGCTCCCGGGGCGGGAGGTGTGGCTGGAGTCTCAGGCCTTGGGAAGGGTTACACCCCGTTGCCCCTGATACTTGCCGCCCCGGTCCCTGTAGGAGGTTTCGCACTCCTCATCGGACTCCAGAAACAGCATCTGCGCCACCCCTTCGTTGGCGTAGATTTTTGCCGGCAGGTTGGTGGTGTTGGAGAATTCCAGGGTCACGTGGCCTTCCCATTCCGGCTCCAGCGGGGTCACATTGACGATAATGCCGCAGCGGGCGTAGGTGGACTTACCCAGGCAGATGGTGAGCACATTGCGCGGAATCCGGAAGTATTCCACCGTGCGGGCCAGGGCAAAGGAATTGGGGGGAATGATACAGACATCACTGCTGATATCCACGAAACTCTTTTCGGAAAAGTCTTTGGGGTCCACGGTGGCGGAATGGATATTGGTAAACACCTTGAATTCCGTGGAACAACGCACGTCATAACCATAGCTGGAAGTGCCATAGGAAATAATCCGGTCACCATCCACCCCATGCCGCACCTGGCGTGGCTCAAACGGCTCGATCATGCCCTGTTGTTCGGCCATGCGGCGGATCCAGCGATCAGATTTGATGGACATGGTGATAGCGCACTCCCCTGTCTGAAAAGGCTTGGGTTATGAAGGCTTTGACATGACTTGCCACAGGTTGTGAGGCCGGTGGGGCGAGCCCCTGCAGGCGCGACCACTGCCACCCATACTGCAAGCCATGGAGACCGCCGGACCACAAACCATTTACCTGAAAAAGCAGGTACCTGAAAATGGAGGCCGCATCATACCCGCTTTTGGGGCATCAGGTGAAGCACCTTCAGTCGTTTACAATACTGATCTCGGGGAACGCGCCGGCGCCGGCCCGGACCAGACTGGCCAGGCCGGCGGCCAGGCGCAGGGCAATCTGCCGATAGCTCTTGCTGGCGTCAGATTCCGGCTCCGCCATCACCGTGGGGTGGCCTGAGTCCGCCTGCTGGCGGATACTCAGGCTCAGGGGCAGACTGCCCAGAACATCCACCCCGTATTCCTGGGCAATGCGCTCACCGCCTCCGGCGCCGAAAATATGCTCTTCATGACCGCACTGGGAACAGATATGAGTGGCCATGTTTTCCACCACCCCCAGCACCGGCACGTTCACTTTGCGGAACATCTCCACGCCCTTGCGGGCGTCCAGCAGGGCAATGTCCTGGGGCGTGGTCACCACCACCGCGCCGGCCACCGGCACCTGCTGACACAGCGTCAGCTGGATATCACCGGTACCCGGCGGCATATCCACAATCAGGTAATCCAGATCGTCCCAGCGGGTTTGTTTCAGCAATTGCTGCAGGGCACCGCTGGCCATGGGCCCGCGCCAAACCATGGGGGTCTGCTCGGTGGCCAGATAGCCCATGGACATGGTCTGCAGCCCCAGGGCCGGCACCGGCACAAAAAACTTCTCCTCCACGATCTGGGGTCGGGTGCCGGTGGGCACCCCCAGCATCAGGGCCTGGCTGGGACCGTAGATATCCGCATCCAGCACCCCCACCCGGGCCCCCTGGGCAGCCAGCGCCAACGCCAGGTTGGCGGCGGTGGTGGATTTGCCCACCCCCCCTTTGCCGGAGGCCACGGCCACGATATTGCGCACGGTGCCGGCGCCTTCCATATCGGCACCGGCGGCCGCCGCCACCGCCCAGGTCAACTGTAGAATCAGCGGTTTGCCCAACCCGGCACAGGCCGCCGCCAGGGCCGCCTGCAGTTGATCCCTCACCGCTTCGATGGGATAACCAAAGCGCAGGCTCAAGTCGATAGCATCACCGTTATCCCGCACCGCTTCCAGCTGGGCCACATCCGCCAGGGGATAGCCGGATACGGGATCGGCAGTGTCGGCCATGATCTGGCGAATCTGGTCATCTATCTGGCCATCTGAAAGAATACTCATGGGTACAGCTCCTGGCAGTGTATCGGCACTGGCATTGTGGTCATGGAAGGGCCAAGCCCCGGCAAGCGCCCCTATGCTAGCGAAATTCACTGGCCAGCGAAATTGCGCAGCTGCTGGATCTCGACGCCCCCGCTCCCACTTCAGCGGACGAAGCCCCGTCAAACTGGTATCCAGACCCCATAAACGCTATAGTTAGCCGCCTTATTTTGAACCCTAACTCACTGTAATCCTGTAGCCGTTTCCCAATGAAGCAGACTGAACCCCGTCACCCACGCCAGATCCTTGTCACCAGCGCTCTGCCCTATGCCAACGGGCCGATCCACCTGGGCCACATGCTGGAGCATATCCAGACCGATATCTGGGTGCGGTTTCAGAAACTGCGCGGGGAAAACTGTACCTACGTGTGCGCCGATGACGCTCACGGCACCCCCATTATGTTAAAGGCGGAGCAACGGGGCCTGACCCCGGAACAGTTGATTGCGGAAGTGAAAGCCGGCCACGAGCGCGACTTCGCCGGGTTCGGCATTGAGTTTGACAATTACCACAGCACCCACTCGGAAGAGAATCGCGCCCTGGCGGAGCTGATTTATGCGCGCAACCGGGACCAGGGCAACATCGTGGCCCGGGAAATCACCCAATTGTTCGACCCGGAGAAAAACCTGTTTCTGGCGGATCGCTTTGTCAAAGGCACCTGCCCCAACTGTGGCGCCCCTGATCAGTACGGGGACAACTGCGAAAAATGCGGCGCCACCTATGGTGCGGAGGAACTGAAAGACCCCTACTCCACCATTTCCGGCGCCAAGCCGGTGCTCAAGGCCAACACCCAGCTGTTTTTCGATCTGCCCAAATACCAGGGCATGTTGCGACACTGGATTCAGTCCGGCGCCCTGCAGGAGGGCATCGCCAACAAACTGAAAGAGTGGCTGGATGCCGGCCTGCAGCAGTGGGATATTTCCCGGGAGGCCCCCTACTTCGGTTTCGAAATCCCGGATCAGCCGGGTAAGTTTTTCTATGTGTGGATGGACGCACCCATCGGCTACATGGCCAGTTTCAAGAACCTGTGCCAACGCCGGCCGGAGCTGGACTTTGACGCTTACTGGGGTGAACAGGCCAGCACTGAGCTGTACCACTTCATCGGCAAGGACATTATCAATTTCCACGGCCTGTTCTGGCCCGCCATGCTCACCGGCGCCGGTTTCCGCCGTCCCACCGCGGTCTGGGCCCATGGCTTTGTGACGGTGAACGGCGCCAAGATGTCCAAGTCCCGGGGCACCTTTATCAAGGCGGAAACCTACCTGCAGCATCTCAACCCCGAGTATTTACGCTACTACTTTGCGGTGAAGCTTAGCAGCCGGATCGACGACATCGATTTGAACCTGGAAGACTTCACCCAGCGGGTGAACTCCGATCTGGTGAACAAAGTGGTGAACATCGCCAGCCGCACCGCCGGTTTCATCAAAAAACTGGGGGGCACCCTGTCGCCAGACAACGCCAACCGGGCCCTGACCGATGAGTGTCAGGCCGCCGCCACTGAAATCGCCCGGCTCTACGAGGAGCGCGAGTTCGGCCGCGCCATGCGGGAAATCATGGCCCTGGCGGACAAGGCCAATCATTATATCGACGAGCAGGCCCCCTGGGCTCTGAGCAAGCAGCCGGGCCACGAACAGCAGATCCTGGATTGCTGCACCGTGGGCATCAACGTGTTCCGGCTGCTGGTACTGTATCTGAAGCCGGTGCTGCCCCGGCTGGCGCAACAGACCGAGGCCTTTCTCAATATCGGCCCGCTGACCTGGGAAGACCATGATTACCTGTTGCTGGATCACGCCATCAACAAGTTCAAACCTCTGCTGCAGCGCATCGACCCGCAGCAGGTGCAGACTTTGACGGAAGCCGCACGCCAGGACGCGGAACGGGAGGCCCGGGCGGCGGCCTCCACTGCCCCGCCGGTCTCCGGCCCCCTGAGTGGAGAGCCCCTGGCGCCGCAGATTCAGTTCGATGACTTTGCGAAAATTGACCTGCGGGTGGCGAAGATTGTCAGTGCCCGTCATGTGGACGGGGCGGATAAATTGTTACAGTTGACCCTGGACCTGGGTGGGGAAACCCGCAATGTATTTGCGGGCATCAAGGCTGCCTATGACCCGGCCGGGCTGGAAGGCCGGCTCACGGTGATGGTGGCCAACCTGGCACCCCGGAAAATGAAATTCGGGGTGTCCGAGGGCATGGTGATGGCCGCTGGGCCCGGGGGTAAGGATATCTTTTTACTGGCGCCGGACAGCGGCGCGGAACCGGGGATGCGGGTAAAATAAGCCCGCTTCAGGTTAACGCAGATAGAGACCATCATGCCGGAATTTTTGTTGGTGCTGGTGAGCACCATATTGGTGAACAATTTTGTGCTGGTTCAGTTTCTGGGCCTTTGTCCGTTTATGGGGGTATCCAACAAGCTGGAAGCCGCCATGGGCATGTCCCTGGCCACCACGTTTGTACTGACCCTGTCTTCGGTACTCAGCTATCTGACCTTTACCTATGTCCTGGTGCCCCTGGACGTGGCCTATCTGAAAACCATTTCCTTTATTCTGGTGATTGCGGTGACGGTGCAGTTCACGGAAATGGTGGTACGCAAAACCAGCCCCCTGCTGTACCGGGTGTTGGGAATCTTCCTGCCCCTGATCACCAGTAACTGTGCCGTGCTGGGGGTGGCGCTGCTGACGGTGAAGAAAGGCATCGACAGCTTTATGAACGCGTTTCTCTATGGTTTTGGCGCCGCCCTGGGCTTTTCCCTGGTGCTGGTGCTGTTCGCCGCCATGCGGGAGCGGGTGGCGGTGGCTGATGTCCCCACGCCATTTAAAGGTGCCTCCATTGGCCTGATCACCGCCGGCCTGATGTCCCTGGCCTTTATGGGCTTCTCCGGCTTGATCAGGATCTAGGGCTATGGAATTTATCACCGACAATCTGACGGCATTGCTGGCGCTGACCGCCATTGCCCTTGGCTTCGGCGCCCTGCTGGGGTTCGCCGCGGTGAAGTTCCGGGTGGAGGGCAACCCCATCGTCGAGCAGATCGACGCCCTGCTGCCACAAACCCAGTGCGGCCAGTGTGGCCATCCCGGCTGCCGCCCCTACGCCGAAGGCATTGCCGAGGGCGAGGAAATCAACAAGTGCGTGCCCGGTGGCGAAGACACCATCCGCGCCCTGGCGGATCTGCTGGGGCGGGATTTTGTGCCCCTGGACGAGGAGCACGGCCAGACCCCGGAAACCAAAATGGTGGCTTATATCCGGGAGGCGGAGTGCATCGGCTGTACCAAATGCCTGCAGGCCTGCCCGGTGGACGCCATTCTGGGGGCCGCCAAGCAAATGCACACGGTGATTGAGGATGAATGCACTGGCTGCGACCTGTGTGTGGAACCCTGTCCGGTGGACTGTATTGACATGCTGCCGGTGGAGGAGACCCTGCAAACCTGGCACTGGCAGCCGCCCAAGGGCATCGGCAGCCGCCCCGGTGAACTGATTCCGGTGAGGAACATCGCATGAGCCGGCGTCTCTGGGACTTCCACGGCGGGGTGCACCCGGCGCAAAACAAGAAGCAGTCATCGGAAACCAGTATCCGCGCCGCCGGGCTGCCGGACTATCTGGTGGTACCGGTACAACAGCACATCGGCACCCCGGCCCACCCCATCGTCGGCGTGGGGGACCGGGTATTGAAAGGCCAGGTCCTGGCCCAGGCCAGCGGCTTTGTCAGCGTGCCCTGCCATGCCCCCACCTCGGGCACCGTCACCGCCATCGAGCCCCGCCCTATCCAGCACCCGTCGCAGATGGATGCGCTCTGCGTGGTGATTGAGCCGGACGGCGCCGAACAGTGGGTGGAGCGGGAAGGCCTGGGGGATTACACCCGCCTCGACAAGCCAACGGTGCTGCAGTGCATCCGCGATGCCGGGATCGCCGGCATGGGCGGCGCCGGCTTCCCCAGTGTGGTAAAGCTGGGGGTGAAACCGGATCAGAAGATCAAAACTCTGGTGTTGAACGCGGTGGAATGCGAACCCTACATCACCGCCGATGACCGGCTGATGCGGGAACGGGCTGCGGACATTGTCACTGGCCTGCAAATCGTCGCCTGGCTGGTGGAACCGGAAGAAATCCTGATCGGCATCGAGGACAACAAGCCCCTGGCCATCGAAGCCATGCGGCAGGCCACCGCCGACACCGCCATGGAAGTGGTGGTGGTCCCCACCAAGTACCCTTCCGGTGGCGAAAAACAGTTGATCCAAATGCTCACCGGCAAAGAGGTGCGCAGTGGCGGCATTCCCGCCGATGTGGGGGTAATCTGCCACAACACCGGCACCGCCTACGCCATCAAACGGGCGGTGCTGGACGGCGAGCCATTGATCTCCCGCATCACCACCATCACCGGCGACTGTGTGCCGGAAAAAGGCAACTACGAAGTGGCGCTGGGCACCCCCGTGGGCTGGCTGCTGCAACAGGCGGGGGTCAAACCCACGGATCTGCACCGGCTGATCGTGGGCGGCCCCATGATGGGCTTTGCGGTGCACAACATGGCGGTGCCGGTGGTCAAGACCACCAACTGTCTGCTGGTGCCAACGGCCCGGGAATTCCCCGACCCGGCGCCGGAGCAACCCTGCATCCGCTGCGGCAGTTGCGCCCAGGTCTGCCCGGCGCAGCTGCTGCCCCAGCAACTGTACTGGTTCGCCAAAGCCCGGGAACTCGACAAGGCCATGCACTACAATCTGGCGGACTGTATTGAGTGCGGCGCCTGCTCCTATGTCTGCCCCAGCAATATTCCCCTGGTGCAGTACTACCGTTTTGCCAAGGGGGAGATCCGCAACCAGCAGCAGGAACAACAGAAAGCGGACCACGCCCGCCAGCGCTTTGAGGCGCGCCAGGCGCGACTGGCAAAAGAAGAGGCGGAAAAGGAACGCAAGCGGCAGGAACGGGCCAAAGCGGCCGCCGCCAAACAGGCCAAAAAGGCCCCCGCTGCCAGTGCTGCACCGGCAGCCGGTGAGGCCGGCAATCCATCCGACTCCGCCACCGAATTGAACAAACTGCAAACCGCCGCCGCCGCCACCATGAAGCGTTATAAGGATGCCCAGAAGGCCCTGGCCCAGGCGGAAAAAAGCGGAAGCGGCAACCTGGAGGCCCTGCAACAGAAAGTGGCGCAGTTGCAGGCCAAGGCCGATGCCGCTAAAACCGCGTTCCAGGCAGCCCGGGCAGAAGGGGCCGCCCCTGAGGCGCAACCGCCATCGGCCCCTGCCGAAGATCCGCTGGCGGCGTTGAAAGCCGCTTCGGCGGAGGACTTTGCCGCCTACAAGGCCGCCGAAAAGGCCTATGAGGCAGCCCGGGACCAGGGCGCGGACGATGCCGAAACCCTGCGACTGCGGATGGAGGAACTGAAACAACGCTCCGAGGCCTCCAAAACCGCCATGAAAGAGGCCCGCGCCAAACAGCGGGAGGCCATTCAGCGTCAGAACGCCGCCGCCGACCCCCTGAAAGCGGCCCAGATCGAAGTGGCCAAGCACCAGGTGCTGCTGAAAAAAGCCAGTAAGGCGCTGCAGGCGGCCAAGGACAGCGACGCCGGCGCCATCGATCACCTGCAGGCCAAAGTGGAGGAAGCGGAGCACCAGTTACAGGCGGCGGAAAACACGCTCAAGCAATTGCAACAGGAGCACGCCTGATGGCTCTGCTCACGGTCACCTCACCCCATATCCATCAGCCCGGCAATACCGGCGGCTTTATGCGCCAGGTGATTTACGCCACCCTGCCGGGGCTGTTTATGCTCACTTTTTTCTTCGGCTACGGTACCCTGATCAACCTGCTGCTGGCGATTCCGGTGGCTCTTGGCGCTGAGGCCCTGATGCTGAAACTGCGCCACAAACCGGTGAGTTTCTACCTCAACGACTACAGCGCGGTGGTCACCGCGGTGCTGCTGGCCCTGGCCATTCCCCCCACCGCCCCCTGGTGGCTCACCTCCCTGGGCACCGGCTTTGCGGTGATTGTGGCCAAACACCTCTACGGCGGGCTGGGAATGAACCCCTTCAATCCCGCCATGGTGGGCTATGTGTTGCTGCTGGTTTCCTTCCCCAAGGAGATGACAACCTGGCTGCCCGCCGCCGGCCTGGACAACAGCACCAGTATTCCGGATCTCACCACCAGCCTGCGGCTGACGTTTACCGGCGCCGAAGCCGATGCTCTCAGCGGCGCCACCCCCCTGGATACCTTTAAAACCTACGCCGGCCAACCGGAAGCCCTGGACGCCAGCGCCATCCTCCACGGCACCTTTGCCGGCTATGGCTGGGAATGGGTCAATATCGGGTTTCTGTTGGGTGGGCTCTACCTGCTCTGGCGGCGCATCATCACCTGGCACATTCCCGCGGGTATGCTGCTGGCCCTGTTCCTGCTGGCGGGATACTTCAACACCGCGGTGGATGCGGATACCTATCCCGGGGTGATGCACCATCTGTTGAGTGGCGGCACCATGCTGGGGGCCTTCTTTATCGCCACCGATCCGGTTAGCGCCGCCACCAGTAACCGGGGCAAAATCATTTTCGGGTTTTTGATCGGGGTACTCACCTATGTGATCCGTACCTGGGGCGGCTACCCGGACGCCGTGGCCTTCAGCGTGCTGCTGATGAACCTGGCGGCCCCCACCCTGGATTACTACACCCAACCCCGCACCTATGGTCATCGCAAGCCCAATAAAGGGCTGGCGAAACCGGATTGAGGAGTCATCGATGATCGGTCAATCCGTTAGCCGCAATAGCATTGTTCTGGGGCTGTTCGCCATCCTCACCACCGGCCTGGTGGTGGCCACCGCCAACCTCACCAAGGGCCGGATCGCGGAGGAGAAGCAGCGGGCGCTGACCCAGAGTCTGCTGGAAGTCATGCCAGCGAAGCTGGCGGGGAATGATTTGATCGAAGACAGTTTCCTGCTGCCCGCGTCCCCCCTGCTGGGGACCACCGGCCCGCAGCAGGCCTATCTGGCCCGGCGCGATGGCGACCCCAGCGGCGTCATTATGCAGGTGGTGGCACCGGAAGGTTATGGCGGCTCCATCAATCTGCTGTTGGGCATCGCCGCCGATGGCACCGTTACCGGGGTGCGGGTGATTCCCCCGCATTTTGAAACCCCTGGCCTGGGGGACGCCATCGAGATCCAGAAATCCCCCTGGATCACCAGCTTCAACGGCAAATCCCTGGGCAATCCACCGCCGGAGCAATGGCGGGTGAAGAAAGACGGCGGGGTGTTCGACGCCTTTACCGGCGCCACCATCACCCCACGGGCGGTGGTGGCGGCGGTCCGAGATGCGTTACGCTATTTTGAGCAGCATCGCACGGCATTGTTGCGGGGTAACACCCCCGCCGGGCCAAGCGCGGAGGTACAGCAACATGGCAGCTGAGGAATTCAAAAAAATCGCGGTGGACGGGCTCTGGAAAAACAATCCGGCCCTGGTGCAGGTACTGGGGTTGTGTCCGCTACTGGCAGTATCCGGCACCGTGGTTAACGCCCTGGCCCTGGGGCTGGCCACCACCGGCGTGCTGGCGTTGTCCAACCTGGCGGTATCGCTGATTCGCAACGCCACCACCGAGGCCATCCGCCTGCCCACCTTCGTGATGATCATTGCCGCGTTCACCACCTGTATCGAGTTTTTGATGAACGCCTTCACCTATGAGCTGTATCTGATTCTGGGGATTTTTATTCCCCTGATTGTCACCAATTGCACGGTGCTGGGGCGGGCCGATGCCTTCGCCAGCAAGCACCCGGCCCCCACCGCCCTGTGGGACGGCCTGATGATGGGCCTGGGCTTTACCCTGGTACTGGTGGCCCTGGGGGCGCTGCGGGAGTTAATCGGTACCGGCGCCCTGTTCGCCAATATGCAGCTGTTGTTCGGGGAGATGGCCCGGGGCTGGAAACTGGAGCTGATTCCCGATTATCGCGGCTTTCTCATTGCCATTCTGCCCCCTGGTGCCTTTATGCTGCTGGGGGTGTTACTGGCGCTGAAAAATATTATCGATGCCCGCATGGAGGCCGCGGCCAAAGCCCGCAAAGGGGCTCCCACCGCCGGCAGCAAACGGGTGCGCACCACCGGCAACATCAGCTAAGGCCCTATTTTTTAAATAATGAACAAGGAAAAGCGCCATCAGATTTTTACCCGGCTGCGGGAGCAAAATCCCGAGCCCACCACGGAACTGGAATATCACAGCACCTTTGAACTGCTGATCGCGGTGATTCTGTCGGCCCAGGCCACTGACGTCAGTGTCAATAAAGCCACCGCCAAACTGTTTCCGGTGGCCAACACCCCCCAGGCCATTCTCAAACTGGGGGAAAAAGGCCTGATTCGTTATATCAAGACCATTGGCCTGTTTAACAGCAAGGCCAGCAATATCATCAAGACCTGTGAGATCCTGCTACAGCAGCATGACGGCCAGGTCCCGGCGGACCGCAAGGCCCTGGAGGCATTACCCGGCGTGGGCCGCAAGACCGCCAACGTGGTGCTGAACACCGCTTTCGGGCAACCGGCCATGGCGGTGGACACTCATATCTTCCGGGTGGCCAACCGCACCCGCATTGCCCCCGGCAAGACCGTACTGGAAGTGGAAAAAAAACTGATGCGCCTGGTGCCCGGGGAATTTCTGTTGGACGCCCATCACTGGCTGATCCTCCATGGCCGTTACGTCTGTACCGCCCGCAAACCCCGCTGTGGCGCCTGCGTGATCGAGGATCTGTGTGAATTCAAGGATAAAACCGAGTACGATTAACTTAATTTAAACGGGGACGGCCCTATGTTTGATACCAAATTACTGGAAATACTGGTGTGTCCGGTGACCAAGGCGAAGCTGGAATACGATGCGGAGAAGCAGGAACTGATCAGCCTGCCCGGCAATCTGGCGTACCCCATCCGTGACGGTATTCCGGTGATGCTGGAGGAGGAGGCGCGCCAGATCAGCCTGGAAGAAAAGGAAAACCACAAACGTAAAGCCAAGTCCCGGGGTTTATGAGCGATCTCTGGCAACAGCCCCTTGCCTGTGAACGCATAGAACCGGAATCGCCGGCGGATGCCTGCGTTATCTGGCTGCACGGCCTGGGGGCCAGCGGCCACGACTTTGTGCCGGTGGTACCCCACCTGCAGCTGCCCGAATCACTGGCGGTGCGGTTTCTGTTTCCCCATGCGCCCAGCCTGCCGGTCACCTGCAACGGCGGCCTGGTGATGCCCGTCTGGTACGACATCCTCGCACTTACCGAGATCCGGGAAGTGAATCTGGCGCACCTGGCCCGCTCCCGTCAGGCGGTGGGGGATCTGATACAGCAACAGCTGGACGCCGGTATCGACTCCCGCCGCATTATCCTCATTGGCTTTTCCCAGGGCGGCGCCGTGGCCTACCACTGCGCCCTGCAGTATCCCCTGCCCCTGGGGGGCCTGATTGCCCTGTCCACTTATCTGCCCGGCCCCGAGACCCTGGACCCCGTGTCCCGTCAGCCCAATCAGCAACTGCCCATCCATATTGCCCAGGGCGAGTGGGACGATATGGTCACCGAGCGGGCTGCCCGGGCGGCTTATACCTGGCTCCAGGAACAGGGTTATACGGTGGACTGGCAGCTTTACCCCATGGGCCATGAGGTCTGTGTAGCGGAGATCCGACAGATCGGCCGTTGGTTGCGGCAATGGCTGTTATGATTTGCGCCCCAGTAGCTCGATGGCATAGCCATCGGGATCGCGGACAAAGGCCAGGATAGTGGAACCGTGCTTCATGGGCCCGGGTTCCCGGCTGATCACCCCACCCCGCGCCCGAATCTGATCACAGGCCTGGTAGACATCGTCCACCTCCAGGGCAATATGGCCGTAGCCGTCCCCCGGATCGTAGTGCTCGGTGTCCCAGTTGTAAGTCAATTCGATACAGGCCTGCTCGGATTCCTCGCCATAACCCACAAATGCCAGGGTGAAACGGCCGTCGGGATAATCCTTGCGTCGCAACAGACGCATGCCCAGGGTTTCAGTGTAGAAGGCCAGGGAGCGTTCCAGATCCCCCACCCGCAGCATGGTATGCAACAACCGCATGACATTACCTCCCGGTTTGAATAGGAACAGGTGTTCGCAACCGGGACTTATTTTAACCCCCGCTAACCGGGGAACACAAAGATCCCCATTTCATCCAGCTTGTGCGGGGTCTGCTCCAGGGCCCGGTCAATGGCCTCGCCGCTGAACCAGTCGCAGCCTACAGCTTCGAGGAAACTCCGTTGCGCCTCACTGGTGACTGCCGCCGCCAGTACCTGAATGCCCAACTGGTGGGCGATATCCACCACCCCGGCAATGATGGCCTGATCCGATTTCGACACCTCGCAGGTGGTGACGAAGCTGTCCGCCAGTTTCACCAGACTGTAGGGCACATCCTTGAGCCGGTTCAGCGGCGCGAAGCCGGCGCCGAAGTTATCTAGAATCAGGTTAAAACCGTTACGGCACAATTCGTTCAGCACTTCGCCGTGCTGGTCATGGCGCACGCTGTAGTAGCTTTCCGGCATCTCGATATAGATCTGATCCGAATTCAGACCCACCCGGGCGATGGCGGCAATGGCCCAGTCCACGCCCCCCTGCTGCAGCAGAATGGCCGGCGCCACCGGCAGAATCAGCCGCACCCGGGCCTTACTGGCGTCGCTGAGCTGGTCGAACCGGGCCAGGGCCTGTTGCCACAGCCAGCGGAATATGGCCGGTGCCAGGCCTGCCTCTTCGGCCTGGGGCAGAAACTCCGACATGGGAATTTCGCCGCGCCGGGGGTGCATCCAGCTCAGCTTGACCTCACAGGCCACCACCGCCCCGCTATCCCGGCTGAGCACCGGCTGGTACTGTATCCGCCATTGTTTCTGCTCGACTGCCTGATGCAGCTCAAATTCCAATTGCATCTGTTCCACCCGCAGCTTGTTCATCTCCACGGTGAAATACTGATAATGATTGCGACCGATGGCTTTGGCCCGAGCCAGGGCCGCTTCCGCGTTCTGTAACAGGGTGGCGGCGTCATCGCCGCAGGAGGGATACACACTGACGCCGATGGAACAGCCGGTGAACACCTCATGTCCATCCAGCAGAAACGGCTCCCGCACTCGGTCAATAATTTTGTTGGCCACCAGACCGGCATTCTCCGGCGCATCGATGTGATTCAGCACCACCGCGAACGCGTCCCCCTCCATCCTTGCCAGTTGGTCGTCCCGTCGCACCAGTGCCTGGATGCGGTTGGCCGCCGCCTGCAACAGCTGATCGCCACGGTCATGACCCAGGGATTCGTTGATATAACGGAAGTGATCCAGATCCACCGCCAGTACCGCGAAGTGAAACCCCGTGATGCCGGCACGCAGCAGGGTACGATCAATCTGATCCTCAATGGCGGCCCGCAGCGGCAGCCCGGTGAGGTGATCGGTCTGGGACAGCTGTGCCAGCTTGTCCCTGGCTTCCCGGCTTTGCTTCAGCCGCCGAAACGCAAACAGCAATTTGATGCCACTGGCGGACTGAAACGGCACCGCGGCGAATTTTACACTGATGGACTCGCCATCCCGGCGCCAGAGGGTGGATTGATCCACCTGCAGGATCTGATCACTGGCGGTCACCCGGGATACCGGGTGTTCCTGCCAGCGGGAACGGGCCCGCAAACAGGGCTGATCAAACAGGCTTTCCAGGTACACGCCCATCAGATCGTAGGAGCCGGTTTTCAGAGCCCATTCAGCGGCGGCACTGGCATACAGGATCTGACCACTGCGGTTGAGCGCCAGAATTCCTTCGTCCTCGCGCCGGGAGGGGTCGTCCGCCTCCTGTTCATAGAGGGCTTCCACCTCCAGCCGAAACTGATACTGTTTCAGGTAATGGCGCAGATAGGCCTGCAACTGCTGTTCATTCACCGGCTTGGCAATCACCTTGGTCAAGCTGAGCAGTTCCCGGTACAGAGCCACTTTCTGCTCCGAAAGATTGGCGGTTACAAACAGGATGGGAATGCCGGCACTGGCGGCATCGGATTTCAACAGGTTCAGCAGTTGATAGCCGTCCGGTTCCTGCAGCCGGGAGTCGAGAATCACCAGGGCCGGTTGATGGCTGGCTACCAGCCTCACCACATTGTCACCACTGGTGGTGGCCAGGCACTGGGCCCCCATGGCCTGTATGATCTCCGTATAAAACGCAATGTTGCTGTCTTCCGGGTCACAGACAATGACCAGAGGCTGCTGTTGAGTCATGGTTTATGTTTGTTCTCAGATTTCTGAATGGGAAACGCCCTGCATTTGAGTATAGAGGCAGATCCGCCCGCCACCAGGATGGCAGCCACAAAAAAGCCCCGTCGACGACCGGCGGGGCTTTTAATTTAATGAATTATTTCAATCGCCTGACTACTTTAGCTGACGGCCTTTGTTGGCGGCAATGCGCAGGCGCAGGGCATTGAGTTTGATAAAGCCCTCGGCATCCTGCTGATTATAGGCGCCGGCGTCGTCTTCGAAGGTGGCAATTTTGTCATCGAACAGAGTCTGGTCGGACTGGCGCCCCACCACGGTGACATTACCCTTGTACAGTTTGACCCGCACCACTCCGTTCACCACCTGCTGGCTCTCGTCGATCAGGGTCTGCAGCATTTTGCGTTCCGGGCTCCACCAGTAGCCGTTATAGATCAGTTCGGCGTACTTGGGCATCAACTCGTCTTTGAGATGCGCCACCTCCCGGTCCAGGGTGATGGATTCAATGGCCCGATGGGCCCGCAGTATGATGGTGCCACCCGGGGTTTCATAGGCACCACGGGATTTCATGCCCACATAGCGGTTTTCCACAATATCCAGCCGGCCGATGCCGTTGTCACCGCCCAGTTTGTTAAGCCGCGCCAGCACTTCATGGGCCGCCAGGGGCTCGCCGTCGATGGCGACGATATCACCACCCTGGAATGTCAGTTCGATATAGGTAGGGGTATCCGGCGCCGCTTCCGGGCTTACGGACCAGCGCCACATGTCTTCCTCCGGCTCCGCCCAGGGGTCTTCCAGAATGCCGCCCTCGTAAGAGATATGCAGCAGATTGGCGTCCATGGAATAGGGGGATTTCTTGCCGGCCTTGGAGAAATCCACCGGGATCTCATGTTGGCTGGCGAATTCCATCAGAGTCTCGCGGGAGCTGAGATCCCATTCCCGCCAGGGGGCGATCACCTTGATGCCCGGCGCCAGGGCATAGGCCCCCAGCTCGAAGCGCACCTGATCGTTGCCCTTGCCGGTGGCGCCGTGGGAGATGGCGTCGGCGCCGGTGTCCCGGGCGATTTCCACCAGGCGCTTGGCGATCAGCGGGCGGGCAATGGAGGTGCCCAGCAGGTATTCACCCTCGTAGATGGTATTGGCGCGGAACATGGGAAACACAAAGTCGCGCACGAATTCTTCCCGCAGATCCTCGATAAAGATCTCCTTTACCCCCATGGCCTGGGCCTTGGCCCGGGCCGGTTCCACTTCCTCCCCCTGGCCCAGGTCGGCGGTAAAGGTCACCACTTCGCACTGATAACGCTCCTGCAACCACCGCACAATCACGGATGTATCCAGACCGCCGGAATAGGCAAGAACCACCTTTTTGATATCAGACATGCGCAAACCCTTTGAGCTTCAGGAACCTGTGGATGGATAAACAAGGGCGCGTATTGTACCTGCTGGCCGCAGAATTTCCTACCGGGGGTTCAGCGCTCCAGCCGCACCAGCACCCGGCGGTTAAAGGCCATATTGCCGGAGCTGTCATTGCGTTTGGCGGGCCGGCCCTCGCCGTGATAGCGCATGTCGATCATATCCGCCGGCACCCCCTGGGCCTGCAGGTACTCCTCCACCGCCTTGGCCCGCAGCCGCGACAGCTCCCAATTGTGGCCGCGGCGGCCCCGACTGTCGGTATGGCCATCCACCCGGATGCGGCGCACGCTGGGATCCAGGGCCACATAGCCGGCAATCAGGTCGAGCCGTTCCTTGAGGGCGCCCCGGATTCCGTACTTGTTGGTTTCGAAGTGCAGATAGGATTGCTGTAACTGATCGAATCCCGCCGGATACAGACCCGCCAGGCAGGACAGGTAGCCATTGTAGGCGGACAGGAAATTCACCGCGGAAACCCCTACAGACACCTCATGTTGGGCCCCCCATCCGGGATGTACGAAAGCCGGGGTCATGCCCACCTGCAGTTCCGCCAGCAGGGTGCTGGCCACTTCCTCCGCCAGTTCAATGGGGCGCCGGCCCGGCTCAAACCGGGTCTTGCCCAGGGGCCGGGAGGCCAGCTCGCCCCGCCACTCCGGCGCGGTGATCAGCAGCTCCGCCTGGCCCGGCTTGCGCGCCGGGCGGTACAGATCCAGATAAAAGCGCAAACTTTCGCCGGCGTTTACCTCGAACACCGCCTCGCCGTAGTTGGGCACCGCCTGCCATAACCGGCACTTAAGGGGCGAGGGCTCCAGGTTCCATACCGACTGATCCAGGCGCGCCTCATAGGTGTGGGCCAGAGCCGGCGCCGCGGCCAAGAGCAATACGCAAAACAAAAACTTATTCCACATCCGATGGTACTTCCGCCAGTGTTTACCAGGGCTCTCTGTGAATATCGGTCGGAACCGGAATTTCTTGAGTTTTCACTGAACAGATGGCAAAAAGTTTGTCTGCCCGGGGCCGGTAGGATAGCATCGCAGGCTATGGATGAGATTGCTTGCCAATGACTGACCCCACCCATCACCGTCTGGCCCACCGGTTCCGGGGTTACCTGCCCGTGGTGATCGACGTGGAGACCGGCGGTTTCAACCATCAGACCGATGCCCTGCTGGAAATCGCCGCCGTGATCCTGGATATGGACGAAAGCGGCAACCTGGAACCGGGCCAGCAGATCCATCATCACGTCACCCCTTTCGAGGGCGCCAATATCGAGCAGGCGGCCCTGGATTTCACCGGTATCGATCCCTACCACCCGTTTCGTGGGGCGGTGGAGGAACTGGAGGCCATCAAGGATATCTTCCGGGCGGTGCGTGCCGCCATGAAAGAGGAAGGCTGCACCCGCGCCATTCTGGTGGGGCACAACGCCTTTTTTGACCGCGATTTCGTCAACGCCGCCGTGGCCCGCAATGGCATCAAGCGCAACCCGTTTCACCCCTTTTCCTGCTTCGACACCGCCACCATCGGCGGCGTGGCGGTGGGTCAGACGGTGCTGGCCAAAGCCTGTCGCGCGGCCCGAATCGGCTTTAACAACGCCGAAGCCCATTCCGCCATTTACGATGCCGTTAAAACCGCGGAGTTCTTCTGCTGGGTGGTGAACAAGTGGAAAGCCCTGGGGGGTTGGCCACTGCATCAGGAACCCCAGGGCCAATAACCCGCTGGCGGGGAAACACGGGTACCGGGTTCCCCTTCCCGCAACTTTTCCGCCCCTGGGGCATTCTGTTATTGACTCAAATCATGTTGCCGGCGGGCAGGCGTCCTAGAATGGTGCATTGCTAACCAGGGCCAGCCTGATACAGTCGGTCGGGGCCCAAGGCGAGGATCTCATGAGTCAGAGAGTACAACCCCTATACAACGAGAACGACCATGCGGTGTTGTTCTTTACCGATCTGGTGGCGGGGGAAGCCATTCCCAGTAATCAGTTGGTGATCGTGGATCATGGCGAGGCGGCGCTGTTCGATCCCGGAGGCGAGCTCACCTTTACTCCCCTGTCCATTGAGCTGGCCAAGCACCTGAACGTGAAGGCGGACCTGAAGTACGTGTGCGCCTCCCACCAGGATCCGGATATAATCACCTCCCTGCCCCGCTGGCTGATGCACTCCGAGTGCAGTATCGTCACTTCCCGGCTCTGGTCCCGGTTTCTGCCCCACCTGGTTTCCGACTTCGTTTCCGGCAAGATGAACAAATCCCTGCTGGACCGGATGGTGGAGCTTCCCGACGAGGGCGGTAAAATCGCCCTCGGAAAGGGCCAGATCATTGCCGTACCCGCCCACTTTCTGCATTCGGTGGGGAACTTCCACTTCTACGATCCGGTGAGCAAAATCCTGTTTTCCGGGGATGTGGGGGCCGCCGTCACCCCGGGGCAGGATCACCAGCCGGTGGCCAGCGTGGCCGATCACATACCCTTGATGGAAAGCTTTCACAAACGCTACATGGCCGGCAACAAAGCCTGCCGCGCCTGGGTCCAGCGGGTGCGCAAGCTGGATGTGGAAATGCTGATTCCGCAGCATGGCCAGCCTTTCGTGGGCAAGGATAAGGTGGCGGAATTTCTGGCCTGGTTTGAAGAGCTCGCCTGCGGCATGGATTTAATGTAACTTGACGATCTGTGCAGCCACCTTCACGGGCCTGAATCGTGAGCGACTTTCGGGATTTTTTCTCCACCGCGGCAGCCGACTACCGCCGTTTCCGCCCCCAATACCCCGACGCCCTGTTCCGGCATCTCGCTCACATCTGCACCGCCCATGACCTGGCCTGCGATGTGGGCTGTGGCAATGGCCAGGCCAGCCGCGCCCTGGCCGGCTATTTCCGTCAGGTCACCGCCACTGACGCCAGCGCCGCCCAGGTGGCACAGGCGGAACCCCACCCTGGTGTGACCTTCACCACGGCTCCCGCCGAAACCATTCCCCAGACCGACGCCAATGTGGATCTGGTAACCGTGGCCCAGGCCCTGCACTGGTTCGATCACCATACATTCTTTGCCGAAGTGGAGCGGGTGCTGAAACCCGGTGGCATACTGGCGGTGTGGGGCTACCGCTTGCTGGCTACGGATAACCCGGCCTTGAACCGGCTGCTGGAGCACTTCTATCACCGGGTGGTGGGGCCATACTGGCCGCCGGAGCGCCAGTTACTGGACGCCGAATACCGCACGGTGACCTTTCCCTATTCGCCCCTGGAGGCGCCCCCCTGGCGGATGGAAAGCCACTGGCAACTGCCGCATCTGCTCGGATACCTGCAGACCTGGTCTGCCTGCGGGGAATATCAGCGGGCACATGGCCGGAATCCGGTGCGAGAGTATCAACCACAGTTTGCCACCGCCTGGGGTGAGCCGCAGCAGTCGCTGAGTATGCGCTGGCCCCTAACGCTATACCTGGGGCGCAAACCGTTGAATCCCCAGCCGGGCGCCCGTAGCTGAATACCCGGCTAGTTTCGCCAGTCCTCACTCAACGCCAAGGCGGCATTGCGCGGTTCAGCTGAGTGCTCCCGGCGGCGATCCAACCGCAACAGAAAACCCCGGTGCAACCCCATCAGCTCTTCAGCCCGCTCCAGGTGCACCATATGTCCGCACTGTGGCAACAGATGATATTCGCACTGCGGCAGATTGCGGCGGTAGAAACTCTCCGGGTACAGGGGGGAGATGTGGTCACATTCACCGTCCACCACCAGCACCGGCACTTCGATTTGAGGCAACTGCGCCATCAGTAGCGGGCTGGAGGCAGCGAACTCACACATGGCCTGCAGCGCGGGTTCCCGCTTCTTTTGAGCTTCCCGCAGGGTATAGCGCAGGACAATCCGGGGCACCGCCGGCGGATCTGCAAACGCGCTACGGTAATAGCCGGCCAGCGCATCCACATCGTTGGTTTCCAGCATCAGATTGATCGCGCTCACCAGTTGTCGCATGGGTTCCCCCTGACGGGCGAATATATCCGGAAACGACATTAACAACAGAGAATTCACCCGCCCCGGCCGGGTGGCGGCAAAATACGCCCCCACCGCCGCCCCCAGGGAATGACACACCAGATGCACCCGTGGCAGCCGCAAGCGGTCCAGCACCTGCTCCAGCCAGGCGGTCAATTGCCGCAGCGTATGGGGCCTGCCACTGAAATTCTGATGCATATACAGGCCGGGAATATCCAGCGCCACCACATGATAGTCCCCGCTATAGGCCTGCATCAGGCTGCGCCACTGGGTTTTCGACCCCATGGAGCCGTGCAGAAAAACCACGGTTTCCCCGCTGCCCGCCTCCAGATATTTGAATTCCTCGCCATCCAGATCCAGACACAGTGAACGCAGCCCCCCCAGGTAACCGCGCACATAACGGGTCAGATTTTTGAGTTCCCTGGCGTCAAACAGACTCACAATAACGCCCCCACAACGGCTCTCATCGGTATTAATCGGCTGCTTTTATCAGCCGCGCATGGTGCCACAGGCCCGGGACAGGTTCCGTGTGATTTTCGTAGTCATCAGGGGCATCATGCTCAAGAACCCCCTAAACAAACTTTTTTAGAACTGAGCGCTGCCCGGTACCCGGGGGAACGGAATGGCATCCCGGATATTCTCCATCCCGGTGATGTAATTGAGCAGGCGCTCAAAGCCCAGGCCAAAGCCGGCGTGGGGCACAGTGCCATAGCGGCGCAGATCCCGGTACCACCACAGGTCCTGCTGCAGTCCCAGCTCCGCCATTTTACGGTCCAGCACATCCAGCCGTTCCTCCCGCTGACTGCCGCCGATAATCTCGCCGATCCCGGGGGCCAGCACATCCATGGCGGCGCAGGTTTTACCGTCGTCATTTTCCCGCATATAAAAGGCTTTGATTGCCCGCGGATAGTTCATCAAAATCACCGGCCTGCCCACGTGCTGCTCCGCCAGGTAGCGCTCGTGTTCGGACTGCAGATCCAACCCCCATTGCACCGGGAATTCAAAATCGTGATCGGCGCGGCGCAGAATCTCCACCGCCTCGGTGTAGTCCATACGCACGAACTCGGCGTCCATCAGGTGCCGTAATCGGTCAATGGCCTGGGGCTGGATGCGCTGGGCGAAAAACGCCATGTCATCCTCCCGCTCCTCCAGTACCGCCCGAAACACATATTTCAAGAACTCCTCCGCCATATCCGCGTTCATCGCCAGATCGGCGAACGCCAGCTCTGGTTCCACCATCCAGAACTCCGCCAGATGCCGGCTGGTGTGAGAGTTTTCCGCGCGGAAGGTGGGGCCGAAGGTATAGACCCGGGACAATGCCGTGCAGTAGGCTTCGCCGTTAAGCTGACCGGAGACGGTGAGAAATGCCTCGTGGCCAAAGAAATCCGCCTCGAAATCAATGCCGCCCCGAGGCTGGCGCGGCAGATTCAGGAGGTCCAGGGTGCTGACCCGAAACATCTCTCCGGCCCCCTCACAGTCGCTGGCGGTGATGATGGGGGTGTTGACCCAGTAAAAATTGCGTTCGTGAAAATAACGATGAATGGCCTGGGCGGTACTGTTACGAATCCGGGCCATGGCACCGAAGGTGTTGGTACGGGGTCGCAAGTGGGCCACACTGCGCAGATATTCGAAGGTATGTCGTTTCTTGGCCACCGGGTAGGTTTCCGGGTCGTCCACCCAACCCAGCACCTCAATAACATCGGCCTGGATCTCCCGGGCCTGTTCCTTGCCCTGGGAGGCCACCAGCCGACCCCGTACCCGGATACTGCAGCCGGCGCTAAGTTTCACCACCTCCGACGGGTAGTTGGGCAACTGACCATCGGCCACCACCTGAATGCCGTCGAAACAGGATCCGTCATGCAGATTAACGAAGGAAAACCCGGCCTTGGAATCCCGCCGGGTCCGGACCCAGCCCTGCACCGTAACGGCCTCTCCCAGCGCCACTTCACCCCCGAGACAATCCACTACCTGAACCGGCCAATCCATATGATTTCCCAAAAAAAAGATAGAGTTAGTGATGGCGATAGACTCCATCAGGAAGCCTGCCCCGTCAAGAGGCCGGGCCGGCGGACAGCGCGCGAGCGCCACCGGTTACGGCGCCCACCCGACCACCAAATGTGACACAAATCACATAAACACAAACTACAAGAATCCTGTAATTCTACATATTTATCAATAAGTTATTGGTGAATCACCGGGTTAAAGGCCAAGCATCCGGCGACCATTTGCGGTAACGCGGATGGCTGTATCTATACTGAATTGACGACTCGCCCTCAGTAGTAATGGTGCCATGCGACTGCAATCACGATTTTTGATTTTTCTGTTCCCGCTGGTGTTGGTGCCCTTGATTCTCAATGGCTACATCACCCACAACCATCTGGAACAGATATTGTCCGCGGAGGACCAGCGGCAAAGCCAGTTTCTTAGGAATCAGGTGCACTGGAATCTGGAGGTGGCCGCCGACGACAGCGCTGACTATTTACAGGAAATGCTGAGCTACCCGGAGTTGGCAGCGGCTTTCGATCGGGCACCCCCGGCATTGCAACAGGCCCTGGACCGGTTTGTGACCCAGCATTCGGAGGTGGCCTTCGTACGGGTTCACAGCCCCGGGGGGGACACTCTGATCAGTGGTCGCAAAGAACTCACCACCCGGTTGCCGCCGAAACCGGTCACGGGCGTTCAGTTCTGGGACGGCAATCTGTACTGGGTCAGCCAGGCCCGGCAGGCGGCAGGTTTCCAGCTGGAGCTGGGGGTGGCGCTGTCTCCGCTGGAGAACTTTATCCAGCAAACCCGGCAGAGCTCCCATGTGTTGCTGTTGCTGCTCCAGGACCAACAGTTGCTCAGTGACGATCTTTCACTGCAACACATCATGACCACCGCCAGCCTACAGAATCAGAGCACTGTGCACTGGCGCAGCAATCGTTACCGGGTACACCTGCATCCGCTGAATGAGACTTTGCAACTGGTGTCCCTGACCCCCACCATTGCCATGGAATCCGCCAAGGAAGCCCTCTACAACAACCTCAGCTATGTGGCCATGGCCGCCGGTCTGATCAGCCTGCTGGTATTGCACCGGCTGGTGGCCAGCCTGGTGACCGGTCCGTTGCAGCGTTTTCAGTTTTTGATTCAGAACATCATTAATGGCGATTATAAAGGCGTGCGGCTGGTGCAGCAAAATGACGAAATCGGCCAGCTTTCCCGCAGCTTTGAAACCATGCGCCAGCATCTGCGGGATACCTCCGCCCATATCGAGGAACTGGCTTACTACGACGCCCTTACCGGCCTGCCCAACAAAGTCAGCTTCATCGACACCATTCAGCATCTGATCGAAAAGTCACAACTTTGCGGTCAGCAGGCGGCGATCCTGTTTCTGGATCTGGATAACTTCAAACACATCAATGACGGTCTGGGTCATGAAGTGGGGGACGAGTTACTGATGCTGGTAAGCAACCGGCTTAAGGATTGTATCCGCAGTCAGGATGCTGTGGCGTCCGCCGGTCGCCTCGCCAGTCAGAGTTCAGATTCTGTGATTGCCCGCCTGGGGGGTGATGAGTTTACCGTGGTGCTGTCAAAGATCCACTCGCCGGAGGAGGCGGCCAAAGTGGCCACCCGCGTGCTACAAAAACTGGCTCAGCCGTTCGAGTTGCAGGGCAGTGATGTTTTTGTCAGTGCCAGTATTGGCATTTCCATTTACCCCAAGGACGGCCGCACACCGGAAACGCTGCTGAAAAACGCCGATACCGCCATGTACGCGGCCAAAGCCAGTGGTAAAAACAATACCCGATTCTACGACTCGAAGATGAACAAGCCGGTGCTGGAACGGATCGAGCTGGAGGCCAGCATGCGCCAGGCCCTGGCCAATGACGAGTTCGTGCTGTTTTACCAGCCCAAAGTGCCGCTCTACGGTGAGCCGCGATTCGAGTTTGAAACCCTGATGCGCTGGCGTCACCCGGAAAAAGGCATGATCAGTCCCGGGCTGTTTATCCCCCTGGCGGAGGAAACCGGCTACATCCAGAACCTGGGGGACTGGGCCATTGAACAGACCTGCCGGCAGATTGAGTTCTGGAATCGCCAGGGTTACAACAACGTTACTGTGTCCACCAATCTGTCACCGGCGCAGCTCAATTACGGCATGCCGCTGCAAACCATCAAACAGGCGCTGAGCCGTTTCGACGTGCGTCCGGAACAACTGGAAATTGAGATCACTGAGTCCGGCCTGATGCAGAACGAGACCCATGCCATAGAACTGTTGAACGACATCAAAGCCCTGGGGGTACGGATTGCCCTGGATGATTTCGGCACCGGCTACTCTTCCCTGGCTTATCTGCTGAAGTTCCCCATTGATACCCTGAAGATCGACCGCACGTTCATCCGCGATATCGATGCCCAGCCGGAATCCCTGATGGTATTGGAATCCATCATCGGGTTGGCCAAGCGCCTGCAGTTGCACGTGGTAGCGGAAGGAGTGGAGACCAAGGAGCAATTGGACCTGTTGCAGCAGCGACACTGCGACTACATCCAGGGCTTTTACTTTGCCAAACCCACCGAGCCACCGGCAGCCATGGCGTTTTTCCAACAGCACTTCGCCGGGCGCGAAGCAAACCCGAAACCTTCCAACATCAAGCAACTGGGTATCAAGCTCTAAGGAACCTCCGAAAAAGCGCCCCTGTTGGGCGCTGTTTTGGTTCCGAGCGGCTTGACGGCTTGCTGCCGTTTACTGCTCGGTGGCAGCCTCAGCCACCAGCTGGTTCAACTCACCCTGTTGGGCCATCTCCAGAATGATGTCACTGCCGCCGATCAGTTCACCTTTGATCCACAGTTGGGGAAAGGTGGGCCAGTTGGCGTATTTCGGCAGCTCGCTGCGAATGTCCGGGTGCTCCAGAATATTCACATAAGCAAACGGCTTACCCACCGACATCAACGCCTCCACGGCGCGAGCGGAGAAACCACACTGAGGGAACTGGGGAGTGCCTTTCATATAGAGCAGTACAGAGTTGGTACTGATCTGATCTTTGATGACGTCGATAGTTTCCATGATACACCTACGAAGCTGTTGAATCGCCCTATTGTAGCAAAGCCGCTGGCCGCAAACACCCTGGGAAAACAGGGGTATGAGGCAGGGGTATGAAGCAGTGATATCCAACAGTGATATCAGGCAGCGCTCACCGCCACCGGCACCCCGTTGAGCGCGGCGTTGCCGGACAACTCATCCAGATACTGTTCGTCGGTGAGATCATTAACGCTGACCCCGGCATGTTCCCGGGCCACCCGGGCCTGGATACCCGGCCGGTTGTGACCCCAGCCATGGGGCAAACTCACCACCCCGGGCATCATTTCCTCCGACACCAACAGGTCCGCCACCAGGGCCCCGGTGCGGGACCGGATCTGCACCGACTGACCGTCTTCCAGGGACAGCGCCGCCACGTCCTGTGGATGCATCAGCAACTGGCAGCGGGGCTTGCCCTTCACCAGACGCTGATAGTTGTGCATCCAGCTGTTATTGCTGCGCACATGACGCCGACCGATCAGCCGCAGCGGCATATCCTCCGGCGCCGGCTCCTGCTGCAACAGCCGTTGCAGGTCCGCCAGGATGGGTTCCGGAGCGCAACGGATCATTTTATCCTCATGCACCAGGCGCTGGGGAAACTGACTTTGATGGGGCCCCAGATCCACCCCGTGGGGCTCGGCCTGCAATGCCGCCAGGCTGAGCCGGTCAGCATAGGGGCCGCTTCTCAGGCCCATATCCAGGATCATGGTGGGTGGCATCAGCGGCAGTGGCGCCACCCCCTTGCGCTGGCTGACCCGCTCCCCCAGGGCCGCCAGTATTTCCCAGTCGTGGCGGGCGGATTCGGGTTTGGGGAATACGGCGGGGCTGTACTTCGCCACATTGCGTACGGCGAAGGGCAACAGCGCCAGGTCATAGTGATCGTGTTCCAGCGGACTGGTGGGGGGCAGAATCACATCCGCAAAACGGGTGGTTTCATTGATATAGAAATCGATGGAGACCATGAAATCGAGAGTTTCCAGTGCCCTTTCCAGCTGGGTGCCGTTGGGAGTGGACAGCACCGGATTGCCGGCGCCGGTAATCAGGGCCCGAATCTGCCCCTCGCCGGGGGTCATGATTTCCTCCGCCAGCACGCTCACCGGCAGCTCGCCACCAAACTCCGGCAGCCCCCGTACCCGGCTCTGCCAGGCATTGAAATGCCCGGGCTTGTTACCCGGCCCCCGGACCATGTCCACCGCCGGCAGACTGAAACTGTAACCACCGGGGACATCCAGCTGGCCGGTGATAATATTCAGTAACTGGATGGCCCACTGGCATACCGCGCCAAACTGCTGCACCGAGATCCCCATGCGGCCATAGATGGCGCCCCGTTTGGCGTGGGCCAGATCATGGGCCAACTGCCGCACCGTAGCGGCGGGCACGCCACTGCGCTGCTCCGCCAGCTCCGGGGTAAAGTCCGCCACCGCTGCCCGGGCCTGATCCAGGTCCGCCAGGTGATCCTTGAGATGACCCGGGCGCACCCAATCATTACTGAAAATCTGCTGCGCCATGGCCAGCAGCAAAAAGGCGTCGGTGCCGGGCACCACGAATTGGTGCTGATCGGCAATGGCCGCGGTTTCGCTGCGGCGGGGATCGAGCACCACCAGTTTTCCACCCCGCTGCCTCAGGGCCTTGGCCCGCTGCCGGAAACCGGGCACGCTCCAGATACTGCCGTTGGAGGCCATGGGGTTGCCGCCGACGATGATCAGGTAGTCGGTGCGGTCGATGTCCGGCACCGGCACCTGCACCTGATGACCATACATCCAGTAACACACCAATTGATGGGGCAGCTGATCCACCGAGGTGGCGGAGAACCGGTTGCGTGTACGCAGGGGTTTAAAAAAATTGGCGCCGTGGGTCATCATGCCCCAGTTGTGCACCACGGGATTGCCCAGATACAGCCCCACGGCGTTATTGCCATGCTGTTCCTGCAGCGTCACCAGACGCTCGGCCACCAGGTCGAAGGCTTCCTCCCAGGCGATGGGATGCCACTGGCCGCCCTCCCGGCGCAGGGGCTGGCGAATCCGGTCCGGGTCCTCGTGGATATCAGCGATAGCGGTGGCTTTGGGACAGACATAGCCCGCGCTTAGAGGGTCTTTGGGGTCACCTTTGATGCTGACCACCTGCTGGTCCCGGGTGACAACCTCCAGCCCGCACATGGCTTCGCACAGATGGCACGCCCGATAATGTACCTGTGATGCGTTCATTGGTTCTCTCCCGTTTGCCTGCCGTTGCTGTTCTTAGGGCGACCCTATCTGGGCGACCCTATCCGGGCGACCCTATCCGGGCGACCCTATCCGGGCGACCCCACCCACCGCCGCCGGGGGTGGCGATGGACAGTACATCCCCGGCCCTCACCTGCAGTGTGGTCTTGGCCCCCAGGGGCTCGCCGTTAAGCCGGTTTTCACCGACGGCCCCGGCGCCGCCGCCCGCCAGCCCCCAGGGCCGTGACTGCCGCCGCTCAGTGAGCAGTGACAGGGTGGCCGGCTGCAGAAACCGCAACTCCCGCACCAGACCGTCACCGCCGGCATGGACCCCGGCGCCACCGGAACCCGAGCGCAGGCTGTACCGCAACACCTGTAACGGGTAGTGCAGTTCCAGACTTTCGACTGGAGTATTCAGAGTGTTGGTCATATGGGTCTGGACTCCGCTAAGCCCTGGGCCCCGGGACGACGCACCCATGCCACCGCCCATGGTTTCATAGTAGTCCCAACGTCGGCCGTCGCCGGTAATGGCACCCATGGCCACATTGTTCATGCTGCCATGACTGGCGGCGGGTATCTGCTCCGGCAACGCCTGGGCCAGGGCCCCCAGCACCGTATCCACCAAGCGGGTACTGGTTTCCACATTGCCCGCCGCCACCGCCGCCGGATAGCGGGCGTGCAACAAGGTGCCGGGCTCCGCCCGCAGCCGGATGCTGCGGAACACGCCGGCACAGGCGGGTATCTGTTCCGGCATCAGGCAGCGGAACACATAAAATACCGCCGCCGCAGCCACCGACAGCGGGCAATTGACGTTACCGGGCACCTGGGGTGAGGTGCCGGCAAAATCCACCGTCACCGCGCCATCCTCCACCTCCAGGGTGACACAGACAGGAATCCTTGAGGTACCGGCGCCGTCATCATCCAGGTGATCACAAAACCGGTAGCGACCGGGGGGAATGCGGCGCAGACTGACCCGGGCCAGCTCCTCGCCATAATCATTCAAGGCCCGCACCTGCGCCTGGTAGCGCTCACCGCCATAGCGCCGGATCAGTTGCCGGAGCCGGGCCAGGCCGGCGCGGTTGGCACTGGCCTGGGCGGTGAAGTCACCGATGGCCGCCATCACCTGCGGCTGCAGCCCGGAGAAATCCGCCGCCAGGCTGCCGGGGGCCAGCCCAGCCAGCCGCTCCAGCACTGCAGTACACCACTGCCCGTTCCGTAACAGATGGGTGGGGGCGATCACCACCCCCTCTTCCTCCAGCCGGCGGGAGACCGGCATGGAACCGGGCGCGCTGGCGCCGATATTGGCATGGTGGGCCCGGTTGGCCACAAACGCCTGCAGCCGGCCCCCCTCATAAACCGGTGCAATGACCGTCACATCCGGCAGGTGAGTGCCCCCCATAAAGGGGTCATTCACCACCACCATATCCCCCTCCTGCCAGTCCACGGCAGCCACGATCTGTTCCATGGCATGGGCCATACTGCCCAGATGGACCGGGATATGGGCGGCCTGGGCCGTGAGCTGGCCGGTGGCGTCGAACACGGCACAGGAAAAATCCAACCGGTCCTTGATATTGGGCGAAAAGGCGGAGCGCTTGAGGCTGGCCCCCATCTCATCGCAGATGGAGGCAATACGACTGGAAAAAAGACTCAGTTCAATGGGATTCATAGGTCTGTTCGGCCGAGTGCATATCCGGTTATGGTTTCCCATTAGCGGCGCCGGCGCAACGGCGGGAAACGACAGATGTTTGCCATTTGCTCCCACCGGCATTGCCATGGCCGGTAATTGCAACTGCCATGCTATCAGATTATCATTGGCTGTTCCGTTGGCAGCAATCGCTGCCTTTTTTGTTTGGAATTTCCATTCGTTTTCAGGGCATTGCTGAATCCGGGACCCAATGATTATGGCAACACGCGGTTTGATGACCACCTACAAGCCCATGGACCTTGCTTTTGAACGCGGTGAGGGGGTATGGCTGTTTGACACCGAGGGCAACCGGTATCTCGATTGCATCACCGGTATTGCGGTTTGTGGTCTGGGCCACAACCACCCCCGGGTAACCAACACCATTCAGGAGCAGGCCGCCCGGCTGTTGCACACTTCTAATCTATACCGGATTCCCCACCAGGAAACCCTGGGAGCAAAACTGGCGGACATCAGTGGCATGGAGGCCTGCTTTTTTGGCAACTCCGGTGCCGAGGCCAACGAGTGCGCCATCAAGCTGGCCCGCCTCTATGGCCATCACAAGGGCATCGACAACCCCACCATCGTGGTGGTGGAGCAGGCCTTTCACGGCCGCACTCTGGCCACGCTCAGCGCCACCGGCAGCCGCAAGGCCCAGGCCGGCTTCGAGCCCTTGGTGCAGGGCTTCGTGCGGGCCCCCTACAACGATCTGGAAGCCATCGCGCAGATTGGCGGTAAAAACGATCAGGTGGTGGCGGTGATGGTGGAACCGGTGCAGGGGGAAGCGGGAATCAATGTACCCGACCCCGGGTATCTGAGCGGCCTGCGCCAGCTCTGCGACCGCCACGGCTGGCTACTGATCCTGGATGAAATCCAGACCGGCAATGGCCGCACCGGCAGCTATTTCCACTATCAGCAGCATGGCATTCTGCCGGACGTGGTGACCACCGCCAAAGGGCTGGGCAACGGTGTGCCCATCGGTGCCTGTCTGGCCCGGGGCGAGGCCGCCACCATCTTTACCCCCGGCAGCCACGGATCCACTTATGGCGGTAATCCCCTGTGTTGCGCCACGGCGCTGACGGTGCTGGAAACCCTGCAGGACGAGAACCTGCCCGGCCGCGCCGCGGAACTGGGCGAGCGCCTGCTGGCGGGCTTCCGCCAGCGACTGGCGGAGCATCCCCTGGTACAGGAGGTGCGGGGCAAGGGCCTGATGCTGGGCATCCAGCTGACCCGGCCCTGCGCGGAACTGGTGGCCGAAGCCCGCCAGGCGGGATTGCTGATCAATGTGACCGCGGAATCCGTGGTGCGGCTGTTACCGCCCTTGATTCTCTCCGACGCCGAGGCCGATGAGATGCTGGAGCGGGTCAGCCGACTGCTGCTGGACTGGAATCCATCCGCCTGAATCCAACCAACAAGAGTTCACATCATGGCCACAGGGCATTTTCTGACATTACTGGATATTGCGCCGGATCATCTTGAACAACTGATCCACCGGGCCATTGAGCTCAAAGCCATGCTGCGCCGCAATGAAAACTACCAGCCCTTTCGCAATAAGGTGCTGGCCATGATCTTCGAGAAATCCTCCACCCGGACCCGGGTATCCTTCGAGGCCGCCATGATCCAGTGCGGTGGCGGCGCCATGTTTCTTTCCCCCCGCGATACCCAACTGGGTCGGGGGGAACCGGTGGCGGATACGGCGCGGGTGCTGTCGAGGATGGCGGACATCATTATGATCCGCACCTTCGAACACGAGAAAATCGAAACCTTTGCCCGCCACTCCCAGGTGCCGGTAATCAATGCCCTCACCGATTCGTTCCACCCCTGCCAGCTGCTGGCGGACATTCAGACCTATGTGGAACACCGGGGCAGTATTCGCGGCAAAACCGTGGCCTGGATCGGCGACGGCAACAACATGTGTCATTCCTACATCAATGCCGCCCGCCAGTTCGGATTTCAGTTGCGTATTGCCTGCCCGCCGGGTTTTGAACCGGAATCCAGCCTGGTGGCCAACAACGCCGACCGGGTCACCATTACTCCCAGCGCTGGTGAAGCGGTGGCCGGTGCCCATCTGGTGGTGACCGACGTCTGGGCCAGCATGGGGCAGGAACAGGAACAAATGGCAAGGATGCAGGCGTTCTCCCATTTTCAGGTCTCCCCCCAGCTGATGGACCAGGCCGATGCCAGCGCCCTGTTTATGCACTGTCTGCCAGCCCACCGGGGTGAGGAAATCAGCGACGATATGCTGGAGGATCCCCGTTCAGTGGTATGGGACGAGGCGGAAAACCGTTTGCACGCCCAAAAAGCCCTGATGGAGTACCTGTTGGGCACCTGGAAACCCTGAGACACGCAACTCATGGCAAACGAAGAACCCCTGTTACAACTGGACGGTGTGCACTGCGGCTATGACGCCGAAACCGTGGTGAAAGATCTGAGCTTTCACGTCAATCCCGGGGATATCGCCTGCCTGCTGGGCCCCAGCGGTTGTGGCAAAACCACCACGCTGCGGGCAGTGGCTGGGTTCGAGCCGGTACTGGCGGGTACCATCTCCCTGGCGGGTGAGCCGGTGTCCCGGCCCAACCGTCTGGTGCCACCGGAGAAGCGCAGCCTGGGCATGGTGTTCCAGGATTATGCCCTGTTCCCCCATCTCAGCATCGCCGATAACGTCAGCTTTGGTCTGCGCCAGGCCAGTGGCCGTCAGCGCGCCGCCGTGGCGGCAAAAATGCTGGAACTGGTGGGGCTGGAAAGCTATGCCCGGCGCTATCCCCATGAGCTGTCCGGCGGCCAGCAGCAGCGGGTGGCCCTGGCCCGGGCCATGGCGCCGGAACCACGGCTGATTCTGATGGACGAGCCGTTCTCCAACCTGGACGTGGACCTGCGGCGCCGGCTGAGCCAGGATGTGCGGGATATTCTGAAATCCCTGGGCACCACGGCGCTGATGGTGACGCACGATCAGGAGGAAGCCTTTGCGGTGGCGGACCGGGTGGGAGTAATGAAAGACGGCGGCCTGCAACAGTGGGACACGCCGTATAACATCTACCACGAGCCATTAAACCGGTTTGTGGCCAATTTCATCGGATTGGGGCATTTCATTCGGGGCAAAGCCCTGTCACCGGAACTGGTGGACACCGAAATGGGGATTATTCAGGGCAATCGCGCCTATCAATGGCCCGCCGACAGCCCGGTGGATATTCTGCTGCGGCCGGATGATATCCTGCCGGACCCCGAGAGCCCGTTACAGGCCAAGGTGCTGCACAAGACCTTTACCGGCGCCTACATGCTGTTCCAGCTGCAATTGCCCACCGGCAGCATCGTCGAGGCCCTGTTTCCCAGCCATAATGATTACGCCGTGGGGGAAATGGTGGGCATTCGTCTGGAAGCGGACCACCTGGTGGCGTTCCCTTCTCCCACCGCCTGAGTGAGTTTCTCCCACCGCCTGATTGCCGCGTTACTCCGCCGTACTGCGCACCCGCTTCACCGCCCGGCACCAACCGTTGTAGAGTTTGTTGCGCAGGTCATCCTCCATGTCCGGGGTAAAATGCCGCTCGCAATGCCAGAGTGACGCAATATGTTCCAGCGAGGGATACACCCCCACCTGCAACCCGGCCACATAGGCGGCCCCCAGGGCGGTGGTCTCGATCACCGCCGGACGATCCACGTTTACGTTGAGAATATCACTGATAAACTGCACCACCCAGTTGTTGGCCACCATGCCGCCATCCACCCGCAGGTTGGTGGGCTTGCCGGCGCCATCGGCTTCCATGGCGTGGATCAGGTCCTTGGTCTGGTAGGCCACCGACTGCAGGCCCGCGGTGACAATATCCTTGATCCCGGTATCCCGGGTCAGGCCGAACAGGGCGCCCCGGGCTTCCGGATCCCAGAATGGCGCCCCCAGCCCGGTGAATGCCGGCACCATGTAGACCCCATGATCCACCCCCACTTCCTGCGCCATGGCTTCGGTTTCGTGGGCATGGGAAATCAGAGCAATGCCGTCCCGCAGCCACTGCACCGCCGCGCCGGCCACAAAGATACTGCCCTCCAGGGCATAGGTCACCTCACCCCGCAGGCGATAGCCCACGGTGGTCAGCAGACGGTTACTGGAGGTCAGTGGCTCCTTGCCGGTGTTCAGAATCATGAAACAGCCGGTACCATAGGTGCTCTTGATCATGCCGGGTTTAAAACAGGCCTGACCGATCAGGGCCGCCTGTTGATCCCCGGCGATACCCGCCACCGGCACCGGGGCCCCCAACCATTCCGCATCAGTGGTGCCGAAATCCGCGGCGCAGTCCTCCACCTCCGGCATCAATTCCCGGGGCACCCGGAACAGCTGCAGCAGATAATCATCCCACTGCTGCTGATGGATATTAAACAGCAGGGTGCGGCAGGCATTGGTGGCATCGGTCTTGTGGCTGGCGCCCTTGGTGAGACGCCACAGCAGAAAACTGTCCACGGTGCCGAAGGCCAGTTCCCCTTTGTCCGCCCGCTCCCGTGCCCCCGGCACCTGGTCCAGGATCCAGGCAATTTTGGTGGCAGAGAAATAGGGATCAATCAACAGCCCGGACACCTCCTGAACTTTTTGCTCGTGGCCCTGTTGTTTCAGTTCCACGCAGGTGGAAGCGGTGCGCCGGTCCTGCCAGACAATGGCCCGGTGGATAGGCTTGCCGGTGGCGCGATCCCAGATAATAGTGGTTTCCCGCTGATTGGTAATGCCAATGCCGGCCAGGGCACCGGCCTCCAGCTGGGCATTCTGCAGGGCCTGGCGGCACACCTGCAGCGTGCTGTCCCAAATTTCCTCGGCATCGTGTTCCACCCAGCCGTCCGCCGGAAAAAACTGGGTGAACTCCTGTTGCGCGGAGGTGACAATGGCGCCCCGCCCATCAAAGATAATGGCGCGTGAACTGGTGGTTCCCTGGTCAATGGCAAGCAAATATTGGCTCATCTGGGTGGGCCCCCTTATGCTGTTTTTTATCGTCCCGGTGGCAGTGATGAACGCTGAGTGCCAGCCGTCATCACTGGAATCTGGTGTATCATGACGCCGCCTGGACAGCAGCGAATCACGACAAGCGGGAATGTAGTTCAGGCAATATATCGCAAACCGGCCGCCAGCAACAAATTGCGCACCGGGTCGCGGTGCGCGCTCATCGCAGGTGCCGGGCATGAAGATCTCAGCTAGACGGCCATGCAATTGGGTTTGCGGTTGGTTAAAGTGAAGAACACAGAAAACAGCCAGGGGTAAAACGACGTGGTGGATATCAGCGCAATGCGGCGGGAATTTGAAAGTGCCGGTCTGAATGCAGAAGACCTGCACCCGGACCCCATCGTGCAGTTTGAGCAGTGGTTTCAGGATGCCCGGGAGGCGGGGATTCTGGAGCCCAATGCCATGTCACTGGCCACTGTGGACCCGACAGCGCAACCCACCATTCGCACCGTATTGTTAAAATACTTCGACGCCGAGGGCTTTGTGTTTTTCACCAATTACGAGAGCCGCAAAGCCGGCAACCTGGAAACCAACCCCCGGGCGGCGGCCCTGTTCCCCTGGATCGGCCTCAACCGGCAGGTGTCGGTACAAGGCAGCGTGCGGCGGGTGAGCAAAGCGGAATCCCTGCGCTATTTCTCCTCCCGGCCGCGGGAAAGTCAACTGGGGGCCTGGGTCTCGGAACAGAGCAAAGCCATCAGCTCCCGCGGGTTGCTGGAACAGAAGCTGGCGGAAATCAAACGCAAATTCGGCGCGGGCAAAATTCCCCTGCCTTCGTTCTGGGGCGGCTATCAGATCGTACCGGAGCGCATCGAGTTCTGGCAGGGCCGCCCCCATCGCCTGCACGACCGGTTCGAATATCTGCGGGGGGAATCCGGCTGGCGAATCACCCGCCTGCAACCCTGACGGCGGTTCCGCAGGCTATCAACGGGCGGAGGTGGCGTCCGCCTGCAGGCGAGGATACTGTTTGGCTTTGCTCTGCTCATAGCGCAGCGCGGCACCGGCCACCCGACCACTGTCACCGGTGGTAATCCAGCGCTTGACCCGGCCGGCATCCCCCAGAGGGGTCAGCTTGCCGAAGGCATCCAGCAGCACCATGGCCACCTCACGCCCTTCGAACTCACTGAGCAGCACCAGGCAACGGCCGGCTTCGGTGATATAGCCGGTCTTGCTGAGGCCGATGTCCCAGCTGCCCCGATGCACCAGCCGATTGGTGTTGCCGTAGCCGAGGGAATAGCGGGGGCCGCGGAAGCGGGCGGTGTAGCGCGGGGTGGTGGAGTACTCCCGGATTTGCGGATACTCCGCCGCCGCCAGCAGCATCTTCACCAGGTCGGCGGCGGTGGACAGGTTATTACGGGACAAGCCGCTGGGATCGGCGAACCGGGTATCCTTCATCCCCAGGGCCCGGGCCTTGGCGTTCATCTGCGCCACAAACGCCTCCACCCCACCGGGGAAGCTGGCCGCCAGCGTATAGGCCGCCAGATTTTCGGAGGACATCAATGCCAGCCTTATCAGATCCCGACGCCGCAGCTCGGAACCGATGCGCATGCGGGAATAGGCATTCTTGCGGGTTTCCCGATCCGGTTCCGGAATGGTGACCCAGGCCGCCAGATCCTGCTGGCTGTCCAGCACCACCATGGCGGTCATCACCTTGGTAATGGAGGCGATGGGGGTCACCCAGTCGGCATGCTTGGCATACAGCGTCTTGCCGGTTTCCAGCTCCACCACCGCCGCCTTGACCGCGCCCAGTTGAATCCGGTCCCGGTCCAGCTCAGCCCAGGGGGAATCAGTGTCCGCCGGCGGGTTGCCACTTGCCATTACACCGGTGCCCAGCAGCAGCCCCAATGTTATTGCAATCGTTTTTATAATCACGTTGTCACACTGTTCAATAAGTGGTTGTTCTGTTGAGTATAACCCATTCCCGGCGGGATACTGATAGCGGGGCTGGTGAATTCGCGGTCAGCGCCTTCGGGGCTGATTCAGAATCAAATGCAATCCCTGGTCATCCACCAGTGGGTCATCCAGATCCACGACCATTTTCAGATGCGCCAGGGTCCAGGCCTGGCCGGTGATATGGCTGTGCAGGGCCCTGTGCTCACCCACTTTCGCCGCCCCCAGTACGGTGCCCCGGAACACGCTGCCCCGGGGTGACACCGTATCCAGCCACTGCCCCTCGCCGATTTCCCCCCGCTCCGCCATCAGCGCCAGCCGGGCGGAGGTACCGGTACCCGTGGGGCTGCGGCAGATCACGCCGGGATGGACATAGGTGGCGGACGGGGATCGCATCCCACCGTCCGGCGTCGTGCTGACCGGCCCCATAAAGTGCAGAAACGGCAATGGCCCCACGTCCCCCAGTTGCGGATGCACCGCCACGAATTCCGGCCGCACTTTGCGGACAAAGGCATCGGCAAAGGCGATCAGCGCCGGTTCCTCCTCCCGCTGCAGGGTATAGCCCAGCGCTGTTGCATTCACCATGGCATAAAACCCGCCACTCCACACCACATCGTAGGTCACTGGTCCATAGCCTGGAACATTCGCCGTCAAGTGACGCTGGGCCACATAGGCAGGCTCACCCTGGGTGGTGATGGAGAGCACTTTGCCAGCCTGATTGCGGGCGCTGATATGGGCCAGGCCGGCGGGGGATTCCAATATCAGTTGCTGCTCGCCCTCCTCCATGGTCACCCGGCCACTGAGCAACACCGCGGTGGCGGTACAGATGGTGTTGGAGCCTGAATACATGGGATAGCCCATGGCCTCCATAATGATATAGCCGGCCTGGGCCCGGGGATCATGGGGTGGCACCACCAGGTTCACCGACATGGCCGGATCGCCGTAGGGCTCTGACAGCAGCAAGCGGCGCAAACCATCCGCATGGCGCTCCAGAAACAGTTGCTTTTCCCGCACGCTGTTGCCCGGCAGGGCGTCAACCCCGCCCAGAACAATGCGGCTGACATCGCCCCCGGCCTGGGTGTCCACCACGTCCAGTTCAAAGATGCGTTCGTTGGATTCAGCGGGCATAGGGCGCCCCCACAGACTGCCATTTGCTATCGGGCACCACCACCAGTTTGCCCACGAACTTTTTCGCCATAAAATCCCGTTGCGCCCGTTTGAATTCCGATAACGGATAGGTGGTGGACAACAGGGGCCGGATCCGGCCCTGCTCGATATATTGCACCAGGCGCCGGAAGGCACCCCGGGTACCCTGGGAGGAGCCATGCAGCTCCAGATGCTTCAGGTACATGGTGCGTAAATCCAGCGACACCACCGGCCCGGCAATGGCGCCGGCGGTGGTGTAACGACCCTCCGGCCGCAGAATCCGCAACAGGTCATTGAATAACGACCCCGCCACCAGATCCGCCACCACGTCGATATCCTCACCCCCAGTGGCTTCGTGCACCGCTTCCACCAGGTCGGGATCATCCCGCAGCACCACCGCTTCGGCGCCGATTTCCAGCATGGCGGCTTCCTTCCCCGGGCTGGTAACCGCATAGGGAATGGCGCCCCGGGCCCGGCACAATTGGACGATACCGGAACCCACGCCGCCGCCGGCACCGGTTACCAGCACCCGCTCCCCTTCGGCCACCCGGGCCCGGTCCAGCATGTGCTCACCGGTGAGATAGGCGCAGCAGAAGGTGGCCAGCTCAGCGTCGCTCATGTCGCTGTCCACCGGATGGGCATTTTCCGCCGGCACCGTGGTGTACTCCCCGTAGCCGCCATCCCGACCGTGGCCGATATAGTCAATATCCGCCAGACTGTCGTCCCCCGGGGGCCGGTTGTAAATACTGAAATCCACCATCACCCGCTGGCCTTTGCGGGCCGGGTCCACCCCCTCCCCCACGGCGGCGATGGTGCCGACAATATCGGTGCCCTGAATGCGGGGAAAACTCAGGGTGGAACGTCCCCGTCGCCAGGTGGAGATGGCCCCGGCGTCGGTTTCGCTGCCATAGGCCCCTTCCCGCACCCAGACATCGGTGTTATTCATGCCGCAGGCGCTGATCTCGATCAGCACCTCTCCCGGCGCCGGTTCCGGTACCGGGACATCCTCCCGGTACACCAGTTGATCCATATCCCCGTGCCCCATCAACTGCACGGCCTTCATTACTGATGGCACCATGACGTTCCCTCTAGCATGACGGTGAATTTGCATGACGGTGAATGTTTTGTTGCGGTGAATGATTGCGTGTGAACTGGTGAATGCTTGCTGGTGATGACACTAACGGTCTGCTGAATTGGGCTCGGCCACCGGCTGACGTCAATCAGCCCGGTTGCCGACCATTGTGCAGGCTGGTATCGGTGGCTTGCAAGGGGGCAGCGAATTCGCGCCGGATTATCGGTTTTTTTTGCCCGCCCGCTGGGTAACAATAACCGTCAGCGAATGGCGGAGAAACTATGGCACGGATTGAGATCAAACACCTGAGAACCCTGGCGGCACTGCGGGACTGCGGCAGTCTGGTGGACGCCGCCCAACAGGTCCATCTGACCCAGTCGGCCCTGTCCCATCAGTTGAAAGAACTGGAGGAGCGTTTGGGTCAGCCGGTGGTGATCCGCAAATCCAAGCCGTTCACCTTTACTCCCTGCGGGGTGCGACTGCTGCGGCTGGCGGATCAGGTGCTGCCGGCGGTGGAACAGGCGGAGCAGGATCTGGACTGGATGGCCCAGGGCAAACAGGGTCGGTTGCACATCGCCATCGAATGCCACAGCTGCTTTGACTGGCTGATGCCCACCATCGATGAGTACCGGCGGGAATGGCCCGAGGTGGAGATCGACCTGATCAGCGGCTTTAATTTTGATCCGCTACCAGCCCTGGCGCGGGCTGAACTGGACCTGGTGATCACCTCCGACCCCCAGAATCTGCCAGGCATCCGTTACCTGCCCCTGTTCGAATATGAGTCTCTGCTGTGCCTGGCCAAGAACCATCCCCTGGCCCAGAAAGCCAGCATTGAGCCCCGGGATCTGAGCCAGGAAACCCTGATTACCTATCCGGTGGAACAGGCCCGGCTGGATATCTTCAAGTATTTTCTCCTGCCTGCCAATGTGGCGCCGGCCCACATTCGCACCGCGGAGCTGACCCTGATGATCATTCAACTGGTGGCCTCCGGACGCGGCGTCTGCGCGCTGCCCAACTGGGGCATCAGCGACTATCTGGACAAGGGCTATGTGGTGGCCCGCTCCCTGGGAGAGGACGGGGTCTGGGCCACCCTGTACGCGGCCGTGCGGGAAGAGCAGATGACAGCGCCTTACATGACGGCATTTATCAATACCGCGCGGGTCTGTAGCCATCGCACCCTGCAGGGTATTCTCAGGGCGGATTAGTGCCGGGTGCCCCTGTCTCGATGGCGGTGGTCAATTCGATTCCCGCAGGCTCTGTAACCGGGGCCAGAGAAAACTGAACTTGGCGCCGCCCAGCTCACTTTCCCCCACGCGCACTCGGCCCCCGTGCCAGTACGCAATACGGTTAACGATGGACAGGCCCAGACCATAGCCTCCGGAGGCCCGGGTGCGGCTGTCGTCCAGCCGGGTGAAGGGCTGGAACACCCGCTTGCGATCTGACTCCGGTATCCCCGGTCCATCGTCGTGCACATCGATGCGGAACACGTCGCCCATGGCGGAGAAGGTGATCTCCACCCGGCTGTGGGCATAGCGCAGGGCATTACCCACCAGATTCTGCACCACCCGATGGATATAACGCTCCTCGCCTTCGGCAAAGCAACGCTCCTCCGGCAGATCCGGGGCCACGTACACCACGTCGATCTTGCCGGACAGGGCTTTGCTCTCCTGCTCCACCCGCCGCATCAGGGCATCCAGATCGATCATTACGAAATCCAGCACCGGAGTGCCTTCCTCCAGCTTGGAGTAAGTGAGAATTTCGTCGATCAACTTGTCCAACTGTTCGATATCCTGATCGATCAGTTCCACCTGACGCAGACGCTGTTCATCGTTGTCCGCGTCCATCAGCATCTCCAGACCAAAGCGAATTCGCGCCACCGGGGTACGCAGTTCATGGGACACCGCCCGGGTCAGTTCTTTCTGTGAATTCAGCAGCCGCTGGATGTGCTCGGTCATGCCGTTGAGGGTCCCCGCCAGCTGGCCGATGGCGTCGGAACCTTCCACCGGGGCCCGGGCATTGAGGTCACCGCCACGAATCCGCAATACCGCTTTTTCCAGACTGGAGAGCCGGTTCTCCAGGGGTTTGACGAACAGGTACACCGCAAAACCCACCATGGCCAGAGCGATCACCACCATCACCGCCATCAGCTCGAAGGGATACCAGTTGAACATGTTCTGGGGGCCCAGCTGCAGCACCTCGCCGGTTTCGCTCAGCAGCTTGTAGGCGGTGATACTGGTACTCTCGCCGCGGTTACCGGCAAAATTCACCACCGCCTGCTCTTCATGAAACAGGCGGTGCTTTTTCTCGTCATCCAGTTTCACTTCGAATGGCGCCACCCGCCGCACCGGAAACCCGAAGCGCTTGTTGATGGCCTCCAGTCTGCTGTTCCATTCCGTCACCGGAAATCGGGACAGATACTGGGAGACCAGTTCCGCCAGCCCCCGCCCCTGCTGTTCAGTGAGGTATTCACCGCTGGCTATGAGGTAACGGGTACCCGTGGGTTCCGGCACCGCCACAATGGCCTGGCCCTCCCGGTTGTAGGCATCCGTCAGCCGCAACACCACTTCGTTGTCGTCCAGCTGTTCGGCTTCGGAACCGGACAGACTGAGCTGATCCCGGGTCACCAGGCGCATGTCCGCGTCCAGCAGCCGGCCCACATCCCGGGCCCAGCGCTGGCGAAATTCATAGGGCTGGTTCAAGGTCATTTCCGCCACCAGCTGCACCGGCCCGGTCACCAGGTTGGTACGAAAATATTGCAGACGGATAAAGTTGATGGCTTCCAGAGAGATATAAAACAACAGGCCGATCACCAGGCATACCAGCACCATGCCGCCATAGATGCGCAGAAAAATGCTGTTCACTGGATGTCAGCCTTCACTACCGGTAAGGGACCTCAGGTCAAGTCGCGAACAAACAGATAGCCTTTGCTGCGAACGGTTTTGATGCGGCGGGGATTCATGGGATCGTCCCCCACCTTGGGACGGATGCGGGACACCCGCACGTCGATGGAGCGATCCTGGCCATCATACTGAATCCCCCGCAGGCGCTCAAAGATTTCCTCCCGGCTGAGGATAGTGCCGGCGTTGGACGCCAGCAACCACAGCAGGTCGTATTCGGCGCTGGTGAGATCCACCGCATTGCCCCCCAGCCAGACTTCGCGGGCGCTGTTGTCGATCACCAGATCACCGAACTCCAGCCGGTTTTTACCCGCGTCACCCCCGGCTTTCTCCTGCTGGGCATCGGCACTGTCAGAGCGCCGCAGCAAGGCCCGGATACGGGCCAGCAGCACCCGGGGTTTCACCGGTTTCGCCACATAATCATCGGCGCCCATTTCCAGCCCCAGCACCTGATCCACATCGTCAGTACGGGCGGTGAGCATCAGGATAGGCTTGTTGAATTTGTCCCGCACGCTTTTGCACACTTCCAGGCCGTCGGCACCGGGCAGCATAAGATCCAGCACCACCAGATCCGGCTGTCGGTCAATAATCGCACTGATGGCCTGGCCGCCGTCGCCGATCACCTCGATCTTAAGACCGTTACTGCGAAGATACTCCGCGGTCAGTTCCGCCAGACGCTCGTCATCCTCGACGATAATCACGTAGGGCTGGGAGTTTTCAGTGGTATCCGTGCGCATGGGCGGCGACCTCTCAGAACAGCAAATGCAGCAAAATTTTTTATGTTTGTTAGCAACTTAAATAAAGATAGGTGGTATACGACAACTGCGCCAGTTTAATCAAGCGCCACGTAAACAAAGTGTTATAGGTTATAACAGTCGTCACCACCGGAACCAGAACCAGTTCCCGTAGCCCACAACAATCCCACATTTTATCCACAGCTTTTCCACCAAAATCCGCCTTGCGGAACTGCAAAACCCGCACTATCTTGTATTCATGTGATGGCGAAATCACTAGATGTTGTGCTGTCTCCTCTAGAATGTGGCCAACACTTATAACCATAAAAAAGTAACACTCGCGCTATTCATGCCCCGCCTCATTCCCGTGACGGCGGGGATTTTTTTGCCTGACGGGAGAGGCTCTGGCTGCCGCGGATAAAGGCACTAATCGGAAAACTGGGAACCGGGTCTGTGGCACAGTGGCCCGCAATCCGGGTATTATGCCCCCACTTTGCGCAAAGCGGGTGAAGGGATGACGCAAACACGCTGTGGCTGGTGCGGGGATGATCCCCTATATCGGCAATACCACGATGAAGAGTGGGGGGTTCCCACCTACGACGACGCCACTTTGTTTGAGTTTCTGTTGCTGGAAGGGGCCCAGGCGGGCCTGAGCTGGATCACCATATTACGCAAGCGGGAACATTACCGGGCCGCCTTTGATCAGTTTGATCCCCACAAGATCGCCCGCTACCGGCCGCGCAAGATCGAATCCCTGTTGCAGAACCCCGGCATTGTGCGCAACCGCCTGAAGGTGGAAAGCGCGGTCACCAACGCCCGGGCCTATCTGGAAGTACTGCAGCGCCATGACCGCTTTTCCGACTACATCTGGCAATTTGTCAACGGCGAACCCCGCCAGAATCACTGGCGTAGTCTGCGCCAGGTCCCGGCTACCACGCCGGAATCCGATGCCATGAGCAAAAGTCTGAAACAGGCCGGCTTCAAGTTCGTGGGCAGCACCATCTGCTATGCCTATATGCAGTCCATGGGCATGGTGAATGACCATATAGTTACCTGCTTCCGGCACCGGGAGTGTCAGAATGCTGCCTGAGCAGAAGCCCCTGCCATCCCGCCGCAAAATTCTGCCGGCGCTGCTGCTGTGTCTGGTGTTCGGATTCTTTGGCACCCATCGTTTCTATGTGGGCAAAGTGGGTACCGGTATGCTGCAGATGTTAACCCTGGGGGGCCTGGGATTCTGGGTGCTGGTGGATGCGGTCATCCTGATTCTGGGGCGGTTCAAGGATGCCGAAGGCGCCCCCCTGAGAGACTGGACCTGAAGCGGTCGCCGTGAATTCGGTCGCCGTGAATTCGGTCGCCGTGACACGGTCGCCGCTAGGCCCTAGTTCACCAGATCGTAAAAACGCTCCGCCACCGGATGCCGCAGCGGCCCCCGCCGCCCCTCCAGGCGTTCCGCGCAGCGGATAATGGCGCCGTTAAGCCGGGCGATGCGGGTATCCCCCACCGGTGAGGTGCCGGCGCTGTTATTCACCGTGTAGCCCACCCCCAGGCGCCGGTCCAGATCACACCAGGCGCCGGAGCCACCCCAACCAAAATGACCGAAGGCCTGCGGCGTGCGGGGCCCGGTGGTAAATACCCGGTGAAACCCCAGGCGCCAGTGCATGGGCATGGGGATCACCCGGTCCAGGCGCCGGCTCTGGATGCGGGCCATCTCCCGCACCCGCTGCGGCGACAGTATCCGTACCCCCTCCAGTTCGCCACCTTCCGCCACGGCGCCATACATGCGCGCCAGGGAGCGGGCGGTAAACATGCCGTTGGCGGCGGGAATACAGCTTTGCACCACTTTCGGATCATTGAAACTGAGCCGGCTGATACCCCGGGGCGCCAGGCCCGCCGCGAAATCCGCCGGATCCAGCCCCACCAGTTTGAAGGCGCCCCCCAACATCTGGTTCCGCGCCTGCTGCAGCAGCCCGGGGGGCCGCCGGGGGGAGCCGGCCTGCGGCGGCCGGGATTGCTCCGGGTAGGCCACCAGAATCGCCCGCCGATTCATCTGGTCCTCCGGCAGGCCCACATACATCCCATCCAGCCCCAGAGGCAGCACCAGCAGTTCCAGTAACAATTGCTGAAAATCCTTGCCGGTGACGCGGCTCATCAGTTCCCCCAACAACCAGCCATAGGTAAGCCCATGGTAGCCATGGCTCTCGCCCGGACGATGCACTGGTGTGGCCTGCTCCAGGGATTCCACCATATGCTCCCAGTCGGTGATGCGGGCGGCGTCATCCACCATACTCCTGATATCGTACAGGCCACTCTGGTGGGTGAGGAGATGGCGCACGGTGATGTCCTGCTTGCCGGCGCCGTGAAACTCCGGCCAGTAATAGGCAACCGGTTTGTCGTATTCAATCAGGCCCTGGTCCACCAACATGTGTAACATCACCGACGCCACCCCCTTGGTGGTGGAAAAAGACAGCGCAATCGTGTCCTCCAGCCAGGGGTTGCCCTGTTTGTCCCGATAGCCGGCCCAGATATCCACCACACAGGCCCCCTGGTGATATACCGCCAGTGCCGCACCGCTGCGGCCATCGTCCGCTATCTGGCGGGTGAACTCCCGGGCTACTGCCTGAAATCCCGGATGGGCATAACCTTGATATTGCATGGCCTGCGCTCCTTACTGGGTATTGCGCTTGGTATTGAATTCGGTATCGGGTTCGGTCTCAGGCCTGATCCCCTCCGGCCCCGATTATAGGGCGAAGCGGCGAACTCCACACCCGGGGCAGATGGCCTGTTCAGCGCCCTGCCCCCTCCCTTATAATGCCCGACTTTTGCCAACCGGGGCCAGTATGAAAACCGAAAGCTACAACCAGCGTTTTGCCGGCATCGAGCGGCTCTACGGCGGCGGCAGCCTGGATCGGCTGCGGCACAGCCACCTGTGCGTGGTGGGCATCGGCGGGGTGGGGTCCTGGGCCGCGGAAGCCCTGGTCCGTTCCGGGGTGGGGGAAATCACCCTGATGGACCTGGATGAAATCTGCGTGTCCAACACCAACCGCCAGATTCACGCCCTGGACGGCCAGTTCGGCCGCCCTAAAGTCCAGGTAATGGGGGAACGGCTCAGCGCCATCAATCCGGACCTGCGCTGTCATCCGGATCTGGATTTTGTCACCGCCGGCAACGTGGCGGTCAAAATGCACGCGCCCGCCGGCGCCCTGCGACCCTTCGACTTTGTGCTGGATGCCACCGACAGTGTCAAACACAAGGTGGCGATGATTGTTTACTGCAAGCGCAACAAAATCCCCATCTACGTGGTGGGCGGGGCCGGCGGTCAGACTGATCCCACCCGCATCCGCTACGCCGATCTGACCCGGGCGGAACAGGATCCGCTGCTGGCGCTGGTGCGCAAAAAACTGCGCCAGGATCACGGTTACACCAGTAATCCCAAGCGTCGTTTCGCCGTGGAGTGTGTATACTCAGAGGAACCGGTGTTGTTTCAGCAACCGGACGGCAGCGTCTGTTCCACCCGCCCCCCGGCCCACGCCAACAGCAGCGTGCGCCTGGACTGCGCCGGCGGTATCGGCGCCTCCACCTGTGTCACCGCCAGCTTCGGCCTGGTGGCCAGTTCACGAATCCTTAAAAAACTGTTGGCGAAGGCCCCGCCAATTGGTTCATAGTATTGACAGATTCAAGGGTCAGATCGAGATGTTAGCCCATGCCAATAAAAATATTGCCGCCTGTGGCCCTGCGCCACTTCCTGCTGTGCGTCACCCTGGTTCTGTCGCTGACAGTCATGCCCGCCGGGGCCCAACCCCAAACCCCCGAGTACATCACCCTGGACGGGCAGGTATATCACCTGCTGCTCACGAAACGGGATCTGAGTGGTTATGGGGTTCCCGACCTGGACCCGGCCCATCGGTTCTATCGCATACAGCTTGAGGGTGAGCCGGACTCCGAGGGGCGACTGGCCTTGATCGAGGGTCAATGGCAGGGAATGATTCTGCACCGCGGCGCCGTCCACGTGCTGAATGACAGTGATCTGTTGGCCCGTAACCGTAGTACGTCCACGTTGCAGACCCGGGCCCTGAGCCCGCAACTGAATCTGGGCCAGTGCGCCAGGCCCCGCTCACTCATTGCCCACCCGCTGACGTCCACCGCGGTGACCCCGCGTAGCCTCAACGCCATGGCCCTCAGTGTCGATTACGATAATTTCTGTCAGGAACAGGTGGACGGGGTTTGTCTGGTGGCGGAGCTCACCATGGTGTTCGACACCCCGTTCAACGCTGCCTTTGGCGCCAGCTATCGGGCTCAGGGCCTGTTGATCATTGAATACGTGGACTTGATCTATCGGCGCAACTTTGGCATCGCCTTTAACCAGTTGCGGGTGGAGTTTGGCGCCGGCGATGTGTTTGACACCGATATCGACTCAGTGCTCCAGACCATGGCCGATTACCGCTGGGATCAGACCATCGGTTTCGACCCCAATCCCTACGCCATCATGCATTACGTCACCGGGGGCGATTACACCACCAATGACAGTCAGGCCATCGGGGTGGCGAACTTTCCTTTCTACAGCGGAACCGCGGATAACCCGGTGTTGGAGGAGCCGGTGCTTTGTCAACGCGCCGCGGCCGTGGGCACCTCCCAGCTTTGGGGCAGCGGCAGTAACCGCACCAGCTACACGGCTTTGATTGTGGCCCATGAGATCGGCCACAATTTCGGCTTCGACCACGACGGTCAGGACGGCTCCATCGCCCAATCCTGTAGTGCCACCGACTGGATCATGGGCGCCAACCTCAATGTTCAGGCGGACGATTTTTCCAGCTGTTCCGAGACCCAGTTACGCCCCAACATCAACGCACTGGACTCTATCGAAAACTGTTTCGACTTTCCGGCCGACGGCGCCATCCAGGCTGACGCCGGCAATCTGAGCGAGGGCGAGGCCGGCGAGCCCATCACCCTGGCCTATGCGGTGACGGCGGAAACCCGCAGTGATCAGACTGCAGGCCTGCAGGTACAGGGCAATATCAGCGATGGCAGCGGCCGGCTCACCGCAGTCACTCTGGATGCGGCTGCCTGCACACTGAGCAACAGCAACCAAAGTTATACCTGCACGGTCAGCGCTGCCAGTACTCATAATCTGCAGGTGTCGCTCACCGCCGAAACCAGTGTCGCCCTGGTGAACTCCGTGACCGTCACCGGGGCCAACCGCTATGACGTGAGCCCTGACAACAACAGTGCCACCAGCACCATCAGTCTGCCCCTGCCGGAACGTACCAACTTTGAGCGGGGCGGGGAATCCGGCGATGGCGGTGGCGGAGGCAGCCTGCCCTGGTGGTTCCTGGCCCCCGCCGGTCTGCTGTGGTGGCGCCGAACGTGAGCCCCCTCACAATTCACGCCAACACGACCTGCGGTCGGTAAAACGCCAATGCCGGGGTGTGAGCCAAATAGCAAATGCCGGCATGTGAATCTGCCGTGGCGTACTAGACTTGGGGAAGGAGTTAGCCCCGGAGTTTACTATGGCCATTTATCATCAGGACGCATTCTTTTGGCGTTTGATCAATTTGACCCGGTCCCTGTCCACGGAAACGGACAAATGGAAGCTGTTCAGCACGATCCTCAACGAATGTCAGCAGATCAGCCATTGCGATGGCGCCACCCTGTACCTGCTGGAAGAGACCGAGGCCGGACCACGGCTGGACTATGCCATGATTCGCAACCACTCCCTGGGTCTGAATCAGAAATACTGCGAACCGGGGGAATCGGCCCTGCCCCCGATTCAGATCCGGGCCTGCGACTCTGACACCAGTCAGACCCACAGCATTGCCGCCTGTTGCGCCCTGCGGGGACACTCGCTGTGCGTGGAGGATGTTTACACCACCCGGGATTACAACATCAGCGGCATCAAAGCCTTTGATGATCTGTTTGATTACCGTACCCGCTCGGTACTCTCGGTCCCGGTGATCAAGCCCAATCGCAAGGTACTTGGGGTGATTCAACTGGTGAACCCGCAGAACCCGTTGTCCGGCACCGTGGCCCATTATTCCGAAACCCAGATTGCCATCGTGGAGGCTCTGGCGGCCCTGCTGGCCACCATTCTGGAGAGCGCCGAACTGGAACGGGCAGAAGGCGGCCTGCTGGTGCGTTTGTCACAGCCCAAGGGTACCGACGCCATTTTTGAACGGGTGCTGGATGAAGCCATGGCCGCCACCCGGGCGGAGGGCGCCACCATTTACTGGTATCGCCCGGACGCGCCCCCCCGGCTGGAGTTCGTGGCCATGAAAAACCAGGTGCTGAACCTGTCCTTTACCTGTTTTGAATCCGACACCCGGGACTTCGCACCCTTGTTGCTGGAGCAGAACGGTGAGCCCAACCTGCAGAACGTGGCCACTTTCACTGCCATCAGCAAGCAGGTGGTCAACATTGACAATGCCTACAACAATACCACCTTCGATTTTTCCGGGATGCGGAATTTTGATCAGCAGTACGGGTATCACTCCCGTTCCTTCCTCAGTGTGCCGCTGCTGAATCACGCCGAAGAGGTTATCGGAGTGATGCAGCTGATCAATGCCCAGGACACTTTCAACCAGGGCGTGGTACCCTTCCCGCCCCAGGTGGAACCCCTGGTAAAGGCGCTGGCTTCCTATGCTGCAGTGACCCTGGAAAACGATCTGCTGGCCCATCCCCGGCCGCGCCAGGATCCACTGCGGCAACTGGCGACCAAATGAGGGATTGCAACCATTGGTGGTAATTTCTCACAAACGATGCAAGCAATTTCCTGCTCATTTAACATTCAATTTGTCACTATAATCGCTGCCAGGCACTGGGGACCGCGAGTACCTTTCACCCTAGCGCCGTTCCCGGGCCTGCCCTTCGAAGGCGGATTCCGGGAACTGTACAATGTACAACGATGAGAGCACTCACCGGTCCTGAGTAAGGATACTTTATTGCGGCCGGTATCGTGTTGGCGAGGGATGCGAGCCCCTCGCCAGCACTTTTTTATGCGCTTCACCCACGGTTGCCTTACCCCCCGAGTCGCGAGCGCCAGCTTTGGTGAATCGTGCTAATATCCCCGCCACCGCGGAAAAAGCGCGCCGATTTAGGTTCACCTAAGTAATTTTTGACTACACTGGTAGCTGGGTGCTGTTATTTCGCGGGTGCGGGATGTCGGACGTGTATTGCTGTTGCCGCCGGGGGGCGAGTTGAAGTACGGGTTGGTACTGGTTTGGTTGTGTTGTTCCCTGGCATCCAGCCTGGCGCTGGGTGCCAGTGAAGTTTATCTGCCCATTGCGGCCCATCAGGTGAAAGATATGGCGGTGGGCCGCCACCTGCAAATGCTGGAGGATCCCTCGGGCACCCTGCTGGTGGAAGATGTCCGCACGCCCCGGATGATGGCACAGTTCGCTCCGGTGTTTGCCGATTCCCCTTATCTGGGGCGGACCCACTCCGTGTTCTGGTTTCGTCTGAATCTGGATTTCAGTCAGCTGGATTCACCATTGATTCTGGAGCTGGGCTATCCCCATCTCAAACACATCAGCCTGTTCCGTTTCGCCAATAGTCAATTAATCGACCATCAGACCGCCGGGTACGGGGACGCCGAGGACAGCGGTATGTATTGCGCGCGCCCGTGCTTTTTGATCACCCCCAGCTCCGGCCTGCAGACCCTGTATATCAAAGTCAATAGTGATTCGCCGCTGTTTGTACCCATGCACTTGCGCAATCCCAACTATCAGTTGGTGAGCGAACGGGTGATGATGGCGGTGTCTGCATTATTTTATGGCGCCTTTCTGGTGATGGCGTTGTTCAACCTGTTCCTGTTTTTCTCCACCCGTAAATACAGCTACCTCTATTATGTGCTGTATATCAGCTGTGTGGGCTTGTGGACCCTGTCCCATGACGGCCTGCTGCGGGAGCTGGTGCTGGAGGGCCATCCCATTCTGGCCGCCTACCGCTCCCATTTCCTGCTGACCCTGCTCAGCGTCTGTATGGGCGCCCTGTTTTGTCAGAAATTTCTCAATACCCGGGACAACATGCCGCTCCATCACCGGGCATTCTCCTTTTTAATACTGATCGCCGCCCTGGACATGGCGTTGATCGTCATCACCGGCCGGGTGTTGCTGCCCAACTCCGCCAACCTGCTGACCCTGGTATTCTGCCTGGCGGGGCTGTCCGCCGGCACCCTGGGACTGCTGCGGGGGCTGAAAATCGCCCGCTTCTTTCTGATCGCCTGGGTCAGCGTGATTGCCGGTTCCGTCTGCTGGATACTCACCATCTCCGGCGTGTTGCCGTTTAACAAGTTCACCATGTTCAGTGTTCACATCGGCGCCCTGCTGGAAACCATTCTGTTGGCGTTGGCCCTGGGGGACCGCATCAACGTGTTACAGCGGGAGCGGATTCAGGTGGAACAGGATGCCAATCGCAAACTGGAGGAGACCAACGCCAAACTGGCGGCCAGCAACCGGTTCAAGGACGAGTTCCTGTCCACTGTCAGCCACGAACTGCGGACCCCCATGAACGGTATTTTCGGGGCTTACGAGTTACTGGAACAAACCGACCTGAATACCGAGCAGGTGAAGTACATCAGCACAATCAGCCGTTCCAGCCGGGATATGATGGGGATGATTGAAAATATTCTCACCTACACCCAGTTGGAATCGGGCACCGCCCGCTCCAATGATCACCCGTTCCGAATTAGGGAGTGCCTGCTGGAAATGTCCATGCACTACCGGGGCCGGGCGTCCATGCAGGGGCTGGATTTTGAGTTCGCGCTGGACCGCGAGATTCCCATGACTCTGGAGGGCGACGAGGACAAACTCAAACTGCTGCTGGATCACCTGCTGGATAACGCTTTTAAATTTACCGATCAGGGCCAGGTGACCTTTAAAGTGGACTATTTGCCGGTGTCCGATTCCGGCCTGGAAAAGCTGCGTTTTACGATTCGGGACACCGGCTGCGGTGTCCCGGAATCCCTGCAATCGGAAATCTTCAATTCCTTTAAGCAAGCGGACGGTTCCCTTACTCGTCGCAAGGGCGGCCTGGGCATCGGCCTGGCCCTGTGTCAAAAGATCGTCAACATTATGCAGGGGCAGCTGGAATTCCGCTCCCGCCTCAATGAGGGCGCTGAGGTGATCCTGACCCTGCCCTTCCGTCCGGCGGAGGATCAATACCGTCTCACCAACGAAGTGGCCCCCACCATCAATCCGCAGACCACGGATATTCTGGTGGTGGAGGACAACTATGTGAACAAGCTGGTGATGGAGGGCCAACTGAAGAAACTGGGATTTCAGGTGTTCGCCGCCGGCAACGGTAAAGAGGCGCTTGGCATGTTGGAAAAACAGGAGTTCGACCTGGTGTTTATGGATTGCCAGATGCCCATTATGGACGGTTTCGAAGCCGCCCGGCGCATTCGCCAACTGGACAACCGCAACGCCTCGGTGGCCATCATTGCGGTGACCGCCAATACTAACCCCGGGGACCGGGAAAACTGCATCGCCGCGGGAATGAACGATTACATCAAAAAGCCGTTTAATCAGGCGGTGTTGATCGGCGCCATTAACCGTTGGCTCAGTTACGACAGCGGCGAAGTGTCACCAGCCTAGACTGATCCTGAAGCAGGCGCCCCCCAGCTCCGAAGCCACGATGTCCAGGCTGCCACCGGACGCCTGCACGATATCCATCACCACCGCCAGCCCGATACCCTGCCCGGGGGCCCGCTCATCCCGCCGCACCCCCCGGGCCAGGATATGCTGCTCTTCCCCGGGGGGAATGCCCGGGCCGTTATCCTCCACCAGAATGCGGATTTTCCCACCCTGGATATAACCCTGTACCCGCACCTTACCAGCCCCGTATTTACAGGCGTTGTCCATCAGATTACCCAACACTTCCAGGGTGTCACTTTGATCCCAGGGCAGCCGCAGGCCGGGACGTATATCCTGTTCGTGATGGATATTTTTATCCGCGTAAACCTTGTCCAGCACCGCCACCATCCGCTGGTAACAATCCAGCAGCAGCGCGCCCTGGCCACTGATCTGCGGCATCGCTGAAATCGCCCGTTTCAATTGATAATTCACGATGTCATCCATCCGCTGCACCTGGTCCGCAAGCGTGTCGGCGGCACCGGCACCGGAGCTGCCCCCCAGGCCCTTGAGCACCGCCAACGGCGTTTTCAGGCTGTGGGCCAGGTTGCCCAGGCTGTGTTTATAGCGCTCCCGGGTGGCCCGCTCATGGGCCAGCAGCTGATTGAGATTATCCACCACCGGCATGACTTCACTGGGGTACTGGGCGGCAATGCCGCTCTGACTGCCCCGTTCCACCGCGCGCAGTTCTGCTGCCAGCTGACGGAAGGGCCGGAATCCCAGGTTGAGCAGAATAAACACCAGAATAATCGCCCCCACCACCAGACCCCCCAGCCACTGCCAGAGGGTGGTCTCGAAGCTGCGAATCTGGGCCACGTAGGGCAGATCCCATTCCCAGACCACAAAGGTATAGGGGTGATCCGCGGTGGTTTCATCCCAGTACACGCTGGTACTCAGCTGATAATAGTTGCGTTGTTCCTCACCCAGGCCCCGCACCTGCCGCAACTGCCACTGCCCGGGTTCCGGCACCTCAGGGGGGGATAAGGATTCCAGAGCGGCGGAGCGGGACTGCCACACCGGTTGCTGCCGGTGCCACACCATGGCCACCAGGCCGGAATTGAGTTGGTTAAATCGCGGATCCGCCAATTCGCCCGGTAACTGCAACTGGCCGTTATCGTAATCCGCCGCACCGAGCAGATTGTAGACCTGCAACCGCAACTGTTCCCGCGCCCTATCCAGAATACTGGCCTGAAAGGACTCCCGCAGAATCCAGCCGGCGCTGATGGAAAACAACGCCAGAATCAGCGCCGCAACCAGGACAAAACGGACCCGCAGTGACAACACCAATCACTCCAGGGCGAAACGATAGCCCCGGCCCCGCAGGGTTTCGATGGGCTTGAGGCGATTGTCGGGATCCAGTTTGCGCCGTAACCGGCCTACAAACACTTCAATGGTGTTACTGTCACGATCAAAGTCCTGGGCGTAAATATGCTCCGTCAATACCGCCTTGGAGACTACCTCACCGGGATGCAGCATCAGGTATTCCAGGACCCGGTATTCAAAACTGGTCAGCTCAACCCCCTGCTGATGAACCCGCACCTGCTGACTGGCGGTGTCCAGTTCGATCCCGCCCGCCTGCAACACCGGGGTGGCGTGGCCGGCGGACCGCCGGATCAGGGCATTGAGCCGGGCCAGTACTTCTTCCATCTCAAACGGCTTCACCACGTAGTCATCGGCACCGGCCTCGAGGCCATCCACCTTGTCCTGCCAATGACCGCGGGCAGTGAGGATCAAAATGGGATACTTCACTGCCGCCGCCCGTGCCTTCGTGATCACCTCAATCCCGTTCAACCGTGGCAACCCCAGATCAATAATGGCCACGTCGTAGTCGTACTCGCGGGCAAAGTACAGCCCCTCTTCCCCGTCCGCCGCCAAGTCCACGCTGTAACCCCGCTCACTGAGGGCTGCCTGTAACTGCGCCGCCAGTTGTTGCTCGTCTTCCACCACCAGAATCCGCATCGCGGTTAACCTCCCACCCCGCCTGTGGCTTTGTTGACAAATACGGTTTTAATCCGGCCTTCCGGCAACAGCACTTTGACCCGATAGACCCGTTCGCCACCACGCTCTTCCTCGGTGACCTTAAGCACCTTGCCACCGGTACGGCGGGCCACGATGGCCGCGGCCTCCGAGGTACTCAGCTGTGCCAGCCACACCGGCGCGGCGGTGCCGGCGCTGGCTGCCAGGCCCCCGGCCAGGCCGATGACCATCAGTACGCACCGCAGCCACACCAGGACTTGCTTCCACACCATTTCCAACCAACCGGAATGAACTGACATATTTCTCACCTTAACGCACCGTTCGTGAACCTGACCTGAACCCCATGCACCACCTGATACCCCCAGCCACCCCGGGCCAGGGCCTGATCTGCTCCTTCACTAAAAGCATTTTTCTTGTTAGATCATTGATTTAAGCACAACAGCCTGGTTTGGCATAGCTGTTGCTGAGATCCAAGTGCGGCAGCGGTGATGCTGCCTGGATTTACCACCGCCTGGAGGCACATCATGAGTATTAAGGAATCCGCCACTCTGTTGTATCAGTTGACCCATCCGCAGGAAACCGCCCGCTTCAACGCCCTGCGTGAATATCTGGAAAGTATGTACTTCGCCTGACACCACTTTGCCATTGTACAGTTCCTGACACCTCGATTCCCGTTTGTTCAAGCCAGTCTCCGCTGGCTTTTTTTTTGGTTTCTATTTTTTCTTTAGGTTTTAGAGGATTAGCCTTCAATAGACAATAGTTAGACAAGTCTTTGACCGAACCCGCCATTACTCGCTACTATTGCGTTGTCTAGGACGCAATATGGACAAGCGTAATGAGTGAACCAAATTATAAAGTCCCAGTGGGCATCAGCCGCTGCCTGCTGGGGGATCCGGTCCGTTACAACGGTGATCACAAGCACAATCGTTTCTGCACCGGCGTGCTGAGCGACTACTTTGAGTTCGTGTCCACCTGTCCGGAAGTGGAGATCGGCATGTCGGTACCGCGCAAGCCGATCCGGCTGGTACAGCTGGATGATCAGACGCGGGCGCTGGCAACGGACGACCCCCATCAGGATTTTACCACGGCCCTGGAGCAGCGGGGCGCGGAATACGCCGACGCCCACCCCCGGCTCTGTGGCTTTATCGCCACCCCCAACTCCCCCAGCTGTGGCACCTTCGGCGTAAAGTTGTATTTGCCCAACGGTCATCCGGTCAACAAAACCAGCGGGCGATTCACTGCCAGTTTGCGTGCGAACAATCCTCTGCTGCCGGTGGAGGAAGCCGGGCGACTCAACGATGCCGGGCTACGGGAAAACTTCATCATGCGCGTATTCACTTATCATCGCTGGCTCAATCTGCGCGCAGACGGGCTCACCGCCAAAGGGCTGGTGAATTTCCACAGTCGCCACAAGTACCTGTTGATGGCCCACAACTACAAAGCCTATCGCGAGTTGGGACGGCTGGTGGCGGACCTCAGTGGCAATGACATGGACGCGCTCGGTGACCAGTATATCAGCCAACTGATGCAGGCGTTGTCAGCACCGCCGGAGCGGGGCACCCACTGCAATGTCATGCAGCACCTCATGGGTTATCTGAAGCAGCAGATTGACCAGCAGGACAAGCAGGAGCTGTTACGCAGTATCGAAGACTATCGGGGTGGCGTGGTGCCACTGATTGTGCCCATTGCCCTGCTGAAACATCATTTCCAACGCAACCGGCAACGGCATCAATATGCGCTGCAACAGTTCTATCTGTCGCCCTACCCTCACCAACTGGGCCTGCGCAGCCATATTCATTAGGAGCCCGGGATGACACACGCGGTTTGGTTTCGCAGCGATTTGCGGGTGCATGACAACCCGGCTTTACAGGCGGCTTGTGACGGCGATGAGCCCCTGATTGCGTACTACTTTCACACCCCGGGACAACACCGGCAGCACCATGTGGGGGACACCAAACTGCGCTTCATTCTGGAGACTCTGGTGGCGCTGCGATCGGACTTACTGGATCTCAACATCCACCTGGTGGCGCTGTCGGCGAATGATTACGAAGCCAGTGTGGACCTGCTGCTGGAGCAGTGCAAAGCGCATCAGGTCACCCGGGTGTTTTGCAATCAAGAGACAGAACTTAACGAAAGACGCCGGGATCGCCTGGCCCGGGAACGATTGCAGCAGGCAGGCATTGGCTTCCAGTGCCTGCGGGATCAGATGGTGCTGGATCCCACCAAGGTGCTGACCAATGAAGAGGAGCCCTACCGGGTGTTCACTCCTTTCAAGCGGGCATGGATCAAACAGGCGCGCCGGCAGCAACTGCAGTCCTGCGGCACCCCCAAACGTCAGCACACCATCAAGGTGGCCAGCACCAGCATCGATGAAATTCTTTCCTGGCAACAGCCCACAAAGGCTAACGAGCATTGGTCGGCGGGCAGCCGTGAGGCCCAGCAGCGACTGCAACAATTTCTCAACCAAAGGGCTGAGGACTACGACGCCAGGCGTGACTTGCCGGCGGTGGACGGCACCAGCCAGCTATCACCGTACCTGGCCGTTGGCGCCATCTCGCTGCGGCATTGTCTGCTGGATGCCCTGGCCGCCAACCGCGGTGAATGGGACTCCGGCAACCAGGGGATTCTCACCTGGATCAGTGAACTGATCTGGCGGGAATTCTACAAGTACCTCTCCTGGCACTACCCCGACCTCAGTAAGGGAAAATCCTTCAACCCCAAATATGAGGATCTGCCCTGGAATCAAAATGAAAAGCATCTGCGGGCCTGGCAGCAAGGCCGGACCGGCTACCCATTGGTGGATGAGGGTATGCGTCAGCTCAACACCCTGGGCTGGATGCACAACCGCCTGCGCATGGTGACCGCCATGTTCCTCACCAAGCAGCTGTTTATCCACTGGCATGCCGGTGAAGCTTACTTTATGCAGCAGCTGATCGATGGCGACTACGCCCCCAACAACGGCGGCTGGCAGTGGTCCGCGTCCACCGGCGCGGATGCGGCGCCCTATTTCCGGGTGTTCAATCCCACCCGCCAGTCCGAACGTTTCGATGCCGGCGGCGACTTTATCCGTCATTGGGTAGCGGAACTGGCGGAAATATCCGGCAAAGCCATTCACGATCCCTCCCCCGAAGAGCGGGAACAGGCCGGCTATCCGGCACCCATTGTGGATCATCGCAGTTCGGTGGAAGCGGTTAAACAGGCATTCAAACAGGCTCAGGCCACGGAGACATCATGAGCGCGAGCAAATCGGATTCACACATGCAGGGCCGGGTAATCTGGATAACCGGTGCCTCCAGCGGTATCGGCAAGGCCCTCACCCGGCAACTGGTACAACACAATCAGGTGATCGCCACCGCCCGTTCGGAAGACAAGCTGGCGCAGTTGCAGGCCGAAATGCCGCAACTGAAGATCATCCCGGCGGACGTTACCCAACCGGACCAGCTGGCGGCTGCGGCCCAGCAGATTGAAACGGATTTTGGCCACCTTGATCTGCTCATCGCCAACGCCGGTCACTGCGAGTATCTGGACGTACGGCAATTTGACAGCGCTCTGGTAAGACGCATGATGGAGGTCAACTTCATGGGTTTCATCCACACCCTGGAAGTGGCTCTGCCGTTATTGCGCCGCTCCCGTTATCCCCAGCTGGCGGCTATGAGCAGTAGCTCTGTGTACGCGGGACTGCCCCGGGCGGAGGCTTACAGCGCCTCCAAAGCCGCCATCACCCAGTTTATGGAATCGCTGGCGGCGGACCTGCGGCCGGAAGGCTTCAGTCTGAGTGTGATCCACCCGGGCTTTGTGGATACCGACCTGACCCGCAATAACAACTTTCCCATGCCCCTGATAATGGCACCGGACCAGGCAGCCAGTCGTATTATTCGTGGCCTTGCCCGACAACGGTTCAATATCGATTTTCCCAAGGGCCTGACCTGGACATTACGCTTTTTGAAAACCATTCCCTATGTTTTGCGGCACCGCATTACCGCCAGTATGTCGAGGAACACGCAACATGAATCTTAACAATATCGCCATCGTCGGCAGTGGCATCAGCGGACTCACCAGTGCCTATCTGCTGCAGTCCCGTTACAACGTGACCCTGTTCGAGGAACAGGATTATCTGGGTGGACATACCAACACTGAAATGATCACCATGGATGGCAAGGTTTATCCGGTAAACACGGGCTTTATCGTATTTAACGACTGGACCTATCCCAATTTTATTCGTCTGATGCAGCATCTGGGAGTCGCCACTGAGGCGTCCGACATGAGTTTCAGTGTGCGCTGTGACCGCTCGGGCCTGGAATACAACGGTGCCAATCTGAACCGGCTGTTCTGCCAGCGCAAGAACCTTGTCAATCTGCGTTTCTGGCGCATGATCAAAGACATCATGCGATTCAACCAGGAAGCCACCACCGCCTACCGCCAGGGCGATCTGGATTCCGGTGTCACCCTGGGCGAATACCTGCGCCAGAACGATTACAGCAGTGAATTTTCCCGCTATTACATCATTCCCATGGGTGCCGCCATCTGGTCTGCCTCAGAAGCGGACATGATGCAGTTTCCGGCGGCGTTCTTCGTCCGTTTCTTTCATCATCATGGCCTGCTTTCCATTGATGACCGGCCCCAGTGGCGGGTGATATCCGGTGGCTCGCACAGTTACGTCAAGGCGATGCACCATCGCCTGCGGGGTGCTGTTCACGCCAACCGCGCCATCCGCAGCATCGTGCGCCATGAGGACGGTGTCACGTTGGTGGACCAGACCGGCGCGCAATGGCAATTCGACGCGGTGGTGCTGGCCTGCCACAGTGATCAGGCCCTGAGTATGCTGGCGGCCCCCAGCGCCGACGAGCAAGCCGTACTGGGGGCCATTCCCTACCAGGAAAACAGCGTGGTGCTGCACACCGACACCCGCCTGCTACCGCGCAACCGGCTGGGGTGGGCCGCCTGGAATTATCGCATTCCTGTGCAGGCCGGGCAGCCGGTGACTGTGACCTATAATATGAATATATTGCAGAACTTCACCGGACCCACCACCTTCTGCGTCAGCCTCAATCAAGACGCTGATATCAACCCCGATAAAATTTTGCGGCGCTTCCGCTACAGCCACCCCGGTTTCACGCTGAAGGGCATGGATGCGCAACAGCGCTTTTCCGAAATCAATGGCCGGCACCGGACTTATTTCTGCGGCGCCTATTGGCTTAACGGTTTCCATGAGGACGGGGTCAACAGTGCCATCCGGGTGGCCCGGTCCCTGGACGTCAACTTTGATGATGTGGTACCCCCATGCACAGCGCAATCTATCAAGGCGTCATAAATCACCGCCGCAATGACGCGGTGCAGCACCAGTTCCAGTACCCTATTTTCATGGTGTACCTGGATCTGGATGAGCAGGAAGAATTTTTCCGGCTCTCCCCCTGGTGGTCGCGGGAACGCTTTAACTGGGCCAGCTTCCGACGCCGGGACTATCTGCAGCCACAGCAGACGGACTTAAAACAGGCGGTGGCGGACGAGATTCTGCGCCAGACCGGGGAACATTTTCGTGGCCAGGTGCGGGTGTTGAGCCATTTTCGTTATCTGGGCATCGGCTTCAACCCGGCCACCTTCTATTTCTGCTTCGCGGACGGTGAGTTGCGCTACCTGGTGACGGAGGTTACCAATACCCCCTGGCTGGAGCGACACTGTTACGTCCTGAAATTTGCTGCCGGTGCCGACGCGCAACAATTCGTGACCCGCAAGCAGTTTCACGTCTCGCCGTTTCTGCCCATGGACATGGAATACCACTGGAAAATCCATGCCCCGGGGGAGCAACTGAATCTGTATATTTCCAACTATCAGGATCAGCAAATGGTATTCAGTGCCGGGCTGCGGCTGCAACGGCTGCCGGCCACCGCCCGTAATCTGAATCGCACGCTGCTGCAGTTTCCAATGGAAAGCCTGAAAACCATTACCGGTATTTACTGGCAAGCCCTGCGCCTGAAGCTGAAAGGGGCGGAATTTTATCAGCACTCGAAACCTGTTGAGGACCAATCCCTATGACCAGTTCCAGTATTACAAAAAATGTTCCGCTGAAAGGCACGCAGAAGCTCTGCAAAAGTCTGTTGATCAAGGCCCTGTCACGAGCCCGGCACGGGTCCCTGACCATCCGTGACCGCGAGGGTGAGTTCACCATCCGTGGCCGCCAAAACCCCGCTGCCGTCAGTGCTCAAATTACCGTGCGGGATCCCTCTGCCTATGTGGATATGATGCTGGGGGGTACCATTGGTGCCGGTGAAGCCTACATGAGCGGTGACTGGGAATCCCCCAACACCACCGACGTGATTCGCTTTATGAGCCTGAACCTGGCGGCCGTGGAGCAGGTGGATACCGGCCTCGCCCTGCTGTCAAAGCCGGCGCATCTGGCCTACCACCTGAAAAATCGCAACACCGAGAAAGGAGCTCGCCGCAACATCGCGGCCCATTACGACCTGGGCAACGAGATGTTCCAGTTGTTTCTGGACCCCAGCATGATGTATTCCGCGGCCGTGTTCCCCCACCCCGATGCCAGCCTGGAGGAAGGCTCCCGCCACAAACTGGAGCGCATTTGTCAAAAACTGGCGTTGCAGCCCGATGATCATCTGGTGGAGATCGGCACCGGCTGGGGCGGCATGGCCATTCATGCCGCCAAGCACCATGGCTGTCGGGTAACCACCACTACCATTTCCCGGCAACAGCATGATTTCGCCCGCGAACGCATTCGCGAAGCCGGCCTGGAACATCGTATCACCCTGCTGCAGGAGGACTACCGGAACCTGCAGGGTCGCTACGACAAGCTGGTATCCATCGAAATGATCGAGGCGGTAGGCCACCAGTACTATCCCGACTACTTCCGCACTCTGGGGCGGTTGCTCAAAGACGACGGCCTGGGGCTGATCCAGGCCATTACCATTGACGACAAACGCTACGAAAAGGCCAAGAACAATATTGACTGGATCCAGCGCTATATCTTCCCCGGCGCCTGTCTGCCGTCGCTGAAGGCACTGCTGGAACACAGCAGCCGCTACAGCGATCTGGAACTCAGACACCTGGAGGATATCACTCCCCATTATGCCCGTACCCTGAAACTGTGGCGGGAGAACTTCATGAGTGCAAGGGATCAGGTACGGGCCCTGGGCTACAACGACGAATTCATCCGCATGTGGGATTATTACTTCTGTTACTGTGAAGGCGGCTTCGCGGAACGGGTGATCGGTGACGTGCAACTGTTGTTCAGCAAGCCGTTGTACCGGGGGGAAGCGCCCCTCGGCCAGCTAGAGAGGTGACCCGTATGTGCAAGCAGATTCTCAGTGGCCTGCTGCTGGTGTTGGTTGCCATCGGTACCCGGGCCGGCGCCAACGGCGAGGTCACCGGTTATGCCTATGATGTGGAGCAGGATAAACTGCGCTACCTGGAAGCCTACGACCGGGTGTACGATGCCCAGGGCCGATTGCAACAGGCAACCGTGACCTATCTGAGCCCCGGTGAACGCACTCTGGCCACTAAAAAACTGGAGTACGCTCACCCCTATGCACCGAATGTCAGCTTTACCAATAAGGCGGCGGGCTACGCTGAAAGCGTGCGCTGGCTGGCTGATGGCCGGGTGGAAGTGGGCCACAGCCAGGACGCTGGGCCCTGGCAGAAAAAAGTGCTGGAGGTAAAGGAGCCGGTGGTGGCCGATGCCGGGTTTGACACCTATTTGCAGGATCACATCGCGGCTCTGCAACAAGGGGAGCGGCTCACCTTCCAGTTTTTGAACCCGGCACGGCTGGACTGGTTTCGGTTCCAGGCCAGAAAGATTGCCGCTACCCAATCCACCATCAAAATCGAAGTGGCCCCCGCCAGCCAGTTGTTACGCTGGCTGGTGGAACCCATTTTGTTGACCTACCAGCTCCCCACCACCGAGCAGGAGCGGCCGCGCCTGTTGCACTACAACGGGCTTACCAATATGAGCCTGGATGGTGAAAACACCCTGGTAGCCAATATTTATTATGAATACGAAGAATCCGAAACCGGACACATTGTGTACCTGTTTTGAAACGTTACAATAGCCATTAGCAACTTGAGGGCCAGCAAAGTGCATACCATTCAGTCCGTGGCGGAAAAAACCGGCTTGACTCCGGATGTGATCCGAATTTGGGAACGCCGCTATAATGTTGTCTCCCCCGAACGAACGCCTTCCAACCAACGGCTTTATACGGATGCGGATATTGAACGCCTGAACCTGTTGCGCCGGGTGACCGAAAAAGGACGTCGCATCAGTGCCATTGCCAGCCTCAGTACCGAAGAGCTGCGCGAGATAACAGGCACCCCGGCCTCCGGCATCCCGGTTAACCGGCCGTTGTCCAAAGCGGATCTGGATCTGGAAAAAGCCCGCAATGATGCCATCTCCGCCATCATCGAACTCAACCCCATCAAGCTGGAACGGGTGCTGGAAGAGGCCTTCGTCAGCCTGGGATCGGTGGGATTCATGATGAAATTCATTGACCCACTGATGGAACAGGTGGGCAATCTCTGGCGCAGCGGTGCGGTACGCACCTGTCAGGAGCATTTCTCCAGCGCCCACGTGCGATCATTCCTGGGCCGCTATATGCTGGAAGCCAACATGGACCCCAAGGGGCCCCGGGTGATCATCGCCACCCTGTCCGGGCAGTTCCATGAATTGGGGGCCACCATGTCGGCGGTGGTGGCGGCGCAGGGTGGCTGGAATGTCATTTATCTGGGGGCCAACGTGCCGCTGGAGGAAATTCTGTTTACCGCCGATTGCAAGGAGGCCAAAGCCATCGCCGTGAGCCTGGGTTACCCGGAGGATGACCCCAAAATCCCCATTATGTTGGAGCAATTGGGTTATGGCGTGCCGGATTTGTGCCGGGTGCTGGTGGGCGGCAGCGGCGCCGCGCGCTATCGCGGTTTGCTGGCCCGCATCGGCGCGCTGGAAATGACTTCACTGGAAACATTATCCAAGACGCTTGACAGTATTCGCTGAAGCTTACAACTTTGCACGTCGACTTACGGGCGGTAAATCCGCCCCTCCCTCTTGAAATCCCACCCGCTGCACGCATATAGGTAACAATTCTCACGTAATCAAACGACGGGTGGTTCGCTGGTGGCAAGAGACGAACAGGAAAATCCGGATATCATCGAAGTAACCGAGGAGCAACTGGAGCGGGGGCTGGCACTGCCGGATTCTTCCCTGCCCGAGCGCCTGTACGTGATCCCCATTTCCAACAAACCGTTTTTCCCGGCCCAGGTGCAACCCATTGTGGTGGACGAAGAGCCCTGGCTTTCCACCATCGAGCGGGTGGTAAAAACCCAGCATCGCTGCCTGGCTCTGTGTTTTGCGCCGGAACCGGACGACGGCATGTTGCTCACCGATCGCTTTGAACGCATGGGCTGCGTGGTGCGCATCCACAATGTGGTGCGGGATGACGGCAAAATCCAGTTTATCGCCCAGGGCATTCGCCGTCCCTGGGTGCACCAGTGGCTGCACAAATCCCCGCCGTTACTGGCCGGCGTCACCTACCCGCAGCCGCGGGAGGAGGACGCCCAGGAGGTCAAGGCCTATGGCATCGCCATCATTGATTCCATCAAGGAACTGGTGTCCATCAACCCACTTTACACTGAGGAGTTGCGGGACTATCTCAATCGTTTCAGTCCCAATGATGCCTCCCCCCTCACCGACTTCGCCGCCGGCCTGACCACCGCCGAGCCGGAGGACCTGCAGGAAGTACTGGACGCCGTGCCGCTGCTCAAGCGCATGGAAAAAGTGCTGTTGTTATTGAAAAAAGAGTTGGAAGTGGCGCGCCTGCATCTGCAAATCAACAAGCAGGTGAACGCCCGACTGGAAGAACACCAGCGCAATTTCTTCCTGCGGGAACAATTGAAGGTCATTCAGAAAGAGCTGGGTATCAGCAAGGATGACCGGGAAAGCGATGTGGATGAGTTCCGCGCCCGGCTGGAAAAGCTGACGGTGCCCAAAGCAGCGCAGAAGAAAATCGACGAGGAACTGAATAAGCTTTCCATGCTGGAAACCGGTTCCCCGGAATACGCCGTTACCCGCAACTATCTGGAATGGGCCACCGCGGTGCCCTGGGGTGTCAGTTCCGACGACAATCTGGACATCGACCACGCCCGCCAGGTGCTTGACGAGCATCATGATGGGTTGGCGGATGTCAAAGACCGGATTCTGGAATTCCTGGCGGTGGGTGCCTACCGGGGTAAAATCAGTGGCTCCATCGTGTTACTGGTGGGCCCGCCCGGGGTGGGTAAAACCTCCATCGGCAAATCCATCGCCGAGGCCCTGGGCCGCAAATTTTATCGTTTCAGCCTGGGTGGCATGCGCGACGAAGCCGAGATCAAAGGCCATCGCCGGACCTATATCGGCGCCATGCCCGGCAAACTGGTGCAGGCATTGAAGGATGTGGAAGTCTCCAACCCGGTGATCATGCTGGACGAGATTGACAAGATTGGTGCCTCTTATCAGGGGGATCCGGCATCTGCGCTGCTGGAGGTGCTGGACCCCGAGCAGAACCGGGAATTTCTCGACCACTACCTGGATCTGCGGCTGGATCTCTCTAACGTATTGTTTGTGTGCACCGCCAATCAGGTGGACAGCATTCCCGGGCCCCTGCTGGACCGTATGGACATGATCCGTCTGGCCGGTTATATCACTGACGAGAAGCTGGCTATCGCCCGCAATCATCTGTGGCCCAAATGCCTGCAGCGGGCCGGGGTGGCGAAATCCAAACTGAAGATTTCCAAGCCGGCCCTGCGTAATATCGTGGAAGGCTACGCCCGGGAAGCGGGTGTGCGCACCCTGGAAAAAACCCTGAACAAGATTGTCCGCAAGGCCGTGGTCAAGCTGCTGAAAGAGCCCAAGCTCAGTATCAGCATTACCCCTGCCAATCTGGAGGAATACCTGGGCCCGCCCCTGTTCCGGGATGAAAAGAACATTTACGGCGTGGGGGTGGTCACCGGCCTGGCGTGGACCGCCATGGGTGGCGCCACTTTGCCCATTGAGGCCACCCGGGTGCATCAGCGCAATGCCGGACTGAAGGTCACCGGCCAGCTGGGGGATGTGATGAAGGAATCCGCCGAACTGGCTTACAGTTACGTGGCGGCCCATATTCCTGAATATGGCGGTTCTGACAGCTTCTTTGACAAAGCCTTTATCCATTTGCACGTGCCGGAGGGCGCCACCCCCAAGGACGGCCCCAGCGCCGGTGTTACCATGACCACCGCCCTCATTTCCCTGGCCTGCAACCAGCGACCCCGGCGGCCCCTGGCCATGACCGGGGAGATCACCCTGACCGGCCAGGTGCTGGCAGTGGGCGGGATTCGGGAGAAGGTAATCGCCGCCCGGCGCCAGAAAATCAAGGAACTGGTACTGCCCGCCGCCAACCAGAGGGACTATGACGAGTTGCCTGATTATTTGAAGAAAGGCCTTAAGGTGCATTTCGCGGAACACTACCAGGACGTTTACCAGGCGGTGTTTGGGAAATAATTGTTTATACTTTCCCCCTTCTCGGCCATCGACACTGGAGCACAGCATCCTTATTATTGCCTGACTGGGAAATTATAGGATTAGGCAATTATCATGCATAAACTGCAAACGCTGCTGGACAACAACACCAAGTGGTCAGACAAAATCAGGGAGCAGGACCCTGCTTTCTTTGAGCGGCTATCCAAGGCGCAAAGCCCGGAATATCTGTGGATCGGCTGCTCCGACAGCCGGGTGCCGGCGAACCAGATCGTAGGATTGTTGCCCGGTGAAATTTTCGTCCACCGCAATATTGCCAATCTGGTGGTGCACACCGATTTTAACTGCATGTCGGTGATCGAATTTTCCGTAAAGGTACTGAAGGTCAAGCACATTATTGTCTGTGGCCACTACGGTTGCGGTGGCGTCAAGGCCGCCCTGGAAAACACTTCACACGGCTTGATCGATAACTGGCTCTACAGCATCCGCAGCCTGTACAGCCACAACAAGAAAAAACTCGATTTGCTGGAATCCGAAGAGGACAGGCACAATCGATTGTGCGAACTGAACGTACGCCAGCAGGTACGCAACGTGGCTCACTCCCATGTGGTACAGGAAGCCTGGACCCAGGGCCAGGATCTGACGGTGCATGGTTGGATCTACAGTCTCAGGGACGGTTTGCTCAACGATCTGGGGATTGACCTGCATTCCCCTGAGGATCTGGCGGAAGCCTTCCGCCTGGTTGGCGACCAGGTGGAGTAAGCGCTACATGGACATGGGCGCCGCCGCGCGGCGCCCGAACCGCAGTATCGTAAAATCAGATGGCGTAAGTGGCCATCACCCAGACTTTAGACACATCGGAGGTGGCGGTTCCGTGGGCCGCGTCTTCCTCACCACTGAAATCGGCATACTTCAGCTGTAGCGTGGCACCGTTATCGAATTTCTTGGTCAGTGCCATATCGATTTCCGAACCAAAGTCATCACTGCCACTGGCCACGTCCTCGGCACTTTCGAAATCGTGGTACATGGCAATAAACGACAGGCCCATGGGCAGTCCGGCTTTAAAGGTCACATAGAGATCCTTGATCCCGGTGCTGGGAGTGCCCAGGAACCTGTCAGCCCAACCCTGGAATTTATGCAACGTGGCCAGTGACGTGGTAAAGCCCACGCCGGCATCGTCATCCGCCCCCAGGGTTTCCTGGGCAATGCCCAGGGTGAATCCACTCAGGGTACCGGCAATGCTCACCAGGGTGTAATCCGTGGAATACTCCACCGGGTTGTCACCGGTTTCCTCCTGATCCGCCCACTCCAGCTCGTAAGCCAGGGTAATATCGTTCACCGCGGTGCTGCCGGCAAAGCGCAGCCCCATGGTTTCATTGGCCACAGCCAGGGCGTCCTGGTTATCAATATCGTAGTAATAGGCGGTGAGGGTACCGAAATCCTGAATCTCGTAGCCCACATTCAGCAGATTGGTTTCGTGGGTATGGTCGCCGGCGTCCACGGCCTCCCCCACGATGCGGTTCACATTGGAAACGTTGGCGTAAAACGCAGTGAGCCCGGAAATACTGCTATTACTGACCGAGAAGGCATCGTAGGTCTGCTCATTCTGACGCCAGCCGACGCCCCCCACAAAGCGCTGGTTATCCAGCAGAATGCGCTGACGCCCCCATTTGAATTCCGTATGCTCCAGGCCAGTGTAGGCCAGGTAAGCCTGGTTGACCTCGGTGCCCTCCGGATCCACGATGGCGGGGCCGTCTTTGCCATTGGTGCCATCGAAGTAATCCACATCTTTCAGCGATGTGACGTCGTCGAATTCCAGCAGTGCCGACACGCCATGGTAGCTGCCGGTGGTAAAGGTGAGGCGGGTTTTCAGCGTTAGTGCATCAGAATGGGTGGTGTCATCGCTACTCAGGGATTCCTGGGTCACGTTTTCGTAACGGGGACGCAGGTTGAGTTTCGCGGTGCTTGCTTTCAGCGCTCCCTCCAGACTTTCTTCCGCCAGGACAGAGCCTGACATCAGCGCTGCCCCTGCCGCCACTGCGCTCAACATTGATCCAGTGGCCAGCGTTTTAGCCGTTGTTGCTCGGTTTGCCATGAGTGGTACTCCATAAATGCATTCAAAATTGACGGTCAAAAACAATGCTTAAGATTGCGTGTTGCCCTGGCGTCCCCACTGTTGTCGTGCTGTAAGCGGTGCTGCCTACATTGGCCTGCACGACCCATTAACCCATACCGCATTGCAGCAATTTGCTGTCATCAGATTGCAACAATAGCGCTCCAGCTACAGCAAATGTCGGGCCAATGATGCACGCCCCGTTTTGGGTCGGAGGATTGCACCAACTGGACACAGGCCGCAATTGACAAATCGTTCACCGAAACTGGCAACCCTCCCTGACGGTCTTTATTCTGGTTTATAGTGACGGCTTACAGCGTTTACCGGGAGGATCAAGGATCATGTCAAAAGCACAGGACAATCTGGCGGGAAAAACCCTGTTTATCACCGGCGCCAGCCGTGGTATCGGCAAGGAAATCGCCCTGAAAGCCGCTCGGGACGGGGCTAACATCGTGATCGCGGCAAAGACCACCGAGCCCCACCCCAACCTGCCCGGCACCATTTACAGCGCCGCCGAAGAGGTGGAAGCGGCCGGGGGCAAAGCCTTGCCGGTGGTGGTGGATGTACGGGAGGAGGCGCAGGTGGAGGATTCCATTCGCAAGGCGGTGGACAGCTTCGGCGGGATCGATATTCTGGTGAATAATGCCAGTGCCATTAACCTGTCCGACACCCTTTCGGTGGAAATGAAGCGCTTCGATTTGATGCATCAGATTAATTTTCGGGGCACTTTTCTTTGTTCCAAGCTGGCAATTCCGCACCTGAAACAGGCAGAAAATCCGCACGTGCTCAATCTTGCGCCACCGCTGAGCACCAATCCCCGCTGGTTTGCACCGCATTTGGCCTACAGCATGGCCAAATACGGGATGAGTTTCTGCGTGTTGGGAATGGCGGAGGAATTCCGCCGGGATCAGATCGCCTTCAATGCCCTCTGGCCCCGCACCGCCATCGCCACCGCCGCAGTACAGAATCATCTGGGGGGCGACGCCACCATCAAACTGTCGCGCCTGCCCGGCATTATGGCCGACGCCGCCTATGAAATATTCAAACGACCCAGTGCCCAGTGCAGCGGACACTTCTTTATCGACGATGAGGTACTTGGCGAGGCCGGTGTGACCGACCTGCAACAGTATCAGGTGGACCCGTCACTGGCGCCGGAACAATTGATACCGGATTTCTTTCTGGACCCATAACCCAAGTCAGGGGCGACTACCGCTAATATCCGGACAGCAATTTCATCACCGCCCGGGTGGCCCGGTCCGGCAGTAGCCTGCCCGCCAGGCGCAGGGCTTTGTACTCCGCGCCCACCGGGTGATGCATGCCGTCAGCGGTGACCGCCGCCAATACCTGGCGGGCAATGTCCTCCGCCTGCAGTTTGATACCGAGGCGTTCGATAATCTTGCTGCTTTTGCCCGCCAGCATGGGGGTGCCCACAAACGGTGGCTCGATATCCACCACCGTAATATCGTGGCGCGCCCATTCCACACTCAGGGACTCGGTAAAGCCCTTGACCCAGAACCTGGAGGCGGAGTAACTGGCAAAGCCCGGCACCCCGAATAACGAGGACGCCGACGACATGCTGATGACCCGGGCCCCCGGCGTGCGTTGCAGATAGGGAAAGGCCCGATAAGTGCAGTTCAGCACCCCTCGATTATTGATATCCAGAATCCGCTGATGGCGCTCCAGATCAATGCTCTCAAAATCCCCCACCTCCAACACCCCGGCGCAGTTGAACAACACGTCCAGGTGAGAACGTCCCTCCATGTACTGGGCCAGGGCATCAGCCACCTGGTTGGCGTTGGTGACGTCAGCCTGCAACAGGGTATAACGATCCGTAGACCAGGCGCTAACCAGCTCCCGCAACGGCTCCGGATTGACATCCAGCACCCCCAGGTGCAACCCCTGTTGATATATCAGTTCCGCCACCGCGCGACCGATACCGGAGCCGGCACCGGTAATCAACATTGTCTTCATGAATCGGTTTTCCTTTCAGCGAACAACTGTCAGCAAAAAATTCGCCGGCTGCCGCCAGGCGTAACCCGCCCAGTGGTGCGGTGACAGCCTGCTGGTGTACTGTAGCACAGTGAGTGGATCTGTTACGGGAGAGAAATACTTATGGGAGAGAAGCACTGATGAGCCAGAGCAAACGACTGCGGGTGGTAGTGTCCGGCAGGGTGCAGGGGGTGTATTATCGGGCCTCCACCCGGGAGCAGGCCCGCAAACTGGGAGTGACCGGCTGGGTACGCAATCTGGCGGACGGACGGGTGGAATTTGAGGCCCAGGGCCACCCTGAAGCCCTGGCGGCGTTAGTGGAATGGGCCCGCCGCGGCCCCGCCAACGCCCGGGTTACTGACCTGCAACAACAGGAACTGACGCCGCAACCGGACGCCGGCGAATTTCAAATCACTCACTGAAACGCACGGGTACCCGCCGCCGGCCCCAGTTACCCGGCTTGGCGGCAAACCGACCGGCCACCGCAGTGCCACAGGTTTGACAGCGGCCCTGGTGATCCAGCCCCCAGCCGGAAAGCTGATACCAGTCCCGTTCAATTACCGCCTCACCGCAGCCGGGGCACCAGGTGGTGTCCCCCGCCTGATGATGCACGTTGCCGGTGTAAACATATTGCAGGCCCTGGGCCAGGGCAATATCCCGGGCCCGGGTCAATGTGGCCAGCGGCGTGGCAGGCACATCCTGCATCTTATAATCCGGATGAAACGCGGAAAAATGTAGCGGGACATCAGCACCCAGGCGCTCCCGAATCCACTGACACATGGCTTCCAGTTCGGCCGGGGAATCGTTGTGTCCGGGAATCACCAGGGTGGCGATCTCAAACCAGACATTGGTTTCGTGGCGCAGATATTCCAGGGTTTCCAGCACCGGTCCCAGGTGGGCGCCGGTGAGTTTCCAGTAAAAATCCTCGTCAAATGATTTTAGATCGATATTGGCGGCGTCCATATATTGATAGAACTGCTCCCTGGCCTGGGGGCAGTGATAACCGGCGGACACCGCCACCGACTTGATACCCTGCTCACGACAGGCCTGGGCCACGTCTACCGCGTATTCCTGGAAGATCACCGGATCGTTATAGGTGTAAGCCACGCTCTGACAACCGGCCTCCGCCGCCGCCCGGGCGATCATCTCCGGGCTGGCCTTGCTGGCCAGCGTGTCTGTTTCTCGGGACTTGCTGATATCCCAGTTCTGACAGAACTTGCAGGACAGATTGCAGCCGGCGGTGCCGAAAGACAACACGGAAGAACCCGGATAAAAATGGTTCAGGGGTTTTTTCTCAATGGGGTCAACACAGAAACCGCTGGAGCGGCCGTAGGTAGTGGACACCACCGCGCCATTCAGGTTGGCACGCACAAAACAAAGCCCCCGCTGCCCTTCCCGCAGCTTGCAGGCGCGGGGGCAGACATCGCACTGAACTCTGCCATCACCCAGCGGATGCCAGAATTCAGTGGCGTGGATAAACGGGCTGTCGGGGTTGACTAGGTCGGGATCCGTGGTCTTGCGGGTGCCGGACATGTGGCCTCCGGGGAAAAATCGTCTTCCCCTTTATATGGTTGTCAAGCCGGTGAATTTCAAGGGGTCAGCCGAGCCAGCAACTGTTCCGCCGCCTCCCGCTCCGGAGCCTCGGGAAATTTGGCAAGAATAAATTTCAGATATTGCGCGGCTTTATCACCCTGCTGGAAGCCGTCCATCAAAGCCCGTGCCATCAGCAGGTAGGCCGCCGCCAGCTGGGGAAAATGCGGTGCCTGCTTGTGCAGATTGGCCAGCAAACGACAACAGGCCGAATACTTGCCCCGCTCGAACAGCGCGCTGGCCAGGTTCACCCGCACTGCCGGCTCCTCCGGCATAAACCGGGGATCAAGCTGCTCATAATGGCCATACACAAAATACAACCGGGCATCATCCCCCAGTTCATGCAGTCGCGTCATGTACTGCTGCCCATGGGCCAGAGCCTGAGGCCGATCATCCATGGCCAGCAGCAAACGGGACAGTTTATCGTGATGGCGGATGCTGTTGGGCTGGGCCAGGAGATAACGGGTCAGCGCCTCGGCCGCTTTATGGTATTGCCCCTCCTTCACCAGAACCTCCACTTTGGCATCGATGGGATCCCGCGCCTGACGCCGGCGTTCCCGGGCCTGCTGATCCTCCGCCACAAAACCGATCTCAGCCTGATACTGAAAAATCACATAGCCCATCAGATGGTAGGCCACCAACATGAAATACAGGGTGATGCCCAGGAAAACCGGCAGAAAATACTGCGCTGGAATTTCCTGGGCAAAGATATCAAACAGCGCCGCCGCCGCCCCCAGCAACAGAAACAAAAAGCCGTATAACAACAGATAGGACCAGCCAATACTGCGGATCAGGTGCAGGATAGATGCCGGCGCCACTGCGGCGGCAATGGATTTTTCCGTGGCCAGCAACATCAGGCTGGCCGGCAATACGAACATCACCAGAGCATTGGCAATGATATCCAGAAAATCACTGCCCAACATGGCCACCAACAACGTGAAACCGGCAAAGATCAGCTGTACCACCACCTGCTGGAACAGCACCCCAATACCGGATTCAGAAAACGTTTCCTGCAATGTGGGGGGCGTAAACCGGCCCTCGGCGCTGAATTCGATAATCATAAACCCGTAGCGGGTAATGCACGCCAGCAACAGCAACCCGGCAATCACCAGTATGGGCAGAGAAGTGGCGGACGTAATTCGGGTCAGCAACCATGCCAGTACCACAAAGACCCCGATGATCAGCAGGCTGTCGCTTTGCAAAGGGTAGCGGAAAAACGAACCCAGCCGATCCCAGAACGGTTGCGCGGTGTTGGCGCTCCCCAGATAATCCAGCTCCTCACCGGTAACAAAACAGCGGGCCTGCCCCAGGCCGCCCAGGGTTTCTCCACTGTCCACGCAGCGCTCGCAATAGGCCACCTGCCGGCCCGGGTTGTACCACATGGCCGGCTCCAGCGGATGGTATTTACAGAATTGACGAACCATGTGGAAACCCCTTGCTTATCCGCAGTATAGCGCAGCGTCCACAAAAAACCGCCAGCGCGGGACGCTGGCGGTTTTGCAGGGGCCCGAAGGGAGCCGGGGGCGCTAATCGAAGCTTTCGCCCCGCTTCGCTTTTTCCACCAGCAAGGCCGGCGGGTTGAAGCGCTCACCATAGCGCGCCGCCAGTTCCCGGGCCCGACTGATAAATTCCCGCAGCCCGTAGTAATTGATGAACTGCAATACCCCACCGGTCCAGGGCGGGAAGCCGATCCCCATAATCGAACCGATATTGGCATCCGCCACCTGTTCAATCACCCCCTCTTCCATGCAACGCACCGCCTCCAGGGATTGCACGAACAACAGCCGCTCCCGCATATCATCAAAGGGGATCTCTTGACTGCCGGCATTAAACGCGTCCCGTAACCCCGGCCACAGGGATTTTTTACCCCCCTGGGGATAATCGTAAAAGCCCTTGCCCGCCAGCTTACCGGCGCGGTCGTGCTGGTCCAGCATGCAGTCGATCACCTCATCCGCCGGCGTGCGCGGATAACTCTGGCCTTCGGCCTCCAGTGCCGCTTCTGTGGCCAAGCGGATATTACGCATGGTGCTCAGATTCAACTCGTCACTGATGGCCAGGGTACCGATAGGGAACCCGGCTTTGGCCGCCGCCATCTCAATCGAGGCCGGATGCAGACCCTCCACCAGCATCCCCAACCCTTCGTTCACATAAGTGCCAATAACCCGGGTGGTGAAGAACCCGCGGGCATCGTTCACCACAATAGGGGTTTTACGAATCTGCAGCACATAGTCAATGGCTTTGGCCAGAGTGGCGTCGCTGGTCTCCTTGCCACAAATAATTTCCACCAGTGGCATCTTGTCCACCGGGGAAAAGAAATGCAAGCCGATGAAATTCTCGGGTCGGCTGGAAGCCCGGGCCAGGCCGGTAATGGGCAGACTGGAGGTATTGGAGGCCATCACCCCGGTTGCCAGCATTTGTGCTTCGGCCTCCTGGGTAACCTGGGCCTTTAACTCCTGCTTTTCGAACACGGCTTCGATCACCAGATCGCAACCCTGCAACGCCTCGGCACTGGCGGTGGGGGTGATACGGGCCAGTATGGCGTCCGCCGCCGACTGGGTCATTTTGCCCCGGGAGACAGCCTTGTCCAGCAGCTTTTTACTGTAGGCTTTGCCGTTGGCGGCGTTGTCCTCGGAGACGTCTTTCAGCACCACCTCGATGCCTGCCATGGCGCTGCTATAGGCAATCCCGGCGCCCATCATGCCGGCTCCCAGAATGCCAACTTTGGCGGTGGTGTGGTGGTCATAGCCCTGAGGCCGGCTGCCACCCTTGCCAATCTGCTGTAACTGAAAGAAGAACGCCTTGATCATATTGGTGGAGATGCCCCCCACTGCCAGACTGGTGAAGTAACGCCCCTCGATGCGCAGAGCGGTGTCCACATCCACCTGCAGGGATTCCACCGCGGCGCTGAGGATGGCCTCCGGCGCCGGCATACAACCCTTGGTTTTGTGTTTCAGCATGGCGGGAATAATAGGCAGCTTCATGGCCAGCGCCGGCGTGGCCGGAGTACCGCCAGGCACTTTGTACCCCTTGCTGTCCCAGGGCTGCACTGCTTTGGGGTTGGCCTTGCAGAACGCTTTGGCCTTGGCCAGCATAGCCTCGGCGTCGTCCGCCAGTTCGTGAATCAGTCCTGCCTTCAGGGCCTGTTCCGGGTTGACCTGCTTGCCTTCCAGCAGGAACGGCGCGGCCGCCTCCAGCCCCAGTAACCGGGTGAGACGCACCACGCCGCCACCACCAGGCAATAACCCCAGGGTCACTTCCGGCAGCCCGATCTTGGTTTTCGGATTGTTAATGGCAATCCGGTGATTACAGGCCAGGCAAATCTCATAGCCGCCGCCAAGAGCAGCCCCATTAATGGCCGCCACCACCGGCGCCGGCAACTGTTCCAGGCGTCGCAATTGCGCCTTGATGGCACTGACGCTGTCCATAAATTCCTGCGCCAGTTCCGGAGTGGCCTTCACCAGATCGTTGAGGTCACCGCCGGCAAAAAAGGTTTTCTTGGCGGAGGTGATAATCACCCCGGCCAGGTCGGACTCCTGCTCCAGCCGCTCCAGGCATTGATCCATGGCGCTCTTGTAGGCCTCGTTCATGGTATTGGCGGACTGGCCCGGGGCGTCCATGGTTAATACCACGATGTTGTCGTTGTCTTTTTCGTATCGAATTGCTTCACTCATGGTCTCTCTCCCGGTCCTCAGACGCGCTCAATCACAGTGGCGATACCCATACCGCCGCCCACACACAGGGTGCACAGGCCGCGTTTCAGGTCCCGGCGCTCCAGTTCATCCAACAGCGTGCCCAGCAGCATGGCGCCAGTGGCGCCCAGCGGATGGCCCAACGCAATGGCGCCGCCGTTGACATTGATTTTCTCCGCCGACACGCCGGTTTCCCGCATAAATCGCAGTACCACCGCGGCAAACGCTTCGTTTACCTCGAACAGGTCGATATCCGCGAAATCCAGGCCCGCCTTGGCCAGAGCCTTGCGGGAAGCCGGCGCGGGCCCGGTGAGCATGATGGTGGGATCGGTGCTGGTGATGGCGGTGGCCAGAATCCGGGCCCGGGGCGTCAGGCCCAGGGCCTTGCCCTTTGCCGGGGAGCCAATCACCATCAGTGAGGCGCCATCGACAATACCGGAGGAGTTACCGGCGGTGTGCACGTGGTTCAGACGTTCCACCCAGTGGTATTTTTGCAGGGCCACACTGTCGAATCCCATCTCGCCCATCATCTGAAATGCCGGGCTGAGGTCGCCCAGCCCTTCGCGGGTGGTTTGCGGGCGTAAATACTCATCCCGGGCCAGTATAGTGAGGCCGTTGCGGTCGGTGACCGGGATCACGCTGTTGTCGAAGTAGCCGTTTTGTTGCGCCGCAGCGGCTTTCATCTGGGACTGGTACGCAAACTCATCCACCGCCTCCCGGCCCAGGCCTTCCAGGGTGGCAATCAGATCGGCGCCGATACCCTGGGTGACAAAATCGGTCTTTAGATTGGTTTCCGGATCCATGGCCCAGGCGCCCCCGTCGGAGCCGATGGGCACCCGGGACATGGATTCCACGCCCCCCGCCAGCACCAGATCCTCCCAACCGGAGGCCACTTTCTGAGCCGCCAGGTTGACAGCTTCAAGGCCGGAGGCACAGAAACGGTTGATCTGTACACCGGCCACCTGTTGATCCCATCCAGCCTTCAACAGCGCGGTCTTGGGCAATACGGCGCCCTGATCACCGATGGGACTGACAATACCCATCACCACATCGTCCACCTGAGCGCTGTCCAGCCCCGGGTTGCGTGCCGCCAGGGCATCCAGCAGGTTCACCACCAGATCTATGGGTTTCACCTCATACAGCGGGCCACCGGGCTTGCCTTTGGCGCGGGGGGTCCGCACCGCATCATAGATATAGGCTTCAGTCGTCATCAACCATTCCTCTTACTTGTGATTATGGGCCTGCCATTGATGATGGGACCGGCATCACGGCCGGCTTGGGTAGTGGGTCCCTGTTTCACGCAGGCTGCAGCTGGCTTACCTTGCGCCTTCTGCTACGGTTAATCAATGACCACAGCGCTCAGCATCCTTGACCAAAACGACCAAGGCAAAGTGTTACCGGCTGTGTTACCTTTAGAAACACTTAAAACGTGAATTAGTTACTGGATTTCCCAAATTATTGGTGTACACTTGTAAACATGAAGCTTGAAAACCGATCAGGTTGGCTTCATTAAACGGTAAACACGGCGTTGATAACCTTCATTTAGGCGGATTATTCTAATTTAAATCATTAGACTTAATCACAATCGCCAGAGGGTGATGCCGTTGCAAGACAGCCCGAGACACTGTCCCCGGCTGCCAGGTAAAACGGTAACGTGAGATCAGAACTCCAAGAAAGCACACGTCACCGCAACAACGGTTCTGTATGGATCAACAAAGAGTCAGGTAACTTGAGGAGTTCGACATGAAAGTGGCAAACGTAACAGTACGACGACTGGCAATCGACAGCCTGTCTTTCACGGCAGTACTGGCATTGACCGTTGGTGGATTCTGGGGCCTGTTCCTGGTGGACGCCTCGCTTTTCACCATGGTGGTGTTCGGGCTGCTGATGGTACCGGCTTTGCTGAGCAGCACCTACTACCTCGGCAAAGACATCAACGAAGCCACGCATAAGCTGATTGCGTGAGACAGTGGTCGCAGCCAGGGTGAGTTTTCTCCCCATGGCTGCGACATCTGCTATTGCGCGGGCGGCTGAATGCGGACAATCACATCATCCGGCTGCTGACTCCAACCGTTGAAATTAAATTCAATCCGGGCCAGGAATACCTGTTCCTCCGGCTCCCCTCCGGCGTCAATGACCGCCTGATCCTCACTGGGCAAGGGTAACAGCATTTCGGTCCGACAAAGCACGTGCTGGTAGGGCACATCACCGGATTCCGTGGCCACCTGGCCCCAGTCACAGATATCGTCTCCCGGCGGGTTTTGCAACAGATTTTCCGTCTCATAGGCTGGCGGCGCGAACGGATCACCGACAATGTTTTTATCGCCAAAGAAGACCGCCTGGGAGGCCCCCAGGTCCTGGCTGGGTATTGCCTCACTGGGGCCCAGAACCGTGCTGTTGGCGGCATTGGCGTCGTAATCCGGCAGCTCCTCCTCCGTGGCGCCGTTGGAGTCCCGGGCCCGCTCCACGACATATTGAGTGTAGTAAGCGGAACTCCACACCAGCCTGCCCAGTGTTTCACTGACCTCGTCATACTCGTAGATCCGAATGGAATAGCCCTGACCGGTGTAATCCACCGCCAGATCATCATAGGTGGCGTTCACATACTGAACCGTGAAGGATACAGTGGTGGAGGAAATCTCATTGGCGCAAAAAGCCTGGATATCCGGATCGCTGGAATCCAGTAGTTCCTGGGCGTTGGCATAAAGTTCCGGATTGCAGGGATTCCATTGCGGATCGCCACTGCTGTCGAGGTCCTCGGCGGTGATGTGCTCACGCCGCACCACCACTTCATCGGGATAGGGCACCCCATTGATGCGGAAGTCCACGAAGGGCTCGGGGGCATCATTATCATTGGAATCATTGCCACCGCAGGCGCTCAGCCATAGCAGGCTGAATACCAGCAGACCTAGACGCTGTTTGCTCATTAATCTCTCCACTGAACGCAAAGGGCCTGTGAACACGCCACAGGCCCACGGCGGTGCATTAAATCAGTCAGCACCAAAAATCTCAACCAGGGGCTGCCCCGGGCCGACACTCACCCGGTATTGCGCATGCCGGCGGCAATACCGGCCACGGTGATCATCAGTGCCCGGGTCTGTTCCGGCCTTTCCTCCTGCTTAAGCCGGGCCGCCCGCATCAGTTCCACCTGCAACACGTGCAATGGATCCAGGTACGGGTTCCGGACTTCTATAGACCGCCGGATCACGGCATTGTTCTGTAACAACAGACTGTGGCCGGTGATGGCATTCACCAGATCCACCATTTCCGCCAGCCGGGTCCGTAATTCCTGGCCCAGCTTGCGATCCTCGGCCTGGGCCAGCCGGCGCTCATAATAGGCGGCGATCTGGGGATCGGATTTCGCCAGCAGCATCTCCAGCATACCGATGATCATCCGAAAGAAGGGCCAGCGCTCGTACATTTCGTGCAGGAGGGTGCCTTTGCCGTCCTGCAGTGCGGTTTGGAAAGCAGTATCGCAACCCAGCCAGCCCGGCAACATCAAGCGCATCTGGGTCCAGGCAAAAACCCAGGGGATGGCGCGCAGGGATTCAATGCCCCCCTGTTTGCGTTTGGCCGGGCGGCTGCCCAGGGGCAGCCGCTGCAACTCCTGCTCCGGCGTGGCGTGACGGAAATAGGTGAGAAACCGGGGATCTTCCCACAGCGTGGAACGATAGGCTTTGCTGCCCACCGCCGCCAGCTGGTCCATGGCCTCCCGCCACTGGGGATCCGGCGCCGGCCGCTCAATCAACGTGGCTTCCAATGTCGCCGCCACGTACCGCTGCAGGGTGCGAATGGCCACGCCGAACGGGGAAAACTTGGCCCGGATCACCTCCCCCTGCTCGGTGATCCTGATGCGCCCGTTGACCGCCCCCGGCGGCTGGGACAGGATGGCTTCGTGGGAGGGGGCTCCGCCGCGGCTGGTGGAACCGCCTCGACCGTGGAACAGGGTCAGGCGCACCGCGTACTCCCGGCACAGCGCCGTCAGCTGCTCCTGGGCCTGATACTGCACCCAGGCCGCCGCCAGGAAGCCGCCGTCTTTGGCGGAGTCGGAATAGCCAATCATAATTTCCTGGTGGCCGTTGATGTGCTCCCGGTACCAGTCAATTTCCAGCAGCCGTTGCAGGGTGTCCCGGGCATGGTGCAGGTCATCCAGGGTCTCGAACAAGGGCACCACCCGCATCGGCTGGTCCATGTCCGCCTCTTTCTGCAACAGCAGCACCGCCAGCACGTCGGAGGGGGAATGGGCCATGGAAATCACATAGGCGCCCAGGGCGTCAATGGACTGCTCCGCCAGCATGTAAAAAGTATCCAGCACCTCCCGCACTTCCCCATCGCATTTCAGGTGACGGGGTATCAGCGGTCGCTCACTGGTGAGTTCCTGAATCAGAAAGCGCTGTTTCTCGGTTTCGGTCCAGCTGCTGTAATCCCCCAGACCAATAGCCTGGGTAATGGCCGTCATGGCGTCGGCGTGGCGGGTGGATTCCTGGCGGATATCCAGCCGCACCAGCGTCATGCCGAAGGTGTTCAGGCGGCGGATGGTATCCAGCAATTCCCCCTCGGCAATCTCCGGCATACCGCATTCCACCAGCGACTGATGGCAGAGCTTAAGGGCCTCCATCAGCTCTGCTGCCTGTAGTACCGGCGCCTCCCCCTGCCACTCTTTACCATCAAGCACCGCGGTCAGATAACCTTTGGTGGCGAACAGGCGATCCCGCAGCGGTTTGATCAGGGCGCGATAGGGTTCCCGGCTGTCCCCCACCTGCTCCCGCAATGCCGCGTTACAATCCACCATGGACAGCTCCATGTGCAGATTTTCAAAATCCTGACTCAACAAATCCGCCGCCATCCAGCGGGCCAGGGTCAGTACTTCCCGGGTCACATCCGCGGTGACATTGGGGTTGCCATCCCGGTCCCCCCCCATCCAGGACGAGAAGGTGAAGGGGGAAAAGCCCAAAGGTAAGCGGCGCTGCACATTGTCCTGGCACCAGTCATCCAGTTCCCGCAGATACTCCGGTACCGCATGCCACAGAGTCTGCTCAATGGTGACAAAGCCCCACCGGGCCTCATCCACCGGGGTGGGCCGCTGTTGTCGGATTTCATCGGAATTCCAGGCCGAGACGATTTTGCGCTTGAGGGTTTCCAGCACCCGGTTGCGTTCAATATCGGTCAGATTCACCGCGTCCAGCTGCTCCAGGCAGTGGGTAATATCGTCATACTTGCGAATCAGGGTGCGGCGGGTGACTTCGGTGGGGTGCGCGGTGAGCACCAGGTCAATGGAAAGATCCTGCAGCGTGGCGAACATGGCATGGTCGGCAATACCGGCACGCTTCAGCCGGGGATGCAGCTCCGCCATGGTGGCCCGCTGATTTTTCTGCGGTGCCTGCTGATAAACCCGGCGCCGGCGCACCCGGTGATACTGTTCCGCCAGATTGGAAAGATTCAGGAAGTGGCTGAAGGCCCGGGCCACCGGCACCAGCAGTTCGGGTTCCAGGCGCGAAAGTTTTTCAAACAGTTTTTGCGAATTGTCTTCCCGGCCGGAGCGGGCATCCTTGGCCAGCCGGCGGATCTCTTCCACCAGTTCCAACAACACGGGGCTTTCCTGCTCCTGCAGGGTATCCCCCAACAGCTGTCCCAACAAACGTACATCCTGGCGTAACGGGGCATGGGCATCGGATTCCGACATGGGCTGATCCTGTCTTATCAGGTTACTGAAAGCCAGAACCATAATGAAGACAAGCCCGCGGTTAATCAAGCGCTGGCGGTTTGTCTCCACAGCGGGACTGTTCCACCCGGTTGCGGCCGTTTTTCTTGGCCCGGTACATGGCCTCGTCGGCCTTCACCAGCAGCCCTTCCGGATCCACTTGTGCCCCGGGGACACTCACGTGCACGCCCACACTGACGGTCACCGGAATCGGCTGATCCCGATACCAAAAGGCGGCGTACTGAATATGCTGGCGAATGGCTTCCGCCACCTTCATGGCCGCCGCTTCATCGGTGGCCGGTGTTAACAGGATAAATTCCTCGCCCCCGTAACGCACCAGCACATCCAGGTCGCGGCGGGCAAAGCGTTGCAGTATCAGAGCAATTTTCTTCAGGCACTCATCCCCCATGACATGACCATACTGGTCGTTGATGCGTTTGAAATGGTCGGCATCAATCACCAGCACCCCCAAAGCGGAGCGGGTCTGCTGGCATTGGCGAATCAACTCCGGGAAGCGCGAATCCAGGTAACGGCGATTGCCCACGCCGGTAAGGGCATCGGTGAGGGTGGCATGCTCCAGCTTCTGATTACTGGTTTTCAGCTGCTCCAGCATGGTGCTGAGATCCTGGGTTTTCTGATCCACCCGCCGCTCCAGCTCATCCCGGGCGGAGGCGGCGATCTGTTCCTTTTCCCGGGTCAGATCGGTGACCTCCCGGGCCAGATCCAGTGCCTGTTTCAGAGCCCGCTTCTTCTCCTGCCGCTCGCGCTGGATTCTGGCCCCCAGGGCCAGGGTTAACACCACGTTGCCAAGGGCCAGGCCCGCGCCGTGTGAATACTCCACCCACGGCTGATGGGGTATCCAGCCCAGCATGGAAACCACGTACAGCAAGGTACCGGGAATCAGCACCGCCCAACCCGCCAGCAGATAACGGGCCCAGTAATTGCCCGCCAGACACTGTTGTAACAGCACCGCCAGGGCGTAAATGCAGATGGCTGCCTCCAGCACCAGTACCGGCAGGGCCACCTGGGATTCCGGGAGCAGCAAAGCGGGAATCATCATCAATCCGAACAGCGCAACAAACATGTCCGTGGCTACGGCCAGGCGCGGCAGATGGGCTCGCAGATCAATAAACCGCACCGCAAAGCGGCCGGCGAAAAAGACCGTACTTAATATGCCCAGGGCAAAGCTTTTATCGTTGAGCAACACCCAGTTCCCCCACAGATACTGATAACCCAGCCCGCTGAAACTGGCCAGGTAGAACATGGCCGCAAGAATAAACGCCATGTTGTAAAGGTAGGCCGGCTCCCGCAGGTAATACCACACCGAGCCACTGTACAGAGCCAGCACCAGCATGATTCCCAGCAGCGATCCGTAGAAGGCCTGGGCTTTGAGTTCGGCGCGGAACAACGCCGAGGTGCGCTTGAAGCGCACGGGAAATATCAGTGGACTGTCGCTGGCGACCCTGAGATACAGGATATAGTCACCGGGCTGGGTCAACGGCAGGGGTAACAGCGGATACCGGTGTCCCAGGTGATTGTCGCGCAACGGTCGATGATCCCCCGCCGGTGCCACATGGATCACCCGGTTCCCCCGCACCAGAGTGCCATCCACCTGATTTAGAAACGGGCTGCCCAACTCCACATACAGCGGCAGGGACAGGGGTTCGGTGATAGTGAGAGAAAACCGCAGCCACAGGGCACCGGGCCGGTAGCCCTGTTCCACCACGCCCGTCCGGGGCGCAGGGCGCCAGGGCAGATGATTGGCCAGGATATCCTCCATCACCAGTTCACCGCTGGGGTCGGGAAGATAAGCCTGCTGCATCTGCCAGGGAGCCTGACCGGCCAGCAGGGGGGACGTCGGCAGAAACCAAAGCAACCCGATGAGGAAAGCCCAACCGCGTATCAGGGGATAGTACATGGGATCCATTTATAGTCATTATCAGCCAGTCTCAGTCTAACTCAGGGCGTGGGCGAACCGGTATACAACAAATGTTTATTTTGTTGATTTTGTGTAAAAAGTAAACAGGAAGACTTGTGGCATGACTATTGCTTTTTAGCCCGGTGACCGTCCGGCCCCGGCACCACAGAATATGATGGAACAACCATGGTACAACTGAATACTACCGCTGCGAGTCCTCAAAATCAGGCAGCCAACAGCAGCCCGGCACTAGAATTGTTCAAACAACACAATCAGCGCGTGGTGCGATTGGATCTTCTGGTCACCATTTTGTACCTCGCCCGCTTTATTCAGCGCCATCGTGGTGCAACTTTGGCTTTGCTGGGGGGGGATGAGAGTTTCCGCCATCAGGTCCATGCCCTGCAGCACCAGACATCGGCGCAGTTCGAATACCTGCAATGTATCAATGGCTGTGCCGACCAGCCCCTGGCGGACAATGATTTCGAACAGCTCAATCTGGGATGGGTCACCATTATTAAAGATTGGGAAAACGACGATCTGCAGCAGAGCTTTGAGTTCCATTCCCATTTGCTGGAATTGATTATCCGCCTGTCCCGAACCCTCTCCGAAGAGATCCTGGCCACCCCCGCCGGCCTTGAGGATAATGATGCGTTGCGCAGCCGGGTGGATAACAGCTTTACCTATCCGCTGCACAACCTGACCCAGACCTGCGTACTGGATCTGTACGAACTGGTGGAATATCTGGCCCGGATCCGCGGCCTGGGCACCCACATGGCGGTGGTGGGCGAAGCGGACAAAGAGATGGGCAGCCGGGTTGCTTTCTGGTTGCAGGAATTCCGTTATCGCAAAGAACGCTTCGATCAGAATATCCAGCTGGTATCCAGCCAGTACCTGCCCTGCATCCCGGGTCTCAAATCCCTGCCTAACCTGAACATGAAACTGAACTACTTTATCAGCCTGCTGGGCCATGAAATGACCTCGGAGCGCAGTTTCAAGGTCCCCAGTCACAAGCTGTTCCTGATGGGTACGGAAATCATCGACGGCCACCTGGCGGTGATGGATCAGGCCAACGCGGTGGTGCGGGATCAGTTGTATGCCATGAACCAGATGCTGCTCGAACGACTGTCGGCGGAGGGCGGCTAAACCAGGTACAGCACCAGTGCCGGCAACAGCAGAAATGACAATAGCGTGGATACCATGACCATCCCCGCCACCACTTGAGGCTCGCGACCGTAGCGCATGGCAAACAGGTAGTTGAACACCGCCACCGGCATGGCGCTTTGCAGAATCACCACACCCCGGGCTGCCCCCCGCAGATCAAACGCCTGGGCCACACCCCACCCCACCAGCGCACCGATGATCAGGCGCAGGCTCCCAAATAGCAGACTCCTGCCCAAATGGGTCACCCGCAGACCCGCCAGGCTGACCCCCAGGGTGATCAGCATCAGCGGAATGGTCATATCCCCCAACAGGCCCACTGTATTCTGGCCCCAGCGGGGCAGCTCAAGATCCCCGTAAATCATCACCAGCGCGGCGGCGATGGAGTAAATGATGGGATTGCGCACCAGCTCCTGGACTACCGAGCGTCCACTCACCAGGGCGATCCCCAGGGTAAAGTGCACCAGAGAAATCACCATAAAAACGGCAATGGCCAGCACCAGGCCTTCATCACCAAAGGCAAACAGGCATACCGGCAGGCCCATGTTGCCGGTATTGGGAAACACCAGGGGGCCGAGCAGTGCCCGCAGGGACTGACCGCTGACCGCCAGCACCAGCGTAGCCGCCAGCAGGGTCACCCCCACCAGCACCAGGGTCACCACCGCCATCTGTTCGATGACCCCCCGGGACACCGCCTGTTCGGTCATGGAGGAGACCACCAGACAGGGTGCCCCCACGCACATCACCAGTCGGGTGACCATCTCGGTATCATAGGGCACCCGCAGCTTGTTCCAGACAAATCCCACCAATATACACACCATCACCGGACCGGTGACGGGCAACAGCGTTTGCAGCATAAGCCCCTGTTTCACTTGTGTTATGATGGCGCCCAGTATACCGGATGCCAGTTTGTTTTCGAGCCGATGCCCTATCCCCCCCACTCCCGCATTCTTACCACCGCCCAACTGCACTGGGACCGGGACACGCCGGTGAATGAGCAGTTTGCTGACGTCTATTTTTCCCGGGACAATGGCGCGGCGGAGACCGACTATGTGTTTCTGCAGCAAAACCGTCTGCCGGAGCGCTGGCACAATCCGCAACTGCACCAGTTCACTATCGCTGAAACCGGATTTGGTACCGGCCTCAACTTTCTTTGCGCCGCCGCCCTGTGGCAGCAGGCGAAAGCGAGCGGCCGGCTGCCGGCCGCGGCCCATCTGCATTTTGTCAGCACCGAACGGTTTCCCCTGGCGCGGGAGGATCTGGCCCACAGCCTGGACCTGCGGCCCCAGCCGGATTGGTTGCAGCAGGGCCTGCTGCATCAATATCCGGCACCGGTGCGGGGCAATCATCAGCTGCTGTTTCCGGAAGCCGGTATCACACTGAGCCTGTGGCTGGAGGATGCAGTCACCGCATTGAGCGCCCTGGACGGACGGGTGGATGCCTGGTTTCTGGACGGCTTTGCCCCCGCCCGCAATCCGGAGCTGTGGCAGCCGGCACTGTTCCAGGCTGTGGGCCAGCTCAGCGTTACCGGCACCACGGTGGCCACCTTTACCGCGGCCGGCCTGGTGCGCCGGGGTTTACAGGCGGTGGGTTTCAGCCTGGAAAAGGTGCCGGGCTTTGGCACCAAGCGGGAGATGTTGCGGGGCGTGTACCGCCCCGACCCGGCCACCCGCCGCCTCAGCTGGCCGCCGCAGGACAAGCCCTGGTTCCGCTGTGCGCCGGCCGCCACGGCCCCGGGCCCGGTGGCGGTAGTGGGCGCCGGTCTGGCCGGTGCCAACGTGGCCCGCAGTCTGGCGCAGCGGGGCTGGTCGGTCAGTGTCTTTGAACGGCATGACGTCATCGCCAGTGGCGGCTCCGGTAACCCCACCGGCATCACCTTCACCAAACTCAGCGTTCACGACACCCCCCAGAACCGGTTCTACCAGGCGGCTTACCTGCACGCCTGCCGCCGTCTGCGGCAGCTACTGGTGGACGCTGGTATCGCCCCCGGCGAGGACTGGGATTTCAATGGCGTACTGCGGCTGGCATTCGATGCCAAAGAAGCCCAGGCCCAGGCCGAGTTGAGCGCTCAGCAGTACTGGCCCGATGAGCTTCTGGAACCACTCACCGCCGCGCAGATTCAACAGCGCCTGGGACTGGAAACCACCCTCGACGGTGTGTTGTTGAAAGGCGGCGGCTGGGTGAATCCGGCCCGCCTTTGTTCGGCACTACTGGACCACCCCCGAATCCAGGTGTTCACCGGCGCTGCTGTGGGCCAACTGCAACGGCGGAAGGATCACTGGTGGCTGGATGATCGCGGACCCTTTACCGCCGTGGTGCTGGCCAATGCCCTGGCTTGCCGGCAGTTTGACCAGACCCGCCATCTGCCGCTGAAACCGGTGCGGGGTCAGGTCACCTATGTCCCCGCCAGCGCGGCCTCCCGCCACTTGCGCCACGCCATTAACTACCGGGGTTATATCAACCCCGCCCGGGAGGGTTTTCACTGTGTGGGCGCCACCTTTAATCCCCGCCTCACGGACCCTGAGCTGCGGGCCGGGGATCACCGCTGGAACTGGGATCAGCTGCAAGCAACGTTGCCGGCCCTGGCCAGACAGTTGCAGCCCCCAACGGCGGAGCAGTGTGCAGGCCGGGTGGGTTTTCGTTGTCAGACGCCGGATTATCTGCCGGTTATCGGCCCGGCGCCGGATATCGCCCGCTACCACGCTGACTATCAGGACCTGAGTAAGGGCTTCCTGAAACGGGAATTTCCCGTCGGCCCCAACCTGCCGGGGTTGTTCGTCAGTTGCGCCCATGGCTCGCGGGGGATCACCAGCGGCTGTCTCGCAGCGGAAATTGTGGCATCCTATCTCACAGGCGAGCCTCAGGCAGTGGACCGCGAGGTGCTCGGCGCAGTACACCCGGCACGCTTCCTGATCCGACGCCTGATTCGGGGGCAAGCCGCCCCGCCGGAGGAGGAACACCAGGCTTAGAGTGAAGGAGAGCCCTTATGTGGAAACAATGGCTGCGGCAGAGCCGCTACATCCTGTTTTTTTCGCTGCTGTCACCCATCATGGTGCTGGCAGACTACCAGGGAGAACTGGCCCAGGCGGAAGCCCAAAAATGGCTCAGGCAGGGCCTGATCACCGCCATCGATGTACGGACCCCGGAAGAATACAGCCAGGGACACGTTCCGGGCGCCATCAACGTACCTCACGACCGGATCCAGCAACAGCTTGACAAGATCGAGCACCTCAAGCACCAGCCCATACTGATTTACTGCCGCAGCGGACGGCGGGCGGCTCTGGCGGAAGCCACCCTCAGTCAATTGGGCTTTGAAACCATTTATCATCTGCAGGGGGATATGAACGCATGGAAGAAAAACCGGTTGCCGGTCACCCAATAACTTGGCACCATAGCCTTGATTAATTTTTAATCAGAGCATGCCGTCACTGTGCGTCGCGAACCACAACAATCACAAATCGGGTCGCCATTGAAGTCACTAAATGCACCCCCGCTGCGCATCCTGCTGGCAAGCCAGGACCAAAGGTTGCGCACCACCGTCAGCGAACAGCTGGAGCGGGCAGGGTTCGCCACTCTGGAAGCCGGTAAGCCCCGCACCGCTGCCCTCTACCGGCGTAAATTCCAGCCTGACCTGGTGTTGCTGGAACTGGATTTCAGTCGGGAGACCATGGGGCCTGCCCTGTGCCGGCAACTGCTGGATCCCACCCAGGGGGCCGTACCACCCCTGTTGCTGCTGGCCCGGGCTCAGGATCTGGTGCAGGCCCAGGCCGCCTTCGACAACGGCGCCGACGACATCATGTTATTGCCGGTGCATCCCACCCTCCTGGCCCAGCGCTGTCGCCGGCTGATCGAGTCCAGCCGCACCCTGCGTTCCCTGCGGCACCGGGAGCGGATACTGGAACACGCCGAGCGGCTGGCGGGCATGGGGAGCTGGGAATGGGACAGTCAGACCGGACGCTTGTATGTCTCCAAGCAGTTCAACCGTATTTTGGGCCTGCCGGACCACCACGTGACCCGGGTCCGGGATGTGTTGCAGCAACTCCCCGAAACCGAGCGACGCAAGATAATCAGCCATTTTCAGCAGGCCGACAGTAAGGACAAAGGCACCATCAGTCTGCAACACCGGGTGCCCGTGGCGGGTCAGCCCCACCGGATTCTGCGTCACGAAGCCCGGTTTATCTTACACAACGAACGGGACTATTCGGTGTATGGCACTATTCAGGACATCACCGAAGAAGCGGCGCACCGGGAGCAGATTCTCTATCTAGCCTACTACGACAGTCTGACGCGACTGCCCAACCGGATGTTTTTCCGTTGCCATCTGGACTACGCCATGGAACAGGCCACGGACAGCCGGCTGGCGGTGATGGTGCTCAACCTGGACCTGTTAGCCCGGGTCAACAATTCCCTGGGCCATGGGGCCGGTGACGAATTACTGCAAAAAGTGGCAGAACGACTGACCCGGGTGTTTGCGGATGATCAGGCCACCCGAATCACCCCGGGCGCCATCGACGATCAGGCATCCCCCGAGCCGGTGTCCAACAAACTGGCGCGCCTGGACGGAGATCAGTTTGCCATTCTGCTGCGGGATTTCAGCACTCTGGATGACGTGATTCGTTTTGCCCAGAACCTGCTGCGCCAGCTCACCGAACCGTTTTCACTGGCGGGGAACTCCGTGGTGCTCACCGCCAGTCTGGGGATCGCCCTGTATCCGGTGAACGGATTGGAGCCCGAGGCTTTGATGCGCAATGCCGAAGCCGCCATGACGCACGCCAAACGCCAGGGTCGCAATCGGTATCAGTTTTACGCCAGCGACATCGATTCCAAATCCAAGCAGCGGCTGGCGGTGGAAAATGATTTGCGCCAAGCCATCCGGCAACAGACCCTGAGCCTGCATTTTCAACCCAAACTGCATCTGCGTTCCGACACCGTGCATTCGGTGGAAGCCCTGGTGCGCTGGCAGCATCCGGTGCGCGGTGCCATGAGCCCCTCGCAGTTTGTCCCCATGGCGGAGGAAACCGGATTGATCCACGAACTCGGGGGATGGCTGATCAACGCTGCCTGCCACCAGGCCCGGAGCTGGAATCAGGCGGGATTGCCACCGCTCCGCATCGCCGTCAACCTGTCCCCGGTGCAAATCCGCAGTGAGACGCTGGTGGCCACGTTACGCAATGCAGCATCGGATTCCCCCCTCGCAACTGGAAGTGGAGGTTACTGAACCCGTGCTGCTGGAGGACAGCGAGCGGGTGCTGCAAACCCTGCAGGGGATTCGCAAACTGGGGGTGCGGGTAGCCCTGGATGATTTTGGTACCGGCTATTCCTCGCTGAGTTATCTGACCCGGTTCCCGTTCAATACGCTGAAGATCGATCGCAGTTTCGTGTCGCAATGCCTGCAGCGGGGTCAGGCCGCGGCGGTGATCCATACCATCATTCAATTGTGTAAGAACCTGAACCTTGAGGTGGTGGCGGAGGGCGTGGAATCGTATCAGGAGTTGAAGTTTTTACGGGACCACCGTTGCGACGCCGTGCAGGGCCATTATCTGAGCGCGGCGCTGGCTGCCGGCGAGCTGGCCCGCTTTATCGAAAACCGGGCCTGGAGTCCCCGTCTGCAGGGGCTGAACTGAAGCCGTCGCCCGCGCCTGGCTCAAAACCCGCTCCCCTGCCAATCCCGGGCCGTGATGATATGCACGCTGTCGAGATCCGGATCGTAAAGAATCACATACAGCCCCTGCTGGATGCCGCGAATCACTTGCTGCACCTTGTCCGTCAACGCCACTTCCTCGGCCCCGTAGTCGGTTCCTTCGCGGGTAACGAATTCCTCCACCAGGGCCTGCAGGGTATCTGTCTGCAGTTGATCCCAAGGCACTTCAATCGGTTGACTCACCGAAGTCCTCCCCCAGATGAATGCGCAGCACATCCTCGCCGAACTCATCAATCACCGCGGCAATGACCTCAGGGGACAGCAAACGCACCTGCTCCGAATCCACGTGTTTTCCCAGTTGCCGGGCAATCAGCTGCAGACTGGCCACCCGGGCGTAGTGTTTGTCATCGGCCGGTATCACATGCCAGGGAGCGGTTTGGGTGGCGGTTTTATTCAGCATGTCCTCGAACGCGGTTTGATACTGATCCCAATAGGAGCGACTGCGCAGATCCGCGGTGGTGATTTTCCAGCGTTTGGTGGGTTCCCGCAGCCGGTCCATCAGACGTTCATATTGCGCCGGTTTGGAAAGGTTCAAAAACAGCTTCACCAGAATCACCCCGTCAGCGGTGAGCTGGCGTTCAAATTCCACCAGTTCTCGATAAGCCCGCTTCCACTGGGGCTTGCTGGCAAACCCCTCCACTCTCTCCACCAATACGCGACCGTACCAGGAACGATCGAAGATCGCGATCTCGCCAGGTTCCGGTAATTTCTGCCAGAACCGATAAAGATAATGCCGCGACTGCTCCCAGGGGGCCGGCGCGCCGATAGGCCATACCCGCACACCACGGGGGTCCAGATGGCGGGTGAGGCGACGGATGATGCCACCCTTGCCGGCGGTGTCGATGCCTTCCAGCACCAGAATCACCCGTTTACCCTCGTGGAACAGGGCTTGTTGTTGCCGCAGTAAACGCAGTTGCAACTCATCCACCCGCTGTTTTGCGTCCTTCAACTTGCGCGGCGGTCGGGTCTTGAGTTTTTTCAGTTGAATCCGTTCACCGGTCAGTTTGCTGATTTTCATCCTTGGGCGCTTCCTCGTTGGCGGCGGGGTCGAACAACAGGGGGAACAAAAACTGTTGAAAGTCGTCGATCATGCGGTCCATGGTGGTTTTATCCTCCATGATAATACCCCGCTGGGCCTGCTCGTAGCCCAACAGTTGTTGCGCCAGATTGTGAAAAATCTTGATCCGTTTCTGCAGATACAGCCGATCACCCTGAGCCAGAAAGGGTTCCAGCCCGTAGTAGGCTTTGGCCAGTTGATTAAGGGCGTCGTCGAGGGCCTCCCGATCCTTGCGGCCCACGCTGCGCCAGGCGTCCTGCAGCCCGCCCATAAACGCCGCATAATGCTGTTGCCGGACCTGAAACGAGCGTTCAAAGCGGGCCGCTTTGGCCTGCTGCTGCAGAAACCCGGCGTACTGTTCCATAAACCGGGTCTGGGTGTTGCTTTGCAACTGTTGCGCGCGCACCAGCTGGGCACTGGCCACCCGGGTCACTTCATAATTCAGATACACCACGTAGGCCGCCAGACAGAATGCCAGCAGCACCAGCACCAGACTGAAAAGCGGGAAACGGTTTTCCCTGAGGGTCACCACCGGGGATTGTTCTGGCTCCGTCAAACTCTGTCCTCCTGCAACTGGTATAGCTGGCGTGAACACCACTGGATTATCCCAATTCACCGCTGCTGCATTCAGCGGTCCGGCACAATCCCGTGCTCTTTCAGCAACGCCAGCAAAGCGGTTTCATCCAATACCGGCACCCCCAGGGATTCCGCCTTGGTGAGTTTGGAGCCGGCTTTTTCCCCGGCCACCACTGCCGTTGTCTTTTTGGACACGCTGCCGCTCACTTTTGCTCCCAACCGTTGCAGATACTCTTTGGCCTGATCCCGGGTCATGTGTTCCAGAGTGCCGGTGAGTACATAGGTTGTCTCCGCCAGGGGCAGATTATCCCGCGCCAGCGTGGCCTGTTCCTCCCAGTGCACCCCGGCCTCCATCAGCGCGGCAATGATCTCCCGGTTGTGAGGCTGCTGAAAAAACGCGGCGATATGACTGGCCACCACCGGACCCACATCCGGTACCGCCTGCAGACTTTCCGCGTCCGCCTGCTCCAGGGCCTGGAGATTGCCGAAATAGTTGGCCAGTGCCAACGCCGTGGCCTCCCCCACCTCGCGGATGCCCAGGGCGTATAAAAACCGGGGCAGCGTGGTGGCCTTGCTTTGCTCCAGGGCCGCGATCAGATTGGCGGCGGACTTCTCGCCCATCCGCTCCAGGGCGGCCACTGCGTCGGTTTGCAACCGATACAAATCGGAGACATGGCTCACCAGACCCTGATCCACCAGTTGTTCCACCAGCTTGTCCCCCAGGCCGTCAATGTCCATGGCCTTGCGGGAGGCAAAATGCTTAATGGCCTCCTTCACCTGGGCCGGACAGAACAGACCGCCGGAACAGCGGGCCACCGCCTCGCCTTCCGGTTTGATAATATCCGAGCCGCACACCGGACAGTGCTCGGGCAGCACCACCGGACGAGTGTTTTTGGGGCGCCGCTCATGCACCACCTTCACCACCTTGGGAATCACATCACCGGCCCGGTAAACCACCACGGTATCGCCTTTGCGTACATCCATCCGCGCCACCTCATCTATATTGTGCAGCGTGGCATTACTGACGGTGACCCCGCCCACGAATACCGGATCCAGTCGTGCCACCGGCGTCACCGCGCCGGTACGTCCCACCTGGAATTCCACGTCCAGCAGCGTGGTAAGTTCCTCCTGGGCCGGAAATTTGTGGGCGATGGCCCAGCGCGGGGCCCGTGATACAAAACCCAGTTCCTGTTGCAACCGCCGTTCGTTGACCTTATACACGATGCCGTCAATTTCATATTCCAGCTCGTTGCGCCGGGCCAGCAGTTGGTCGTAGTAAGCCTGCAGTGCCTCCACCCCGGTGACCACTTGCATTTCCGGATTAATGCGCAGACCCCACTCCCGTAATAACATCAAATTGGCGTAGTGGGTGGCGGCCAGTTCCCCACCCTCCACATAGCCCACGCCGTAGCAGTACATGGCCAGCGGCCGGCGGGCGGTGATGGCGGAATCCAGCTGGCGCAGACTGCCGGCGGCGGCATTGCGAGGATTCACGAAGGGCTTATCCCCGTTCTTCTCCTGATTCTCGTTCAGCCGGGCAAACCCGGACTTGGTCATAAACACTTCCCCCCGCACTTCCAGCACCGACGGATAGCCGGTACCACGCAGCCGCAGCGGCACTGACTCGATGGTGCGGATATTCTGGGTGATGTCCTCGCCGGTCTGGCCATCACCGCGGGTGGCGCCGCGGGTGAGCACCCCGCCTTCATACATCAGGCTTACTGCAAGGCCGTCCAGTTTGGGCTCGCACACGTACTCCACCGGCGTTTCCCGCTGCAGGCGCTCCCGCACCCGGCGATCAAACGCCGCCAGTTCTTCGGCGGAGAAGGCATTATCCAACGACAGCATGGGCAGGCGATGACGCACTTCGGTAAAGGCGTCCAGGGGCGGCGCCCCCACCCGCTGGGTGGGGGAATCGGCAGTGATCAGCTCAGGGTGATCCGCTTCCAACTGCTGCAGTTGCCGGAACAGGCGGTCGTATTCCGAGTCCGGCACGGCGGGATCATCCAGCACGTAATAGCGATAATTGTGTTCGCGCAATTGCTCGCGCAGCTTGTCAATCTGAGCTTTCGCTGATGCCATGGATTGTTCCAGCCTGTAACCGTAACGCGGCGGGAATTATACACGGAGGGCGCCACCGAGACGACGCCCCCACGGCGGGAATCAATGTTGCTGGCTGGCCTTGAAGGAAAGGTAACGCCGCTCAAAATCCAACACCCGTTGCCGGTAGTGCTCCGCGGTCTGTTGCCGCATCACGTTGTGATGCTCGTCTTTGATCTCCGCGTCCAGCAGGTTGGCAATTTTGCGGGCGGAATCCATCATGATATCAAACCCGTGGATGGGCCGTTTGGGACCGGGCAACTTCATGAACATACAGATGCCCGGGGTGCTGAACTCATCCATATGGTCCACGTCAAACACCCCGGGTTCCACCACATTGGCGGCGCTGAATACCAGCCCGCCCTTGCCGCTGTGCTGCTCGTAGCGGTGAAATATATTCATGTCGCCAAAGCGGAAGCCGCAGGACAGTAACACCCGCAGCAGATCGTTGCCGGCAATTTCCCCCTGCTTGGCCATGACGTTGATCACCAGGACTTCCTGCAGCTCCGGGTCGATCTCCACTTCCGGCTGGCGTTCGGTTCGGGCGCCGGTTTTCCTGGCCAGTTTGGCCTGCTGCTCGGCCCGGGAGGCCACCAGCAGATCGTCCTCGGCGAACAGGTCACTTTGGGTGTGGGCATCGCCTTCCGCCAACACCGGCTCCGGCTCGGCTGCAAGGGGCTGCGAGTCCGCCGCAGGTGCCGGCCTGGACTGGCCGGGTTGCGCCCGGCGTTCGCGCCGTTCCGCCACCACTTCCTCCGCCGCCACCGGGGCATCGGTTTCATCCAGCGCCGAACCGAAGTCCTCCCCCAGCTCGGGCTCCTGGCGTTGTTCGGGGTCCTCTGCCTCACCGATGGCGCGACGCACACTGAGGGGAATTTTGCGGGCACCACCGTTGGGCAGTTCCCCCCGATACAACTCCCAGTGGTCTTCGCAACTGCCGCCCATTTCCGAGGGCAACTCCAGCTCGCCGGCCCGGGATTTCCGCATGCGGCGGTAGCCGTCAAACAAAATCCCGGCAATGACGGCAAAACCCACCAGTATCAGGACTTCTCTCAGGCCGAATTCCATCAGTCGAATCCTCGTGTTGTCGCTCCGGCTTCCGTCAGACCCCGCTTTCAGGCCGTTTTTTCTGATCTATCAGAAACATAGAGCATTTGCAGTAAAAATAAAGCGAATCCGTCAAATATTCGTTAATCAGGCCACAGCCATGGCGGCGGCCTCCTCCACGTCCACGGACACCAGTCGGGACACCCCGGGTTCGTGCATGGTCACCCCCATCAACTGATGCGCCATTTCCATGGCAATTTTGTTGTGGGTGATGTAGATGAACTGAACCCGCGCTGACATTTCCTCCACCATCCGGGAATAGCGACCCACGTTGGCATCGTCCAGTGGCGCGTCCACCTCATCCAGCATACAGAACGGCGCCGGGTTCAACTGAAAAATCGAGAACACAAGAGCAATGGCGGTGAGGGCTTTTTCCCCCCCGCTGAGCAAATGAATGGTGCTGTTCTTTTTGCCCGGCGGCCGCGCCATGATGGCGACGCCGGTATCCAGCAGATCCTCGCCGGTAAGCTCCAGATAGGCATGACCACCGCCGAATACTTTGGGGAACAGTTCGGACAGACCGGCAGACACTTTGTCGAAGGTTTCCTTGAACCGGGTGCGGGTTTCGCGGTCGATTTTGCGGATGGCATTTTCCAGAGTTTCCAGAGCCTGCATCAGATCGTCGTGCTGGGCATCCAGATAATTTTTACGCTCGGACTGCGACTTGAATTCTTCAATGGCCGCCAGGTTGATGGCACCCAGGCGGGAAATGCGGGCGCCGATCCGCTCCAACTCCTGAGACCATTCGCTTTCATTGGCCTCTGCCGGTAATTCGTTTACCAGGGTTTCCAGTTCGAACTGCGCCTCTGTGAGCTGGGCCTGCAGGTTTTCCCGCTGCACCCGCATACCCTGCCAGTCCATCCGCTGACGTTCCAGTTCCGAGCGCACCGACTGCGCCGCCTGCTCCGCCTCGCTGCGCTGTTTCTCCGCCGCCCGCAGATTATGCTCACACTCCTCCTGGGTCCGGCGGGCGCTGGCCAGCTCTTCTTCCACCTGCAGCCGGGCCTCAAGTTTTTCCTCCAGTTCCGCCTGCAACTCCACAAAGGGATCATCGCCCTGAGCCAATTGCTGTTCGAGGGCGGTCCGGCGTTCCTGCAGCCCCGCCAGTTGCTGCCGCAGCCGTTCCAGACCCTGGCGGGTTGAGTCCTGACGCGACTGCAGTTGCTGCACCTGCAGCGCCAGTTGATGAGCCCGGTCCTTACCGCCGCGGGCGGACTGCTTCACCTGATCCAGACGCTGGCGGATCTGATCCCGCCGCTGCAGCAGAGCCTCCCGCTGTTCGGTATCCCGGGCCATAATGTCCATGGCCTCCTGCAACACCAGCCGTGCTTCCCCCAGGGTTTCCTGCTCATGCACCTGTTGCTCGCGGCATTCCGTCAGATCATGGCTGATGCGGTCGCGGCGCATGCTGAACTGCTCCAGCCGCACCTGCTTGGCGCTGAGCTGGGCCTTGAGATCGGACACTGAGCGGTTGTAATCGGTGAGTTCCCGCTGCGCCTGCTCGCGCTGTTCCTCCAGTTGCCGCAGTGCTTCGCGGCCATCGCTGAGGCTGGCACTGAGTTCCTCCACCCGGGCCTCGGTTTGCGCCAGCCGGGCTTCGGTCTCTTCCAGCGCCTGCTGCCGCTGCAGCACACCCGCTTCCTGATTGCTGTCCCGGGCCACCCGCATCCAATTGGGGCCCACCCAGATGCCATCGGCGGTAATCAGGGATTCCCCGGCTTCCAGCTGATCCCGGCCGGCCAGGGCGGTGGCCAGATCCGGCGCCACGAATACCCCGGCCACCAGGGTTTTGGCGGCGGGTTCGCCGCTGATTTTGTCCGCCAGCGGGGTGAGGCTGCTGGAGGTGGACACCAGCGCCGGCGCGTCGGTATCCAAAAACGACACCACACCTTTTTCCAGGCTGCCCACCACCGCGCTCACCGCGTCCAGGCCGCTCAGGCAAACCGCCTGCAGATAATCACCCAGTACGGTTTCCACCGCCTTTTCCCAACCGGCCTCGGCAGTCACCTGCTGCGCCAGTCGCGGCTTGTCCTGCAGTTCGTTCACCGCCAGCCAGTCCACCAGATCCGACTCCCCCAGGGCGGCCTGCTGCAGGGCCTCCAGGGAAGCGTGCCGACCCCGCAGGGTCTGCAGTTCGCTTTTGGCCTGGTCCAGTTCCTGACTGACCTGGTGGTTGGCCTCGCGGCGGGTTTTCATTTCTTCCTGCACCCCGGCCACATCGCTTTGCAGATCCTCGATTTTCAGGTCCGCTTCCCCCATGCGCTCTTCCAGCAGCGCCACCTCCTCTTCCAGGGGGCCGGCGGACAGGGTTTGCTGCTCGCCCTTCAAGCGTTCGATGCGGTCACGCAATCGTTCCACGGACTGTTCCAGGTGCTGGATGCGGGATTGTTCCACCTGCGCCCTCTGGCGGGGCTCATTGGCGCGGTGATTGAACTCGTCCCACTCCTGCTGCCACTGCTGCATTTGCTCTTCCGCTTCGTGCAGCTGTTCATTGGCCGCCTCGGACTCCCCTTTAACCAGCTCGTATTCCGGCTGCAGTTCCGCCAGCTCAATGCTCACGGTCTCCAGTTCGGTCTCGTCCTCGCGGATCTGCTCCTCACCGGCCTGACAGTTTTCCAGGGTCTGCTGCAGATCCTGACGCAATTGATTGCCGCGCTCTTTGGTGTGCTGGATGCTTTGCTCGATGCGGGCAATATCCGCCCCCAGCCCGTAATAGCGACCCTGCACTTCGTTCAGCCGATCGCTGAGTTCCAGGTGCTGTTCGCGCTGGGACTCGATGCGGGCATCCATGGCCCGCTGGTCGGCGATACAGGCCTCGAACTTCACTTCCAGATCGCGGATCTGGGTCTCGCTGTTCTGCACCCGGTCATTGAGGGATTTCCACTTCAGGGCCTGTAATTGCGCCCGCAGCAGTCGCTCTTCTTCTTTCAACTGCTTGTATTTTTCCGCCGCCGCGGCCTGCCGCTCCAGGTGCTGCAACTGCCGGCCCAGCTCCTCCCGCAGGTCCTCCAGCCGCTCCAGGTTTTCCCGGGTGCGGCGCATACGATGCTCGGTTTCCCGACGCCGCTCCTTGTACTTGGAGATCCCCGCCGCCTCTTCGATATATACCCGCAGCTCCTCGGGTTTGGCTTCGATCAGGCGCGATATCATGCCCTGCTCAATAATGGCGTAGCTGCGGGGGCCCAGACCGGTACCCAGGAAGATATCGGTGATGTCCTTGCGCCGGCATTTGGTGCCGTTGAGGAAATAGTTGGACTGGCCGTCACGGGTCACCTGCCGTTTGATGCCGATTTCGTTGTAGCGGGCGTATTCACCAGCCAGAGTGCCGTCACTGTTATCGAAGATCAGCTCCACCGAGGCCTGGGTGGTGGGCTTGCGGGCGTTGGAGCCGTTGAAGATGACATCCGCCATGGACTCCCCCCGCAGGTGCTTGGCGGAGCTCTCCCCCATCACCCAGCGCACCGCGTCAATCACATTGGACTTACCACAGCCGTTGGGACCCACAATGGCGCTGAGGTTATCCGGGAAGGATACCGTGGTGGGATCCACGAAGGATTTGAAGCCCGCAAGTTTGATCGATTTCAGACGCATGTATGGCGAAAGTCCCTATTGGAATCGGTTGAACGGCCGTCCCGGACCAGCCCCGGCGGGGCTTGGCCAAAAACCGGGAACGCGCTTTATAATAAGCGGCCTATTGTAGCGGGTTTTGCCCTGAGAACCACCCTGGGGCCGGCCTAAAATCACCCCGAAACCGGCTAGGGTCCACAGCGCCGAAGGCCGGAATATGTTAGGGTTGCGGCGACTTTACCAGCAGGAGCAGATTTGATGATTCAGCAGTTGCGTGACGGGGTCAATTGCCTGGCAGAGGGGTTGACACTGGCCCGACGCCCCAGTTTGCGGCCCTATATGCTGGTACCACTGGTGGTCAATATCCTGTTGTTCACGATCAGCGGTTACCTGGTAATCAGCTACGCCTACGAGTGGATCGCCGGCTGGAGCACGACGGTGGACCTCTGGCCCTGGCTGGACTGGATGGAGGCCTCCCTGAGTCAGCTGTTGGGGGCCCTGAAATGGCTGATCTTTGCACTGATCATTCTGGGGCTGCTGTTCATTATGGGCTCCACGTTCACCATGTTCGTGCACCTGATCATCGGCCCCTTTATCGGAATTCTGGGGGAGAAGGCGGAGCGGGAACTGCACAATCCCACTTATCCCGAGCACTCCCTGGGGCAGATTGCCCTCCGCACCCTGGCGCGGGAGACCCGCAAACTGATTTACTGGCTGGTGCGGGCTTTGGGCCTGGGGATACTGACTCTGGTGCTGTACTTCATCCCCGGGGTCAATGCGGCGGTGCCGGTGATCTGGTTCCTGTTTGGCGCCTGGATTCTGGCCATGCAGTATCTGGACGTGCCGGCGGACAATAACGGCCGCAGCTTTCAGGAACTGCTCACCATCATGCGCCAGCACCGGCCGGCGGTGATGGCATTCGGCGCGGTGGTCATGGCGCTGACCTCCCTGCCTATCATTAATCTGTTCATCATCCCGGTGGCGGTCTGCGGCGGCGTGGTGTTCTGGGTGCGCAGGATTCAGCCCGGGCTGTGAGGCCCCGGAAGCTTTCCTGAGGTACTGGTTGACGTAGCCGCCACGACGCGCCAGGAGCACACGACATCAAGCGACCGGGGCAGCCTCCAACCGGCGCAACACCGTGTCGCACTGATGTTGGCCGAACTGTGCCAGTTTCCGCTCCGCGCCGTCCACTTCCCGGTTCATGATGCAGGCCATCAGCTCGCGCAGAAAAGTCATGGATTTGTCGATTTCGGACTGGTCCAGATTGATGGCGAAGTAATAGGTGCGGCGCACCGCCGGTTGCAAGTCCTCCAGCATGTCTTCCAGGTAAGGATTGTCCACAAACCGGTAGGCCATGCGGGCGAAGTTGAAAGTGGCATCGTAAAACTGCATTACCTGGCCATTGGCCACGTACCCTTCCATCAATTGCAGATATTCCAAAAAGGGTTCCTGCTCCCCTTCTTTCCAGGCCAGGGTGGCCCGCCGGCACAGCTGACCGATCAGCAGGATATTCATTTCGTACACGTCACGCACATGCTTAGGGGTCATGGCCGATACCACCGCCCCCTTGCGCGGCACGATATCGATCAGGTAGCGGCGGGCCAGGATCAGGTAGGCCTCCCGCACCGAGCCCCGGCTGACATTCAGTTCATTGGCGACGCGCAATTCCTGAATCCGGTCCCCCGCTTTCAGTTCCCCAGTGATGATCAACTGGCCCAGGTGCTGAGCAATCTGCTCAGAGAGACTTTCTGGCGCTTTAAAGGTCATGTTGGAACAGCTACTTCTTCTAATGAGTGGGTGGAGGGATAGCCCTGTTTCCGCCGGCAGTCTGGAGTTTGCTGATAGACAACTCAGCAGTCAAGCCCTCCTGGTAAACGGAACGAAAGCCGGAGCCCGTATGCTTGTCAAACTGTGGTACCGCCCGCCGGCGCGGCTTCTACCACCGATGCCTTTGCTTTGCTATTGATAATCACTGATGGTGTCTTTGGGGTGGCCGGCTTTCTCAATGGCCTCCTGCACTTCCGGCGGCATGTAGTTTTCATCGTGCTTGGCCAGGACTTCGTCGGCCTCCACCAGACTGCCCCCAATCAGTTTGCCATGGGCAATGATCCCCTGTCCCTCGCGGAACAGATCCGGCAGAATACCCGCGTACCGCACGGTAATCTGACGGGCGTTGTCGGTAATGTCAAAGGAAACTTCCAGCTCCTCGCCCCGCTGCACGCTGCCGGGCACCACCAGCCCCCCTACCCGAATGCGGCGTTCCAGTGGCGCTTTGCCCTCGGCCACTTCGGTTGGCGTAAAAAACAGATTGATATTCTCCCGCAGGGCGAAGGTAATCAGGCCGGTGGCCAATGCCACCGCCACCAACACGCCCAATACAATGATCAATCGTTGTTTTCGCTTCGGATTCATGATTCAACCTGCTCTCGTTTTACCTTGCGCCGGATTTCCGCTTCGATGCCCCGGCGGCGCACAATGGGGGCAATAATGTTGGCCGCCAGTACCAGGGCGGTGATGCCATAGGCGGACCAGACGTAAACCCCGTGGCGCCCCATGGCGATAAAGTCCGCGAACGATTCAAACGCCATCCACTGCCTCCGTTACCAGGGATCGGACCCAGCGACTGCGCTGCTCCCGCCGCAGAATTTCACAACGGGTGGCCATAATCACCAGCACCGCAAACAGGCAATAAAAACCCGCCATTGAGGTGAGCAGCGTGATCAGCATCTCGGGATCGATGGCGGAGCTGGTCATGGTGATGGAGGCCGGTTGATGCAGGGTGTTCCACCACTCCACCGAATACTTGATGATGGGCAGATTCACCGCCCCCACGATACTGAGCACCGCAGTGGCGCGGGCGGCGGCCTGGGGCTGCTCGATGGCCGCATTGAGGGCCATTATCCCCAGGTACAGAAACAACAGAATCAGCATGGAGGTGAGCCGGGCATCCCATACCCACCAGGTGCCCCAGGTGGGCTTGCCCCAGATGGCGCCGGTCACCAGGCAGATGAAGGTGAAGGAGGCACCAATGGGGGCGATGGCCCTGGCCACCATTTCGGCCATTTTCATGCGCCACACCAGAACGATAACGCCGGCCACCGCCATCATGAAATAACCGCTCATGGCAATGCTGGCGGCCGGTACATGAATATAAATGACCCGGTAACTGTTGCCTTGATATTTTTCCGGTGGCGCAAAGCCCAGACCGTAGATCAAGGCCGGCACCAGTAACAGCAGCGCCGCCGCCACCAGCCAGGGCAACATCCTGCCAGTGATATCATAAAAATACCGGGGCGAGCCGAACTGGTGATAAAGTCGTTTCAGGGTCTGTAACACAACTACCTCGTTTGTTTCCCGCCACTACCGGGTATTGACGCTGATCCGCAAAGCCGCGCCAATGGCAAAGGGTGCAAAGGTCAGGGCCAGCACCAGAAAAGCCCCCAGGTACGCCAGCTGGCCCACATAGGGCAGCGTCATTGCCGCGGCCTCCACCGCACTGGTGCCAAATATGAGCACCGGAACATACAACGGCAAGGCAATCACCGCAATCAATACCCCACCCTTGCGCAATCCCACGGTCAGAGCCGCGCCGATGGCGCTGATCATGCTCAGTATCGGGGTACCCAACAACAGGCTATATAGCGTAGCCAGTAGGGTGTTGCCGTCCATAAACAGCATGATGCCCAACACTGGTGTCACACAGATCAGGGGTACCGCCGTAATCAACCAGTGGGCCAGGACCTTGCCCAGGGCCACCACGAACAGGGGCTGGGGGCTTAACAGCACCAGTTCCAGGGAGCCGTCGTCGAAATCCTGGCGGAACAGACTGTCCACGGACAGCAGGGTGGACAGCAGCGCCGCGATCCAGATCACCCCCGGCGCCAGCATGCGCAGGGTGGCGGGTTCTGGACCCACCCCCAGGGGGAACAGGGCAATCACCATCACAAAAAAGAACAGCGGGTTGACCATGTCCGAGCGCTGGCGAAACGCCAGCAGCAGATCCCGCTTCATCACCGCCGTAAGGCCCGACCACAGGGAGGGCTCCACCGACGAATGATCAGACATTACAGAATTCGCCATGTTCCCTTCCCCAGCCCCAGTTGCAGTTTGCGGATACCGGTTAACTCCAGGGCATGATGGGTGGTGATCAGAACCGCGCCCCCGGCCTCAGCGTGTTGTTGCACCAACTGCTCCAGTTGCGCCACCCCGGCCCGGTCGATGGCGGTGAAGGGCTCATCCAGGACCCAAAGGCGGGCGGGCTCCAACTGCAGCCGGGCCAGTGCCACCCGGCGTTTCTGGCCGGCGGACAGGGCCTGCACTGGCACATCCTCATAACTGAACAGTCCCACCTCTTGCAGGGCCTGATCGATCAGCGGATTGAGGGCGGCACTGGCAGTGATCCCCTTTAACTGTAATATCCAGCGCAAATTTTCCCGGGGTGTGAGGGCCGCCTTCACCCCGGTAAGATGGCCGAAATACAAGGTGCCCTGGCGAAACGCCTCATCCACCCGGGCGCGGGGCTGACCGGACCAGAAAATGTCACCCTCGTAATCCTCCGATAACCCACAAAGAATGCGCAACAGGGTGGTTTTGCCGCTGCCATTGGGGCCTTCAATCTGCAACACCTCCCCGTTCTCCAAACTGAAATCCAGATCCCGGATTAACACCCGGTCATCCCGCTCGCAGTAAAGCCCTTGCGTCTGCATTAATGCTGTTGCCACAAATTCAGCCTGACATTCCATGGGGTTTAGTTTCAAGGGCTGCATTATAACCAAGATTCACCGCCCGTGCCGGTGCCAATTGCAACCCGCCATACCCTCGCCTACCATTATTGCCCCGGACTGGCGGACCCATCGTGACTTTCGCGGACCCATCGTGACCTTTGATCCTCTGTATTCGCTTGACCTCCTGCACTTGCTGTTACTGATTGGTGCCGGCGTGCTGGCGGGTTTCATCAACACCCTGGCCGGCGGCGGTTCCATTTTTACCCTGCCGGCACTGATGCTGTTGGGCCTGCCGGCGGACGTGGCCAATGGCACCAACCGGGTGGGCGTGCTGATGCAATCCATCGCCGGGGTCCGCGGCTTGCATCGACAGCGGCCCCTGGAACCCCGGGCGCTGTTGCCCATTCTAATGCCCACGGTGATCGGTGCCCTGGCGGGGGCGGTGCTGGCCTCGATACTGCCGGTGGATCTGCTGAAACCACTGTTACTGGGTACCATGATGCTGGTGACCCTGAGCTTTGTGCTGCGCCCCAGCGCCATCCCCGGGGCGGAGGAAACACCCCTGAGCCCCAGGCAGCGCCCCCAGGCCTGGGGCTGGCTGCTGCTGGCAGGGGTCTACGGCGGCTTTGTCCAGGCCGGGGTGGGGTTTATCCTGCTGACGGCCCTGGCGGGGGTATTGCGCTACGATCTGCTGCGGGCCAATGCCCTGAAGCTGCTGTGCACCCTGCTGTTCAGCGTGGTGGCCCTGGCGGTGTTTATCATTCAGGGCCAGGTGCAGTGGCTGCCGGGGCTGCTGATGGGGGCGGCATCCATCGTCGGTGTGCAACTCAGCGTGCGCTTCGCTATCCGTGCCCAACAGCGCACGCTGCGCTGGCTGATGCTGACCATGGCAATGGTGGTGTGCCTGGCGGCGCTGTTGCAATAACCCGCGGCCCTGGGCGGCGCCATAAACAGCGCTATACTGGGGGCATGACCCGACAGCCGCGATGCCCAGATGATTGATTTGCCCGGGGGCCCGCCTACCACCACCCGCCCGGAATCCAGTAACCGTTCGCAGCCGGTGGCTGCCGGCAGTGCCGGGGTGCCCCAGAGCGAAGCGGTCAGCGCCCGGGTGGTGGCCAGCCAGGCCAGCCGCGGCGCGGACGGCAAGCCGGTTTATGAGCTGTTGCTGCAGGCCAGATCAACAGCGGCCACCGCGTCCGCAACCGCGCCATCAACTACAGCGCCACCAACGGAAACCCGAACCGACGCCCCCCTGACCCGGATCACCCCCGCTGCCATCGAGGCACTGCGCCAGGGCCAGAGCCTGCTGATCCGGGCGGAGGCGGGCTTTGCCCTGGCCCAGGGGGCGCGGGTGCAGGCTATCGCCGATCCCCGGCAGGGTCTTAGAGTGCAGCAGATTCTTCCCCCCCAGGTGGCAGCCCGGGTGGATCAGGCCCTAAAGGCCCTGGTACCGCAACAGCAGGGGCTGAGTCCGCTGTTCCGTGTGCTGGAGCAGCTTGGCGCCAGCCCGGAACTCAGCCGCGCCCTGCCTCCCCGGCTGCAAACCCAGATTCAGGCGTTACTGCAGCAGCTGCCCCGGCCTCACCAATTGCAGGGCGCCGGGCAGATGCAACAGGCCGTGCGAAACAGTGGCCTGTTTCGGGAACAGCGCCTGCAACAGGCGGTGCGCGAAGCCCTTCAACCAGCCACCGGCCGGGGGCAAACTGCCGGTGGCGCCAGGGAATCCGGCGGCTCCGCGTCCACCGGCCTGGCAGCCATGGTGCGGCAACTGAAAGCCGCCATCAGCCCCGGCAACACCGCCCCCCGGGAAACGTCTGGGTCAACGCCGGGCCCGGGGGCACCGGCGAACTGGCAACAATGGCTGGGTGCTGACCTCAAACATCAGTTGCAACAACTGCAAAAGCAGCTGGAGCAAGCGCCACAGTCCCAACGCCCGGCTGTCGCACCGGATGCCGCCCAGCGGGGTGGCGCTGAGCCGGCGCTGGGTCGTGCCAGTACCGGCACGCCAGATCGTGCAGTTACCACCGGCCCTAACCTGCCCCCAACAGGCCCGTCCCCCGCTGGCAAAGGTCCGGCCAGCCCCGGCGCCGGTCCCGCTGCCGAGGCCCGCCCGGGGGCGCCGCCTGCTGGCAAAGGCCCCGGCCCTCAGACGGGGGTCAACCCTCAGACGGGGGCCACTACCCAAACCACGGAGCGCCACGGCGCCGCGTTTGTACCGGCTGCCCGACCGCCAGGGTCCGCTGCTTACTCCAACTCTGCGTCGGCCCCAGGGCCGGGCCCCACGCCCCAGCCACCAGGCTCAGGTGCGCCGGACCCCCTGCTGTTACCGCCACTGCCAGGCAACATACCGCTGCAACCCCAGGGCCGGGCACGTCTGCCGGCGGGCAGCGACATGGCGGATGCCCTGGTGTCGGTGCTTTTGAAACAGGTAAAGGGGGCCCTGGCCCGTATCAACCTGCACCAACTGGCATCACAACCCCGCAGCCAGGAACCCGGCGCCCCCCCGCCCCTGCTCAGTTTTGAGCTGCCGATTCTGCATCAGGGCCAGGTGCAAGTGTTCCAGTTTCGTATCGAGCAACAGGAAGCGGAGCCCGAAGCCAGTCAGCGCCAGCTGGGCAAGCGCTGGGTGGTGCAAATGGCTTTCGATATCGAAGGGCTCGGCCCCATGCTGTGTCAGATCAGTATGCTGGGGCAAAACGCCGGCGTTACCTTCTGGGCGAAATGGGAACAAACCCTGCAGCAGACCCGGGAACACTTCGCGTACCTGCAAGAAGTATTAACGGACATGGGGCTCAGAGTGGATACCCTGGAGGGACATCTGGGAATTCCCCCCAGCGAAAAAGCCATACTGCACAATCAACTGGTGGATATCCGCACATGAAACAATCTCAGACCTCCCAGGCGGTGGCCCTCACCTACGACGGCAAACAGGCCCCCTTTGTCAGCGCCTCCGGCAGCGAGGAACTGGCCCAGGAAATACTGCGTATCGCACGTGAACATGAAGTGCCCATCTATGAGAACCCGCAACTGGTGGAAATTCTGGCGCGGCTGGAAATCGGCGAGGAAATCCCGGAACTGCTGTATCGCACCATTGCCGAGATTATTGCCTTTGTGTATATGCTGAAAGGGAAGACGCCGGAGCCGGGCGAGCAGCGCGACAGCCTGCCAAGGCTGGAATCGCCGTGAACGTTCGTGGCATCGGGATGGAACCCCGTTTGGCCTTGATCAAAGAACCACTAGCGGCTTCAGCGCGACTTTTCGCTTGATTCAGGGCACTGTCTCGGGATTCGATTACCTGGCCAAAATCGTCCATGTTGTGAAATTCACGGATGGTGAAGAGGCGGCAACCGTCAAACAGGCATTGCTACCTTCAACTGGCTGAACACCACACCTGACAATAACTCGACGTATACCAATCACCTCGGAGTTATAACAATGAGACTTATTAACGCATTAAAGAGTACCAGTGACGTACATTTTTGCATACGATGCACCGTAGGTTACTTTGCGAAGTATAAAGTGAAGAAAGCGCTATTTTCCCATAAAATAGTCAGTAGGGAGAGTTTTTCAACAAGTTGTTAGCGCAGAAGATGAGAACATCTTGTTTGTATATCTAAAACAATTTAAAAGTGATCTTAGTCTGATAATTCACGAGTTTTAAAAAGATAAGCGCTGGCTCCGATAAATTCCCTGCTAGAAATCAGATCATACTTTCTCTTAAGGGCACCTCTAAAAATTGCCCCGATTAAAGTAAAATACCACCATCGCATCAAATAGGTCACCATCACTATGCAAGCAGGCTTTTTCGATTTAGACGAGCGTCACCACAAGCTGAATGAACGCGACCCGCTGGTTCATCTCGATGAATTGGTCGCCTGGGAATATTTTCGACCCACTCTCGAACGAGTTCGGCCCAAACATCGCAAAAGCAATGCTGGCAGAAAGCCATTTGACGTTATCTTGATGTTTAAGGCGCTGGTGCTCCAGCACTTGTATAACCTGTCGGATGATGAACTGGAATACCAGATTCGTGACCGCTACAGTTTTTGCCGTTTCCTGGGTGTCAATCCCGAGGACACCACCCCGGACGCCAAAACTATCTGGCTGTTTCGGGAACAGTTGGTCAATGAGAATCTGATGGAAGCATTGTTCATCGANTTTGATCTGCAACTGGATGACCAGGGATTCAAGGCTCGCAAAGGGCAGATTGTCGATGCCAGTTTCGTCAGTGCGCCGAAGCAGCGCAACAGTCGAGGGGAGAATGCACAAATTAAAGAGGGAAAGACGCCGGACAGGTTTGATGCCAACCCCAACGTCAAGCGACAAAAAGATACCGATGCTCGCTGGACCAAGAAAAATGGCGAGTCCTACTATGGCTACAAGAATCACGTCANCGTTGATAATCAGAACAAACTGATTCGCGGCTACGAGGTGACCTCGGCGGAGGTGCACGACTCGCAGGTTTTTTACGAATTGCTGAGAGACAACACAGCAAAAGATATTTGGGCCGACAGCGCGTACTCCAGCGAGGAGAACGAACTGATGCTGGATGCCACGGGCTATCGTAGCCATATTCACAAAAAGGGCAGTCGGAACAATGCACTGAGCGATCAAGAACTTCGCGCTAATCGCAGGAAGTCTAAGATACGGGTTCGCGTTGAACACGTCTTTGGCTCGATAACCAATGAACAGGGTGGTATGTTTGTCCGCGTCATAGGCCAGGCTCGGGCCGCGATGAAGATCGGTATGATGAATCTGATCTACAACATGCGACGGTCTGTCACGCTNAGCAGGCGNAGAGCGCCCGCTTACTGAGCAACGGTAGTAATAAGGCACTAATGCAAAATTTAATGGCGTAAAATTGGACATTTCCTGGACATTTTCGACATCAAAAGCCATGCAGTGTGATATTTTTCCAACAGCTACCGTAATTTAAAGTTTCAACGATCAAATTCTGGATTTATAGAGGTCCCCTCAAGTCTGATAGGTCCTCTTCCAATAGGTCCTCTCATCTAATAGATCCTCTCCCTAACAGGTCTTCTCATAATCGTTGCCGACAGCAGCAGTCTGCCGCACCTGGTATTGTTCAAGCTCCAGCGGGTCGTGGGCGCAAAACAGATTCAGATCCCCGCCGGCATGCAGCTTCAACTCCCGCAAGCGGCGTTTGTTTTTGCGCATTTGCCGAACATTCTCGGCAATGGCATGCTGCATCACCACCAGGGCCGGTGGACACTGAGGTGAGCGTTGCAGTTCACCGTGATGGAAATAGGCATCGCCGCAATGTAACAGCCACTGCTCACCGCTGCGCACGGCAACGGCACAATGGCCGCGGGTATGCCCGATGGTAGGCACCAGCAATATCTCCGTTTCTGCGCGCTCAACGCCTGTACGCTGGCGAAACCACGCCATTGTTCGCCTCCCAGGCGGTGAATCACCCAGTGGGGCTGATGCGCCCATTGGCTTTGCAGGTAACGGCGCCGGGCCTGAAAGCTGGGGGATTAAGGGCTGCCTCCAGCTCATCGACGAAGACATGTACCCGCGCCCGGGGAAAATCCGAAAGACCACCGGCATGATCCAGATCCATGTGCGTCAGCAGAATGTCAGTGACGTCTTGCGGCCGGTAACCCAACTGCTGCACCTGTTGCCAGGCACTGTCCGCCAGATTCTGGCGCACCCCAAAAGCCAGTCGGCTGGTCAAAGGCCAGCGGCTGTGACGCGGGTCGAGATCCGCTCGGCCCAGACCAGTGTCCACCAATACCAGCCGCTCGTCGGTTTCCACCAGCAGACAATGACAGCACAGTGACGCGGTTTCCAGCCAACCGCCGGCGCCATTGATCAGGCGCCTGCCATGGGGACACAGGCTGCCACAACTGAGATGATGTACTTTCATAAGGCCAACCCCTGCAATCGGGAGACTGCCGCCAGCTTACGCCGCGCCGCTGCTGTTCTCAACTTTGTTCTTAATTACAGCCACCGCAGCCTGACTCTCACCGGTGTCGGCGCTGAAGTCAATTTCCACGGGGCTCAGTGGTGTATCATCGTGCCACTCATTCTTTTGTTCTAGAGGCCGGCTTCGCCCCATGCAATTCAAGCGCATACTGCATAACAACAAAACAATGCTGATGGTTAAGGCGGAACAGCAATGGTATGAGGTCGCCGCACTGCTGGATAATGCCGTAGACGATGATAGTCTGCTGAGTCTGCTGGCGGACTGGCCCCGGTGGCACGATCGCCTGCTGGAAGCCTTGCAACAATCGCCACCCCCGCCGCTGGACATAGCGGCTGGCACGCGGGAGCTATTACCATTTCAACCCCTGTCTTTGCGTGACTTCATGCTCTCGGAATCCCATGCCATCAATGCGGCCCGGGGTATGGTGCGGCAATTTATGCCTGCCCTGATGCCACTGGTCAGCTCGGTGGAACGTATTACCCGGCGACCATTCCCGGCCCTGAAGCCCAAACCCATCTGGTATCGGCAACCGGTGTACTATTTCAGTAATCATTTAAATCTGGCCACTGAGGGCGACCGTATCCACTGGCCCGCCTACACCCGCTACCTGGATTACGAACTGGAACTGGCGCTGGTACTCGCCCGCCCCCTGTATAACGCCACCCGGGAACAGGCGCTGGCGGCCATTGGCGGCTTTCTGGTGCTGAATGACTTCAGTGCCCGGGATGTGCAGTTGGAGGAGATGCGCAGCGGCTTTGGCCCGCAAAAATCCAAGCATTTCGTCAATGCCCTGTCCAGTACACTGGTGACGGCGGACGCTGTCCTGGATCGCGTGGACCGCCTCGCGGCCGGCGTTCGCATCAACGGCCACAGCGTGTGCGAAACCAGTACCGCCGGCCTCCAACACAGCATCGCCGATATGCTGATGCATGCCAGCCGCGACGAACCCCTGCACCCCGGCGAGGTGCTGGCCACCGGCACGTTGCCCATGGGCTGCGCCCTGGAAAACAACCACTGGCTGCAACCCGGCGACAAAATCGAGCTGTGGATTGAGGGGGTGGGCAGCCTCACCAACTTCATCAGTGATAAGAAAAAGTGACGGGAAACCCCATGGATAACTTTAAACAACTCACCGATACCGGCCGCCAACTGACCCGCCATGGCGAACCGCTGCATTACCGCGAGGGGCTCTATCAACTGAGCCCCCATTGTTACAGCTGGCTGGTACCCAACGGCTCCTGGGGTGAAACCAATATCGGACTGATCGAGTGTGGCGGCAAGAGCGTCCTTATAGACACCTGCTGGGATCTGAATTTCACCCGCCAGATGCTCGACAGCATGGCGCCGGTGGTGTCGCGATCCCCCATTGATACGGTCATTAACACCCATTCCGACGGTGACCACTGTTGGGGCAATCAGTTGTTTGCCGACCGCACCATCATTGCCACCCACGCCTGTCAGCAACAGATGCATCACCTCAAACCGCAATCCATGAGCGCCATTCAACTGGGCTGCAAGGCACTGAAACACCTGCCATTCGGGGCGGTGGACAGTTTTTCCCGCTACATGGGCGCCATGCTGGCACCTTATCACTTCAAAGGTATTCAGATCACAGATCCCAGCTTCACCTTTCAGCAGGAGCATTGTGTCACGGTCAATGGCCGGGATCTGGTGCTGTATGAAGTGGGGCCGGGCCACACCGACGGCGACGCCATTGTCTATGTTCCGGATCAGCGGGTGGCCTACGCCGGCGATATCGCCTTTATCGGCAGCACCCCGGTGATGTGGAGCGGCCCCCTGGAAAACCTGGTGGCGGGCCTGCAACGGCTGCTGGCCCTGGACGCCCGGGTGCTGGTGCCCGGCCACGGGCCCCTCGCCTCCCGCCAGGACATCCAGCACCTGCTCGACTACTGGCAGTTCGTGGATGAACAGCTGCAGCCCGAGTTTCACCGGGGCCGCCCGCCCCACGAAGCCGCCGCCGCCATCCTCCACAGCGCCGCTTTTCTGGGCTCACCCTATGCCCGCTGGAGCGAGCCCGAACGGCTGGTGACCAATGCCTACACCCTGTACCGGCACTGGGGTGCGCCGGCGGATTCTCTGCCGGATCCACTCTCCACTCTGGATCTGATGCGGCGTCAGGCCCGGGTGGCGGAGGGGTTGACCGCCTCCCATTAACCTACCATTGAGCTCCCATTGAGCTCCCATTGACCTGTGCCCATTAGTGTTATATTTTGTATTACAACAATTCAGAGAGACTGGAGTCACAGTTTGACGGACCAGGACAAGTCCAGCAAAGCCGCCCCCACCAAACGCAGCGGCCGCCGGGGTCGCAAACCGGCGGCGGCGGAAGAGCGTAAGGACCGGGTGATTCAGGCCCGGGTGCCGGAGGATCTGGAATCCACCCTGAAGGCGGCGGCGGAACAGCGGCGAATGTCCGTGTCACACCTGATCCGCAACGTGCTGGAGGACACCTTCACCCTGGTGGACCATATTGTGGCGGATTCCAGCGCCCTGGTGGAACAGGTGAGCCGCGATGCCAAACGGGTGGCCGCCAGCGTACGGGGTGATAACGACCGCCAACATCCGCAACCTCCGCCAGCGCCCGTGGATACCGCGGCAAGCCACTCGCCCCAGGCCCTGCTGGACAGCGTGGATGCCTGGCAGGATGTGATCGTCAACCGCGCCGGCCAGTGTATTGAATGTGGCCGGACCCTGAAGCGGGGCCAGCGGGCCTATCGGGGCCTGAGCCCATTGCAGGGGCCGGAGACGCCAGCCGTTTGGTTGTGTAGTGATTGCCTGGAACAGCTGTAAAACACCGCTGTCCAAGCCCCAGTAAACGCCGGCACTGCCGGTTTTTTTAGCGCTTTATTTGTACTACAAAAAATGACAACCCCAGGGCGTTACCCTGTTCACTTTTACTGATAACAGCACCGAGGATTCAGCCATGGAAACATCAAGCCCACTGCCCAACACCCCCCGTCAGGACGGGATGAAGGCCTGGCTGCAGGTATTGAACGCCACCCTGAGCGCCGTGGAAAACACCGTATGGCAGGGGCGGGAGCTGGCGGACCGGGCCCTGGCGGCGCTGCAACAGGTGAACGCCGGGGCCACCCAGGCCCGGGATGAGTACGAGCGGATTGCCGCCGCGGCTGCCCAGTGGCCGGCCCGGGTCCGGCGTATGAAAGAAACCGGCTGGATGCTCACCAAAATCACCACCGCCTATCGCCTGTGGGGCATTCGATCCGCTTTCCTCAGCCGCCGCCGGGCACCCCAGGCCCTGGAACGGCTGCATCGCCGTAACGCGCGGCTGTTCCGGGATGTGTCCCTGCGCCAGGGGGGCGCCTTTCTGAAAGTGGGGCAACTGCTGTCGGCGCGGGCGGATCTGTTGCCCAAACCCTGGGTGGAGGAGTTGCGGGTGCTGCAGGATCAGGCCACCGCTCTGCCCTTCGAGGACATCCGTCAGGTGCTTGAGAGTGAATTGCAGGCGCCCCTGGACCAGCTATTCGACGAATTTGAACCGCAACCCATCGCCGCCGCCAGTATCGGCCAGGTGCACCGGGCCCGGCTGGCGGATGGCCGGGCAGTGGCGGTAAAGGTACAACGACCGGGGTTGGAGGCCATCATTGATCTGGATATGGCACTGCTGAAAATTTTTCTGGAAAGCATTTCCTCCCTGCTGCCGCCCACGGATCTGAACACCATCACCGCCGAAATCGAACGCAGCGTGCGGGAGGAGCTGGATTACCGGATCGAGGCCCGGGCCATGGCCCAGGTGGCGGACTTCCTGGCCGACGTACCCGATGTTGTGGTGCCCAGGCCGGTGGCCAGCCATTGCAGCGGCAAGGTACTGGTGAGCAACTTTGTGGTGGGCACCCCCCTGATGCAGGCCCTGGATCAGCGCCGGGATGAGGGTGACCAGGCCGGCCTGGCGGACCTGTTGGGCCGACTGCTGGATCTGTACCTGCGCCAGGTGCTGCAGGCGGGGGTATTTCAGGCCGACCCCCACCCCGGCAACCTGCTGGTGACCCCGGACAACAAACTGGTGCTGCTGGATTTTGGCTGCACCATGACCCTCTCTGACAGCTTCCGCGACGGCTACTTTCAGGTACTGGGAGCGGCCCTGCTGGGGGAGCGCGAGGCCATGGCCCGGTTGCTGACCCAGATGGGGTTCCAGACCCGCAGCGGCCGCCCGGATACCCTGCTGCTGTTTGCCGATGCCCTGCTGGCGCAGATCCAGCGGGCCGCCAGCGAGATGAGCCAGGATCAACCCCACTGGCCCACCCAGGGGGAAATCCTGACACAGGCGGAGCGCCTGCTAAGCCAGGCGGAAGCCGATCCGGTGGACAAACTGCCGGCGGAGTTCATTATGCTGGCACGGGTGTTTTCCACCCTGGGTGGCCTGTTTACCCACTACCAGCCGAAACTGGATGTACACCGTTACCTGCTGCCCCATTTGGTGGGGCCGGCACTGAGTCAGGCCCTGTAAGCGGCGGGTTTGTGAACTGAATCCAGCTGTGCAATGATGCTGGCCCTTCGTTGTACAGGTGGCTTCCATGAACCAACCCAGCAGAGCGGAGTTCGTGGCCCTGGCGGCCATGCTGATGTCCCTGGTGGCACTGTCCATCGACACCATGCTGCCGGCCCTGCCGGATATCGCCGGCGAATTCCAACTGGATGATCCCAACGACCAGCAGTACGTCATAACCGTCCTGTTTCTGGGACTGGGGGTGGGCCAGTTGGTGTACGGTCCATTGTCCGACGCCATCGGCCGTAAATGGCCCATCTATATTGGTCTCGGCCTGTTTTCGGTAGGCGGGCTGCTGTGCCTGTTCACCAAACAGTTTCACTGGTTGCTGGTGGGCCGGCTGCTGCAGGGTCTGGGAGCCTCCAGCGCCCGTATTGTGACTCTGGCGGTGGTGCGGGACCGCTTCGAAGGCGCCGCCATGGCCCAGATCATGTCGTTCATTATGGCGATTTTTATTCTGGTGCCGGCCATGGCGCCCCTTTTGGGCCAGTCCCTGTTACTGCTGGGGGACTGGCACCTGATCTTTATTGCCATTCTGGTGTATGGCTGGGTGGCGGTGGTCTGGTTCGGGGTGCGGCTGCCGGAGACCCATCCACCGGCTAAACGCCATCCCCTGCGGATCAACATTTTGCTGCGCAATATCAGCTTTATTTTGCGCCAGCCTGTCAGTGTGGGCGCCATTCTGGTGATGGGAATGGTGTTCGGTGGCTTTGTGGGTTACCTGAGCACCGCCCAGCCCATCTTCGTGGAGGTGTACCATACCGGCACCCGGTTTCCGCTGTACTTCGCCCTGCTGGCCATGGCCATTGGTCTGGCCTCGGTGGTCAATGCCCGGGTGGTGCCCCGGCTGGGGGCGGTGAAAGTCTGCCTGGCGGCGCTCACCGGCCAGTGCCTGTGGTCCGCTCTGATGCTGCTGTTGTTCGTCCTAGTGTACCACCACCAGCCGCCGTTGTGGTTGTTTATGCTGTATTGCTTCCCGCTGTTTTTCTTTGTTGGGCTGCAGTTTGGCAACCTTAATGCCCTGGCCCTGCAGCCCCTGGGTAGCATTGCCGGCCTGGGCGCGTCCGTGGCCGGTGCCCTGTCCACCACCCTGGCCGTCCCCACCGGTTCCCTGGTGGGGGAAGCCTATAACGGCACCCCCGTCCCCCTTACCCTGGGCTTTCTGATTTTTGGCGTGCTGGGTCTGGTGATTTTCTTCACTCTGTGCCGGCACGCGGATCCCCGCCCCCACCGAGCCCATTGAGGAATGCCCGCAACAGCGCTATATTGATAAATAACCAGGTGCAGAGGCTCCGTTCAATGTTACGCAATCTGTTACTGCTTGCGACAACGTTACTGTTCTCGGTCACCTGCTTGGGCAGCTTCTCCGCGCAGGCTTCCGCTTCCGGAGATCAAACATTCCTGAGCAGCGATGCCGATACGGGATTCTGGTGCCTGGCGGATCACTCCGACAGCAGTGACCCCGAACTGCCGCTCCTGTTCAGCTTCAGCCTGCACACTCCGGATTACTCCCAGGGCAAGCAGCCCGGCTCCCAGGATGGACGCTGTCAGCAGCTGGCGTTCAACCTTCACAACCGCGACCCTCCCCGCCTCTGATTCGCTTATTTCAATTGCAGTTAAAACACTAAACGGCTGACGCTGCCATTCCCCGCAGGCAACAGTTCTGCTGCCAGCGTCAGCCTCAGCGAATCAAGAGGTAGTACTATGAAACCGTTAACCCTGTTACCAGCCGCGGGCCAAACCAGTCTGGCCCACCCGGAGCACGTCAAAAACATTACTCTGGATGATCCGGCGCTGGCCATCTTCACGGATTTTCGTCAGTCCCAGGCCCTGGTGGTGCAAGCGGGCGCATCCGCGGCGGAAGCCGAATCCCGAATGCGCGAAGCCCATGTGCGGATGAAAATCGTGGTGGACAAAGCCAACAATGTGCTGGGCATGGTGAGCCTGGACGATCTTAACAACCAGGAGATGATCAAACGCATCTCCCAGGGCTTTCACCGTTCCGAATTGAAAGTGAGTGACTTTATGCGGCCCCTGGCGGCGTTAAAGGCATTCCGCTGGCAGGATATTCAGCAGGCCAGTATCGGGGATGTGGTGGACGCGTTGCAGGCCAATGGCGAGCAGCACTGTCTGGTGGTGGACAACCAGCGCCGGGAGATCCGCGGCATTATTTCCGCCAGTGACATCGCCCGCAAGTTGCGACTGCCGGTGGACATCGCCACGGAATCCAATTTTGCCCGCCTGTCCCATGTGATCTATCAGCAGATCAAACCCCGCAACAGCCTGGCCAACGTGGGCTAAAGCGCAACCCGCGTTCCCGGCTAGCGGGCCCAGCGCAACCAGCGCAGGGCACCCAACACGCTGGCCAGGGACGCACTGACATAGGTCATGGCGCAGGCGGTGAGAATCTTACGGGCGTCGCGCATATCCTGCGGCGACAAATAGTCCCCCGCCTGCAATATGGGCAGCGCCTTGTTGAAGCTGGCGTCCCACTCCACCGGCAGAGTGACCAGATGCACCAGGGTGGATAACAGAATACCCGCCGCCACCAATACCAGCGCCACCCGCATCAGCCCCGGACTGGCCCCTGCCAGCAAGGGCAACGCCACCAGTGCAATCTGCGACACCCGGGCCGCCCAGGTGGCCAGTACCGCCAGCCGATAGCGGGTGTGCAGACCGCCTGATCCCTGGTGATGCTGAATGGCGTGACCCACCTCATGGGCGGCCACCACCACGGCGGTTAATGATTTGCCCCGATAATTGTCATTGCCAAGCCGCACCACCCGTGCCCGGGGATCATAGTGATCGCCACTGTCCGTGGCTTCCACCTGCACCCCGGATACCCCATAGTGATCCAGCAGATGGCGGGCAAATTCCCCGCCGCTGCCGGGAAAGTCCGCCCGGGGTTCGCTGTGTTTCTGCAGAATGCGCCGGGTGGCGAACTGGGGGTAAAACATCAACCCCAGCAGCAGCAAAATCAGTATCAGATAAAACACAGTGCCTCCGCTCGGTTCTGTTCTGCCACCCAATGCTGCCAGCCGGATGAGCCAACCGTGACCGGCAACAGTATTACCGCGGCGGCAGCCCCCGGCACCAGTGGAGCCGCTTCCGGTGCTCCGGTTTGTGGCCCCACGGCATTGCTGGTGGCGCCGGTGAGCCAGATCACCACGGCATAGCGCAGACCTTTGCCGATACCACTGAGCAGCAGCAATACCCATAACCTGACCCGCATAATTCCGGCGATAAAGGTCAGTGCATCGCCTCCCACCGGTAACCAGGCCAGCAGCAGACTCCAGCTGCCGTAGCGCTGAAACCAGGCCTGGGCCCGGTGTAATTTATCCACCTTGAAAGGAAACCAGCGCCGGTCCTGAAAATGCAACAGGTAACGGCCCATGGCCCAGTTCACCGCCGCGCCCAGCGTATTGCCTACGGTGGCCGCCAGCCACAAGCCGAACACCGGCTTGCCCTCCAGCAGCAGGGTCACCAGCACCACTTCGGAGTAGAACGGCAACAGGGTGGCCGCCAGAAATGCACTGAGAAACAACAGCCCGTAACTGATCATGTGAGGCGTGGCTCCCGCAATACCAAATGGGCATCGTTACGCACCACCGCGGCCCCGAACATTCGGAACAGGCGCCGCTGCTCACTGCGGTAGGGCAGATATTCCGGATGCCATTGCACCCCCACCAGAAAGCCGTAGTTGCCTTCCACCGCCTGCACGAAACCGTCCCGGTCCCGCCCCACCACGGTAAGTCCACCCCCTACCCGTTCGATGGCCTGTTCGTGCAAACTGTTAACCCGCAATGCGGTGCGTTCCATGGTTTGCGCCAACCGGGATTGCTGTTCCAGGTCCACCCATTTCACCGGCCAGATACTGCGGCGGTTGGAGGTGACCCGGCGCAGGGGACGAATATCCTGATGCAGGGTGCCGCCGGCCACCACATTAATCAACTGGGCACCGCGACAAATGCCGATCATCGGCAGATTGCACTTCAGAGCCTGGCTGATCATGGCGATTTCAAACCGGTCCCGCTCGATGTCATAGCGGCGGCGGGGATGGGTCTCACCACCATAATGGGCCGGCTCAATGTCGTCACCGCCACCGATGACGATGCCGTGTACCGGCTCCGGGGGCATCCCGGTATGCGCCGTTACATAGGTGGCACGCAATCCGGCCAGGCGTAACATCCAGCGGGTGGCCCACCAGCCGAAGCGCAAACGTTTGTGAGGCCCGGTCACCGCAATCAGCGGCGACGGCACCGGAATGTGCTCAATGTCACTGGACTGCGTGATAATCAGGCCTCCCTCAACATACGGCTGCTGATTTTCAGCCATTCACCGCCGAACAAATCAAAGGTCTTCAGATAACGACTGTATTCATTGCAGAACTGCTGCAGGCGATCCCGGTCATTGGCCAGCCGTTCCACCTTGAGCCAGTTGCGCCAGGGCCGATGCAGATTCCATCGGGGGTTGTCGATATCGCAGTTGGGCAGACGGTAATGCAAGGTGGGACGGCCTTTGATGCGGGCGTCGTCCACCCGGTTGCGCACCCGGGGCTCATCCAGGTGGGCGAACATCGGCAGCAGATCCATACTGCGGTTGCGGGAGGGATTGGCCTGCATGTAATCCTCCATAAACCCCGACAGGGTCGGCCTGTAGCGCAGATCCACCACCTGCTGGATGTAATCCTTGTTGAAATGCTTAATGTAATTGGTGATACGCCGGGTCAGATCAATACGATCCTGATCCGCCAGCCACTCATAGAGACAGAGGTAGGCCCGGAAGTAAGCCAGGATGGTCTCCGCATCGGTAGCGGGCAGTTCCGGATTCAGGTGCAGGCCAAAAGCGTAGCGGATACTGTTGCGGGTGCCCTGGGCACCGGCGTCCCGCAGGCTGGCAAACAACCGGTCAATCTCGTGCAACCGTGACACCGGTACCGGGGGCGTCACCAGCTCCCAGGGCACAAACTGCTCGGCCGCCTTGGTGAGCAGCTCCTTGGCCACCGCCTCCACTGAGAACTCTTCGTCCAGGTCACCGGAGTCCTCCAGGTGCGCCCCCACCGCTTTGACATAGGAGGCATCCAGTTCCACCTGAAAATCCCCCAGGCTGGTGCCGGCCACGGTAAATTCAAAGCTGTTGTGTCGCTCAGGTTCGCCGCCAAAGTGCTGCTGTATCCGGGCGATGATCTCGCGCGGTTCCAGGGCCGCGAATTCCAGCTCCACCCCCACCCGGCGCTCTTCCCCCTGATGGTTTTCGGTCACCGGGGGCAACCAGTCTTGGTCATCTTTCACAACTCACCTCCGCAACCCGCGCCAGCGGGCGGCCAGTACTTACCACCGACCCTGGCCACGGATCCTGGCCAGGGCTGAGGGCAGGAGTTGTCTCCTGTCCATCCTCCACTATATCATCAGAACGTTACCACTTTGCGGGAGCCCCGTCGCTGTCTACGAAAGTCAGTTAGGGTAAGAGGGCTTGCCGCTGTTATCGTAATCCGCAATATCAATAAGAAAGGTGGCAGAGCATGAGAACCCTCACCGAACAGCTGGCGCAATATGCCGAGTATCATCGGGACAAACGTAATATCGCTTCCCACTTTGTGGGTATTCCCATGATTCTGGTGGCGGTGGCAATTCTCCTCTCCCGCCCCCAGTGGTCGCTGCTGGGCCTGGTGGTAACTCCCGCCCTGCTGGTGAGCATTGCCGCCGCGGTCTATTACCTGAAGCTGGACCGCCGCTTTGGCCTGGCCATGGCGGTGGTTCTGGCATTGTGCCTGTGGGTGGGCTATCCCCTGGGAGCCGCCAGTACCGGACAATGGCTGGGCTGGGGTGTGGGTCTGTTCGTGGTGGGCTGGATTATTCAGTTTATCGGCCATGTGTACGAGCGCCGTAAGCCGGCTTTTGTGGACGACCTGATCGGTCTCGCCATCGGCCCCCTGTTCGTGGTGGCGGAAGCCGCCTTTCTGCTGGGCCTGCGGCCGGAGGTGCAGGCAGCGGTGGAACAGATCGCCGGGCCCACAGTGATAAAATCCGCCGCCAGCCAGCACTAAACGCAACCAGTGCCGGGGTTGTCACAAAATTGCCCCGGCGCGGACACCTCATGGTCACCACATCGGCACAGAGTCGCCATATTGATTCCCTATTATGGTTTGGCACCCGTTCCGGGTCGCTCATACACCAAAACAAACCCAGGGGGATCACTGCAATGCACAAACAATTCCTGCCATTAACGCTTATGTTGTTGCTGGCGTTCAGCGGGCTTGCCCAGGCCCAGCATAAAGACAAACACGATGCCCGGCATGGCTGGGGCTGGTTCAAATATCTGCAGGGCCAGTCCGTGCAACTGGGGCCGCGCCCGTTTTATCTGGTGGAGGATATGGACCGGGGCCAGTTGAAAAAAGCCCTGCAGCAATGCGAACAGGGGCCGTTTTTCCGCACCGATTTTTCCATTGGCCACCGCGGTGCCGCGCTGCAGTTTCCGGAGCACACCAAGGAGTCCTATGAAGCGGCGGCCGTAATGGGGGCCGGCATTATCGAGTGCGATGTCACCTTCACCAAAGACAAGCAGCTGGTGTGCCGCCACTCCCAGTGCGATCTGCACACCACCACCAATATTCTGGGCATTCCGGAACTGGCCGCCAAGTGCAGCGTGCCTTTCACCCCGGCAGACCCCAGCACCGGCACCCCCGCCCAGGCCCGCTGCTGCACCAGTGACATCACCCTGGAGGAATTCAAAAGTTTGTGCGGCAAGATGGACGCTTCCAATCCCGCCGCCACCACGGCGGAGGAATACATGGGCGGCACCGCGGATTTCCGGACTGACCTCTACGCCACCTGTGGCACCCTGCTCACCCACAGGGAAAGCATCAAGCTGATCAAAAAACTGGGCGGTAAATTCACCCCGGAGCTTAAATCACCCAGTGTGGACATGCCCTATGACGGCGACTACACCCAGGAGGATTATGCCCAACAGATGATCGACGAGTACAGGCAGGCCCGGGTCTCACCCCGCGATGTGTGGCCGCAGTCGTTTAACCTGGAGGATGTCCGCTATTGGATCGAGCAGGAGCCGCGGTTTGGCCGTCAGGCGGTGTTCCTGGATGCCCGCATGTACGAGCAGGAGGATTTCGAACCCACCCTGGCCTCAATGGAAGCATTGAAAGCCGAGGGCGTGAACATCGTCGCGCCGCCCCTGTGGGCCCTGCTGACCCTGGACAGTCACGGCAAGATCGTGCCCTCGGAATATGCCATCAATGCGCGGGCCGCCGGTCTGGATATCATCACCTGGACCCTGGAACGGGATGGGCCCCTGGCCGGGGGTGGCGGCTGGTACCACCAGAGCATTCGCGATGCCATCAATAACGACGGCGACACCTTCCAGGTGCTGCACGTACTGGCCCGGGATGTGGGTGTCATCGGCGTGTTCAGTGACTGGCCCGCCACCACCACTTACTATGCCAACTGTATGGGTATTCATTAATTCAGGCTGTTGTGGTGCCGGCCCGGCGGGTCGGCACCTTTAGGCTTCTCTCCGCGGCGTTACCGGCGCTCACCTTCCGCTTCCCGGCGGCTTACCAGACCTTCAATCAGCTCGCGCTGCCCCTCAAACCGCCAGGGTACCTGCGCTCGTTGGTGCCGGTCCAGCCAGCCCAGATCTGCAATTTCCAGTGCATCCCCGGGACCGGTGGCTGCTGCGCTGGGGGCCTGTTGCGGCTCCGCGGGAGTGCACCGGTACAGGCGAAAACCATTGTCAAAACGGTGCAGCAGCTCACCCACCCGCACCTCGAGCCCGGTTTCCTCCCGGGTTTCCCGCCAGGCCGTACACACCGCCCGCTCCCCCGGTTCCGCGGTACCACCGGGCAGCGCCCAGAGCCCGGTGATGCGCTGCTGCACCATTAACAGCCGGCCACCGTCCACCACCAGGCAGCCGGCATTGCCATGGTGCCGGTCCTGAGGCTGTTGCGCGCAATCCAGCACCGGCGCGCCACCGCAGCCGGTGACGGCACCGAGCACCATGGTCGCCCGCAACAGCCAGGCCCCCGCCCTGTGCCATATCCCCGCATTCATTGCCCGCCTGTACTCACTTTGCCGCTGTGCCCTGTTTGCCGTTGCCGCATACTCCCAATACTCCCAGCAGCCCGAGCTGTCGATATAGCCCTTGATGGATTACACTTTTATTACAATTGATAGCTGTGAACCATCCTATTCGAACAGGCAGGGCAGTACTGTGCAAACCTCTTCCGACGACCCGCTTTTCAGTCGCGACCGGCAACTGGCTTTTCTCCTGTTTCAGCCTTACAAGCTGCTGGTGGTGCTGCCGGTGTTGGTGCTCAGCACCAACCTGCTGGGGGCCCTGGTGGTGGTACTCCTGAGCCTGGGAGTGGGCACCCGGCTGGCGCGCTGGCTGCCGGTACTCTGGGCCCGCATCAATGCCCACACCGCCCTCACCCGGGTGCGGGTCCGGGCCCGGGAGCGCATCGACGCCGCCCGCACCCGTTATTGATCCGGAGCCAGACCCACTACCGCAGATGCTGGCAATCGAGAATGATAAAGGTCTGTTTGCCTTCCGTGATCTCCGATTCCGCCACGATGGCGTTGCCCCCCACCTCCGCTGCGGTGTTGCGGGCCAGGGTGGTTAGCTCCTCCCCCATGGTCTCCGGACTGCGGTCTACGAACCAGACCTTGTCCAGCACCTGACTGGTGGTGCGGCGCAGCTGCTCGCACTCCTTGGCCTGATAGGGCTTGAGCACCAGCACATCCTCGGCCTCTGGGTTCAGAGCCACCCAGCTACAGGCACCCAGCACGGCCACAGCGGCAATCAGAAAACTACGTTTAATGGCGTTCATATCACTCCCATTGCACAGTACAAAGGATTTCGGATTTGCAAACCGGGCTAATAGTAACGCAGGCCCGGCCCCGGTCACCAGCGGCCAGGGCTTCCCACCATCACCGCAATACCCGCCTCGCCATATTTGATCACAAAGTATCGCAACTTCGTCACCACATCGCCCCGGAAGGGCCGGTATTCAGGGTTTTAATAACGCCTGACAACCAACACAGCCTGAAAGGAGGCCCGTCATGAACCCAAGAACCCTGTCCATTACCCTGCTGCTGAGTGCTGCCCTGCTGAGTACGGCCTGCAGCAGCCACAGTCCTGCGGTCGATCACAAGATCAATAACAAATCCCAGGCCGCCGCCAGTGGGCCCCTACAGCCCGCAACCGGAAACGCCGGCCCGGAACCCGATCAGGCGGAACCCGATCAAATAGTTACCTTTAGCCCGCCACCGGTATCCGTGGTGGAAGCGGCGCCGGAGACCACACCAGACTACTCCCCGCAACCGGACTCCGGGGCCAACAACCAGCCGGAGCAGGCCACCCAACCTGCAGCCGACCCGCTGAGCCTTGTGGTCGCGGAGCCAGACCTGAACGAGGAGAATGCGCCCGCTGCCGGGCCCCAGGCTGCGCTGACCACTTCCCCCACCTACCCCGCGCCCACCGAGCCCCCGCAGCCCGTCCGCTTCCACTTCGGTTTTGACCGAAAGACACTGGACGACAAGGACGCTGCCGCCCTGCAACAGCACGCGGAGTTTCTGGCGGCACACCCTCAGGTACAGCTGAATATCAACGGCCATGCCGATGCCCAGGGGGATCCGCGGTACAACCAGCACCTGGCCCAACGGCGGGCGGAGTATGTGGCCGAGTTGCTGATCGAAGCCGGTGCCGCCCCCAATCAGCTCAAGGTACTGGGTTGGGGCGCCGACGCTCCCGCGCCGGATGCGGCCCATCCCCGGGACAACCGCAGGGTGGAACTGATCTACAACGAGGCCCATCTGGCTACACTGCAAGGGGAATGACCCACCCCGCCGGTTGCGGCGGGCTCCCGCTTCCCGGGGAGTCCGCCGGCTTTTTATGCTAAGGTGGCGGTTTGAACGAACGCAGTGAAACAGTATGACCCAGCCCCCCAGCGACGCAGACATCAAAGCCGGCCTGGCCAGCGCCGGCTATATCTGTAACGACCGCATTGCCCTCACCCTGTTCCTGGCCCGGGCCCTGGAAAAGCCGGTCCTGGTGGAGGGCCCGCCGGGTGTGGGTAAAACCGAACTGGCCCGGGCCAGCGCGCAGTACTTCGGCCGCGACCTGATTCGACTGCAATGCTATGAAGGCCTGGACGAAGCCAAGGCCCTGTACGAATGGAAGTACGGCAAACAGTTGCTGTACACCCAGGTGTTGAAGGACAAGCTGGGGGAACTGCTGCGGGGCACCGACAATCTGGCGGAGGCCATGGAGCGCCTGTACCAGGTGGACGACCTGTTCTACTCCCGGCGGTTTCTGGAACCAAGGCCGTTGCTGCAGGCGCTCACCGCGGAACAGGGCACCGTGCTGCTGATCGACGAAATCGACAAGGCGGATCAGGAGTTCGAATCCTTTCTGCTGGAGATGCTGGCGGATTACCAGGTTTCCATTCCCGAACTGGGCACTCTGCAGGCCACGACCCGCCCCCTGGTCCTGCTCACCAGTAACAACACCCGGGAACTCAGTGACGCCCTGAAGCGCCGCTGCCTGCACCTGTTTATCCCCTTCCCCGACGCCGAACTGGAGCGCCGCATTCTGGCCAGCCGGGTGCCGGGTATTCGCGAACAGCTGCGCCGGCAACTGGTGGCCTTCGTGCAGGAGGTCCGCACCCTGGACCTGAAAAAACAGCCCGCCATCAGTGAAACCATCGACTGGGCCCGCACCCTGGTACTGCTCCACGCCGAAGCGCTGGCGCCGGAACTGGTGACAGACACCCTCAATGTGTTGCTGAAACACGAAGAGGATATCCGCACGGTTCAGGACCAACTGCGGCAACTGTTCAGTCGCCTGTTCAAAGGCTGACGGCCCGCGGTATGGACCAGCAACTGGTTGCCTTTATCAATGCCTTGCGCAAAAACGGCGTCACCGTGGCCACCTCCGAGACCCTGGATGCCGCGCGGGCAGTGGATCTGGTGGGTTATGGAGACCGCCGCCGCCTGAAGTCGGCCCTGGGTCTGACCCTGGCCAAATCCGAATCGGAACTGGCCCGGTTCGAGCAATGCTTCGATGCGTTTTTTCAGTTCAACGATTTGAGTGACATCAAGCCCCATGCGGCGAAGCCCGATCATCAACCGGCGCCGCGCCAGAGGGCCGAGGGACCGGCTGACGAGAGGGCCGAGGGACCGGCAGACGCCGCTCCCACGGAGGCCGGCCCTACGCAGGCCACTTCCAGGTTAGGTCAGATGCTGCTGACGGGGGACCGTCAGGCCCTGGCCAATGCCATGGCCCAGGCCGCCTCGGCCGCCGGGGTCAGTGATATTAAAGTGATCACTCAGAAAGGCCTGTACGGCCGCCGCATGCTGCTGGCCATGGGGCTGGAGGCACTGGAACAGGAAATGTGGCAGGCGGAGGCGGATTCCGATCCAGCCCGTCAACAGCGGGGCCGGGCCCTGCGGGAAAGCCTGGCGCAATTGCGACAGGAAGTGAAACAGTACGTGGAACGGCAATACCTGCTGCATGCCCGGGGTGACAGCCGGGCCCTCAGAGAAGCGGTGATGCGGGAAACACCCCTGGCCAATCTGCATGAATTCAAGGACGTGCAGGGGCTGGTGCGCAAGCTGGCCAAACGGCTGGAGACCACCCATTCCCGCCGGCGCCGGGTGCGGCAACGGGGCAAACTGGACGTGCGCAGCACCCTCCGACACAACATTCCCCACGACGGCGTACTGCTGGAAACCCACTGGAAAAGCCAACGGGTGGACCGGCCCCGGGTCATGGCCATTTGCGATGTCAGCGGCTCAGTCAGCCAGTATGCGCGGTTTCTGTTGATGTTTCTGTACAGTCTCACGGAAGTGATCCCCAAAGTCCGGGCCTTTGCCTTCTCTTCGGACCTGGGGGAAGTCACCCACTGGTTTGAGCAGGAACCCCTGGAACGGGCCCTGGAGCTCACCCTGCACCACCTGGGTGGCGGCGCCACCGACTATGGCCGCTCCCTGACCACATTCTGTGAGCACTGCCTGGAGCAAGTGGATCATCGCACCAGCGTGATCATTCTGGGGGACGCCCGCAACAATCATGGCGCCCCCCGCACCGATCTGTTGCAGAAAATCCATGGCCGGGCCCGGCGGGTTATCTGGCTGAATCCGGAACCCCGCCGGCGCTGGGGCAGCGGGGATTCCGAAATGCTAAGGTACCAGGCCCATTGCAGCTGGGCCGAGCCCTGTCAGTCACTGAAACAGCTGGAGCGGTTCATTAGCAATCTGCTGCGTTATAGCCAATAATGAATTGAAAGCCTCAACGGGAGGGTCCCCATGACGGAAAACCCCAAAACACTTCCCATTCCCCCTGAAGTCCAAACCGGCGATGCCCAGGAGCTGGTGCGAGTCTGGGATGTGCAGGGCAAGCAGCATGTCTCCATCAGCAATGCCCTGGGGGGCTCACCCCGCCAGTTCGGCCAGCTCCTGGCCCAGATCGCCCTCTACAGCTCACAGATCTATCAGCAAACCGAAAAATTGGAGCCCAGTGATTGCCTGCGGCAGATTTTAACGGGGTTTAAGGAGGAGGTGGCAAAGGAAGTCACCGGCTCCAGCGGCTCCTGAGGGGCGCATGCTCCGGGGCGAGGACAACACAATTAGCGTGGGGAACAGTCGTCAGTGGGGGGAACAGCCGGCAACCCATTAAAAAAGGGGAAGCTCGCGCCCCCCCTTCTCACCGGGATAGATAGATGCATGACCTATCAATTCCCATGTTATAACCACGCATTTGTCATGGCATTGAGCTATATCAATAAACCTTCTGCCACACCTTCTGCGTTTCCCCGGGGCAGGCAACCGCCCCAGCCGTCACTGCAATAAACCGCTGCAAAGGCTCAACATCACGATTCCGTTCACCGCGCCCAACGTGGCCCCCATAAATACATCGCTGGGATAGTGCAGACCCAGGACCACCCGCGCCAGACCGGTGAGGGCCGCAAACGGAATCAGTACGAATCCCAGCATGGGCACTGTATAGGTCAGCAAAATGGCGAACCCCACCGCGTGCATGGTGTGACCGGAGGGGAAACTGTAATAGTCGAGAGTGCGTGCACCCTGTTGAATGCAGCGATAGCTGACAAAGGGCCGCGGCCGCATGGAACGTTTCTTGATGACCCGGTAGATATACACGCCCCAGGCCGCCATCAGAATCATCAGCGCTGTCACCACAAAGCCCCGGGCCCCGAGAAATACCGGGAACAGCAACATCAACGCGTACCACAACACGCCATCACCCAGACGGCTGATGGCACTGAAGAAACGGTGCACCAGGGCATCGCGAATCCAGCGATTCAACCGCAGGCAGTAGACCGCATCCACATGCCCCATCCTGTTCACCCATCCTGACACCGGCTTTTCCATCTTAGATACCTCAATTGACTTGGGGGATGGCATCCCAGTCCTCCGTTAATTCCGTTTCCCGTAGCAGCACTTCCTTGTGATCCGCCCAGTGCAGCAATTCAAACTGCCCCTGGCGGGTTTCCACCAGTGCGGTGCAGTGCTCGACCCAGTCACCATCATTGCAATACAACACGCCATCAATACGCCGCATTCCGCTTTGATGGATATGGCCGCAAATAAATCCATCGAATTTCAGTTCCCGTGCCTGATGTGCGGCAATGGTCTCAAAGCGGCGGATAAACTTGCTGGCTTTACCGATTCGCTGCTTGAGATACCCCGCCAGGGACCAGTAGGGCATTTTCAACAACCGGCGCAACCCGTTCACCAGGGTGTTCAACCGCAGCAAGAGGTGATGAGACAGATCCCCTACCATATGCCAAAACACCCCGGCATGAATAGCACTATCAAATTCGTCCCCGTGACTGACGAAGAAGCGGCGACCATCGGCACAGTAGTGAACCCGGTGACGGTGAATTTCTACACCCGCCACCATCTGCCCACAGAACCTTCGCATCAACGCATCGTGATTACCGGGAATGTAAATGACCCGGGTACCGTTGCGGGCCAAAGCCAGGATGGTTTCCACTACCTCTTCATGCTGGGGGGTAAAATGCACCCGCCGGCGCATATACAGCAAGTCGATAATATCGCCCACCAGATAGAGGTACTCGGTCTGACAGGTACGGAGAAAGTCCAGCAAATACTGTGCCTGACAGGCAGTGGTGCCCAGGTGAACATCGGATATGAACACGGAACGAACTTGAGTCTGCATCGTCGTCGGCCTCCTGTTACCCAGAAGCCTAGCCCCCCTGCGGGGCGTTTTTCTGACAAATTAATGAACTTCTCATGACATCGAACCGGATTCGACTCGACTTTAGCCGCCACGGGCCATACCATCGAAGCAGCACCCAACTGCCAGCGGCGGCACCTCATGAAACACCCTACCCAGTTGATTTTGCTTCTGTTCGTGTGCTTACTTGGCCTCATTACCGGCGCCTGCACCAGCACCCAGGTGGAAGAGTCCTGGCGTCTTCCCGACTATCGGCCGCCGGCTGCCGAACAAACCCGGGTTCTGGTGCTGGCCATGACCCGCCGCCCGGACGTGCGCAAAATGGTGGAACTGGAATTCGTACAGCAACTTGAACACCAGGGCATTAGCGCCATGGCTTCCCATAGGGTGGTGCCGGGCAACGACCCGATCAGCCGCGACCGGTTACGCCCCATCGTCGAGCAGAACGGCATCACATCGGTGCTCATCAGCAGCCTGCGGGGCATCGACAAGGTGGCAACCTACCAGCCACCCATGGCGCTGGGTCCCCGCGATAATCTGAGCCGCAATATGGATACATACATGGTGTATAGCAGCAGCGGCCAGCACGAGCCGGGCACCTATGTGGACATCAACGAGTACCTGCTGGAAACCAACCTGTTCCGGGTACCGGACAACCATCTGGTGTGGACCGTCCGCACCCGCACCCGGGAGCTGAGCGACCGGGAGCACGGGGTCAAGAGTGTGGTGTCTACAGTGCTGGAGCAGGCACAGGCGGATCGGGTACTGCCGTCACCCCGCTGAATCCGGCCCCCTTGCCAGCGCCGTTATAACATATCCGCCAGCAGCATATGGCAGAGGATGCTGGCCATGTACCCCAGGGCGATGGCCCAGCTCCACTTCAAGTGACCAAAAAAGGTGTACAGTCCCTTGGACTGCCCCATCAGTGCCACCCCGGCAGCGGACCCCACCGACAGCAGGCTGCCACCGACGCCGGCGGTGAGGGTCACCAGCAGCCACTGATCGTGAGACATGGTGGGATTCATGGTCAACACGGCGAACATCACCGGGATGTTATCCACCAGCGCTGACAGCACCCCCACAATGATATTGGCGGTGGTGGCGCCCCAGCCTTCGTACATCACCAGGGAAACCTGAGCCAGGTATCCCAGAGTACCCAGCCCCCCCACACAGAAAATCACGCCGAAGAAAAACAACAGGGTATCCCATTCCGCCCGGGCCACCTTGTTGAAAATATTGAACTCCGCCGGCCCCTCGGTGCCATGCTCGGTGATCTTGATGTAATAGGAAAACAGCATCAGATAGCTGAGGCCGGTCATCATGCCCAAAAACGGGGGCAAATGCAGAAACTGCTTGAAGCCCACGGCAGTGGCGATGGTGCAAAAAAACAAAATACAGATACGGCGCGCGCCCCGCTTCATTTGCACGTGCTCATCAATGGGCGCCGGGGTGATCCGGGGAACAGCGAAACTCATAATGGTGGCAGGCACCACAAAATTCACCACCGCCGGCAGGAACAACGCAAAAAACTCGATGAAGTCCGCCTTGCCACTTTGCCATACCATCAAGGTGGTGATATCGCCAAAGGGGCTGAAAGCGCCACCGGCATTGGCGGCGATCACAATGTTGATAAACGCCAGTGAAACGAAGCGGGGGCTGTCCGCCCCCACCGCCAGCACCACTGCGCCCATCAGCAGTGCTGTGGTCAGGTTGTCCGCCACCGGTGAAATGAAGAACGCCAGGCAGCCGGTGATCCAGAACAGGGAACGAAAACTGAACCCCTTCTGCACCAACACCGCCCGCAGCTTTTCAAAAACATTGCAATCGGTGAGGGCATTAATGTAAATCATGGCGGTAAGCAGGAACAGAAACAGCGCCGCGTATTCCGTGACGTTGTGATCAACGGCCCGCTCCAGCAACTGAGGGCCACCGTCCCCCTGGCCCGCCACAATGGACACCAGCACCCAGATCACCCCGGAGGCGAAAATCACCGGTTTGGATTTGCGCATGTGAATAAACTCTTCCGCAATCACAAAGCCGTACGCCACCACGAACAACACCAGGGCGGTGATGGCCAGGGGGTGGGAAATCATATGCAGATTGCCTGCGGCCATAGCGGGGCCCGCGAACATCGGTGCCAGCAACATCACCCAAAACCGATTCAGTCTCATTTACCGGGTCTCCTCTTTAGATCGCGGCGTATTGTACCGGCTTGCGGGAAAAACAGTAGTAGACGTTGTGTTGATTGACTTGATTTACATCAGTGCGGGGGAAAATGGGGTGTGGAATCGGCGTCACGCCGCTGACTGGCCCGCCGGAACGCCTGCTCCCGCTGCTGGGGACTGTACTGATTCCAGTGGAGGATTTCCTCCAGGGTGCGACCACAACCCAGACAGATATCCCGGTTGTCCAGGCAGCAGTTGCGGACACAGGGGGATTCCGGGGTGCCCCCAGAGGGACCGTATTTGCGGAAAGTGGCCATGGGCCTGCTCCAATGGCTCAAACCAGTGCTCAGTATAGCGCCGTAGTGACAGTGCATACCGCCCTACTGCCGGGACAGAATCCGAAAATCCTCGGCGTAGTCCCGCAGCTTGTCCACCATATGCCGGCGCTGGCGCGGCGTCAGAGTCTCGTCCAGTTCCAGGTACAGATCCACCACCAGTTCGCTGTTATGCGCCAGTTTGGCGTCCAGTTCCGGGGTGTAGCCAATATCAGGATTGGCAATCAGGCTCCGGAACGCGGCGGCGTAAACCTCCGGCTGGCCCCGCATTTCCAGTATTCGCCGCAGTTCGTACTGCCAGGCCAGCCGGGCCCGTTCCACCTCCGGCCCCATCAATGCAAAGCGATCCGCCCATTCCCCGAGCCGGGCCTCCTGTTCCGCGGTCAGGGGGCCGGTCCAGCGTTCGGCGTAGCGAATCACATCCCGCAACCGCTGCTGACGCTGTTCATCGGCACTGAGATCCACGTATTCCTGACGGTATTCCCGGTTGTCTTCCTCCAACTGCTGGAACAATTGTTCCACCTGGCGGTCGTTCACCGTGCCCAGCAGCTGAATCAGATCCTCCAGCATCCGGTCCACCAGAGTCTGGGCTAATTCACCAGTGCGGGCCTCGATGGCAGCGATCTGCTCCCGGTCGAGCCCCTGCTCCACCTGTTGCGCCACCTGCTCCAGAAACGCCGCATATTGTGGCAGCTGATCCCGGCGGTGCCAGTCCAGATACGCCTCCAGCCGGGCATCGAACAGCGCTTCCTGCCGGGCGCTAAGCTCCATGTAATCACTGAGATACCAGGGAATCAGCCAATCCAGCCGGTTGTAAAGAAAGCGCACGCCACAACCGGACAACGCCAGCACCAGTACCGTGACCAGCCCCAGGCGACACCATGAGCGGACGGTGGCCGGGGGCCTGGCGACAGGGCCGCGCCTAATTGATGGAAGCGCCGCTGCCACGACCGAAGGGGTTGCCTTTGATGTAGGCCATGGCCTCCATGATGGCATTCTCGTTGCGCCGCTCCAGCACCCACATCTCCTGCTGGAAGCGCCGCCGGGTTTTGCGGTCCAGGGCCTGCCAGCTGCTGTGGGTGGGAATATGTCGAGTGGCATTGTATACCTCAAACAGGACGGAGAGCCGATGCTTGATGTCACAATCCAGGGGCAGATTATCCAGCAGCACCGCGGTCCGGATACAGCCCTCGGTTAACGGGCATCGCCGGTCCAACACCGCCGCCGCTATGACGTTGACGCTCTCATGGATGTAATCAATGCGGTTCTGTTCCGTCTGCGCGTGCGCTTGCTGCAGTGACCGCTGCTGGCGCCGCTGACGCCAGACCCGGGCCCACATCACCGCGGCCACCACCGCCAGTACCGCCGCGGCCAGCATTAACACCACCAGCAACCATGTCATATCTGCGCCACCCATGGGTTACGTATGAGGCGCCAGTATACCATGGGCCGGTCGCCGCGCAGATGGATCTCGGTGGAGGCAGCCGCCGTCACTGGGCGAACATCAGATCCACGCTGAGTGCCGCCAGGGCCATCAGCAGCATGACCCCCAGCATCGAGGCAACGAACCACTTGATCTGTTTCGGAATTATGGGTTTGCGTGACATACAGACTGATCGATCGCTCGAAAATGGTAATTTTGCACAATAACCTCTACAACAGCTTCACATCATCCGGGCCCGATGCCCTTTACACTGGAGCTCTATCACGCCTGTTCACCATCCGCCGAAGGCCGAGGCCATTATGAAAAGGGTGAATCTGTTTTCCGCCACCAGTCATTATCGGTTGGACAACCAACCTCGCATTCAGTTGCTGTTACAGGGCCACCCCACCGGTCGGGACCTGCGCGGCCGCCTGTTACTGGACCAGTTTGCTTCCGGCCAGCGCTATGTGCTGATCACCGGCGATGATAATCCTTTCGAAGAGGCGCTGCACATCTATCTGCTGGACCTGGAGCTGAATCTGCTGGATGAAATGGAATTGTCCCAGCCTTACACCCCCGGCAGCTATCAGGCCCACCATCATCGGGGGGAGCGCCTGGTGTTTACCTTCTTCGCGGAGGGTATCTGGTGTCTGGAAGTTCGGGAGCGGCCCAAAACCCAACCCCTCAATTACGACCACTATCCGGTACGGCGCCCCATCAAACTCTGGGGCCAACAGTATTTGCGGTTGCAGCGCGAGGTTCAGGTGGCCTGAGCATGCCGCACTTGCTGGCGGTATAGTTGCGCCATGGCGTCATCGAAACAAGCGAAGATCACCCGCTTGATGGTCTTGAAATCCCGCAGGCACTGAATCACCTCCGCCACCGCGATGGTCACTGCCTGCGCCTTGGGAAAGCCATACACGCCGCAACTGATGGCAGGAAATGCCACGGAGGCGAACCCCTGCTCCTGAACCAGGGCCATGGACTGGCGGTAGCAGGAGCGCAGCAGACTGGCTTCGTCGTTATCTCCGCCCTGCCATATGGGACCCACTGTGTGGATAATGGCCCGTGCCGGCAACGCAAACCCCGGGGTCATCACTGCCTGGCCGGTTTCACAGCCCCCGAGCCTGCGGCAGGCAGCCTGCAATTGCTCTGCTCCCGCGGCCTGATGAATGGCCCCATCCACGCCACCACCGCCCGCCAGGGCCCGGTTGGCGGCATTGACCACGGCATCCACCTGCAGGGTGGTGATATCGCCCACCCACACCTCTATCCTGTCAGCCATGCAACGTCTCCAGACCCGGCAATTACATCATTACCAGCAGCAAATATCCCATAACCCCCACCACCACCAGTGTTACGCTGACCATCACATAGGCCGTCCAGTCCCGCTGCACCGCCATGGACCGGCTCCGCCGTTGCTCGGGGGCCACCGGCTCCTCCGGCCTGGCCGCCGGTTCATGGTCCCTGGCCACGCACTGCTCCAGCAGCTCCCGCCGCCGGCGCCGGTATTCGATCTTGTTGTACTCACCATCGCAGTATTGACGGGCAATCAGACGCAGCCGTTGCGCCCGTTCTTTTTCTTTGCCTGAGGTTATCATTGTACCTGCACCACCACCACGGTGACGTTATCCCGGGCTCCGGCCGCCAGTGAGTTTTCGATCAGCTCGCCGGTGGCCCGGGTCACATCCGCGGTTTCCAGATGACGGGCAATTTCCGCTTCCGTCAACGCGCCGTACAGGCCGTCGCTGCACAGCAGATAGCGGTCCCCCGGCTGCAGCTCCACCAGGGTAACATCCACATACAGGGTTTCACTGGCGCCCACTGCCCGGGTAATGACGTTGGATGCCGGGTGGTCCACCGCCTCCTGTTCCGAGATCATGCCCCGGGCCAGCATCTCATTGACCTGGCTGTGATCCTCGGACACCCGTTGCAGCTCACCGTTGCGATAACGGTACAGCCGGGAATCGCCGGCCCACAGGCACACACCCACCGCCTCGCGCACAAACAACGACACCACGGTGCTGCCCATGGTGCGGCCTTCGCAGTGCGTTCGGGAATAGGTGCGGATTTTGTGGTGCACTTCCAGCAGGGTATCTTCAATGGCATCCACCACATCGGCCAATGGCTGGCTTACATCCACCCGCCCCAGGGACGCAGTGATCATTTCACTGGCCACCTCGCCGGCTTCGTGCCCGCCCATGCCATCGGCCACCACCCACAATCCATCATTGTTGCGATTGAGAAACGCGTCCTCATTCATGTTTCTGACGGCGCCACAGTGGGTTGCCGCGCTGCTTAACCAATGGGTCTGCACCATGCAGTTGCTTACTCGTTGCGGATCTCCGGTGTATTGTTACAGGAGTTGTCGCAAAAGGCCAATGCCGTAACCGGCCCGGTACGGTCGCTCCAGCCACGGGCGCAACCGCATCCTGCACAATGCAGTGTAGCAGCCGGCAACCGGCCGCATGCCATGGAAAGCGGCTGCAGGCCGGCGATTCATTCGTTACCATAGCCAGTATCACCCAACACTCAGATTCACATGGCCAGCACTGATTGTTTCCGCCAAACCCACCTGGGGCCGCTAGTGATTCTGGTACTGTGGCTGGCCGGCTGTGTTCCCTACCAGCAACTGGCCCGCCAGCAGGACCTGCAACAGCAACTGCTACCGGGCGAGCGCTTTCTTCATCGTATTTTTACCAACACTGCCGCCCGCTGTGCCACCCCAGCAAGCCGCTGGCATGTCTATATTGAAGGGGATGGCCATGCCGTTACCCCGCAGGGGCGACCGGCAGCGGACCCGACACCCCGTTCCCCGCTGTTGTTGCCAATGATGGCACGGGACCCGGCTCCGGCCCTGTACCTGGGCCGTCCCTGTTACTTCGACACTGCCGATCCCCAGTGCCACCCCGGGCAATGGACTTTGGCCCGCTACAGCGAGGACACCGTGGCCAGTATGGCCGCGGTGCTGCGGCAACAGCTGCCGGCCTCCAGCCCGGTGACCCTGATCGGCCACAGTGGTGGTGGCACCCTGGCGGTACTGCTGGCGCCACGGCTGCCCCAGGTGGATCGGGTGGTGACCCTGGCGGGTAATCTGGCGGTGGCGCGCTGGACCACCTATCACGACTATACCCCCCTGGACCGCTCCCTGGACCCCAGCCAGGCGCCGCCGCTGCCGCCGTCCATCGCCCAGTGCCACCTGGCCGCCACCGCGGATCGCGAAATCCTGCCACAATGGATCCAGGCCTACGCCGCCACTCAGCCCCGGGCCCACTTCGTGCCAGTGCCGGAGACCAGGCATGACCGGGGTTGGCGCCCCTGGTGGACACTGATCAGTTCTGAACCAATTATTAAGGCCAGTGGCTGTGACAAAGTAACAAGGTAGCCCCTTAGGCTAAAGGTTATACTGCACATGAAAGACAAGTTTTCTAACGGTAGAGGAATGCGTATGTTCTCCGGATTCAGATTCACCGCCAGCGGCTTCGGCATTGGCTTTCTCAGCGTTCTGTTGAGCGCCTGCGCCGCCAATCCCAGCGCCGGAACCGGCCCGGCGGCCGCCGGCAGCCAGAATGCGGACGACCTGCTGATTATCGACTGCCTGTTACCGGGCCAGGTGAAAAAGCTGGGCAGCCAGACCACCTACCTGAGCGCCCGCCGCCCCATCAAAACCACCGCCACGGACTGCGAAATCCGCGGCGGTGAATACGTGGCGTTCGACCGTGCGGACTATGCCACCGCTCTTAAAATCTGGCTGCCGGTGGCGCAATCCGGAGACCCGGAAGCACAAACCTATGTGGGCGAGATCTACGAAAAAGGGCTGGGCCTGAAGCCGGACTACCAGGCTGCCGCGGTGTGGTACCAGAAAGCCGCCCAGCAGAACTTCTCCCGGGCTCTGATCAATCTGGGCAACCTGCATGAAAAAGGGCTGGGGGTCGCCCAGGACAAAGCCATGGCTCTGAATCTGTACCGCCGGGCGGCAGGGCTGCAAAGTGACGATCTGCTGTATTCCTCCACCGTGGAGGTGCGGGCGGTGGACCAGAAGGAGCTGACCCGGCTGAAGGACGAAGTGGCTTTTCAAAGCCAGCAGTTGGCGGCGGCGGAAGGCCAACTGGCGCAATTACGGGGACAGCTGGCCCAGCGCAAACAGGCACTGGCGGCGGCGGAGGCACAGGAGAAGAATGCCGAGCTGGCGCTGTTTGCCCAGGAATCCAAGGATATCCATGAGCAAAGCCAGGCTCTGATCCGACAACTGCGACAGGAGCTGACCCGGGCCCGGGATGCGGTGAGCAGTCAGCAGCAGGAGCTGGCGGCGGCCAATCAGCAACTGCAGCAACTCAGTAACGAAGTGGCCAGCAGTCACAGCACCCTGACCGCCTCGGAAAACCTGGTGGCTAGCGCCGACGAGATGCCGGTGATTGAAATCATCGACCCCCCCATGACCCTGATGCGCGGCCTGCCCACCATTCCGGTGAAGGCCAGTACCGGCAGCAAGGAAATCGTGGGCAAAATCAAGGCGCCCAAGGGCCTGAAAAGCTTCACTGTCAACGGCAAAGAACAGAGCATCGATGAATACAACCTGTTCTGGGTCACCGTGCCAGTGGACGCGGATCGCAAGACCATCAAACTGGAAGCGGTGGACAGCGCCAACAACCGGGTGGCCTTCAACTTCAGCGTGGTGCCGGATCAGCGCAGTCTCAACGCCGGTACCGAAGCATCCCCGGCACCGGCCCTGGCAGTGGCGGGCGGCATCAATCTGGGCCGCTACCACGCCCTGGTGATCGGCAATAATCAGTACCGCAATTATCCCGCGCTGAAAACAGCGGTGAATGACGCCACCGAAACCGCCCGCCTGCTGGAAACCAAGTTCGGGTTCCAGACCCGGGTACTGAAAAACGCCACCCGCTATGAAATTCTGGCGGCCCTCAACGATATGCGGGAGTCACTCAACGCCGAGGACAACCTGTTGATCTACTATGCCGGTCACGGCGAACTGGATGACCAGACCGATCGCGGCTACTGGCTGCCGGTGGATGCCGAACAGGACAACCCCCGCAACTGGATTTCCAACAGCGCCATTTCCGATATTCTCAACACCATTCCCGCCAAGCACGTGATGGTGGTGGCGGACTCCTGCTACGCCGGTACCCTGTCGGTGTCCGCCATGCCCCGGGTGGATGAGAGCATGCCGGCGGAACTGCAGAATGAGTGGATCAAGACCATGTCCCGGGCCCGGGCCCGCACCGTGCTCACCTCCGGCGGGGTGGCGCCGGTATTCGATGGCGGCGGCGATGGCCATTCCCTGTTTTCCCGGGCGTTCCTGGAAACCCTGCGGGACAGCCAGGGCATCATTGAAGGCCATTCCGTGTATCGGGAGGTGTTGAGCCGGGTGCAACAGCGGGCCCGCAGCCTTAACGTGCGCCAGATTCCGGAGTACGCGCCGGCCCGTTACGCCGGCCATGAGGCAGGGGAATTCTTCTTCGCCACCGACACCATCTGATGCGGCCCCATGTCGAGCCGGGTGCTTTCCGCCTATTTCGATGACTTTCGCCGGGGCCGGCGACAGCGGGAGGAACTGCGGCGCTTTATGGAAGAGGCTATCCGGCACGAGCCCCTGCGCCGGGGCCATTTCCTGAGTTGGCTTGATCAGGCACAATACGAGCATCCCATTCCGGTGACGGAATTTTTGTTGCTGCGTAAAGAGATCGAGGCCAGGTTGAATCAGAACGATCCCCCCCATGCCAAGTCAGCAAGCCCCCGGCCGGATGACTCCACACCGGATGACTCCACACCGGGTGACTCCACACCGGGTGACTCCACACCGGGTGACTCCACACCGGGTGATGCCACCCTGATTGCCGACATCCCGGAGGATGCCACCCTGGTGACCCCGCGGGGCGACGAAGACACCACCGACCTCAGTCACGGCAGCGGCCCCAGCGATGGCGTCCACCTGCACGGCGCCCGTGTGCACGGCGCCACCGATCAGGGGGCGGAAACTCTGGTGGGAGCGGTGGACGCCGCAGCTCGCGACGACGCTGCCGGCCCGGAGGCAGCCACGCTGATGGGTGCGCCGGACCCCCAGGGTACAATTATCACCGATGTACACGCCTCCCCCCCGGCAGAACCCGCTCCGGTGGGCCCTGGTGCCCGTTTCGCCCGCGGCTTTCCCGGTTGGCTGTGGCTGGTGGCGGCCCTGTTGCTGGCAGCCGTGGTATTGGGGTATTGGGCCCTACGCCCTCTGGCAACGCCGGTTCAGCCGCCTGTGGCCACGCCAGCGGTGCAACCCGGGCTGGAAAGCACCAGTCCGGATGTGGTCGGGTCTGCTGTCGGCAGCGACAACGCGCCGGTAACGGAAGCCGGTGCCGCTGTGGACGCAGCCAATCCCGCGGCGGTGAATGCAGAGCCGGTGGAGGCGATATCGGCAACCAACGTTGCACCGGACGCCCCCCCACTGGAACTCACCGATGAGCTTGATCCGCAGCAGGCCCTTGGCCTGTTGCAGCAGCGCATTGCGGCCGGACGGCTGCTGCCGGCGGATGATCCGGCCAATGCGGAGGCGGTTCTGGAATTTTTACGCCGGCAGCATGGGGACAGCCCGGAATTCAATAGCGGGCGCCGGCTGTTGAAGGCCGCCTACCTGGAAGCCAGTCAGGCCGCCCGGGAGACAGGTGACTGGGATCAGTCACAACGGCTGCTGGATGCCGCGTTCCAGGTGGTCCGCCCGACTACGGCGCCGTAACCCGGTTCCGCAACAACATAATGCGATCGTCGTTGGGAAACAGTTTTTCCGCCAGCTCCAGGTGCTTGCGCACGTCCTCCTCCCGCTCCTGCAATGCCAGCACCTGAGCCCGTTTGAAAAAGCGGTTCTTCACCCGGTTAATACCCTCCAGTGCCGGACCGTACTGAGGATCCACCTGCAACACCAATTGGTACGCCTCGAACGCATTACTGCCCTGGGGTGACACCAGCCGCCCCACCTTGAAGTGGGCCTCCGCCACCGCCATCAGCCGCTCTATCTTGGCCTGCTCCTCGGCGGACAATGCGCCCGCTGGCAACTCGGCGGCGGGAGCGGTCAGCTGCTGCTGGCGGGTCTGTTTCACCCACATCCCCACACCCACCGCCAGCACCAGTATCAGCAACGCGCCCCCCAGCAACAGCCAGGAGCGCTGGCCGCCACCGGCCGTGGTGGGAACAATGGCCCGCTGCAGATCCTCGCGAAACTGGGCCGCATTCTGATAGCGCTGCGCCGCTTCCTTGGCCAATGCCTTGCGCACGATGGCATCAAAGGCTTTGGGCACATCCTGCTTTTTCTGGGTGGGCTTCTGGGGCTCCTCGGAAAGCACACTGTGCATGATGGCGTGGGTGTTATCCCCGCCAAATGGCTTGCAGCCCACCAATAACTCGTACAGCACCACCCCGGTGGAAAACAGGTCACTGCGGGCATCCACCGGCTGACCTTTGCACTGCTCCGGCGACATGTAGGACGGCGTGCCCAGCACACTGCCCATCTGCGTCAGTTCCGCGTTGTCCACCCGGGCGATACCGAAATCCGCCAGCTTGATTTCACCGTCGTGAGTGATAAAGACATTGGCCGGCTTGATATCCCGGTGCACGATGCCCAGCTTGTGGGTGTACTCCAGGGCGCTCAGGATGGCCATCACAATATGTACCGCCTCGTCGGGGCTGTAGCGCCGGCCTTCTTTGAGCAGGGTTTTGAGATCGTGGCCCTCCACGTACTCCATCACGAAGTATGGCGTACCCCGATCCTGGTCAAACTCGTAGATGGCAACAATATTGGCGTGGTTCAGCCGCCCCACCGCCTGAGCCTCGTTGCGAAACCGGTCCAGCAGTTCGCGGCCCATCTCGGTGTCCAGCAGCGAGGCGTGGATAGTCTTGATAGCCACCGGCCGGGCGATATTGGGGTCAAACCCCTTATACACCACCCCCATGGCGCCTTTGCCAAGCAATCCCTGAACCTGGTATTTGCCGAGTGTCTGGGGGTGTTTCATCCGCTGGCGTCCCGACCTGTTATGTTAACTACCGGCCGCGCGACCGGGCCGGACGGGGCCCTGGCCCCTGGTTATGGGTTGTCCGATTATATCGGCTCAGGCCAGCAATTCGTAGACGTGATAGGCCTCGGGCAGGTACTGATCAATGGTGGAACCCAGATAATGAGCGTTATCCGGGATCCCGTCGCCGGTGAGGAACACCCGAAACTGACGGGGGGATTTGGGGGCGGTCATATCCGCCGGCACCTCCACCCACATATAGATGGTGCGTTTGGGCATCAGGTATTCCACGTGGATGATGTTGGCGTTTTCAGGCAGATCAATGGTTTGGATTTCTTTGGATATGGCGACTTCAAACTTGTGGATGGTACGCATGCGCTACTCTCGATCGAATCACGTTCGGATGACAGCAAGCGGTCGATCCCGCCTGACGGAATCAGAGCCCGGCTGCATCGCTATGGCAGGGGACAATGATTGCCAATCGCAGGGTGCAGGTCAAACGATTTTGCGGTGGGTAGATCAGGTGAGCAGACCATAGAGCCCATAGAGCACCAGCCAGGACGCCAGGCCCAGCAGCAGGCACGGGTTGAGGCTGTGGTCCATGGTGGAGACCAACCGGGATTGCCCGTGGAGCAAGGATCCGTTACGGGAACGGTTTCCGCCTCCAATACGGCGGTATACCTCCGACATAAAACTGGCCGATGAATCCGTGTTTCTCACGCCCGATACCTGCCTGTGCGTTCGTTCTGTTGCCTGTCATTTCTATCAGCCGCAGATAACAATAATATGACAAGGATACGGCGCCGCTCAGGCCCGGTTCAGGAGTCCGATTTCAGAAACCGCTGGTCATCGAACGTTTTCACCAGATCCGGGAAAAACACCGTCACCGAGGTCACCAGCATGCCGTTCATAAAGCCTTCGGAATACAGCAGCGGCACCACAAACGCATTCTTGTCCCACAGTGCCAGCAGCTCTTTCTGCGGCATAAAGCCCCAGAAAAAACCCAGCAACAGCAGGCAGGTGAGCAATGTGGCCACCAGGGTGCCGAAAAACCCCAATCCCAATATGTAGACGAAGAGATTACGAGTGGGGAACCAATCAATCACCCGCAGCAGGCCATAGGCCAGGGTGGCTGGAACCCAGGCGGAGAACAGCCAGTCCCAGGGCAGGGTCTGCCACTGCCCATTCCCCACCAGCGCCAGCAGAGCCAGCACCGCCGCCCCGCCGATGAGCGCGAAGCTCCAGCCGAATACCAGGGTCATGGTGGTCATCAGCAGGGGATGGAACTGTAACCCGGGAATCACCTCGAACTGAAACGACCACAGCAGGCACAGAAGCACCAGGGAACCCAGCAGCGCGTGCTGACGCGCCGGCACCGCCAGCACCGCCCGCCAGGGGGCCCGCCATAGGGCCACCAGCAGCAACAAACCCATCAGGCTGCTCCAAAACCCGAACGACAACATTGCCACCTGTTGTGGGGAAAACTGCATCTGTACCTCACTGCCGCCGCCAAAAGCGTTCTCAAATGCTCTCGCAGCCGGGCAAATTGCTCAACCCTGTCTATTATTAGCCTCTGTGGGCCGGCGTTGCCGGCACATCAGGAGCACCAGCCTAGCATGGGGAGATTTGCATGAAATTGATCAGGAACATGGTAATTCTGGTTTCCATTCTGGCGCCGCCCCTGGCCCTGGGGGAGGAGGAAACCGCGGTCCCCGGTAACGACACTGTCTATGTGGAACTGAAACCCTCGTTTGTCACCAACTATCAGGCCCGGCGCATGGGCTACCTGAAAGCGGACGTGACGCTACAGGTGAAAGGTGAACAAACGGCGGAGGCGGTGAGTCGCCACCGGCAGTCTATTCGCCACCAACTGGTGATGCTGTTCAGTCGCCAGCAGCAGGATTCCCTCAATACCCTGGAGGGTAAACAGATGTTGAAAGAAGCAGCACTGACCGAAGTGGTGCAGGCCCTGGAAGTGGAAGGCGAACCGGCCCAGGTGGAGGACATCCTGTTTACCAGTTTTATCGTGGACTGAGCCCGGCGGGCGGGGGTGCAGCAGCGGCCGCCCTGTGACATAATCAGCCCCCGCCCGTAACCCAGTGATTTGCATGTCCAGGCACCGCCAGCGAGACCTGATCAACGAGCCAATCGCCCCCACCCTCACCCGCATGACCATCCCCACTGTGTTCGGGATCGTGGCAATTCTGCTGTTTAATCTGGTGGACACCTACTTTATCGGCCTGATCGGCACTCAGGAACTGGCGGCGGTGAGTTTCACCTTTCCCGTCTCCAACGTGTTGATGAATATCTCCATGGGCATCGGCATCGGCACCGCCATCCATATTGCCTCCCGCATCGGCCGCGGCAATCTCACCGAGGCCCGCCGCACCGCCGCCCACGCCCTGACCCTGGCCATTACCATTGCCATTCCCATCGGCATCATCGGCAATCTGACCCTGGACCCGGTGTTTCGTCTGCTGGGGGCCGGCGCCGGCACTATCAGCCTGATCCGGGAGTACATGACGCTCTGGTACGGCGGCTTTTTTCTGCTGGTGATTCCCATGGTGGGCAACAGCGTGCTGCGGGCCACCGGTGACACCCGCACACCCAGCATCGTCATGGCCATCGCCGGGCTGGTGAACGGTATTATGGACCCGCTGCTGATTTTTGGCATCGGCCCGTTCCCGGAGCTGGGCATGCGCGGTGCCGCCCTGGCCACGGTGATTGCCTGGAGCCTGTCGGCGGTGACCATTCTGGTAGTACTGGTGCGACAACGTAAGCTGATGACCTTCGCCGATGCCCTGGGCCCCCGGCGGGAACACTGGGCCTCCATTTTGCGGGTGGCGCTGCCCGCCACCGCCACCAATCTGATGACCCCCCTGGCGGCGGCGGCCCTTACCGCCATGGTGGCCCGCTACGGCCATCACGCGGTGGCGGGGTTCGGCGTGGGGACCCGGATCGAGGCCCTGGCCCTGGTGATGATCATCGCCCTGTCGTCGGCATTGACCCCCTTCGTGGGCCAGAACTTCGGCGCCCGCCAAGCGGATCGCATCCGGGAGGCCGTGCGCCGGGTGCTGATCTTTGCGTTTCTCTGGGAGCTGGGCATCGCCGCCTTGCTCTATCTGGGCAGTGACTGGGTGGCAGGGCTGTTTTCCAGCGAGCCGGAAACCCGGCGCGCCATCGTCTGGTACCTGCTGCTGGTGCCGGTTTCCTATGGCTTTCAGGCCCTGGTGATTCTCAGCTGCTCCACGCTCAACGCCCTGCACCGGCCCCTCTACGGCACCCTGATCAGTGTGCTGCGCCTGTTCGCCCTAACGGTGCCCCTGGCCTGGCTGGGGGGCTGGTGGCTGGGTTATGCCGGCCTGTTCGGCGGCATTGCCGTGGCCAATCTGGTGGCGGGGGCCGGGACTTTGCTGTGGTTGACATCGCGGTTGGGGACAATTTCGCAACGCCCGGCCTGAGCCATTGTCTTCGCCGGCCCGGCTCCCATAAACTGAAGCCCCATTCACCGACCCGGCAGGTGCAGTTGCATGTCCCAGACCGACCGACGCCCCCCGTTTGTCCGGGCCAGCAATACGGCCCGCGGCTACTTCACCACCCTGTTTGATTTTTCCTTCACCCGTTTCATCACCATCCAGATGTTTCCGGTGCTGTATGGGGTGATTCTGATCTCGGCGCTGATTGCCGCCGGATATTTTACGGTGGAGGCCTTCCTCAGTTCCTGGCTGCGCGGCCTGTTCTATCTGTTGGTGGCGGCGCCGGTGGGCTTCATTACCGTGGCCACCATCACCCGGGCCCTGATGGAGTTTTATCTGGTGGTGTTTCGGATTTACGAGGATATGGAGGACATCCGGGTGGTGGCCCAGGGCCTGTCCGGCATTTCCGAAAGCATGGAATCCATGCGCGGCATCACCCGGCGGCTGCCGTTTCTCAATTCCGGGGCCGGCAAAACCCACCGGGGCGGGGCCGGTCGCGGGGGCAAAGAACCGCCGGATGAAAGCGGGACCTGATAGCAAACGCTGATCCGGAAACCGGCCGGTGTGCCATTTAGCGCTGGTGGCGGAGCCTGTTCAGTCACATTCTCACGCCGCCGAGCATCGCCGAGGCAAGCGACAGCCCCGTGCAGTGCTTTGCTTCGAGATAACGCCGCAGGCTACCGCGCTGACGCCCCACCCAACAGAATCCGCACCGCCGTGCAGGCGTCTTCCAGTTGCTGCAGGTCCGGCTCCTGTCCGAGAATCATTTCACTGAAAATGCAGGCCTGGCCGATCCGGCACATAAAGTAGGACAGGCTGTCGATGTTCATGGCCGGCTCGATCAAGCCTTTGGCCGTCTCGTTGTTCAGCAATTCGGTATTTAACTGCACCATGCGTTCATGGAAGGTGCTGGTTTTGGAGGAAAGAATACTCAGAGCATACTGGCCGTCCGCGTGCAGCCAGTTGCGCATGGGCTGGGAATTGAGAATCACGGTATTCACCTCGCGGAACACATTGACCACGTAATCCACCCCCGAGCCGAGACACTGCTGACGGGCCTGCATCACCGTGGGCCGGTAAATGGACCACATGATTTCCCCCATCAGCAGATCCTTGTTGCCAATCCAGCGGAACAGGGTGGCCCGGCTGACCCCCAGTTCCTCCGCCAGTTCCCCCAGATTCAGCCGCTGGGTTTTCAGCCAGCTCTGCTTGGCCAGATTAAAGGCATCCAGGGGTGTGGCCCGCTGGCTGAGTTTGGGCTCCGCCAGGGCCAGCGATAAGGGGGTCTTGCGTCGCGCCACTACTGTCTCACTACCATTAGCATTAGCCGGATTTTGGGAATCCGGTTATTGTAACTCGGAACGCCGCGGGTGCGGGCACCGGTTGTCAGGCAGTGGCCTGATTATGGGAGAATTCTTCCAGTTCCCGCTCCTCTTCCGCCTTGATGCGGCTGAGACAGCTGTCAATGGTGCGGCTGATGCAGGTGGAGTTGCGGATCAACTCCAGTTTGGGCCAGGTACTGGTTTCCCCCATGTGGATATAGCGCGCCACGTCCTCCGCCGAGGCGTTGGAAAGCACCCGGAACACACTCAGGGGCTGCCGTGGTGGCATGATATTGATGTCACCCTGGTAGCGCTGGGAGACAATGGAATGGGCCTTGTCCACCAACAGCGCCAGCCCCCGGTTGCCCAGCTGATCCTTGGTGAACTCCAACACCTGATTCAGGTTATAGCGGGTGTTGCTGATGACCATGTCCTTAAGATAAGCCCGCAGGGTCTTGCGGGCGGCGGCGGTGCGGGAGAGGAAAGGCACCACGTGGGGATTGGTCTGGCTGACGATGGAGTGGTTGACGCCGTAAATACGCGCCAGCCGCTGAATGGGCAGATCGTTCTTGATGGAGCCATCCACCCATTGCCGTGATGGAATATAAGGCACCTTTTCCCCATGAATATTCTTGGCCCAGAGCATCACCGGGGGATACACATAGGGAATGGCGCAGGAGGCCAGCGAGGCCTTGCGGATCAGCACGTGGGGCGAGGTGACCGCGTTGAGCAGGCGGGACTCCTGCATGGGATCCGCCGGTGACACCGGAATATTGATGCGCCGGCCGGTGCGGGCAAAGGCTTCCTCAAAGGTCAGATCCTGAACGTTTCGCTCCAGACAGAGTTCCAGCTGCGCCGGGTCCAGCAGGCCCTTGCCGCGCAAGGTGCCCCGCCAGCCCACCATACGGAACGCCTCTGCATAAATGTATTCCGGATCCAGTATGGCGGCCAGTTCATCATTGGTGTGAGTGCCCACCACCGACGCCATGATGGAGCCGGCGCTGGAGCCGGAAATCACCCCCGGCAGCAGGTCATTTTCCCACATGGCCTTAAGCACCCCCAGGTGGAACAGCCCCAGGGCGGCGCCACCGCTGAGCATCAGCGCCGATTCACCGAAGGCCTGGCGGGTACGCTCGAAGAAATCCAGTTTCTGAACCAGGGAGAAATTGGGGAATTCGGTATCACAGATCCAGCGCAGGGAGGTACAGACTTCATCCAGGTAGTCATTGATCAGGCGCTTGGTGCCGAAATAGCAGTGCTGATATAGCAGGGGGTTGGCAATCCGGCCCAGGTTACCGTGCAGGCCTTCGTTGATATAGAACGACAGTTGATTAACGTCGCCCCGCTGGCGGGCGGTGCGCAACTCGTTAAAGCGCAGCCGGATCATCTTGTAGTCATAATGAGGGGAGGCGTCCTCTTCCCGCCACTCATCGTTGCCCGCAAGACGGTCGTATTCCCGGGCGGCATCGGACCAGGCCTGATAGTCCTCCGCCCTGGTCATCGCCTCCAGACAAGCCTTCAGAGCTCGCTTCATTACATCCACCTTCCCCGAGATACCAAAAATGTATTAAAAACCGATAATCTATACTGTTTCTTTATTACCCCTATTCTTACCACCGATTCATCCCGGTTGCACTCTTTGCCTGCTAACGATTTATGCAGGAATTGCGTCGTTTTGTAAATCAACGGGTGCCCCTGCGGGAATCCGGTGCCATTTCCAGGGCTCCCACAGTGCTCCCATGCTGATAGTTTAGCAAATTCGTAGTTTGCGGGTTATTTGTACAGGTCAGCAGACAGTTAGACTTTAGTCTGAGGCGTCCAGGCCCAGCACCCGGCGGGCGTACCAGCAACTGGCCACGATTTCGTAGCCTTCGCTGCGGGCCCACTGGGCGGCGGTGCGCACCAGCTTTTCCGCCACTCCACTGCCCCGGGCCGCCTTGGGCACATAGGTGTGATTGAAATCGACCAGGTCGGCCCCCAGGCGACGGTAGGTCAGCAGGGCCTGAGCACCGTCACAATCCGCCACGAAGCTGCATTGACCCGGCTGATGCGCTACCTGGAAGTGGCTCAATGGGCCGCCTCCAGCAGGTGGGGCTCCAGGCGTTTTTTCACGTCGGCGGGAATGGGGACGGATTTGCGGGTGTGCTTGTCAAAGTTGACCATGGTGGCGGTGCCGGTGGCGGTGAGCGTCCCCTCCTGCCAGGCTTCCTGACCCACCAGGATGGAAGAAATGCCAATTCGCAGCACATAGGTGCGGATTTCCACCGGTTTGCCGAAGAACGTCTCTTCCAGATACTCGATCTCAATTTTCGCCAGCACCAGGCTGACCTCTTCGGTGGACAGGTTGGGGTTAAAAATCCGCAGGATGGATTCCCGGCCCTCCAGAAACCACACCGGCACCACCGTATTGTTGATGTGGCCCATGGCATCGGTATCACAAAAGCGCGGATTGATTTCCAGTGAAAACATGGCGTCTGGATTCGTCATTGTTAAAAATAATTCCCTGACACTGCGACTGATCAAAAGACAGGCTAAGCCCGAATTTGCCGCTGAATTATACACCCTGAAGCCCGGACCTTCCTCCGGAATCCGCAAATTGGCCCAACAAAACCAGACTCGCCTGCAGGGGGATGAAGCCGGCCGGGGAACGCGATATAGTATTGATAAATGGAGCTTAACCCGGATTTCTGCGTATGAATTATGGCTCAGTACCCATTGTTATGGTGTTTGCCGGTCACGACCCCAGCGGGGGCGCGGGTATCCAGGCCGACATCGAAACCCTCACCAGCCTGGGCTGTCATCCCTGCACGGTGGTGACAGCGCTCACCGCCCAGGACACCGCCACCGTCAAGGATTTCATCCCCACCCCGGCCACTTTCGTGGTGGAGCAGGCCCGGGCGGTGCTGGAGGACATGCCGGTGGCCGCGTTCAAGATCGGAATGACCGCCACCGTGGAAATCGTCGAGGCCATCCACACCCTGTTGCAGGATTATGCCGATATTCCCGTGGTGTTCGATCCGGTGCTGGCGGCCGGTGGCGGCGGCGCCCTCACCCGGGAAAATCTCATTGACGCGTTTCATGAGCTGCTGACCCCCAGCGCCAACATCATGACCCCCAATACTCTGGAGGCCAAGGCTCTGTGCACGGACGCCGACTCCCTGGACGCCTGCGCCCAGCAATTGATGGCCCTGGGAGCGGAGCATGTGTTGATTACCGGGGGCCACGAGCATCGACCGCAAATCACCAACCGCCTGTGGGGCAACCGCCGCTTGCTGGAGGAGTACGAGCAGACCCGTCACCCCGGCCAGTTTCACGGCAGCGGCTGCACCCTGGCCTCGGCCATTGCCGGCTACCTGGCCCATGGCGCCTCCATGGCCGGGGCGGTGAGGGATGCCCAAAGTTATACCGCCAAAGCCGTGGCCCATGGTCGTCGCCTGGGCATGGGTCAGTTTATTCCGGACCGCCTGTCCTGGTCCGCGCGCCGGCGCTGACCCCGGAATTGTCTCCATGCTGCGCGGCCTGTATGCCATCACAGATCCTCACCTGACCCCCGGCGCAACCCTGTTGCACCAGGTGCAGGGTGCCCTGCGGGGGGGCGCCCGGGTCATTCAGTACCGGGATAAAAGCAACGCGCCAGCCATACGGCTACAGATGGCCCGGCAACTGCGGGAACTGACCCACAGCCATGGGGCGCTGCTGATCATCAACGACGATCTGGAACTGTGTCTGCAGTGCGGCGCCGACGGCGTGCACCTGGGGCAGGACGACATGCCGTTGCGGGAGGCACGCCAGCAGCTGGGCCGCAGTCATATCCTGGGGGCCACCTGCCACGGCTCCCTGGCACTGGCGGAGTCAGCTCTGAGTGCCGGTGCCAATTACCTGGCATTCGGCCGCTTTTTCCCCTCCCGCACCAAGCCCGACGCCAAGCCGGCGCAACTGCAGGAGCTGGCCCCCTTTATCGCCAACTGCCCGGTACCCACCGTTGCCATCGGCGGTATTACCCTGAATAATGCGGGCCCGTTACTGGACGCCGGCTTTCAGATGCTGGCGGTGGTGGCCGACCTGTTCGGTCACGACGATGTGGAAGCCCAGAGCCGGCGTTATGTCGGGCTATTTCAGTAATCAAACAACTCAAACCACCCAAGGATCTGACATGAGCCGTTCCCACACCCTCTATGCCGCTGCCCAGACCCATATCCCCGGAGGCGTCAACAGCCCTGTTCGCGCGTTCAAGGGTGTTGGCGGCGAACCGGTTTTCTTCAAGTCCGGCAAGGGCGCTTATCTGATCGACGAGGATGATCGCCAGTATATTGATTATGTGGGCTCCTGGGGGCCGATGATCATGGGTCACGGCCATCCCGCCATCATCCGCGCAGTGCAGGAGGCGGCGGAACAGGGCCTGAGTTTCGGCGCCCCCACGGCGGTGGAAGTGGAGATGGCCTATCGCATCTGTGAGACCTTCCCGGGGATGGACATGGTGCGGATGGTGAACTCCGGCACCGAGGCCACCATGTCCGCCATTCGCCTGGCCCGGGGCTACACCGGCCGGGACAAGATCGTAAAATTCGAAGGCTGCTACCATGGCCACGCCGACTCGCTACTGGTGAAGGCAGGCTCCGGCGCTCTGACCCTGGGAGTCCCCAACTCCCCCGGGGTGCCCGCCAGCGTGGCGGAGCACACCCTGACCCTGGAGTACAACAATATGGAGCAGGTCCAAAGTCTGTTCGGGGAAATCGGTGACCAGGTGGCCTGTATTATCGTGGAGCCGGTGGCGGGCAATATGAACTGCGTGCCGCCGGTGCCCGGGTTTCTGGAGGGCCTGCGCCAGGTCTGCGACGACAGCGGCGCCCTGTTGATCCTGGACGAGGTGATGACCGGCTTCCGGGTGTCGCTGCAGGGAGCCCAGGGATATTACGGCGTGCAACCGGACCTCACCACCCTGGGCAAGATCATCGGCGGCGGCATGCCGGTGGGTGCCTTTGGCGGTAAACGGGCGGTGATGGAATACGTGGCCCCCACCGGGCCTGTCTATCAGGCCGGCACCCTGTCCGGCAACCCGGTCGCCATGGCCGCCGGTCTGGCCATGCTGGAAGGGGTGTCCAAACCGGGGTTCTACGAAGCCCTGGACCAGAAAGCCAAAACCCTGATGGCCGGCCTGCAGAGTGCCGCCGACGAAGCCGGCGTGCCCTTCACCACCAATCAGGCCGGCGGTATGTTCGGCTTCTTCTTTAGTGAGGAACAACAGATCACCGGTTTTGCCCAGGTCACCGCCTGCGATCTGGACCGGTTTAAAAAATTCTACCATCTGATGCTGGATAATGGGGTTTATCTGGCCCCCAGCGCCTTCGAGGCGGGTTTCATCTCCTCCGCCCATGGCGACGGCGAACTGGAGCAGACCATCAGCATTGCCCGCCAGGTGATGAAGCAACTGTAGGGGGATATTGGCAGTAAGGTTGCGGGCCCGGCTGGAGAATACTTGATCTTATGCGGGCTTCTGGTTACGGTTTGAACTCCAACAACCCGTTGAGAACATCGCCATGTTAAGCCGTGCCCGCGCTCTGTTGATCCTGTCTGCAACCCTTCTGCTCGGCTTAGCCCCGGCAACTCACGCTCAGACCGTTACCATTCCTGAAGTGGGCGCGTTTCTGCCGAATATCGTCGACGTCAAGCCAAAAGCGGTGTCCGCCGTGGATGGCCTGTGGAACATTTCCTCCCTGGATAAAACCGTGCGCATCGACCGGGGGCGGGTGTATGTGATCGAGGGCTGGAACCATCTGCTGCTGTTCAAGATCAAGCCGGGCATGGTGGTGATCACCCCCTTTGAGGAAGAGGCACCGGGCATCTTTACCGGCCAGGATCTGCCGTTGCAAGGCCCACTCAAAGCCACCCTCACCGGTGACCGGATTCTGGACTTTACCGTGGCCGGTGCCCTGGGGGAGGTGCGCTACCAGATGATTCCCCAACAACTGGACGATCCCGACGCCTTCAACGCCCTGATCCGCGATGTGCGCAAAGCCGGGCGCTGACAGGCCACCGCTGCAAATCCTGGCAGGGGTTATTCCGCACTGATGATGACATCCAGGGCACCGCTGTTGTCGCCCATAAAGGCCGCGGCGTCATTGGACAGGAAATACAGGGGCCCATCCCACACCGCGGTAAAACTGAACTCCGGCCCCACGTAGAATGCCGGTCGGGTTTTACCGATTTTGGCGATCAGCCCGCCATGGGAAAACCCGGGCACCGTCTGGCCACCGCCGTCCCAGCACAACGGGGTGTAGATTCCCTGGCCACTGGCATCGGAGGGGTTGCACATGCCCCCCATGCGCCATTGGCCGCTGGCCTGGATCCGATACTGCCTGCCCCGCTTCACCTGAACCCCGCTACTGAACCACTGTTTACTGGCCGCCGGCACCTGGACGGTTCTGCGACCCACCAGGGGTCTGGGAACCGGGTAATCTTTGAAACCAAAGACATCATCCTTGGGGGCCTGACGGCGGTCGAACTCCGCCTGCGAGGCCTCCATACGCAGGGCTTCCTGGCGCAGGGCTTCCTGGCGCAGGGCTTCCTGGCGCAGGGCTTCCTGGCGCAGGGCTTCCTGGCGCAGGGCCTCCTGGCGCAGGGCCTCCTGGCGCAGGGCCTCCTGGCGCAGGGCCTCCTGGCGCTCAGCTTCGCGACGGGCTTCGGCCTCGCGGGCGGCGACCTGCTGGCGGGCCCGCTCTTCCGCCGCCTTTTGCGCCTGCAGCGCCTGCTGCAATTGGGCCAGCCGGGCCTGTTCCGCTTCCAGTTCCTGTTGCAGACGTTCTTCTTCCCGCTGCTGAAGAGCCAGTTCCGCCTCGCTTTGGGGGTCAGCCTCTGACACCACCGCCACCGGTTGCGCCCCGGAGGGTGGGTCCGGCACCAGATTCGGGTTAACGGTGCCGGCGCCCGGCGGGTTCGGTTCCAGGGCGGTCGCCGGCGGGTCGGCCTGATAGCGGCTCCAGCCCAGCAACCCCAGGCCGGTAGCCACCACCAGCCCGGCCAAAGCCAGCAGCACCCATGGCCGGCGCCCTGTTGCGGCCCGGCGGCCGGCCGGATCCTGTCCCGCCATTGTGGACGCCACCACCCAGGTACGCTCATTGTCCTGCAGTTCCGCCCGCCATTGCCCAATGCTCTGGGGCCGGGCCGCTGGCCGAAACTGCAGGGCATGATTCACGGCCTGCAACAGGGCCGGGGAATAACCGGGGTGATTGGCTGCCTGCAGCGGCGGCAACGCATCCGGCAGATCGTCCAGCAGGGCCCGGCTGCGGGTTACCGCATCCACCGGGTTCACCCCGCTGATGGCACGGAACACTGTTGCCCCCAGGCTGTAGATATCAGTCCAGGGCCCCTGCTCTTCCCCTTTGGAATGGTATTGTTCAAACGGGGCATAACCCGGTGACACCATGGTGGTCATGGTGCGGCTGTCCCCCTCCAGGGCCTGGCGGGCCGAGCCGAAGTCAATCAGCACCGGGCTGCCATCGTCCCGCAGGTAGATATTGTCGGGTTTGATATCGCGGTGGATAAAGTGCTGCTGATGCACCTGTTCCAGGCCATCCAGAATGGGCAGCAACAATGCCATTACCTGCGCTTCGCTGAGGGTACCCTGTTGGTTAAGCAGGGCTTTCAGGCTCTGACCCTGCTCGTAGGCCATCACCATGTAAGCGGTGTTGTTGTCCTCGAACACCGTGTGCACCCGCACGATATTGGGGTGCTCAAACCGGGACAGCACCCGGGCCTCCTCAATAAAGCGGGTCAGTCCCCAGCGGTAAATATCGGCGTGTTCGGGAGCTGCCGGGTGCACGCTGCCATCGGGGTCGCGGCTGGCAAATTCACCGGGTAAAAATTCCTTGATCGCCACCGACCGGTCCAGATTGGTATCCCGCGCCAGGTAGGTGATGCCGAAACCGCCCTTCCCCAATACCGACTCAATGGCATACCAGTGAATCCGGGTGCCCGGAGGCAGCGCCAGGCGATGTTGAACTGAATTCAAAAGCGTATTCTCCGCTGGGCTTTCAACCACCAGCGGGAATCATAGCAGAAAGCGTAACGGGAGCCCCGTCTCAGACCGCGGCGGGCCAGATCCCCCGGTTAACGCGATTGATAAGGTACAGCATGGCGGGCAGGCCCAGGGCCCAGATCACACCGATCAGCGCCAGCGCCGGCCACAAACCGGGGCCGAAGCCGAAGCCGGCCACCAGGTTGGACGCCGTGAAATATGCCATGGGCCCACCCACCAGAGAGCAGGCGGCCAGTAAGAGGTAACGATCCGTAATCCAGCGCAGCGAGCAGTAAAACAGGGTGGCGAACGCGGGCCAGAGCAGCCACATGGGCCCGGGGGGCAGCCAGCCCAGGGGTTGCTGTACCGACGCCGGCAGGTGGATCAGCCCCGCATTCAACAGCACTGTGTCAATGACCGGCCCCAATGCCGACGCCAGGGCAATGGCCACCGCGTCCCGTCGCCAGTGGTCGCTGGCCAGCAGATGCCAGATCACCACCGGCGCCACCGCCGCCGGCCCCCACCACCAGCGCTCCGGCGCCCCCAGGCTGAGGACACAGGCGAACCAGGCCAGATTGTAGAGTACAAAATTCAGTATTTTGACCACCGGGGCACTCCATTTTCAGTGTCGTGGATTAACAGCTACACCTCCTTGAGGCCGGGAGCAAGATTGTCCAGAATTCGTTGTGGTTCCCACCCCGGAGTGCGTATAATCCCGCCTCTTTTCATTGTGCCCCTTCCGAAGGCTGTTTCATGTCCGATTCCGACCCCGCCACTGGCTTCAGCGCCCTGGGCCTGCCCGACTTTTTGCTGCAGACCCTGAGCGAATTAGGCTACGAAGCCCCCTCCCCCATCCAGGCCGCCAGCATCCCCCTGTTTCTCACCGGCGCGGATCTGATCGGCCAGGCCCAGACCGGCACCGGCAAAACCGCCGCCTTCGCCCTGCCGATTCTGGCCCGGCTGGAGCAACCCCAGGGGCCGCCACAGGCCCTGGTGCTGACCCCCACCCGGGAGTTGGCGATTCAGGTGGCGGAGGCGTTTCAGCGTTATGCAAGGCACCTGCAAGGGTTCCGCATCGCACCCATTTACGGTGGCCAGGATTTCCGGCCTCAGCTCAAGCTGCTGAAACAGGGGGTCCAGGTGGTGGTGGGCACCCCGGGACGGCTGCTGGATCATCTGCAGCGGGGCAGCCTGGATCTGAGCGCGGTGCGGACTCTGGTGCTGGACGAAGCCGATGAAATGCTGCGCATGGGATTTATCGAGGATGTGGAGGCCATTCTGGGGCATTGCTCCGGGGATCAGCAAACAGCGCTGTTCTCCGCCACCATGCCCGCCCCCATCAAGCGTATTGCCGACCGCTATCTGCGGCAGCCCGAGCATGTGAAAATCGCCGCCCAGAGCGCCACCGTGGACCGTATCGAGCAGAGCTACTGGCTGGTGGACAACCGGCAGAAACCCGAGGCTCTGCGCCGCTACCTGGAGACCCGCAGCTTTGACGCGGTGATCGTGTTCGTGCGCACCCGGGACAGCGCCAGTGAAGTGGCGGAAAAAATCAATGCCTGGGGTTACCGGGCCGAAGCCATCCACGGCGCCATCAACCAGAACCAGCGCGAGAAGACCATCAACGGCCTCAAGAAAAACCGCTTCGATGTACTGGTGGCCACGGACGTGGCGGCCCGGGGACTGGACGTGGACCGCTTCAGTCACGTGGTGAACTACGATATTCCCTACGACAGTGAATCCTATGTCCATCGCATTGGCCGCACCGGTCGCGCCGGCCGCAGTGGCGAGGCGGTGCTGTTTATCACCCAGCGGGAAAACCGCCTGCTGAAGACCATCGAGCGCCATATCCAGCAGAAGATACAGCGGGCGCAGATCCCCAATAACGACATGGTGCAGCAGCAGCGGATCGACCGCTTCAAGCAGCAGGTGGCAGAGCAGGTGGGCACGGGCACTTCACCGCTGATCCACTCGGTGGTGGAACAATGTTGTCACGATCTGGAAATCGAACCGGAGACCCTGGCGGCGGCGTTGATTACCATGCTGCAGGGGGAACATCCGCTGGAACCGGCGGCGGAACCGGCACCGGCCCGCACCCGGTCGGATTCCAGTAGCGGCGATGACGAGTCACCCATTGATCCCACCCCCGGCAAACTGGCGGAACATCCGGATGTGGAAATGGAGCGCTTCCGCATTGAAGTGGGCCGCAAGCAGGGGGCCAAGCCCAAGGATATCGTCGGCGCCATCGCCAACGAAGCCGGCATCGAAAGCCCCTTTATCGGCGATATCATTCTGCGGGCCGATTACAGCACCGTGGACCTGCCGGCGGGCATGCCCAAGGAACTGTTCCATCAGATGAAAAAAATCCGGGTGCGGGGACAACCCCTGCGCATGACCCGGTTTGGCAAAGAGCCACCGCAACCGGCGGCGGCCCGTTCCGGGAAGAAGCCCCCAACCACTGCCCGCAAGCCTGGCAAGGCAGACGGGAAAGCCTCCCACCGCAAAGCAAAAGCACCCGGTAAACGCAAGCGGTAAAGGGCCAGCCCCGCTGCGCCGGCACCGGAGCGATTGCCCGCGCTGAATTCACATGCCTATAATGCATGAGAATGAATGCATGAGAATGAATGCATGAGAATGCAAATAAAAGACAATGCGTGAGCGCCTGCACGCATTTCGCTGCGCGTTTTTCAAATATTTATAACAACAATAGATTCAGGGAAGATGATTATGGGGGTTCCGGTCAAACTGGCGGCCGTACTGGCCTGCATGCTGCTGCTCAGCGGCTGTCAGATAGAAATTGTTACCCTTGGGGAGGGTCAGGTCAGCGTTGTCAGTGCGAACGCAACACCCTGCTCCGGGACACCGCAATGTCTGGAGGGTGGTTACAACCGGCTGATCGAGCTGGAGGCAGAGCCCGCGGCGGGGTCTGTCTTTGCCGGCTGGAGTGGCGCCTGTGAAGACCTGGGTACCTGCCGGGTCAGAACCCTGGGCGCAAAAACCGTGGTGGCGGTGTTTCGTTCCACCACCGAGGGGATGATTACCCCACTGATGGATTACACCCCGGCTTTCTTTTTCAGCGGACCCTGGCCCAGCGACCTGAAAACAAAGGCCGACGGACAGTTGGATCTCAGCGGATTTCCCTTTACCGGTTCCCTGTTTGAAAACGCCATCCGGCGGGATTCGCAACCGCTCACCGGGTTTGCCCGCCACGATGCCATTTATCTACCGTTCGATGGCCGTCCCTACGATTTTTGGAACAATGATCAGGGGCGGTTTCCGCAAGTCTGGCATGCGTTTCGCCGGGTCAACCTGAGCAGCGGCTCGCCCAGTCACCTGCAGACCATTCCCGTCACCGGGCAATGGCACCGCAATGACGACTTCCGCAAAGATAATCTGCTGCGGGTAGAGCCCATGGAAGGTTTTGTGCTGGACCCTGGCACCACCTATGGCCTGATCGTGCTGGAAACGGAATACGGACCACAATACAACTCGGTGCGGCGGGGACCGGCCATGGCCGCCATCGCCGCGGGTCAGGGTTCCGCCGCGTTACAGGCCCATTGGCTGCGGATCCGGGATTACGTGGAAAACCATATGCAAGACTTCACCGCCGAGCAGGTGGCGGCCTTTACCATTTTCACCACCCGCCAACCCAGCGACAAGCCGAAGCTGGTGCGGGAATTCCTGGCCCGCCAGGACACACTGGCGGACAGCAAACGGCTGGAGAGTTTCAGACAGCTGAGCGACGATTGTGAGCAAATGAATCAGGACCCCGCCCGAGCGGCGCTGTATGAGCTGGAACTAAGGCTGCCATTTTTCCTCCAGGGCAAACCGCCATTTCTGTTCAGTGGCGGCGGCCTGAACCTGGATGCCAACGGCAACCTGCAGGAGAGTACGCCAGACACCCTGGCCCGGGCCATCGTCTCCGTGCCCTGTGGAACGGCGGTGCCGGAGGACGGCTATCCGATCAATATCTTCGCCCTGGGCACCGGCGACCTGCTGGATGACCACGTCTCACATGACGCCATCAATCAACGCAATCATCGCGCCGTTACGGTTTATCTGGCGGCGCCCTATACCAGCGTTCGAACCTATGCCGCTGGCCTGACCGACCTGGGGTGGCTGGAGCAGTTACTGGACATCGAGACAGAGTTGCTCTATGTGGGCCTGGGGGATTTTAATCCCTTGAATTGGAACGCCATCGAGCCCCAATACCTGCAATACGGGGCAGATATGGTCCACACCTACGCCGTCAGTCGCCAATTGAGTGAGCTTTTGGCAGCCAGCGGAAATTGGGGGGAACTGCCCCGGCAGTTGCGGATCGACCCACAGCAAGTGACTTTCTCGGGGGTCAGCCTGGGGGCGCTGGCAGCCATCAATGCCGATACGCTTTTTCAACACACCCACAATGTCACGGCCATTCGCATGCCACGCCCCAATATCCAGCATATGAACAATATTGTGGAGGGTCTGGTGGAGGACTATATCACTGACGAAGCACTGGCCGCCATGGAATGGGTGTTGGGGATTGATTTCCCCATGGATCTGACTGATCCCAGCCTGGGGGTATTACAGCGAATAATCGATCCCATTGATACCGCCAATCATCTGGATCAGTTGGCGAACGTCAACCTGCTGCTGGCCATGGCCCCATACAGCGATGCGCTGCACGGTGGAAAGCCCAGTTATGAATTCGCCCAAATCATTGACCGTCGGTTTGGCCTCAATCCGGTACTGAGAGAGGATGATTTATCTGGGAACTCGTTCCCTATCGGCTCTTATAACGAGTCACCGGCTTTTCAGTTCGGCGACTCCATTTCGACGGCGCCACCGGTTAAACTGGTTCTGTATGAATACTACGCAGTACCCACCATCGAGGGTTTTCCCTGGCTCACCAGCCAGCCGGAATTTGTCTGTACCGCAGGTTATGGTTTCTGGGGAATGTTTTAACTGTTCACCGCCAACCGGCCTGGGCTTCCGCCCGGGCCCGTTCCGCGCCCTGGGTGTCACCCTGTTGCTCCCGTACCCGGGCAATCACAATCCAGGCCTCGGCGCGGGCGGTTTGCTCCGCCCGCGACCGGGGCTGCGCCGGCAGCAGGGACACCGCCCGCTGGGCCATCTGGCCGGCGCGGCCGTACTCCGCCATGGCCAGCCGGGTTTTGGCCAGGGCCAGATACAGCGCCGGCGAGCGCGGCGCCAGACGGATGCCCCGCTCAAAGTCGTTCACCGCGGCGGCATAATCCCCCCGCTGACGCGCCTGCTCCCCCTGCTGCAGTAGCTGGTCCGCCGCCGCCACGCCAGTGCTCAGCACCGATTCGCCACTGAGCAGCTCCTCTTCGGTGGCGGGGGGCGGCCCCACCTGCAGGGCACAACCGGCCATCACCAGTAGCACCAGCGCCAATAGCAGACTGCGCAACATCATCACACTTCGCAACAGCTTCAGGCTTTGCACCATCATCAGGCTTTGCACCATCGTCAATCTTCGCAGCATGGTTTTCACCGTAACAGATTCTTAAACCAGTTCAGCACCCGTCCCCCGGTGCCACAGGATACCCGGGCCTCCGGCACGGTATCCCGCCGCAACGGCAAATACAAGGCATTGTCACAGTGGGCATCGGTGCGGGCCTCCCGTACCGGATCAATCCACACCCACTCCACATCCGCCGGCTGGGACGCCTGCAGGGGGATCTGAGGCAGCGCCGCCATGGTGTTGGCCCACACCGGCAGGGCCCCAAGGGCACCGGTGAGCGGCGTGGGGGCATTGTCGTCAATCCCCAGCCACACCACCCCCAGGTAGTTGCCACTGAAACCGGCAAACCAGCTGTCCCGCTGATCGTCACTGGTGCCGGTCTTGCCCGCCAGATTCAGCGCCGGTGAGAGCCACTGGCGTACGGTTTTGCCGGTGCCGCTGCGCACGGTTTCCTGCAGGGAATGGGTCAGCACGTAAGTATCGGCGCTGGCAAAACGTTGCTCCACCTCCAGTTCATAGCGTTGCAGGGGTTCGCCCTCCGCCGTCAGTACGGAGCGAATGGTGCGCAGCGGCGTGGCAAAGCCCTCCGCGGCAATGGTCTGATACATCTGGGTCACGTCATAGGGGGACAGGCTCACCGCCCCCAGCGACAGGGCCGGCACTTGCGGCAGGGGCCGGTTCACCCCCAGCCGCTGCATCACATCCACCACCTTGTCCATCCCCACCGCCAGCCCCAGGCGTGCGGTGGCCTGGTTATAGGACTGGGCCAGCGCCACCACCAGCGGCACCGGGCCGTGACTTTCCTTCTCGAAGTTCTGCGGCGACCAGATGTCGCCGTTGGGCAGCACGTGATCCAGGGGTTCATCCTGCACCAGACTGCCCAGTTGCCAACCCTGCTCCAGGGCCGCCAGGTAGACCGCGGGCTTGGCCAGGGAGCCAATGGGCCGAAAGGCGTCCAGGGCCCGGTTGAAACCCTCGTAGCGCACGGATTTGCCACCGATCACCGCCGCCACCTCGCCGGTGTTGCTGGCGGTAAACAGCCCGGCCACTTCCAGTTTTTCCAGGGACTTGCCATAACCGTTCTGCAGATGGCGGATATGCTGCTGGGCCGCCTGTTCCAGGCTTTCCTGCACCCAGGGATCCAGGGTGGTGAAAATCCGCAGACCCTCGCTGCGCAGATCCTCATCCCGGTAATCCTTACGCAACTGACGCTTCATCAGATCCAGAAACGCCGGGTAGCGGGCATCTTCATACAGCGGTTTTTCGATCACCCCCAAGGGCTTGTTGATCACCTTGTCGTAGGCCCGCTGATCCAGCACCCCCTGCTGCAGCATGATCTGCAACACCTGATTGCGCCGCTCCAGGGCCCGCTCCGGCCGCCGCCGCGGGTCATACCAACTGGGGCCCTTGATCACCCCCACCAGCAGGGCGATCTGCTCGGTACTGAGTTCGCGGATGGGCACGCCGAAATAAAACAGGCTGGCCAGGCCCACCCCGTGAATAGCCCGTTTGCCCGCCTGCCCCAGGTACACTTCATTGAGATAGGCCTCCAGAATTTCGGTTTTGTCGTAGTGCAGATCCAGCAGCACCGCCATCACCGCCTCGATGCCCTTGCGGGTCAGGGAACGTTCACTGGTGAGATAAAAGTTTTTCACCAGTTGCTGGGTGAGGGTGCTGCCCCCCTGCTTTACCTCACCGGAGGCCAGGTTGGTATAAAGAGCCCGGGCGATGCCCTTGAAGGAAAGGCCGAAATGATGGAAGAACTCCCGGTCCTCCACCGCCAGCAGGGCCTGAATCAATTGTTTGGGCACCTGCTCCAGCTTCACCAATACCCGATCTTCGTTATGGGCCGGATAGATACCGCCGATCAGGGCCGGTTCCAGCCGCAGAATATCGCTGGCGCTATTGGCCACTTCCAGCTCCCGCAGCCGGCCGCCTGCCACCCGGAACGAGGCCTCAAGGCCGGGTTCCGCCCCCTCCCAGAATTCAAAGCCCCGGGTCACCAGCTGATAGCGGCCGTCCCGGCGCCGGAAGCTGCCGGGGCCTGGCTCATCAAAGCTATGGCGGTAATTCAACAGGCTCAGCTCAAACGCCAGTTGCGCCTCGGTGAGCGGCATGCCGTCATACAATTCCAGGGGCCGGGCATAGACTTTGGCGGGAATGGACCAGCGTTTGCCCTCAAAGTGGTTGGTGATCACCGCGTCCAGGTACATCACCCCCATGGCGCCGATCACCACCAGCACCAGCGCCAGTTTCCACAGCAAGGGCCGGTAACGCCGCCATCCCGTGCGCCGGGATTTGGCGCCGGCGCCTTTGGCGGTTTTGCCAGTGGCCCTGGTGTTGCTTTTCTTGCGGGTGGTGTTTTTACCGGCGGCCTTTTTGTTGGCCGCCTTTTTGTTGGCAGCCTTCTTGTTGGCAGCCTTCTTGTTGGCTGCCTGGGCTCGGGGCCTGGTGGGGCTGTTCCGGGAGGATTTCTGGTTTGGGCCGGCCCCTGTCTTGGGCCCACTGCGCTTATCTGACACCGGTCAAAAACCTCCGGGGCGAATCGTCCTCACACATACACACCTGATTGTTAATAACCTGATTTTTAATAAAAAGGCCGGTAGTATACGCTCTATGTCAATAAAGCCCCAGCTAACAGGTAGCCATTCTGATGAATAAGTACAACGTCTACGCCATCGGCAATGCCCTGGTGGATATGGAATTCGCGGTGGAAGATGAATTCCTGAACCAGAAGAATATCGACAAGGGGGTCATGACCCTGGTGGATACCGATCAACAACAGGCCCTGTACGAAGCCCTGGCCGGTCACCGGGGCAAGATGGCCAGCGGCGGGTCCGCCGCCAACACCATCATCGCCGTCAGCCATTTTGGCGGCAAAGCTTTCTATTCCTGCAAGGTGGCCAATGACCCCGCCGGGGATTTCTATGTGCAGGACCTGGTGGCCGCCGGTGTCGACACCAACCTGCATCAGGAACGGGAGCCGGGCATCAGCGGCAAATGTATTGTGATGATCACCCCGGATGCCGAACGCACCATGCACAGCCATCTGGGGATTTCCGAGACCGTGTCCGAGGCGGAGCTGCATCCGGATGCCATTCAGGCCTCCGACTATGTCTATCTGGAAGGCTACCTGGTGACCTCCCCCAGCGGCCGGGCAGCGGCCATCCGCGCCCGGGATATCGCCCGGGAGGCCGGGGTGAAAACCGCGCTGACTTTTTCCGATCCCAACATGGTGCGCTTCTTCCGGGAGGGATTGGGGGAAATGCTGGGAACCGGTGTGGATCTGCTGTTCTGCAACCGGGAAGAGGCATTGACCTGGGCCGACACCGACGATCTGGATCAGGCCTGCGCGGCACTGAAACAGGTGGCCAACAACTTCGCCATCACCCTGGGCAAGGATGGCGCGCTGTTGTTTGACGGCCAGCAGACCCATCAGGTGCCCGCCACGCCAGTCAAGGCGGTGGACACCAACGGCGCCGGGGACATGTTTGCCGGCGCTTTGTTGTATGGTCTGACCCACGGTTACAGCTTGCCGGAGGCCGGCCGCCTGGCCACCCGCGCCGCGGCGCAGCTGGTGACCCAATTCGGGCCCCGGCTGGCGGCGGAAGACCACAAACCGCTACTGGCCTGAGCCGCCGGCACCGGCTGCAGAAAACTCTACCCGGTGCCCAACTTTGACTACAATGATAGTAAGTTTTGCTGTCGCGCCAGGTGGGCACCTGCATGTTTCTAGAGTCCAACTTCACTGAACCGTTCGAGAAAACCGACACCCGCTGCAAAACTTTGCTGGAGACGGCCCTGGCGGGCATCACGCCCCTGGGCGAGGCCCTGCAGTTCGAGATGATTGAAGATCTCTACGCCAATGCCGCCTATGAGCGGCACGCTTTCGTGGTGGAGCAAGGGGCCGTGGGCCACGAGCAGGACGGCAAAACCCTGTTTCATTACGACGAGGGCGACATCATCGGCCTGGAAGTGCTGGAGGGGTTCCCCCGCGCCAAGTTTTACGCCGAATCACCGGTCACTTTGTTGCCCTACGACCGGGACGCGCTGTGGCAGGCGGCCATGAACGATACCCACAAGGCCCGCCAGTGGGGGGATTATCTGCTGGCGGAATGCGTGCGCCACTCCGCGGTGATTGCCTCCATGGATGCGCCGGTGGACAAGGCCTCCCTGGGCTTCCAGAGCTATATGGCAGGGGAAACCATCATCGAGGAAGGCACCGAATCCGATACCGTGTACTCCATCGTGGAAGGCCACGCTGAAGTGTACGTGCAGGGGGTCAAGGTGGGCGAAGTACTGGAAGACGAAATTTTTGGCGCCATGTCCCTGCTTACCCACAGTCCCCGCACCGCCACCGTGGTGGCGGACAGCCGCTGTCTGGTGATGGTGGTGCCCCGGCATCAGTTTGAGACCATGATCAAGACCCACCCCCGCATCTGCATGAGCCTGATGGAAAACATGGCGCGCCAGATCGTGTCCCTGAATGAAAGAGTCACCGCCGCCCATCTGGGCTGAGACTGCAGCAGACACATACAGCTTCACCGAACAAAACTCCGGCGTCAGGGTCACAGATCTATTTGCGTTTAGCGCAAGGATGGTACCTGGAGCCGGACTTGAAACCGATCCCTTTCCGCATTTTGTGCCTGCTATGGTGGTGCCTGTGGGCAGCAGCGCCGGCCCTGGCCCAGCCTGCCGGCGCCGAGTCCGCCAGCGGCGATCACGTCAGAGTTCGCTGGCTGGCGCCGACGGCGTTTGCCGCCGGACAACAGCAGTGGGTGGGTTTTTATTTTGAAGTGGACCCGGGCTGGCATGTGTACTGGCGCAACCCCGGTGATTCTGGCGCCGCCCCCCGATTCCAGGTATCCCCCGAGGGCGCCCGCACCGGTGCCATCCACTGGCCCTTTCCCACCCGTCTGCCGGTGGCCCACCTCACCAACCTGGGTTACGCCGGCAATGTAGCCTACCTGTTACCGGTTACCCCCACCCATAATGCCAGCGCAGTTTCCCTCACCGTGGACCTGGAATGGCTGGTGTGCAAGGTGGACTGCATTCCCGGCTTTGGCCGCATGATCCTCGAGCGGCCGGTGGCCCAACAGAGCCAGTGGCCCGCCGGGGACCGGAAGCTGTTGCAGCAATACCAACAGCGGATCCCCGGTCCGGCGGCGGCCAGCCCCTGGCAGGTGGTCAGCCTGCAAGTGGTGGATGCCGACCGGTTGCAACTGACCCTGTTCTCCGCCGCCAGCCATCCCGACCCTCCCGAGGTGTTCCCACTGGACGCTGAGCTGATTGGCGCCGCCACGCCCCAACGCAGGGGCAGTGCCCGGCGGTGGCAATTTGAATTACCCCGGGTCCCCGGCGCCTCGGTACCGGCCAGCACCGGCCTGGTGCTCAGTGACGGGCAACGGGCCTGGCGCCTGGATTCCGTAGCCATTAGCCCGGTTGCCGCCACCCCGGCCAGCGCGTCTTCCCCCGCTACCCCCACGCAACCGCTCTGGCTGTTGCTGCTGGCGGCGCTGGCAGGCGGGCTGATCCTCAATCTGATGCCCTGTGTATTCCCGGTGCTTTCCATCAAGCTCATGAGTGTGTTGCAGCACACCCCGGAGCAACGCCGCCGGGAAGCGTTGGGCTACAGTGCCGGGGTGCTGGCGACCTTTGCCGCCCTGGGAGCCCTGCTTCTGGTGTTGCGTGCCGGCGGCAGCGCCCTGGGCTGGGGCTTTCAATTGCAGTCACCCCCGGTGATTCTGGCGCTGATCGCCCTATTCTGGCTGATGGCCCTGGCCTTCAGCGGGGTGTTCGAGTTCGGTCACCGTTTGATGACCTGGGCCGGCAGTCATGGGGGTGGCGCCTTCGCCACCGGCATGCTGGCGGTATTCGTCGCCACCCCCTGTACCGGACCTTTTATGGGGGTGGCACTGGGGGCAGCGGCGGTGCTGCCGGGCGCCGCCGCCATGACCTTGTTCCTGGGGCTGGGCCTGGGCCTGGCGGCCCCCTATGCCCTGCTGTGTCTGAGTCCGGCGTTACTGCGGCGCCTGCCCCGACCCGGGCCCTGGATGGAAACCCTGCGCCAGTTGCTGGCCTTCCCGCTCTATGCCACGGTCATCTGGCTGCTGTGGGTATTGGGCCGGCTACTGGGGGACACCGGCTGGCTCTGGGGCAGCTCGCTGATGCTGGGGCTGGTATTTGTGCTCTGGCTGGGGGCTCGGCTGCCGCGCTGGCGGGGCACCACTACCGTCACCCTCGCCGGGGCGCTGTTGCTGACCGGCCTGGTCAGCCTGCCGCCGCCGGCCGCCACGGCGGGTTCCTCCGCCTCCGCCGGCCCCTGGCAGGCCTACGACCCCGATCTGATTCGCGCCGCGCGGGCCCGGGGCCAGGGGGTCTTCGTGGACTACACCGCCGCCTGGTGCATTACCTGCCAGGTGAACAAACAACTGGTGCTGGATACGGAGCCGGTACTGCAGCTGTTCCAGGACCACAATGTACTGCTGGTGCGGGCGGACTGGACCCGGCATGACCCTGCCATTACCCAATCCCTGGCGCGGCTGGGGCGCAATTCAGTGCCGGTGTACGCCTGGTATCCAGCGGGCGCCGCAAGCGCCACCCTGCTGCCCCAGATTCTACAACCCTCGACCATACGCAAACTGTTTACCCCACCCACCCAAGGCGCTTCAGCCACGGAGGCAACCCCATGAACTATCGCAAGCGTTTGCAAACCCCCATTCTGTCTGCCCTGTTACTGTGCCTGCCCGGTCTGGCGCTGGCGACGGCGGCGCCCGGCCAGCCGGCCCCCGCCTTCAGCGAGACCGACGCTGCCGGTGAGACTCATCAATTGCAGAACTATGCCGGCCAGTGGTTGGTGCTGGAATGGTTCAACAAGGACTGCCCCTATGTGCGCAAACATTACGGCAGTGGCAATATGCAATCCCTGCAGCAGACCTACACCGGCAAAGACGTGCAGTGGCTGACGGTGATTTCCTCGGCCCCGGGCAAACAGGGCCACCTGGAGCCCGAGCAGGCACTGCAGGAAGCCAAGCGCCATAAGCTGCAGGCCAGCGCGCCCTTCCTGTTGGACCCGGATGGCAGCATGGGTCGTGCCTACGGCGCCAAAACCACACCCCATATGTTTGTGATCAACCCGGAGGGTCAGGTGGTGTACGCCGGCGCCATTGACGATAACGACTCCGCCAATCCGGATGTGATTCCGCAAAGCAACAATTATGTGGCCGCGGCCCTGGATGCCGCCATGGCGGGTAAGCCGGTGGCCACGACTTCCTCCCGCGCCTACGGTTGCAGTGTCAAATACTGACCCGGCTTGGCTTACACCACCACCAGCGGACCGCCGCTGGTGGGGTGTTCGATGACCCGCGCCTGCACATTGAAGACGCACTCAATCAGATCCGGCCGGATCACCTCATGGGGGGTACCCACCGCCACCGCCTCCCCCTGATGAAGCATCATTATGCGGTCGGCAAAACGGGCCGCCAGATTCAGATCGTGAACGATCACCAGCACCGTCACCGCCGAGCCGCAGACAGTGCGCACCACCCGCATCAGATCCAGCTGATGGGACAGATCCAGCGCTGAGGTGGGCTCGTCCAACAGTAACAGCCGGCTGCCCTCGGCGGCGGGCTGCCATACCTGGGCCAATACCCGGGCCAGCTGTACCCGCTGCCGCTCCCCGCCGGAAAGCGAGGTGTAGGGGCGCCGGGCCAGACGCTGCACATCGCAAAGTGCCATCACCTCTTCCGCGATGGCCTCATCCTGCTGGCGCCCGGTGGCGTGAGGCATGCGCCCCATCATCACCACCTCCCGCGCGGCAAAGGGAAAACTCAGACTGGAGGACTGCGGCAACACCCCCCGCACCCGGGCCAGCTGGCTCACTGACCAATGGGAAAGAGCACGCCCGTGGAACAGGATTTCCCCCGTCGTCGGGGTCCATTCCCCGGACAGCAGACGAAACAGGGTGGTTTTGCCCGCGCCATTGGGTCCCACCACCGCCAGGCATTCACCGCTGGACACCTGCAACTGCACATCCCGCAACAATATCTGGCGTCCCAGAGCATAGCCCAGGTCCCGCAAGGTCAGTACCGCATCAAAGGCCATACAGCTGTCCCCGCCGCCGTTGCATCACCAGAAACAGGAAAAACGGAGCGCCCAGCACGGCGGTGAGCACTCCGATGGGCAACTCCAGCGGTTCCACCAGCAGCCGCGCCGCCAAGTCCGCCAGACTGAGCAGTGCCGCCCCCAACAGGGTGGCGGCGGGCAGCAGCCAGCGATGATCCGGGCCCAGCAGCATCCGCACTATGTGGGGCACCACCAAGCCTACGAACCCAATCACCCCCACTGCCGCCACCGATACGCCCACCGTCAGCGCCGCCAGCACAATCACCCAGCGCCGCAAACGCTCCACTGCAAAACCCAGGTGCCGGGCTTCGGACTCCCCCAGCAACAGGGCGTTCAGTCCGCGCCACAAAGCCGGGATCATCAACATCGACATCAGAGTAAAGGGGGCCACCCACAGTACCTTCTGCCAGGAGGCCACATTAAAGCTGCCCATCAGCCAGTACACCAGGTTGCGCAGGCGCACATCTTCGGCGGTGGTGGCCAGAAAACTGATAAAGGCGCTGGTCATGGCATTGATGGCCACCCCTGCCAGCAACATGGTGGCCACGGAAGTGCCCAGGGGGCCCACCCCGAGCCGGTATACAAGGGCAGTCACCAGAGTGCCGCCGACAAACGCCAGCAGGGGCACGGTCCAGGCCCCCGCCAGCCCGCCCACACTGCCCCCCAGCACAATGGCCAGAGCCGCCCCCACCGCCGCCCCGCCGGACACCCCAATCAAACTGGGGTCCGCCAGGGGGTTGCGGAACAACCCCTGCACCAGGGCGCCGGACAGCGCCAGGCAAGCTCCCACCAGCACACTGAGTGTCACCCGGGGCAGGCGAATCTGCCAGATCACCAGATCCTGGGTGGTGCCGGTGGCCTGTCCCTGCAGCCGGTCGCTGAACACCTGCCAGAGTTCCGTCGGCGTCACCGCCAGGGATCCCTGACTCAGGGAGGCCAGTACGCTGACCAATAACAGCCCCGCCAGCAGTATCAGCAGCAACCAGGGGCGGGAATGAAACATAGAGAAAACCGTAGTCAAAATGAGCGGGTATTATAGGAAGGGAGCCGGGCGCCGGCTATGATAAAAAAACCGGGGGGCCTGGCCCCCCGGCTATCGCACCACGAACGGTGTGGTGGCGGGACTGCCGGCGGTAAGCCGGAGCAGTGCCAACCAGGTGCAGAGAGGAGAGAGAGGGGCCTTGATAAAGCACTGGTTCCAGCGACCCGGCAGCCCCGCCACCACACGGAATAGATGTTAATCATTATCATTTACATATGCAACAGGTTTTCATAAATTTTTTTGCCAGAGGCAGTGGGATGCCGCCTGTGATAAGGTGCCTGATCACCACCGGCTTTTAACATAAAAGGGGGCTTGATGACGGTTCTGTGTCACAGCGACGAGTTGGAAGAGCAGTCCGCCCGCGGCTTTGAGGTGGGCGGCCAGCGCCTGTTTGCGGTGAAAAAAGACGGTGTCATTTACGTTTACCGGAATTCGTGTCCCCATATCGGTATTCCCCTGGAATTTCAGCCCGACGAATTTCTGGATCTGGAGAAACAGTTTATTCAATGCGCCAATCATGGGGCTCTGTTTGAAATGGAGACCGGACACTGCGTCGCCGGGCCCTGCGTGGGACAGACCCTGACGGCGGTGGAGTTCCAGCTGGACAACGGTTTGATTCGAATACTCTAGGTACAGGAGGTAATAGCACAGTGGATTCATCAGGCATCAGCGTCACTGCTCTGTTCACTGGCCAGGTCTGGTATGTGAACGGACTCTCCGCCCGCTTTTTCACCTCCGCCCGCAGCCGCTGGCTGTATGGTCTGCTACAGCCGTCCGAACGGCTGGGCCGGGCCCTGCTGGGACTGAGCGTGGAGGACATGCTGCTGCAACGCCACTTGGTCATGGATCACCGGATCGATCGGCTGGTGCGGGAGCAGGGGTTGTCACAGATTCTGGAAATCGCCTGCGGCTATTCTCCCCGGGGCTATAAGCTGTCCCGCAAGTATCCCGGCCTGCGCTACGTGGAGGCGGACCTGCCGGACATGGCGGCGCGCAAGAACCGCCTGCTGGCCCGGCATCATGGGTTTGGTCCCGATCACCAGGTGGTACCTTGCGATATCTTCGCCCAACGGGCCCCGCTGGGGCTGGAACACCTGATGGCGGAAACCCTGGATCCTGACCGACCCACTCTGGTGATCACCGAAGGGTTGGTAAACTATTTCCGGCTGCGGGACATTCGGCCGGTATGGAGCCGGCTGGCAATGCAGCTCAGCCGCTTTCCCCGGGGCTGGTACCTTACCGATACCGTATTGGCACCGGGAGGACTGGCGGCGCCGGTTCTGGGGCTCGGTGTGCATACTCTGAGTCTGGTAACCCGCGCCCATGTCAACCTGCATTTTCGCCGTGACGAAGACATTCAGACCAGCTTCACCCACTGCGGTTTTCCTCATGTGCGACCGCACCGTCCCGAAGACTTTGTTGAGCAACTGCCTGTGCCCCTGCATGCCACAGGTCGCCACAGTCCGGTGCGGGTGGTGGAATGCGAAGCACAACTCCAGCCAGGCAAAACGCACCAGAGTTGAACCAAAAACGAAAAATAAGCCTGTTTATGGCACACATTTGTTTCGCTTCTGCTGAACCCAATCAAAACTGAAAGCGCTTCATTGGTGCAAAAACAAAAAAACACGCATCAGAATAAATCATTTTCGCGCAACTGCCTGCTTTGACCGCTGATCGTCGCACCTTTCCCCCACTTGGCACATATGTTGATTCCCGGTGTTCCAGGGAATTCGGTATGGACCTTCTGTTTTTGTTTTTTAGTGGGAGTTTGCAATGAGAACCATCCAAGCACAGCGACGTACGACAGCGACGGCCTGGGTCAAACGTCTGTTACTGGGGGCAACCATCGGCCTGGTGGCCATGGGGGCAGAGGCGGAAATGCTGGATCTGGAAAAAGAGGATCTGAAATTCGGCTTTATCAAACTCACCGATATGGCCCCGCTGGCCATCGCCTATGAGAAACAGTATTTCGAGGATGAAGGGCTGTACGTCACCCTGGAAGCCCAGGCCAACTGGAAAATTCTGCTGGACCGGGTCATCACCGGGGAGCTGGACGGGGCCCATATGCTGGCGGGCCAACCCCTGGGGGCCACTATTGGTTTCGGCACCCAGGCTCACATCATCACGGCTTTCAGCATGGACCTGAACGGCAACGGCATCACCGTTTCCAACGACGTGTGGAAGGAAATGAAACAGCATGTGCCCCACAAGGATGGCAAACCGGTGCACCCCATCAAGGCCGACTATCTGAAACCGGTGGTGGAAAAATACCGGTCCGAGGGCAAGCCCTTCAAGATGGGCATGGTGTTCCCGGTATCCACCCACAACTACGAACTGCGCTACTGGCTGGCGGCCGGCGGTATTCACCCCGGCTACTACGCGCCTCACAAGGGCGATATTTCCGGCCAACTGCAGGCCGACGCCCTGTTGTCCGTGACCCCACCGCCGCAAATGCCCGCCACCCTGGAGGCCGGCACCATCTACGGTTATTGCGTGGGTGAACCCTGGAACCAGCAGGCGGTATTCAAGGGCATTGGCGTACCGGTGATCACCGACTACGAAATCTGGAAGGACAATCCGGAAAAAGTCTTCGGCGTCAGTAAAAAGTGGGCGGATGAAAATCCCAACACCCACCTGGCGGTGGTGAAAGCGCTGATCCGGGCCGCCAAGTGGCTGGACGAGGACAACAACAAAAACCGCGAGGAAGCGGTGAAGATTCTGGCCAAACCGTACTATGTCGGGGCCGATTACGAAGTCATCGCCAACAGTATGACCGGGACTTTCGAATATGAAAAAGGCGACAAGCGTTCGCTGCCGGACTTCAATGTGTTCTTCCGCTACTACGCCACCTACCCTTACTACAGCGACGCGGTCTGGTATCTGACTCAGATGCGGCGCTGGGGCCAAATTGCCGAGCCCAAGCCCGACAACTGGTATATGGAAACCGCGAAGAAAGTCTATCGGCCGGACATCTACATGAAAGCGGCCAAGCTGCTGATCGCCGAAGGCAAAATGAAACCGGAGGATTTCCCCGCGGAATCCGAGGATGGCTTTCGTGAGCCGCAAACCGAATTCATTGACGGGGTGACCTTCGACGGCACCAAGCCCAATGAATACCTGACCAAGTTCCCCATTGGCTTGAAGGGCGACGACAAGCTGTAACCCAACGGGTGGCGATGGTGTTGCCCATCCCACCCATCCGTAAGCACTGGAGGTATTGGCAATGGCTGCACGGGTGATGAATCTGTTTGAATCCATCGGTTTTTCCTGGCTGGTGTCCATTATGAAATTATTCACACTGCAAAACCCCAAGGAACAGGTCGAAAATCTGATTCGCACCCTGGGGGTACCTCTGTTTGCTTTCGCGGTTTTCCTGGGGGCCTGGCACATCGGCGCCTCCCAGATCGAGACCAGCCTGGGCAAGGTGCCCGGCCCGGCCCAGGTGTGGGAACAGGCCGGCGCCCTGTGGGATGAACACAAGGCGGAACGGGAAAAAGAAGCGGCGTTCTACGAGCGACAGCATGAACGCAATGCCCTGAAGCTGGAGAAAAACCCCAATGCGGAAGTGCGGATCCGGGACTACACCGGCAAGCCCACCTACTTCGACCAGATCGTTACCAGCCTGCAAACCGTATTTGCCGGGTTCCTGCTGGCCAGCCTGATCGCCATTCCACTGGGTATTGTCTGCGGCCTGAGTCAGATCATGTACACCGCCATGAACCCCATTATCCAATTGTTCAAACCAGTATCGCCCCTGGCCTGGCTGCCCATTGTCACCCTGGTGGTAAGCGCTCTCTACACCAGTGATGATCCGCTGTTTGCCAAATCGTTCGTGAACTCCGCCATCACCGTGACCCTGTGTTGCCTGTGGCCCACTCTGATCAACACCATCGTCGGGGTCTCCTCCATCGATAACGATCTGGTGAATGTGTCCAAGGTGCTGCGCCTGCCCTGGCATACCAAAATCGTCAAAATCGTACTGCCCTCTGCTTTGCCCATGATTTTCACCGGCCTGCGGTTGTCGTTGGGCGTGGGCTGGATGGTGCTGATCGCCGCGGAAATGCTGGCGCAGAATCCGGGGCTGGGCAAGTTCGTGTGGGACGAGTTCCAGAACGGCAGTTCCCAGTCCCTGGGCCGCATTATGGTGGCGGTAATCACCATCGGCTTTATCGGTTTTATTCTGGACCGGCTGATGCTGTCACTGCAGAAATCCTTCGCCTGGGACAAAGACGCCATCGTCCGTTAACTGCCAGGCCACCGATTACGAGGAAACGATCATGCAAGGCTATCTGACCATCGAACAGGTACACATGGATTTCAACACCCCCAATGGCGGCACCTTCAAGGCCCTGGACAACGTCAACCTGGCCCTGGAGAAAGGGGACTTCGTGTCGTTGATCGGCCACTCCGGCTGCGGCAAATCCACGGTGCTCAACATCGTCGCCGGCTTGCTCACCGCCACCCAGGGCACCGTGCTGCTGGATGGCAAAGAGGTCAACGAGCCTGGCCCGGAACGGGCGGTGGTGTTCCAGAACCATTCTCTGCTGCCCTGGCTCACCACTTATCAAAATGTGGAACTGGCGGTGAAGCAGGTGTTCAAGCGCAGCATGGGCAAAAAGGAAATGGACGAATGGATCAAGCACAATCTGCATCTGGTGCATATGGACCACGCCATGGACAAACGCCCGGGGGAAATCTCCGGCGGCATGAAGCAGCGGGTGGGCATCGCCCGAGCGTTGGCCATGCGACCCAAGGTACTGCTGATGGACGAGCCTTTCGGCGCGCTGGATGCGTTAACCCGGGCCCACCTGCAGGATTCCGTGATGGAGATTCAGGCGGACCTGAACAACACCGTGATCATGATCACCCACGATGTGGATGAAGCCGTTTTGTTGTCGGATCGGATCGTTATGATGACCAACGGCCCCGCCGCCACCATCGGTGAAATTCTGGAAATCGATCTGCCCCGCCCCCGCAACCGGCTGGAGCTGGCGGACGACAGCCAGTACAACCACTATCGGGCGGAGGTGCTGCGCTTCCTGCATGAGCGTCATGCCAAGCCGGATGCGGCCTGAGGCAATTGCCGCGGGCTTTTTTTGCCAGTTTTCCGGGCTTTAACGCAAACAGCCGACCACTGGTCGGCTGTTTGCGTTGCATGAGGGTGAATCCGTTCGGCTTTCGAACCGGTTAACTCATGGTACCGTTAACAATGGCATCGAACACCGTGATACTGTCCCGCAGGCTGGCGCCCCCCAGCCCATGGCTGGGGAATGCCGTGGTAAACTGGCTCTGCTCACCATGCAGCGCCATGTAATTCAGCACCACGGTTTCCACCAGCAGGTTGGGGTTGTTGGCCGCCGGACTGGAAGCGGTTTCCACCGAGCCATCGGCCCGGAACCAGCCGATCTGCCGCCCCGGCGCGGCGCCGGTCATGGCGGGCCGGCCACCCGGGTTGTAGACCAGGAAGAACGAGGCGGCGGTGGATGAATTGTCTCCCGTCCAGACGCCCTTGCCGCGACCATCGACTGACTCGTCGATCATACCGTTACTGGCCACCGAGCCGTCACTGAACACATACAGAAACAATGGCACACCCACCCGGTGAGCGTACTCAATACAGGCCCCCATACAGCGCCCGGCCCGCAGATCCCGCACTTCTCCCGTGGAGCGGTCACCGGTATGGTAATCGAAACCACCCATGGTCACGGTGCCGGCACCGGCAAAACCGTTCACCACCAGTTTCATCACCGACGCGGTCTTGCGGAACTCGCCATCGCTGAATTCGGCGCTGCTGAAAATCCCCGCCGGCCCCACAATATCGGGGTCACCTTCCGGATTCAGCGTGGTGGGATCACCGTAACGATCCGCCAGGTCCGCACTCTTCACATAACCACAACGAATCAGATCACGAATCACATCCTCGCGGGTGACCGTGGTGTTGATGGCCTGGTTCGCCATCTTCTGTTCGCTGACCCGGGAGATGGACTCCATCACCGCCACCACATCTTCCTGCTGCAGCAGCCCCACCAGCTTACCGGTGTCCACCAGGCCGGTGACGTCGCTGGGACGATCCACCTTGGTGGGCCGCACACTGCCGTCGATCATCATGGAGGGCGCCATGGAGTTACCACCGGACTCGGAACTGCGGGACCCTATCAGGGTCAACAGCTCGCCATCGGAACCGGCCCGCCAGATCCCGTACATGGGATTGTGGGGATTATTGCCGGTATCGTTCTCCGAGCGGGCCGGAATCACCGCGCCGTCCACATTGGCCAGAGCCGCAGCGGAGGCTTTCTCACGGATACCCCGACCAAAGGCGCTGTCGGTGTGAAACAACAGCCCCATGGTGGCATCAATAAAGTCATTAAGATTGGTATCCGGGTTGGTGATGCTGGGCACCATGTCACCGGGCAGCCCCATTTTGTTGTAACCGGCGGTGCTGATGAAATCCTCCTGTCCGCCCTGCTGCCCCACCAACACGTTGGAGCCGGCGATATTGGCGCCTCCCGCCAGATCAAAGCAGATAAACGGGATCTTGCCGGCACCCTGTACCGTGATGCCGCAGGCATCGCGCAACGTGGCGATGTCGCTGGACAGGGCACCATAGGCCGCCTGGGGATTGGCGAACATACCCATTAATCCCGGGCCCAGCACCCCGGCGGCGCCGGTCATCAGGCCCTGGCGGATAAAGTCACGGCGGGATTTGGGCCGGGCGTGATCCGCATACAGCAGCGGGGCGTTGGGATCCAATGTGGTCATTTTGTTTTTCATATCACTACCCTCACTGTACCAGTACGGCGGCTGAGCCCAGCGCGGCGGCACAGGTTGCTTTAACAATTTTCTGAGTGGGAACGGAGCCGGTTTCGCCGCGGCTCACCGCATTACCCACCAACGTCTGAATCAGGGATTCCAGTTCCGTCTTCATGGCGCTTTCGTCAGGTTGTGTCAACAGGCCACTGCCCACCACATTGGCATACAGCGGGTCGATCACCGCATCCACTTCCAGGGTGGTGTCAAAGGCCGTGTTCACACCGGCAGAGAAATCAAAACCCGGGAAAAAAGTGCCGCGCAGGCCGGTGCTGTCCACCAGCTCACTGCAGTACTCGATGGCCATCTGCGCCACCGCCATCTGATGGGAAGACAGGAAAGTCTCCGCCAAAGTGGTGGTGGGCAACTGCTGTTTCACCGTTTCGTAGGTGGACACCACATTGCTGTTGGTGACCGGCACCCCGGTGATCTTGGCCATGGAATAATTAATCTCAGCGAAGTTACGCAGCCCCACATCCGGCTCCTGCTCGGTCACCGCCGGGGCGGTGGGCGAGAAGCTGGCCTCCACCCGCACATCGCTGTCACTGCCGATCTGCTCGAAGGTGAGGAAGAACTCGTCGGCGTTGGAACCGCCTTCCATGGGCAGGATGGTGCCGATATCGGACAGGACCTGACCCGCCTCTTCAGTATAGAGGCCGGATTCCAAAGTGGTCACCAGTTTGGCGTAGGCCTGGCCCACGTCCGGTTCCTTGCCGTTAATGCCGATGCGCATGCCCTCCAGGGGCACCCCGGTGTAGGACGAGGGCTGGGCGTCCGCCGCCGTACCATCGGCCCGCAGGCGATACAGGAACGGCTGACTGAACAGATAGCTGTAGCTGTCGAACACCGCCGCCTCAAACACCACATAGCTGTCGAAACCGTCGTTGATGCCGGTGAGGTCATAGCAGGAGCCGGGTGCGCTGCAGTGCTCCAGCTTGAACAGCAGGAAGTATTTTTCCCCCACGCCGGCTTCGAAGTTGGTGGCGATCTCTTCCGCGGTGAGAGCCCGGTCGTAAACCGCGGTAAAGCGCACAATGCCCTCCCACTGATGATCGCCGGAGGCTTCGTTACCCATGATAAACACGAAGCCGTCGTCCCAGCCGCTGACACTGCCGCCGGCGACGGAATCCATGTCGCCGGTGTGCTGGCCGTTGACATAAATGCTGCGGCCATTGACCGGGTCAAAAGTCAGCACCACATGCTGCAGGGTGGCCTGCAGACGCTCGTCGGCATCGGCGGTGGACAGGGCCGGCTGGCCGTTGCCGTCGGTGCTGGAACTGCGGTGCAGGAAGTCATAGTTGTACAGGGTCTGACCCAGGGTGAAGTTACGGCTGGTGTTGCCGTCGGAATAGGTCATGATCCGGGCCGGGCCTTCCTGGGTCACATTGGCCGGGGCCACCCAGGCTTCCAGCGAGTAGGCGCCACTGGACTTGATATGGGTGGATAGTTTGCGACTGGCGGTGGTGGTGGCCTGCGCCTTGCCCGTGGGCAGGAACTGAATGCCATTGCCTCCCACCCAGTTGTAGTCACCGTAAAGGTCCAGGTTCATCTGCGGCTCCACGCCACTCTTGTCCAGCACCAGGGCACCATCGCCTTCATCAAATTCCCACATGGCAATGGCGCCGGTATCAATACGGCCACCGCCGCTGGCGATAATGCCGTCCCGCTCCAGAATCAGCGCCCGGCTGGTGATCCAGGTATCCGGCACTTCCACCGGTGCAGGAATGGCCGCCTCGAACTGCTTGATGGCGTCCAGCATTTCCTGGGCGTTGGCCATGCAGGTCTCACCGCAGTTATGGAACTCACTGCGCTGACGCACCACGAACCGCGACAACGCCTCCGCCAGGGAGCGATCCTGCACGCTGTCCTCGATATCAATCCGGCTGCGGGAAGCCTCGTAGGCTTCGTCCATATCGGCACTGGCAAAATACGGCTGTTGTGCGTTGACGCCGGCATCGGAACGGTGGCAGGTATCGCAACTGTATTGGGCGAACAGCGGGTAAATATAAGTGCTGAAGGCGGAGCGTGCGGTGAGGTAATCGTCGCCACCGGTCACCGGGATCTGTTTGGTGACGGTAATGTCATGCTCGGTGGGTGCCGAGAGTTGGATCTCGGTGCTGCTGGAGCTGACGCCATTGAGCCAGCGCTCAATATAATCCGTCATCTCCGAGCCGCAGGCGGCGTCGCTGCCGTTGATCCAGCAGTGATGGCCACCGGCCACCTTGGCCACGAACTCGGAGGAGCCGGGGTTGGTGCGGTTGATGTAACTGCGGGCCACGTTGTAGGCCTGATCCACATCGCCGGGGGCCAGAAACACCGGGGACTGATCACCATTGTGACAGCCGCCACAGGTTTTCACCCGCAACTCGTCATAGAAGTATTGCTTGAAGCGGCACACTTCCGCCGCAGTGGTGGGGTCACCGCTGTAACTGTGACCACAAACCGGGCCGGTGTAGGGACTGGTGTCCACGCTGACCTGCTCGCTGTCACCGCCAAAGCCATTATTGTACTGGGCATTGGTCTCGTTGGAGGCGCCGCCGCCGCAGCCGGTCAGTATCAGAGTGACCAGCAGGCCCAGGGCCGCCAGCCAGGTTCGCTTGTTTGTACGTTTCAATGCGTTCATGTCAAATCTCCACGGTATCCTGTTGGGCCAGCGCAATGGGGTCAATCGCCCCGGCAGTACACTGCGGCATCGGTGAACGCCGTCTGCAGGTTATAGTTGCTGGCTTCAAAGTTGGTCACCATGGACGACACCTGCGCGTGATCCGCACTGGTGGTGGGCGGATGCAGGCAAACGGTTTGGAATACTTTCTTTACCTGGCACTGGGCAAAGGCATCGGTGTGGGCCAGCTCGGCGCCCATGGATTTGGCACCGCTGCCCATGCCGGCATCACCGGTATAGGGATTGCTGTTCCAACCCAGGGCCGAGTTGGGGCCGGCGCGCCAGTAGTTCTCCCAGCTGTCATCGGGGGTGGCGTAACCGTAGCGGAAATTGTCGGCGTTGATATGGTACTTGGCCTGCACTTGGTTGGGGGTATAGATTAACTGGCCCTCATCGGTGCCTTCCTCCCCACTCCACTCATAGTAGGCGTAGGCCTGGGCCAGGGGATCCATGCCCGCATGGCAACCCACGCAGCGGTTGAGGAAAATGCGGCTGTCGCCACCGGGGCTGCGGGATACATCCTGGCGAATGCGGTCCGGGGCCCGGCTGGTATCCTTCACCTGCTCCAGATCCCGACACAGGAAATTAAGCATGGTAAAGCGGAACATGGCGCGGTTGGTGCCGGCCACAAAGAAGGCCTTGGCCGCAGCGCGGGTGGTCATCACCCCGGCGGTGGCGGAAGACGCCAGGCCGGTAACCCCGGACTGAGTGCGACGCTCCAGCACGCCAGGGTCGCCCAGGTTGGCGCCGCTGGCTTCCAGCGCCACATAGTGATCGTTATCACTGTTTGAATAAGCCGGCAGGCTGCCGTTGGTGCCCACATAAAGCAGATCCCCGTACAGCACCTGGCGGAAATCCAGACCGTCCCGCACCACCCCGATCACCGTGGCGGTGAAATCGTTGAGGTCGGCAAACATGGTCTGCTCTTCGTTGGTCCAGGGGGTGGCCATGTTCTTCAGGGTGACGTTGTAGAACCCCTGGCTGTCCAGGGCCAGCTGTGCAGCGGCCTGGGCGGCGGCTTCACTGTCCGTGATCCCGTCGTTATTGACATCCATCACCGATAGCATGGTGCTGAGTTCGGCTTCCGTGGGGGGGACACCGGCGATCCGGTCGTACATGCGTTTGGCCTGCTCCCGCGCCCCGGCTTCAGCGGGGGGCGCCGATACCACCAACATCAGCCCCAAGAGGGCGGCACCGGCCAGCGCGGAGGGCGCGCGTTTGTTTTGTTTTATCATCACTCTACACCTATCATTCCTGGCTCATCCAACACTGCGACAGTGGTTACAGACCCATCAACTACAGCGTAATTGTTCTTATTTTGTTCTGTTTAAAATATAGACAGACGGACCTTTTGCGGGAATCAACGTGGTTGTGGCCCGGTCTGTCATCCACCATTCTTAGAATCGTTGACGCAGATTTCGGATTCTCGGGAATCAGTTTAAGCAGCAATTGGCTGAACAATGCGTGACCGGCATCCCATTATTCCTCACCGTTACAATGGGAAACGCAAAGCTGTGATGCAGTCCAAATTTCACTCAACGAATAACGTGCCACACTTTGCTTATTGAAGAAATCGCTCAGGAAGCCAGGGCTGGCGGGCATCGTGGCAACCCGCCCTTGATGGAATAAGAAAATGAAAGACTATCGCTTTTTGAACAGAATGTGGTCAGCCGAAATGAACAAAACAATAAAAACCTTACTGTTTATAACCGTTGCACTGAGCCTGGGCGCCTGCGGCAGCGATGACAAACTGCCGGGCGGCACCAACCCCGGCGATCAGGACCCCCTGGCTGAAGGCACGCCGCTGTTCTATATCGAGCGCCAGGTCACCAGCGAGGAAGATGAGCTCAATGACCCGCTGCACTTTGTGGGCGGGGCCCGGCTGGTGATGAAGGCCCGGGCGGATCGGGCGGCGCCGGAAACAGTGTTGTCAGACCGTCTCTGCGCCAGCAATTGCGATTTTCGGGATCTGGATGTGTCCTACGACGGACTCTATGTACTGTTCGCCATGCGCGAGGAGGATCCGGACGAGAATGACAATGAGCAGTACACCTGGGACCTGTACGAATACGATATCGAAAACGACAGCATCCGCGCCCTGCTGCCCAATGATGACGCCTCCAAATTCAATCACGAAATCACCCCCCGCTATTTGCCCTCCGGGGATATTGTGTTCGCCTCCACCCGTCAGACCTACACCCGGGCCATCAATCAGGACACCGGCAAACCCGGCTATTCCGGCCTGGAGGAGGACCGCCAGGAACGGGCCCTGAATCTGCACGTCATGTCCGCCGACGGTCAGAATATCCGCCAGATCACCTTCAATATGAGTCACGATCTGTACCCGGTGGTATTGCCGGACGGCAGTATCCTGTACTCCCGCTGGGACAATTTCACCCGCGATGCCATGAACCTGTACCGGGTCAACCCTGACGGCACCCGTAACCATATCGTCTACGGCATGCACAGCCATGATACCGGCCCCGGGGACACCGAATTCCAGTTTGTGAAAGCCAATCTGCTGCCGGACGGCCGGGTGTTCGTGCTGGCCCGGCCCATGGACAGCCAGTTCTACGGCGGGGATTTTCTCACCATTGATATTACCGATTATGTGGACAACACCACTCCCACGGCCCTTACCAACGGCAGTGGCCCGGCCCAGCAGAGCATTACCGATACCAGCGTGAATACTGGTGCCCAGTATTCCACCGGTGGTTACTACGCCGACTTCCACCCGCTGTGGGATGGCACCAACCGGGCCCTGGCCAGCTGGAGCCTGTGCCGGGTGCAGGACGGCCAGACCATTCTGCCCTGCAACGACAACACCATGGGCGATGCCGGCAACCAGCCCGCCACCCCCGCCTATGGCATCTGGATGCTGAACTACGAGGACGACACCCAGGTACCGGTGATCCCCGGCCAGACCGGCGTGGTCATTACCGATGTGGTCCTGGGTTACGTCCGCACCGCGCCGCTCACCTTCGCTGACGATTTTCCCTTCGAGGAGAACAACTGCCTCAATGCGAACTTCAAACTGGATGCCGGTACCCAGACCGAGCTGTGCTCCAGTCAGGAAGGGGTGCTGCATATCCGCAATGTGTACGAAACTGACGGCGCCCTGAACTTTGGCGGCACCGATGTCAGCGCCAGCTATAACCAGTGGGCGGATCCCTCCCAGACCACGGTGGCCAACCGGCCGGCGCGCTTTCTGCGGGTGATCAAGGGTTATCCAGAGCCGGATCGGGATATCCAGGATCCGGACGGCGAGGCTTTCGGCCGGGCCGGGGCCCAGCGCATGAAACAGATCCTGGGTTATGCCCCCATTGAGCCGGACGGCTCAGTGAAGGTCCGGGTCCCCGCCAATGTGCCGCTGATGATCAGCATCACCGATGACAGCGGCAAGCGGCTCACCGCCCGCCACCAGAACTGGCTTAGCGTGCGCCCCGGCGAAGTGCTGGAATGCAAGGGCTGCCATACCCGTGGCAGCACCGAGCCCCATGGCCGCTTTAACGCCCAGCCCGACTCCACCAACCCCGGCGCGGTGAGCGGCAGCAGTTACCCGGGGGCCACTCCGGAAATCCTGTCCCCCTTCTCCTACACCGTGAGCGGGGAAATCCTCAACGCCACCATGGCGGAGGCCAAGTTCAGCTATATCGAAACCAATCTCAACGCCACCGCCGGCCAGATGTTGAAACTGAACCGGGATCCGCGCTTCAGTTTTTCCTGGCTGGACAACGACCCCATGGCGGACCTCACCGCCGCGGACCTGGAGTCGGAAGACCCCCTGGATCCCCAGCTGCCCTGGTACGACAATATTCCCCTGCTGGCGGATACCGCCTATGAGTTACCCACCAATAATTTCTGTGGCAACTGGAGCTATCGCTGCCGCATCGACATCAATTATCCGGACCACATTCAACCCCTGTGGGAATACAATCGCACCGGCCTGCTGACCCTGGCCCACGGCGGCGATGGGGTAACCCCCACCCAGTTCGCCTGTGTGGACTGCCATACCCGCACCGATGCCATGAATCTGGCCCAGGTGCCCGCCGGCCAGCTGGAACTCACCAGCCAGGTGGATACCGGTATCCGCATGCGCTCCTATAATGAGCTGTTTATCGCGGATATCGAGCAGGAGCTGGTGGAAGGGGCGCTGCAGGATATCGTCTGTACCGAACTTCAGGAGCAGCCAGTGCTGGATCAGGACGGCAACCCCACCTTCGACCAGAACGGGGATCCCATCACCCAACTGGTGGAAGTGATTGTGCAGTGCCCCGCCACCGAAGGCCCCTACGTTTCCCCCGCCGGGGCCCGTTCCGGCGCCAGTAACAGCTTCTTCGCCCTGTTCCAGGCCGGCGCCAGTCATGAGAACTATCTCACACCGGCGGAACTGCGTCTGATCACGGAGTGGCTGGACATCGGTGGCCAGTACTACAATGACTTATTCGCAGCCCCCGAACGCAACTGACAAATCCACCGCGGTGGGTGGCTGCGCCCACCGCTATGCTATAGAATGAAGTAAAACAACATCTTATACGCTCAATTTTCTCCAACAAGAAAGAAGGCGCCCCACCCACAACATGACAGTCCGGATTCTGCTTTGCATTCTTATCCTGTGTTGCGCGGGCACCGGCCGGGTACAGGCCGCCGACTACCCTTCCGTGCGGGTGGCGGAGCCCTATCTGGATCTGCGCACCGGGCCGGGGCGGGGCTATCCGGTCACTCAGATTGTGGAACGGGGGGACTGGGTGGAGGTCATGTTGCGCCGCACCGACTGGATCAAGGTGCGCACGGAAAAAGGCTTCGAAGGCTGGGCCCACCAGAATGCCATGGCGCAAACCCTGGACCCGGATGGTCAGCCCACGGAAATCCCCACGGTGGGCGAAGGGGATTTTGTGCACCGGCGTTGGGAAACCGGTTTTAAAATCGGCACCTTTGCCGGCGCCCGCACCAGCGATGCCTACCTGGGCTACTACTTCACCAGCAACCTCTCCATTGAAGCCACCCTGGGGGAGGCCTTCGGCTCCACTGTGGATTTTCAGTTCCTCAACCTGAGCCTGACCCACCAACCCTGGCCCCAGTGGCGTTATTCGCCCTACCTCACCCTGGGAGGCGGTGCCAAAACCACCCGTTACGGCGACACCGAAGTACAACTGAGCGACCGCACCGATCAGACCGTGCATGCCGGGCTGGGTATCCGCATTTATTTGACCCGACAACTGATGGCCCGGGGGGAATACCGCAATACGGTGATTCTCACCGACCAGGAACAGAACGAAGAGAGTGACGAATGGACAATCGGTTTATCCGCGTTTTTCTGAGCACCCTCGCCCTGGCACTGCTCACCACCACCGGCGCCCGGGCCGAGGAATCCGGCGCGGACACCGCGCTGCAGGAACCCCCGGTCATCGACCCCAAGGTGGTGCGCCTGGGGTTGAAGGAGTCGGAAATTGACGACGAAAACTTCGAGCTGGGGCTGTTTGCCGGTTATATGAGTGTGGAGCACTTCGGCACCCACGAAGTGTATGGTGTACGCGCCGCCTGGCATGTGAACGAGGACCTGTTCTTCGAAGCCAATTACGGTCAGGCCACCGTGGGGGACACCCCCGCCGAATATGTGAGCGGGGAAATCCAGCTCACCACGGACGATAACCGGGATTTCGTTTACTACAATTTAACCATGGGCTTCAACGTCCTGCCCGGAGAGGCGTTTGTTACCAGCGACTGGGCCTTCAACACCAATATCTATCTGCTGGCCGGCGGCGGCACCGTGGACTTTTTTGGTGACAAGGAGTTTGCCCTGAACCTGGGAATGGGACTGCGGATGATCCTGACCGACTCCCTGGCAATACACGCCACCTTCCAGGACATCATGACCGACAAACTACAAGAACTGAGCGACGGCGATGACGGTTCCGCCCATAACATGCAGTATACCGCCAGCCTGACCTACTTTTTCTGAGGGGGGTTCCATTGACCCGAAAGAGGCATGATCCGATGACACTGACAAACCTGAAGCAATTGCTGGCCACGGCCCTGCTGATCCCCACACTGCTGCTGGGCAACGCGGCGCTTGCCAAAAGCGAACCCCTGTCCGGGCCGGCCCCGGACTTCGCCCTGCCCCTGGAGGGCGGCAAGAAACTGAAGCTGTCCCAGCTCAAGGGCAACGTGGTGATGATCAACTTCTGGGCCTCCTGGTGCGCCCCCTGTCGGGAAGAGATGCCACTGATCGAGGACCTGTTCCAGAACTACAAAAAGCTGGGGTTCGTGGTATACGGAGTCAATGTGGATTTCAACCCCGCCGATGCCAAGCCGCTGTTAAAGGAAACCGGCGTCAGCTTCCCGGTGGGCTACGACAGCAAAAACCGGGTCAGTGAACTGTACGGGGTGGATTCCATGCCCAGCACCGTCATGGTGGACCGCAAGGGCAATATGCGGTTTCTGCACCGGGGCTACAAACCCGGCTATGAAGACGACTATGAACAACAGATTCGCAAATTGATACGGGAATGATCATGAGGTCGTATTGCGTATTGTTACGTTGTTTGGGGTTACGCTGCTCAGGATTGCGTTGCGCCCCCAACCGGCCCCTGCTTTTGGTCAGTCTGCTGTCGGGGCTGTTGCTGACTGCCGGCTGCAGCAGCATTCAGCCCTGGGTAAAGCCCTATGAACGTAATAATCTGGCGGATCCCATTATGAGCTTCAGCCCGGATCCGGTGGAAGCCGGCTATCTGCATCACGTGTTCCAGTCCCGGGAAGGGGCCCGGGGCGCCGAGGGTGGCGGCGGAGGTGGCTGTGGCTGCAACTGATCACGCCCTTGCCCGCCCTCTTAATGGCCAACCGGGACGCCTCCGGGGCGGCCTTTGGCTGTTGTTGGTCGCCCTGTTCAGCCTGCCGGCCAGTGCCGCAGTGCTGCCCGCTGATCGGGCCGATGTGCTGTACCACAGCTACGAAGGGGGCGGGGTTAAGATCGATGGCCCGGCGGTGCTGGTGCGCAAGAGCGTCACCGATGATGTCTCCCTCAGCGCACAGTACTATGTGGATGAAATCTCCGGCGCCTCCATCGATGTGCAGGTGCTGGCCAGCGAGTATGCCGAGGAGCGCACCCAGTATGACCTGGGGGCGGACTACCTGCTGAGCAAAACCATTATCAGCCTGGGCTACTCCAACAGCAGCGAAAACGATTACGAGGCGGACACTTACTCCATCGGCATCAGCCAGGATTTCTTCGGCGATCTCAGCACCCTTAGCCTGAGCTACGCCCAGGGCAGCGACACCGTGGGCAAGAGTACTGACCCGACTTTCAGCGAGGAAAAGACCACCCGTTCCTATCAATTCGGCTGGACCCAGGTGATTACCAAGAATCTGCTGATGAACTTTATTTACCACGTAATCACGGATGAGGGTTATCTCAACAACCCTTACCGGGCGTTTCGCTATCTGGACAACGCCAATGACCCCAGCGCCGGCTACACCTGGCTGACCGAGAAATATCCGGAAACCCGCACCAGCCACGCCGCCGCTGTGCGGGGCCGCTACTACCTGCCCTACCGGGCCGCGTTCGGGTTTGAATACCGCCGCTATAACGACACCTGGAATATCAACGCCTACAATCTGGACCTGAGCTATACCCACCCCCTGGGGCAGCACTGGATTCTGGATCTGCGCTACCGCTTCTACTCCCAAAGCGATGCGGACTTTTACGCCGACCTGTTCCCCGCGGAAAACTTTCAAACCTACATGGGAAGGGACAAAGAACTCAGCGAATTCACCACCCATACCTTCGGCGTCAAAGTCTCCTACGAACTGGACACCGGCTGGAGCCGCAACTGGCTGGAGAAAGCCTCGGTGAGTCTGGCCTGGGATCTGATCCAACTGGATTACGACAATTTCCGCGACGCCCGCCGGGATGACCTGACCCCGGGCACCGAGCCACTGTACGAATTTGACGCCGATGTAATCCGATTTTTTATATCTGCCTGGTTCTAGAGAATATTCCGCAATAAGCCCCCCCATGGGCGGCCTCCGGCCCTGACACCCGCCGTTATTGGCTCTACACTGATGCCTACAAGGACTGTAACTGGCGGTGCACCGCCCTCCGGGCTGGTGTCAGAGGTGTATCATGGAACGGACCCTCCTACTCTGCGATGCAGACACGCAACTGGCAACGATATACGGCGAAGCCCTGAAAGGGGACCGGATTCAGGTGTTCGGTTGCGGGGACCCCCACAAGCTTCCGGCCCTGGCTCTCAGCGCCCAGCCGGATATGATTCTGATCAGCGTGGAGCCGGATCAAACCGATGCCATCCAGGTCTGCCGGCAACTCAAGCGCCATCCCCAGACCCTGGCGGTGCCGGTGCTGATGCTGGCGGACGCCCCGGACCACCATGCCCGGCGTAAGGCCATCCGGGCCGGCGCCATGGATCTGCTGCCCCGGATCAGTTCTCACTTCTTCGTGCGCGAGCGAATTCTGGCGTGCCTTAATGAAAGCGAGCGTTTTGCCCTGGCCAGCCGCATGACCGAGCGCAGCTTCCAGGTGTTGATTGCGGAGGACAGCCCCTCACTGCAACAGTTTTACAGTGCCGTGCTGCAGGAACTGAACTGCGCGGTGGTGCAGTGCGATAACGGCCGTGATGCCTGGCATCAGCTCAAATCCAACGGCGAGTTCGACCTGGTGATCACCGATCTGTTTATGCCGGTGATGGACGGCCGGGAACTCTGCAACCTGATTCGCTCTCATCACGAATTCGACCAGATCCCCCTGCTGGTGATTACCACCGAGCAGGAAAAGCCGGTGCTGTACGATCTGCTGGATATGGGGGTCAACGACTTTATTCAAAAACCGTTTCGGGAACCGGAGTTGCGGGGCCGGGTGCAGGCCCACCTGCGTAACCGGCTGTTGCTGCAGGAGCAGTTTCATCTCACCCAGCAACTGATCGAGTCCAGCGCCCTGCTGGAACAAAGAATCGCCGAGCGCACTCAGGAAATCGCCGATGCCAATGTGGAAACCATCTATAAACTGGCCACCGCCTGCGACCTGAAGGACACCAACACCGCCAACCATATCGCCCGGGTGCGGGAGTATGTGGAGCGCTTCGCCCTGCACCTGGGGATCGACCGCCGCACCGCCCGGGAATTCGGCTATTCCAGCATGATGCACGATGTGGGCAAGCTGGGCATTCCCGATGCCATACTGGGTAAGCCGGGCCCCCTGAATGACGCGGAGTGGGAAATCATGCGCACCCATCCGATCAAAGGCCGGGAACTGCTGGGTTCGCAACCGTTTTTCAAACACGCGGCGGACATTGCCGTGGCCCACCATGAACGTTTTGATGGTACTGGCTACCCCTATGGTCTGCGGGGCAAACGCATTCCCCTCAGCGCCCGCATCACCGCCATCGTCGATATCTACGATGCCCTCACCAGCCGCCGACCCTACAAGGAACCCTGGCCGGTGGCGGCGGCCTATCGGGAGCTGCGCCAATTGGCGGGCCACCATCTGGACCCCACCCTCACCGCAGAATTTCTCAAACTGGGCCGCAATGGCGATCTGAGCCGCATTCGCGAGCGTTACGCCGAAGCCTGTTGAAGCGCCTGCCCGCAGCCAACATGGCCTGCCCCCCGCCCCGCCCCTTGCATAGCCGGGGCAGGGGAAACCCGGTATAATCCCGCCTTTAACAGCCACCCATTGCACACAGGTTTAACACTTGATGGATGTAACCGCCTACATGGCCGGCCTGGGTCAACAGGCCCGGGCCGCCGCGCGGCAGATGGCCAAGGCCAATACCGGGGCCAAGAACGCCGCCCTTGTCGCCATTGCCCAGGCCATCAGCCAGCAGCGTGAGCGGCTGCTGGCCGCCAACCAACAGGATCTGGAACAGGGTCGCAACAACGGCCTGGACGCCGCGTTACTGGATCGGCTGGAGCTGACGCCGGCGCGTCTTGACAATATGGTTGAGGGCCTGCATCAGGTGGCCGCCCTGCCGGATCCGGTGGGGGAAATCAGCGAGATGAACTACCGCCCCAGCGGTATTCAGGTGGGCAAAATGCGGGTGCCCCTCGGGGTCATCGGCATCATTTACGAATCCCGTCCCAATGTGACGGTGGAGGCCGCCAGCCTGTGCCTGAAGGCCGGTAATGCCACCATCCTGCGGGGCGGCTCCGAGGCCATTCACAGCAATCAGGCCATCAGCCGCTGCATCGCCGATGGGTTGGAACAGGCCGGCCTGCCGCCCACCGCGGTGCAGATCGTGGAAACCACCGACCGCGCGGCGGTGGGTGAACTGATCACCATGCCGCAGTATGTGGATGTGATTGTGCCCCGGGGCGGCAAGGGGCTGATCGAGCGCATCAGCAACGAGGCCCGGGTACCGGTGATCAAACACCTGGATGGCATCTGTCATGTCTACATTGATGCCGAAGCGGATCCGGAAAAAGCCATCAACATCGCCATCAATGCCAAGACCCATCGTTACGGCGTCTGTAACGCCATGGAAACCCTGCTGGTGCACGCCGCCGTGGCCGACTTGTTACTGCCCACCCTGGCCCAGCGCTACGGGGCAAAAGGTGTGACCCTGCGGGGCTGTGAGCAAACCCGGGGCATTATCGACTGCGAAGCTGCCACCGAAGCCGACTGGCACACCGAGTATCTGGCTCCGGTGCTGGCGATCCGGGTGGTGGCGGATATCGACGCCGCCATCGACCATATCGCCCGCTACAGCTCCCAGCACACCGAAAGCATTGTCACGGAAAACTACACCCTGGCCCGCCGCTTCCTCACCGAGGTGGATTCCAGCTCGGTGATGGTGAATGCCTCCACCCGCTTTGCCGATGGCTTTGAATACGGCCTGGGGGCGGAGATCGGCATCTCCACCGACAAAATACACGCCCGCGGCCCGGTGGGCCTGAACGGTCTGACCTCGCAGAAATATATCGTGTTGGGCGATGGACATATCCGCAACTAACGCCACCGGCGTTCTGGGCGGCACGTTCGATCCCATCCACACCGGTCACCTGCGGCTGGCCTGGGAGGCCAAATGCCGGCTGCAGCTGAACTTCGTGCGACTGGTGCCCTGCCATCTGCCGACACACCGGGAAAGCCCCGACACCACCGCCAAACACCGCCTCACCATGGCGGAGCTGGCCTGTATCGGGGTGCCCGGATTCGAGGTGGATAACTGGGAGATCAATCGCCACGAGCCCTCTTACAGTGTCAGCACCCTGCTCCACGTGCGGGATCGGATTGGCCCCGATGCCCCCCTGGTGTTTATCATGGGCATGGACGCCTTCAATCAGTTCAGCCGCTGGCATCAATGGCAGACCCTGCTGGGAGTGGCCCATTTGTGGGTGGCCCACCGGCCGGGCAACCGGTTGCCGCAACCCGGCACCACTGAGCACCAGTTACTGCAGCAACGGCAGGGGTCTGCCGATCAGCTGCAGTTGCGCCCCAGCGGCCACATCTATGTGCATGAAACCACGGCGCTGGATATCTCCGCCACCAAACTGCGCCAGCAGATCGCCGAAGGCATCACCCCGCGCTTTCTGTTACCGGACGCCGTCTGGGATTACATTCAGCAGCACAAACTCTACGGTTACAGGAACGAACACACCGCCAATGACTGATCCCAACCAACTACAGGCGCTTGTGCTGCAGGCCCTGGAAGACATGAAAGCCAAGGACATTGTCACCCTGGATGTGAAACCCCTCACCAGTGTGGCGGATCTGATGATCGTGGCCAGCGGCACCTCCAACCGCCACGTCAAAGCCATCGCCGACAGCGTCCGCGAAAAAGTCAAACACGAAGGTATCCAGCCCCTGGGGGTGGAAGGCGAGGAAGCTGCCGAGTGGGTGCTGGTGGATCTGGGAGATATTATCGTCCATATCATGTTGCCGGACACCCGCCGCTTTTACGATCTGGAAAAGCTCTGGAGCATGTCTCCCGAGCAGCGCTCCGACTAGGCCGGGCCGGTTTCCCCATGCGGGTACGATTGATTGCCGTGGGCAGTAAAATGCCAGCCTGGGTGGACAGCGGTTTTACCGAGTATCAGAAGCGCCTGAGCCAGGATCTGACCCTGGAACTGGTGGAGATCGCCGCCGGCAAGCGGGGCAAAAACGCCGATCTGGCGCGCCTGATGCGCCGCGAGGGCGAGCAGATGCTGACGGCGGCCGGTGGTGATCAGCTGATCAGCCTGGACCTGGGTGGCCGCCAGTACACCACCGAGGCCCTGGCCAACCGGCTGGAGCAACTGCTGCACAGTGGCCAGCATGTGTCCCTGCTGGTGGGCGGGCCGGAGGGACTGGCTCCCGCCTGCCGGCAGGCGGCGGCGGAAAGCTGGTCGCTGTCGGCGCTGACCCTGCCCCATCCCCTGGTGCGGATTATTATTGCGGAACAATTGTATCGGGCGTGGTCTATCTTAAAGGGCCATCCCTATCACCGATAACATTATCGATAACCCAGAACAACAGCGGAAATCACAGCACCCAGCATGCCCAAACCCATCACCCTGAAAGACCATTATCGTGAAACCCGGGTGTTCGCGCGGCGGGCCGCGTTTTCGGTGGTGATGGTAATCCTGTTGATCCTGGCGCTGATTGCCCGCATGGTGTATCTGCAGGTGCTGCAATACGAAAAATACAGCACCCTGTCTGACGAAAACCGGGTCAGCGTGGAGCCGGTGGCGCCCACCCGGGGCCTGATCGTGGATCGCAACGGCCATCTGCTGGCGGACAACCGGCCCAGTTATTCCGTCAGCATCACCCGGGAGCTGTGCCCGGACATCGACGCCACCCTGGAACAACTGGCGCAACTGGTGGAAATCAGCCCCGGCCGGATTGAGGATTTTTACCGCCGGCTGGGGCAGCGGCGGCGTCCCTTCACCCCGGTGGCAGTGAAGTTCAAGCTCAGTGAAGAGGAAATCGCTGTGATCGCGGTGAATCAGCACTTACTGCCCGGGGTCTCCTTAAACGCCAGTCTGGTGCGCCACTATCCCCATGCCAAGGCCCTGTCCCACGCCGTGGGCTATGTGGGCCGCATCAATCAGCGGGAGTTGCAACGGCTGGACGCCACCCGTTACAGCGCCACCGAGCATATTGGCAAAACCGGGGTGGAAGCGGCCTACGAGGAACAGCTCCACGGTCAGGTGGGCTTTCAGACCATCGAGACCGATGCCCGGGGCCGCATCACCGAGGTACTGGAGCGCACCCATCCGGCCCCCGGGGAGAACCTGCAGTTGTTTATGGATCTGCCCACCCAACTGGCGGCGGTGAAAGCCCTGGAAGGGCGCCGGGGCGCGGTGGTGGCCATTGAGCCGGACACCGGCGGGGTACTGGCTTTTGTCAGTGTGCCCGGGTTTAACAGCAATCTGTTCGTCACCGGTATTGATCACCCCACCTATAACGCGCTGCAGGGATCCAGGGCCCGGCCCCTGTTCAACCGCGCGCTGCAGGGACGCTACCCACCGGGTTCCACCATCAAGCCCATCGTCGGCCTGGGGGCGGTGGAAACCGGCGCCACCACCTGGGACTACTCCATCTACGATCCCGGCTTCTACAAGCTGGAGAACGACGACCGCTTTTATCGCGACTGGAAAAAATGGGGCCACGGGGTGGTGGACCTGCACACTGCCATCGTCCAGTCCTGTGACACCTATTTCTATGAAATGGCCCATAAGATGGGGGTGGATACCATTCATGATTTTATGCAGCCGTTCGGCTTCGGTCAGCGCACCGGTATCGACCTGCCCAACGAGAGCAGTGGCCTGCTGCCATCCCGGGCCTGGAAACAGGCCGCCCGGGGCATGCCCTGGTTCCCGGGGGAGACCCTGATCACCGGCATCGGTCAGGGCTATATGCTGGCCACCCCGTTGCAGCTGGCCCTCTCCACCGCGATCCTGGCCAATAAAGGCCAAGTGGTACAGCCCCGGATGGTGAAGGCGGTGGGCGGCCGGGCCCTGGCCACCCCCCAGACCGGCCCCGACATCGCCCTGCAGGATCCCGCCAACTGGGACCGGGTGATCCAGTCCATGCGCGATGTGGTACACAGTGCCAAAGGCACCGCCCGCGGCATCAGCAAGAACCTGCCGGGCTATGATATTGCCGGCAAGACCGGCACCGCCCAGGTACTGGGGATTGCCCAGGATGAGGAATACGATGAAGAGGCCATCGACGAATGGCACCGGGATCACGCCCTGTTCGTGGGCTTCGCGCCGGTGGACCAGCCCCGCATCGCCATTGCCGTGCTGGTGGAAAACGGCGGTGGCGGCGGCTCCACCGCGGCGCCGGTGGCGCGTCAGGTGCTGGATGCCTATTTTCAATCCCTGAAGGAGGACGCCCGGGTGCCCACCACCCAGGCCATCGAAGCGGAATGAGCGGATACGATTATCAACATCAACTGGGCAGCCGTCACTCTCCGGTGACCCGCCGTATCAGCCTGCTGCAGGCTATCCACCTGGATGCGCCCCTGCTGGGTGGGCTGCTGGTGCTGGTCTGTGTGGGGCTGTTCGTGCTGTACAGCGCCAGCAGCCAGAGCATGGACACCCTGATGCGGCAAATGGTGCGGATTGTGGCGGGCTTTGCCGCCATGATGGTGATGGCTTTCATCTCGCCCCATACCTACAAGCGCTGGACCCCCTGGCTGTTCGGTATCGGCCTGCTGTTGCTGGTGGGGGTATTGTTCAGTGGTGCCGAGGCCAAAGGGGCCCAGCGCTGGCTGGCCATTCCCGGTACCGGGGTGCGGTTTCAACCGTCCGAAGTCATGAAACTGATCGTGCCCATGATGCTGGCCTGGTACCTGGCGGAGCGGGCCCTGCCCCCGGGCTGGCGGCCGGTTCTGCTGGCCACCATCCTGATTATGGTGCCCACCCTGTTGATCGCCCGTCAGCCGGACCTGGGCACCGCGCTGCTGATCGCCAGCTCCGGATTTATCGTATTGTTTCTGTCCGGCCTCAGCTGGAAATACATCGCCGGCCTGATGGCGGCGGCGATTCCAGCCGGTGGTGGCGTCTGGATGGTGATGCACGATTACCAGCGCCAGCGGGTGCTCACCTTTCTGGATCCGGAGCGGGACCGCTGGGGCGCCGGCTGGAACATCACCCAGTCCAAAACCGCCATTGGTTCCGGGGGCTGGGAAGGCAAAGGCTGGCTCCACGGTACCCAGGCGCATCTGGATTTTCTGCCGGAAAGTTCCACAGATTTTATTATTGCAGTGCTGGCAGAGGAGTTCGGCCTGCTGGGGGTGTGCGCCCTGCTGCTGATTTATTTCGCCATCGTGGCCCGGGGCATGTACATCGCCGTCAACGCCCAGGACAGTTATTCACGACTGCTGGCCGGTGCCATCACCCTCACCTTCTTCGTCTACGTGTTTGTGAATATCGGCATGGTCAGCGGGGTGCTGCCGGTGGTGGGCGTGCCCCTGCCCATGGTCAGTTATGGGGGTACCTCCATGGTCACCCTGATGGCCGGATTTGGTATTCTGATGTCCATTCACACCCACCGCAAACTGGTGGCCACCTGAGAATTGAGTCCATGAATTTCCACGCTGTTATGAAAAAGTTTTTAATGCCCCTGGCCCTGCTGGCCTGCTGCCTGTTTCCCACCTTAAGCGCACAGGCCGCCGATGCCACCGCCAACGGTTACCTGGACCATCCGGAAGCGCAAAAATTTATCGCGGAAATCCAGGCCGAGCAGGCGTACCCACCGGCCAAACTCAAAGACCTGCTGCGCAGCGCCACACCCCAACAGTCGATCCTGGAGGCCATCGCCCGACCGGCGGAAAAAACCAAAACCTGGGCCGAATACCGGCCTATTTTTCTCACCGAGGAGCGGGTGAACCAGGGGGTGGAATTTTATCGCCAGCATGAATCCACGTTGGTCCACGCGGAACAGGAGTATGGGGTATCCCGCTACGTCATTCTGGCCATTATTGGCGTGGAAACCCGCTACGGCAAACATATGGGGCGGCACCGGGTGATCGATGCTCTCACCACCCTGGCGTTTGATTACCCCCCCCGCAGCGCCTTCTTCCGCAGCGAGTTGAAACACTTTCTGCAACTGGAACAGGAGGCGGGAATCGATCTTAATGCAGCGCAGGGATCCTATGCCGGCGCCATGGGCTACGGCCAGTTTATTGCCAGCAGTTACCGCCACTACGCGGTGGATTTCGACGGCGACGGACGCCGGGATTTGCTCCATAACCCGGTGGATGCTATCGGCAGTGTGGCCAACTACTTTCGGCAGCATGGCTGGCGCACCGGGGAACCGGTGGCCAGCCTGGCCCGCCGGTTGGGGGAGCAGGCGCGCGCCCTGGAGCCTTTGCTCAGCTCCCCCACCCGACCGCAGAAGCCCACCCGGTCTATACTGGAACTGAAACAGGCAGGGTTGCTGCCGGACGCGGATCTGCCAGCCGATAGCGCTGCCACGGCCACCCGGTTTTTGGGTAAAGATGGCCCGGAATACTGGATTGGTCTGCAGAATTTTTATGTAATAACCCGGTACAATCACAGTCCGCTGTATGCCATGGCGGTCTACCAGTTAAGTGAGGCGCTGCAACGCAAACTGTCATCATGAGATTTCTTACGTCACCGGTTCTGAGCCTAAGCCTGCTGCTGTTGGCACTGGCGGGCTGCACCAGCCACAGCCCCTATGGCGGGGGCCCCTTCGCCGAAAAAGACGGTGTGCCCAGGGATGTCCGTGACTGGCACCGTATCCCCGACGCCACCCCGCGCTGGGAGCCCAGGGCCCGCTATGGCAACCATTCCCCCTATGAGGTGTTCGGCAAGACCTATCACGTCATGGACAGCGCCCGGGGTTACCGGGAGACCGGCGTCGCCAGCTGGTACGGGCGCAAGTTTTCCGGGCGCCCCACGTCCAGTCAGGAGCCCTACGATCCCCACGCCATGACCGCCGCCCATAAATCCCTCCCATTACCCAGCTACGTGCGGGTCACCAATCTGGACAACCAGCGCCAGGTGATTGTGCGGGTGAACGACCGTGGCCCGTTCCATGATGACCGCATCATCGATCTTTCCTACGCCGCTGCCCACAAGCTGGGCTATGCCAGCCAGGGTACGGCGCGGGTACTGGTGGAAGCCATTACCCCACCGCCGCCGGGACAGCAGCAGGCCCACTCCACCCCTGCCCCGACCCAGTCCATTCCGACACCCCCGGACTCCGCCGCTGCCGCTTCGGCAACCGCCGGGGCCGTGCCCCACCGGGCCGGCTATTACCTGCAGGTGGGTGCCTTCCGGGATCTGGACGCCGCCCAGTCACTGCGTCAGCGGCTGGTGGCCCTCACCAGTGCCCCAGTGGCCATCCACTCCGCCAGCGAGCGCGGCACCAGTGGCGTGCACCGGGTGCGCATCGGCCCCTTTGCCAACGAGCATGCCGCCCGTGACATCGAGAACCAACTGGGTGACAGCCTGTCTGATCCCTTGTTAATCAGGCGTTGAAGCCGGGGCTGTGTTACTATCCCCGCTGCCTGAGTTGCAGACTTTATTGTAAAACCCGGCAAACTCGAGACCCAGCACCGCTAACGGTGAATCATTCACGTTCAACGGGAAACCAACAGCACACAGCGATGAGATATTCGATCCCCGCCCGTCTACCGGCCCTCATGACCCTGCTTCTTTGTCTGTTTATCAGCACCTCAACCCTGGCCGCGGCGCCCATTATTCCAGCGCCCCCCAACCTGGCGGCGAAATCCTGGCTGTTGATGGATGCCAAGACCGGCCACGTTATTACCGAATACAACGCCGATCAGCGCCTGCCGCCGGCCAGCCTCACCAAGATGATGACCACCTACATCGCCTCGGAGCAGTTGCAAAGCGGCAATATCCGCTACGACGACATGGTGCGGATCAGTGAGAAGGCCTGGCGCAAGGGCGGCTCCAAGATGTATATCCGGGAAGGCACCGAGGTAAAACTGGAAGACCTGATGCGCGGGATTATTATCCAGTCCGGCAATGACGCCAGCATCGCCCTGGCGGAGTACATTGCCGGCAGCGAGGACGCCTTCGCTGACCTGATGAACCAGACCGCCTACTCCCTGGGCATGAACAGCTCCCACTTTGTCAATGCCACCGGCTGGCCGGCGGACAATCATTACACCACGGCCCGGGATCTGGCGATCCTGGCCCGGGCCACGGTGGAGGATCATCCGGAAGACTACGCCATGTACGCGGAGAAGGAATTCACCTACAACAATATCCGCCAGCCCAACCGCAACAGTCTGCTGTGGCTGGACGACAGCGTGGACGGCATCAAAACCGGCCACACCGAAGCAGCTGGCTATTGTCTGGTCGCTTCGGCGGAGCGCGACAATATGCGGCTGATTTCCGTGGTGATGGGTACCGACTCGGAAAAAGCCCGGGCGGCGGAAAGCCAGAAACTGCTCACTTACGGTTTCCGTTTCTACGAGACCGTGAACAGTTTCGACGCCGGCGAGGAGCTGTTGCAGGCGGAAATCTGGAAAGGCGCCGGGGATCAGATCAGTCTGGGCACCGCCGATGCCATCTGGCTCACCATTCCACGGGGTACCGCAAACGCTATCGAGGCAGAGCTGGAGGTGCCGGAGCTGTTGGAGGCACCGGTGACCGAGGGTCAGGAAATCGGCACCATTACCCTCACCCTGAACGGTGACACTCTGGCCCGGCAGCCCCTGGTGGCCCTGGAGGCAGTGGAGGAAGGCGGTCTGTTCAAACGCCTCTGGCACTGGCTGGTGCTCACCATCAAGGGGCTGTTCCAGTGATGCTGATTCACCCGCGACCCAGAGGCTGACGCACCATGGGCATTCAAGAGCATCTGTGGGAATTCCCCAGCGAACACCAATTAAAGATCATGGGCCTGGCGCAGCATCCCATGGTGGATATCGTCACCGACATTGTGAGCCGCCACGCCCCGGACTTCGACCGCGACAGCATCCGCTGCCGGCACAGCGGCTCCGGCAAGTACGTCTCCGTCACCGTGGCGGTGCGCTTTACCCATAAGGAACAGGTGGAAGCCCTGTACCGGGATCTGCACGCATGCGAACAAGTGACCATGAGCCTGTAGCCGGGCCCGCGCTGGCCACGGCGGTACGGGTGCGGAATCTGGGGCTGGTGGACTACGCCACCACCTGGCAGGCCATGAAATCCCTCACTGATCGGCGCACGGCCGCCACCCTGGACGAGATCTGGCTGTTGCAACACCCCCCCGTGTTTACCCAGGGGCAGGCGGGTAAGGCCGAGCACTTGCTGGCCCCGGGGGACATTCCGGTGATCCAGGTGGACCGGGGCGGCCAGGTTACGTACCATGGACCCGGGCAGCTGGTGGGCTATCTGCTGGTGGATCTGCGCCGCAAGGGCCTGGGGGCGAGGGATCTGGTGAGCCGGATCGAACAGGCCATCGTGGCCACCCTGGCGGAGCTGGAAATCTGCGCCGCACCCCGGTCCGACGCCCCCGGAGTCTATGTGGCGGCACGCAAGATCGCCTCCCTGGGTCTGCGCATCCGCCGAGGCTGCTCGTTTCACGGCCTGGCGCTGAATATCGACATGGACCTGGAGCCCTTTCAGCGCATCAACCCCTGTGGTTATCAGGGTATGGAAATGACTCAGGTCCGGGACTATGTCAGCCAGCCGAATCCCGACCGGATCAGCGCCCGCCTGGCCCATCATCTTATTGACCAGTTGGAGTATACTGACTGTCAGCACTTGCAAGGATTAGAACCCCAGTATGACTGAGCCGACCCAGGACAACCCCAGCCCTGCCCCCCGCCGCAAAGTGGTGCGGGGGGAAAAACTCCGGGGTGCGGACAAGGTAGCGCGCATCCCGGTAAAAGTGGTTCCCACCGAATCCCTGCCCCGCAAGCCGGACTGGATCCGGGTGCGGGTGCCCGCCAGCGGCGAAGTCCAGCGCATCAAACAACTGCTGCGTCAGCAGAAACTGTACACCGTGTGCGAGGAAGCCTCCTGCCCCAATTTGCCGGAATGCTTTGGCGGCGGTACCGCCACTTTTATGATCATGGGGGACATCTGTACCCGCCGCTGCCCCTTCTGTGACGTGGCCCATGGCCGCCCCAACCCCCTGGACCCCGAGGAGCCCGCCCATCTGGCGGAATCGGTGGCCGCCCTGGAATTGAAATACGTGGTGGTGACCTCCGTGGACCGGGACGACCTGCGGGACGGTGGCGCCGATCACTTCGCCCAGTGCATCCGCGCCATTCGCGAACGCACGCCGAACACCCAAATCGAGATTTTGGTGCCGGATTTCCGCGGTCGCATGGAGGTGGCCCTGGAGCGGCTGGCGGCGGAACCCCCGGACGTGTTCAATCACAATCTGGAAAATGTCCCCCGCCTGTACAAAGCCATTCGTCCGGGCTCCGATTACCAGTGGTCCCTGGATCTGCTCAAGCAGTACAAGGCCCGCATGCCCGGGGTGGCCACCAAATCCGGCTTGATGGTGGGCCTGGGGGAGACCAATGCCGAGGTAATGCAGGTGATGGAGGATCTGCGGGCCCACGCCGTGGACATGGTCACCATCGGTCAGTATCTGCAGCCCAGCAAACAGCACGCCCCGGTGGACCGCTTCGTACACCCGGATGAATTCGAGGAATTCCGCCGCTATGGTGAGGCGTTGGGCTTCGTCAATGTCGCCAGCGGCCCCCTGGTGCGCTCTTCCTATCACGCCGACCTGCAACACCGGGGCGAAGACGTCAATGCCGTCCATCGCGCCAGCCTGAAGCCTGATTCCCACTAGGACCCGCCATGGAACAGGCTTTCGCGCCCCTGGCCGCCTGGCTCAGCGAGAACCAGGACTGGATACTTGCAGCCATCGTGCTAATGTCGTTTCTGGAATGCCTGGCGCTGGTGGGGATTCTGCTACCCGGCGTGGCGCTGCTGTTTGCCGCCGGCACCGCCGCCGGCAGCGCTCAAATCGCCCTGCAATGGGTGCTGCTGGCGGCCTTTATCGGCGCGGTACTGGGAGACGGGCTGAGCTTTCTGCTGGGCTACCACTACCACCATGTGATCCGCCGCCTGCCACCGTTTCGCAGTCGCCCCCACTGGATCGCCCGGGGTGAATCCTTTTTCCATCAATACGGCCTGATGGGCATCGTGATCGGCCGTTTTGTGGGGCCGATCCGGCCCATCATGCCCATGGTGGCGGGGTTCATGCAAATGCGACCCGCCAGCTTTTTCAGCATTAATGTGCTTTCCGCCATTGCCTGGGCCCCTTTCTATCTGATGCCCGGCTACCTGGTGGGCGCCAGTCTGGAGGGGGAACACGCCCTGTCCGGTCGTCACCTGCTGTTCCTCAGTGTGGCGGTGGTGGGTGGCTGGCTGCTGGCCCAGTTGCTCTGGTGGAGCCACAATCATATCCGTCAGCGCCGTAACAAGCGGCAACTGGCGCTGCTCACCGCCCTGGCCTGCCTCACGCTGCTTATTGCCGTCTCCCAGATGATGCAACTGGACGCCGTCGTTGACCTCAATCGTCGTTTCAGCCTCTGGGCGCTGAGTCTGCGCCATGACTGGCTGGACCGGTTTTTTGTGGGCCTGACTCAACTGGGCTACGTGCAGCCCATGGTGCTCTGGGGCGCCCTGGTGACCGCCGCCCTGATCTGGCAGCGGCACACTTACGGGGTGGTACTCTGGCTGGCCACCATTCTCAGCGGCCAACTGCTGCTGAGCGGGCTCAAGCACTGGTTTGCCTGGCCGCGGCCGGAATTGGTGGCCATGCCACCGGATTCCTACGCCTTTCCCAGCGGCCACACCACCATGAGCCTGGTGTTTCTGGGGGCCCTGGCCATCCTCTGCCTGCCGGGTATCTCCCACGGCCGGCAGAAAGCGGTACTCAGCGGGCTGTGTATTCTGGTGGCATTGATCGCCGGCTCCCGGCTCTATCTGACGGTGCACTGGCCCACAGACGTGCTGGGCGGGCTGTTACTGGGTGGGTTGATCCTGGCCATCCTGTACCTGGTGGTGCTGTATCGGCCTTTCCGCACGGTGCGCCCCCTGCCCCTGGTGATCACATCCGCTGGCGCCTGGGCCATCAGCTTCGGGCTGTGGGTGGCGCCCCGCTTCGAGACCATTATCCTCAGTTACCTGCCGCTGATTCGTCATTAGAATCACGCCGGCGCCAGCGAACGCGCCATAAAGATGGCGCCGCACTCACCTGAAACAGCCCCGGTGGCCGGATTGAACCGGTAATTACATATTTCAACACGAAAAACAACGAACTGTTTTGCAATTTTTTTGAACTAAGGCTTACAATCCACGGGTTATCTACTATTTGAGTGTCGACCTTTCCTCACTCCTCTTCATAATAAAGTGGCGACCTGCGCAATGGCAGTCCGAACTCAAAAACTAATAACGGATGACCTGCAACTGGGTATGTTCGTCTCGGGCATTGACCGGCCCTGGCGCGAAACGCCGTTTCCCATCCAAGGCTTCCATATAGAAACCCGCCAGCAGCTGGAAAAGATCCAGCATCTGTGTCGCTGGGTTTACGTGGACGTCCAAAAATCCCGCAGCCTGAATACGGTGTCGTCCACTCAGGAATTCAGTTTCGTCTCCAGCTACTTTGAAGAGAAGCAACGGAAAAACGGCCGCGAACTACTGAATCTGCGGATTCGCAGCATTCAGAATGACCGTCCCTATCGCCGCATGACCCAGCTCAACGCCGAAATGCGTCAGGCCCGCCGGGTGCACCGGCGAATCCGCGACCGCATTCGCCGCACCGTGCGGGCCCTTACCGGCGAAGGCCGGCTGAGTCTGGACGGGCTGCGTACCGTATCCCATGAGCTGGTGAACAGCGTGATCCGCAATCCGGATGCGTTTGCCTATCTGTCGCGGATCGACGCCCACAGCGAAGACATCCTCAACTACAGCATTCGCCTGGCCTCCTGGGCCGTGCTCACGGGCCGCCATCTGAATCTGACCCGGGACGCCATGTCCGACCTGGCCCTGGCCTCCCTGCTGTGCAAGATCGGCTACACCACTGGGCCCCAGGAAATCCTGCGGGGCAAAGGCACCCCCAGCCCCCACGTCAGTGAAATGCTGAAATGGTCGCTGATGCGCGGCGTCAAACTGCTGCGGGCCAGCGATCATTTTACCAGCCGGATCGTCAAGCTGGTGTCCCACCATCTGGAGCGTTATGACGGCAGCGGGTTCCCCCGCGGCGTTTCAGGCCGGCATATTCCGTTTCTGTCCCAGGTCATCGGGCTGGCGGACTATTATGAAAATCTGGTGAGCTACGATTTTCAGGACCAGCCGCTGTCCTCCGCCGACGCGGTACGGGAGCTCTACAATCAGCGCGGCGTCTGGTTCGAGCCCTGTCTGGTGGAGGAGTTTATTCGCGCCATTGGCCTGTATCCCACCGGCTCGGTGGTCACCCTCAATGAGGACCGGCTGGCGGTGGTGATCAGTCAGAACCGGGCCCGACTCAAACCGCGGCTGCTGGTACTGGAGGATCACCGCAAGCCCTGGCAGCTGTTCAAGCGCCGGATCGTGGATCTCAGTCAGCCCCACTGCAACGACTTTATCGTTGCCGGCCACCCGGCCCTGCCCCCGGACAGTGAGTACCGCAACCGCTACTACTTCCGCCACCTGTCGACCTTCTGACCGATCAGTCGCACCGATCATCGGCACCACCGGGCAGACCCGGGCATTTTCTGCTAAACCTGTAAGGGAGCCTCTGAACAATAACGAAAAATGCCCTGATTCCATGACTCAATTGAAGGTCCCCACGGATAATCTGATGATCACCGACCCGGCATTAAAGCACGAAATCGAATCGGTGCTGGCGTCGGGCTTTCGTTTGTTGCGCTTTCCGGATTTTCTGGAGCATTTTTTTGCCCAGAGTTATCGCCACCTGGCCCTGAATAACATGCTGTCCAATGCCCTCTACCTGGGCATCGTCTACATCGCGGTGGGCCTGGTGGTGTTCGTCCAGTTCGCGGAGCTGGACAAGGGGCTGTTTACCTGGGCCTATCTGGTGGCCGGCCTGGGATTGATCCTGATTAATATCTGCGCCCGCCTGCCGGCGCTGGACAGGGCGTTCCAGTGGTACACCGGGATTACCTCCATGGTGGTGCTCACCACCATCATGGTCAGCGCCGCCAGCATCGAAAACCGTTCCGACATGATGGGCATCCAGGCCATTACCATCTATGGGGTGATCATCGTCTACGCCATGTCGAAGATGCACTTTTTCAATACCGTGATCTGGTGCTTTCTGGCGGGGGTCTGCACGCTGCTGCTCACCCACTGGCTGGCGCTGCCCTACAGCCAGTTCCAGTTCCAGACCTTTTTTGTGTTCGCCAATCTGGTGGGCATGGGTATCGCCTATATCGTTGAGCATCGGGAGCGGGCCATGTTTCTGCAGGGATTGCTGCTGGATATCGACAAGGCGGAGAAGGATCTGCTCAATCAGCACCTGGAGCGCCTGTCGCGGGAGGATTCTCTCACCGGGCTGGCCAACCGCCGTTATTTTGATGAGCGTCTGAAAATGGAATGGGACCGTTGCCTGCGGGAGAAAAAACCGCTGTCGGTGATCCTGCTGGATATCGATTTTTTCAAACAATATAACGATCGCTATGGCCATATGGCCGGCGACCACTGCCTGACCCAGGTGGCCCGGGCCCTGAAAAAAGAGGCCAGCCGCCCGGCGGAACTGGTGGGACGCTACGGGGGCGAAGAGTTTATCCTGCTTTATCCCAATATCGACGCCACCCAGATCAAGAATACCCTGGTGCGCATCCAGCAACGTATTGTGGCGCTGGGCATCCCCCACGAATCCTCGAAAGTGATCAAGGTGGTGAGCGCGAGCCTGGGGGCCGCCACCGCCTATCCGGCGCCGAACCTGGATCCGGAAAAACTGGTGAGTGCGGCGGACCAGATGTTATATAGATCCAAGGAAAACGGCCGCAACGGCTGGTCCAGCACGCAGATTTCCCACAGCGAACCGGAGCAGCAGAGCCTGATCAGCCTGCTGTAGCCGGTTGTCGGCAAGCGGCCACGGGAGCGGTCTGCTGCGGGCTTGGTGCCGGGCCGGGGACATAGTAAGCTGGCGGCATTAACCATAGCTGCAGAGAGATAGCATGAAACGAATACTCGCGGTGGGGGCCGGCCTGGTACTGCTGGCCGTGGTGTGGCTGGCCTGGCGCCAGCCTGACACCCCGCCCGACTCCAATGCCGTGCCGGTGGCAACATCCCCCTCCCCTCCCCAGACTGCAGCTGCCACACCCTTGCCCGCCGCCAATGCAGGCCCCAGAGTGGTGAGCGTACGGGACCAGTCATTGCGGCTGGACGCCGCCGGCAATCTGGTGCCCGGCCCGGAAGTGCGGTTGTTGTTCACCACCCTGGCCCGGGACCAGGGCCAGGTGGCGGTGGATCTTTGGAAGCAAAACGTGCTGCAGCCCTACCGGGACAGTCTGGGCCCGGTGGCCTTCCGCCAGCTGCAGTCGCTGTTGAACCGCTATGTGGAATACGATCTGGCCCTGCAGTTGTTACCCATGGACGGCGTGGCCACCCTCGACGACGCCCTGGCTCATATTCGCCAGGTACGGGGGGATTACCTGGGTCCGGCGGCGCAGCCATTGTTTCAGGACTGGCGCCAGCTGGAATCCTTCACCAGCCAGTTCGTTACTCAGGTGGTGAATCAGGCCCCGGGGGACAACCTGCAGCAAAACCTGCGGGAACAGGCCTATGCCCTGCCCGCCTCGGTACAACCCCGGGCCCTGCAGGTGCTGGAGCACAGCGCCGATCTGCTCAACGCACTACCCGGCGCCGAGTCGGATCCCGCGCTGGTGCGGGGCGCGGTGGAACAGGTGGCGGCCATGGCGTTGATCCAACCCACCTTCGTCTTCAGCGATCCTGAGCCCGGGTTTCTGCAGCAGTACCTGGCCTATCAACAGGCCCGTGAGCAGCTGCAGCGACAGCAGAACATCAGCTCCGAGCAGGCCCCGGAACTGGTGGCTTTGCGGCACGAGTATTTCACCGACTCCCACAGTGACCGGCTGCGGGCCCGAACCCTGGACCGGGCCGAGATGTACTAGGGCACCAGCTCCAACACATTCAACACAAAGCGTTCCATATCGAAATCCCCCGGTTGATGACTGAAGCCGAAGCGTACCACCACCACGTCCTCGGCGGGCACCGCCACCACATAGCGGTCATAGGAGCCGATAAAGGCGAACACGTCCGGAGGCAGATCCGGAAACAGGTTCTGCCCCCGATTGAGCCAGAGCCCGGCACCGTAGTCGTAATTGGTGTCACTGGGCGTCAGCGAGTAGGTCACCCACTGATCCGGCAATATCTGCTGCTCACCCAGGCGTCCTCCATTCATGTACAGGCGCGCCATTCCGGCCCAGCCCCGGGTGGTAAGATAAACCCCTTCGGCCAGCAGTGGCACGCCGCCATCCGGCGCAAATTCCAGCGAGAATGGCCCGCCCAGATCCCAGCCCGGATCAAACCAGTGCGGCACCCGGACCAGGGCGGAAGCGACATTCATATAATCGCCGCTGGAGTAATTGAAGCGGCTGTAGGGGGCCACCTCCAGCGGTTTGGAGGCGGCGTAGGCGGCGGGGTCCGCGGTGTTGTAAAACATCTGCCCCTGATCATTGTCCGGGCCCAGGGCCGCTTCGTGCCACCGCAATCCGCTGCTCATCCGCAGACTCCTGTCCCAGGTCACCAGCGACCGCTGATCCTGATCCCACCCGGGCAACAGCAGGGCGTCATCCACGGCCACTACCCCCCGGGCCGCCAACCGGCCCACCAGCAGGTTGGCAAAGCTTTTGGACATGGAGAAGCCTTTGAGCGGTGATTCGGAGCCCAGGCCGTCCCGGTAGGCCTCCGCCACCACCTGGTCCCCCTGCAGCACCAGGCTAGCGGTGGTGTACTCCGGCGCCCCCACGGCAATGACCGTATCCAGATAGCCCTGCAATGCCGAGCGCGGCGCCAGCGCATCCAGCAGCGGCGCCGGAACCGCCGGCGGCTGCGGTAACAGTGGCGCATGCAGGACATCGACGGGATTAAAGGTTGCGACAGTCGCCGGCAGGGTCCGGTGCCGCCCGCTGGGTGGAGACCCAGGGAAACCAGAAGTTGTCCACCGCCACCGCACCGTTATCCTGCAGTTTCACCTGCCAGCTGTTCTGGATCAGCGGCGCCACGTTACTGACGTAATCGCTGGCAGCCTGGGGCAGATACCCCTCCTGCCAGATAGCCGCACAGACATTCTTGGCCACGTAGCGCCCCAACAGCGGCAAATCCTTTGCATTGTCACAGCCGGCCAGCAGACTCAGCGGCAACAGCCAAGCACCCCATTTGCTTGTCATATTCTTCCCCAATGTTGAACTCCGGCAAATCACCGGTTGCAGCTCTCACTCTAATCAGTGCCGCGCGGCGGGACAATACCGCCTGTCGGACTGCCCGTAACCCGCCCCGGCAGGGTGCCGGACCCGTGCGCCTAAGCGGGTTATTTTTGCCCGGATCGCGCCGGATTCCGTGCCGAACCGCGAAAGCTTTCCTAGACTTTCTGTTAATTCGGTTAACGCCAACACTCAGCACTCAAGCAAAGGATCTGCCATGCGCGTCAACATGCCGGTGACCCAGCACGAGGTCAAACTCGCCCCGGGCCAGACCATCGTTTCCAAAACCACCCCCAAAGGGGTGATCACTTACATCAATCGGGATTTCGTCGAGATCAGTGGCTATTCCGAGGCGGAATTGATCGGCCAGGCTCATAACCTAATCCGGCATCCGGACATGCCCCAGGCGGCGTTCCAGGACCTCTGGGAGACGGTGCAGGCCGGCAAACCCTGGCGCGGTATCGTCAAGAACCGCTGCAAGAACGGCGATCACTATTGGGTGGAGGCCAACGTCATTCCGATCTGGGCCAACGGGGAGATCGTGGAGTTCATGTCGGTGCGTCATGGCGCCAGCGACGCCCAGGTTCGGGATGCGGAGGCGCTCTACGCGCAGCTCAACGCCGGCGCCACTGTGGCACCCCCGCCCTGGCACCGGGCCGCCGACCACTTCCGACAATGCTCCCTGCAGGCCAAGCTGAGCTGGATTCTGGGGGCCTTCGGCGCGGTGCTGGGGGCGCATTACCTGGTGTCCGGGCAGCCATTACCCTGGCCTTATCTGCTGACCCTGGGTCTGCTGGTGGCGGCATTGTTTGTGTTTCTGCGTCAGTGCGTGGTGGCGCCCATGGAACGGGCGGCCCAGTCCCTGCGTCGCATCAGCAGCGGCGATTTTGATGTGGCCCTGCCGGTGGATCAGAACGACGAGCCCGGTCGGGTGCTGCAGGGCATGCAGTGCATGATGGTCAAACTGAATTTCGAACTGGAAAATACCCGGCGGGTGGCCAATGAGGCATTGCGGGTGAAAAACGCCCTGGATGTTTGTGACACCAACGTCATGCTGGCGGATGAAGATTACAACATCATTTATATGAACCAGTCTCTGATGCGGATGATGCAACGCGCCGAAGCGGATCTGAAGACCGAGCTTACACACTTCGCCGCGGATCAACTGATGGGCACCAACATGGACATCTTCCACAAAGACCCGTCCCATCAACGCCGCCTGCTGGACCAGGCCACCAAAACCCACCGCAAACAGGTGGAAGTGGGTGGCCGCACCATCGTGATCATCGCCACGCCGGTGTTTGCCGACGACGGGCAACGGCTGGGCACGGTCATCGAGTGGCTGGATCGCACTGACGAATTGCGGGATGCGGAGACCCGACGTCAGGCCGAGCAGGAACGGCTGGATGCCGAACGCCGGGTGGCTGATGAAAACGCCCGTATCCGCCAGGCCCTGGACTCGGTTTCCGCCAATGTGATGGTGGCGGACCGGGATTTGAATATTGTCTTTACCAATTGCGCGGTGCTGGACATGATGAGCCGGGCCGAAGCCGACATTCAAAAGGAATTACCCCAATTTCAGGTGGCCGGTCTGATGGGCACCAATATCGACATCTTTCATAAGAATCCGGCCCACCAACGGCAATTGCTGCGGGATCTACAGGAGCCGGTGCAATCCAGCTTCGTACTGGGTGGGCGCACGCTCACGGTTCATGCCAGCCCGGTACGGGACGCTGCCGGCACCCCCATCGGCACCGTGGTGGAATGGGCCGACCGCACCGAAGAGGTGGCCATCGAACAGGAGTTGGATCAGATGATCAGCGCCGCCACCCGGGGCAATCTGTCCCAGCGCGCCGCCATCGAGGGCCGCTCCGGTTTCTTCCTCACCATGAGCCGGGGGATCAATCAACTGCTGGATATTTGCGAGGAGGTGATGGGCGAAATGGGTCGCATCATGCAACTGATTTCCGAAGGGGATCTGACCCAGACCATTGAGCGGGACTACCAGGGCGAATTTGGCCGCCTGAAGGACAACGTCAACAACACCGTGCACCGGCTGGTGAGCATCGTCGGCGAGATCAACGAGGCCTCGGTGGCGGTGGAACAGGGCGCCAATGAAATTGCCCACGGCAACGCCGATCTCAGTCAACGCACGGAGGAACAGGCGTCCTCTCTGGAACAGACCGCCTCCAGTATGGAGCAGATGACCAGTGTGGTCAGCCAGAGTGCGGAGAACGCCCGCCGGGTTGAGACCCTGGCCACCAACACCCGGCAGCACGCTCTGGCCAGCGGTGAAGTGGCAAACCAGGCGGTGGCGGCCATCAACGACGTCAACGACAGCAGCAAACGCATTGCCGATATCATCGGGGTGATCGATGAAATCGCCTTCCAGACCAATCTGCTGGCACTGAACGCGGCGGTGGAAGCGGCCCGCGCCGGCGAGCAGGGCCGGGGCTTCGCGGTGGTGGCGGGCGAGGTTCGCACCCTGGCGCAACGCTCCGCCAACGCCGCCCGGGAAATCAAGGGCCTGATTCAACAAAGCGTCGGTCAGGTGGAAAACGGCACCACCCGGGTGCAGGAATCCGGCCGCATGTTGCAGGAAATCATCGGTTCCATCAACGAGGTGAGCAACCTGATCTCCGAGCTGGCGCAATCCGCCCAGGAGCAGACCAGCGGCATCCAGCAGGTGAATCTGGCGGTGAGCCAGATGGACGAGATGACCCAACAAAACGCGGCCCTGGTGGAGCAGGCCTCCGCTGCCAGCGAGGCCATGGCGGACCAGGCCCGACGGCTACGGGAACAGATCAGCTTTTTCCGCGCCGGCCACTGATTGCGGGTCAGGCACGGTTCGGTCAGCAGGCGGCCGATGGCTCGCCCGCTGACGAATCTCGGGGTCAACGGGCGTTAGGCGCTTACCACAAACAACCCCAGCACACAGAAAAACGCCAGCGACCAGCACAGGGAGCGCAGTTTAGGCATGTCCGCCACGTACAGGTAGCCATAAAAAATCCGCAACACAATAAAGTTCACCGCCAGCAGATCCACCCAAAACTGCGGAGCCCCCGCCAGGTGCGCGATGATCACCGCCCCAATAAACCCGGGCATGGCTTCGAAGGTGTTCTGCTGGGCCCAGTTGGCCCGCGCGCCCCGGCCATCCAGTTCGTTGAGCCAGGCCCGGGGCCGACTGTTATCGAAACCCTTCCTACTGCCCTTGGCGATACCGGTAAACGGCAACGGCAGCAACACCATGATAAACACACACCAGTAGGCAATGGTCATAACACCCCCTTTTTTGTTGTTGGTGGCAAAGCCGACAGTGGCCACTGGGCATGGTATCACTCCCACCCGGAATGCGGGAATATTGTCGCATTCCCGACAACCGGAGGATCCCGCAGCCTGCTCCTCAAGGATGCCCCTCAATGGTTTCAAAGGCTTAGCCGGGCACGCGCCATGCCAAAAGCTGGCAAAGGATTTGCTGATAACGTGCAGGCTAAGAACCGTGGGGAGAACCGTGGATGTACGTGTGTCTGTGCAAGGAGATCACCGAGCGTCAGCTGCGCGCCAGTATCCGCCAGGGTGCCTGTGACTTCGGTCAGGTGAAACGCCAGTGCAACCGGCTGGGGGGTAAATGCGGTAAGTGCCTGGGGGAGGCCCGCCTGATCGTGCAACAGGAACTGGGCCGGAATCAACAATTCGTTCCCTGCGACGCTGTGTCCTGATTGCGGACTGTGATAATGTTTCGATTCCCTTTCAGGAAGCGAAAAGTCATGCCAGCCGTTGAACCCATTCTGCTCACCGTTACCCAGATCAGCACCATGAACCAGGGGCAGGTGATGACCAACGCCACCGGTTTTTTCTTTGCCCGTGGGGAACGCCTCTTCCTGATCACCAGCCGCCACGTGGTGATCAATGAGCCCACCAATCATCGCCCGGATCAACTGCAGATCGATGTCTATGTGGATACGGACAACCTGGCCAAAACCGTCAGTTTTTCCATTCCTCTGTATCGGGACAAGCAGGCCCTGTGGAAACAGGGTAGCGACAGCTCCGGCCTGATCGATGTGGCGGCCATTCCCCTGCAGCGGGATGCGCTCCCCGAAAGCATGGTGTACCGGGCCTTTACGCCGGACACCCTGTGTCAGCCGGAAGCCACCGTGGAGGTGGGTTCCCCGCTGATGGTGGTGGGCTTTCCCCTGGGCTTTGCCGACACGCTGCATCATCTGCCGGTGGTACGACAGGCGGTGCTGGCCTCTTCTTTCGGCCTGCGGTTTCAGGGCATGGGGTATTTCCTTACCGATGCCCTCACTCATCGTGGCATCAGCGGGGCGCCGGTGGTGATGCGCATCGACAAAAGTTCCCCCCGGGAGCCGGATTTTCACTGGCTGCTGCTGGGGGTGCACTCCTCCCGGCTGGACGTGGGCACCCGCGACCTGAATGAAGACGAAGCCCTGGGTCTGAACTGCGCCTGGTACGCCGATATCATCATGACCCTAACGGAGTAACGGGCTCCAGCACCACCGGCAGCGGCTGGTGCAGCCGAATTTCATCGGCACTGAGCTGACACTGCCAGGCCAGTATCTCCACCCCGGCCCGGTGTGCCTGACGCAGCGCGGCGCCGTAGGCCGGGTCAATATGGTCCGCCGGCCTGGCCTCCACCACGCCGCTGTGCTGCACACAGAAAAACAACACGGCCCGGTGGCCCGCCGCCACCATGGCTTCCAGTTCCCGCAGGTGTCTGCGTCCCCGCTCGGTGACCGCATCCGGGAAATAACCGATTTCCCCCTCCCCCAGGGTCAGGTTTTTCACTTCCACGTAGCAACGTACGGAGGGAGCTTTCAGTAACAGATCGATGCGGCTGTTTTCGCTGCCGTACTTCACCTCGCTGCACACCTGTTCATAACCGGCCAGCTCCGGAATCACGCCGGCCAACACCGCTTCCTTGACCAACGCGTTGGCACGGCCAGTGTTAATGCCGGCAATGGCCTTGGGCCCCACCTGCACCAGTTCCCAGGTGTGCCGGTATTTGCGTTTGGGATTGCCACTGTCGGAATACCACACGGTGCTGCCGGGCGCCTGGCAGTTTTTCATGGAGCCGGTGTTGGGGCAGTGCAGGGTCAACTCCGTGCCGTCGGCAAGGGTGATATCCGCCAGAAAACGTTTGTAGCGCCGCACCAGGGTGCCTGTCGCCAAGGGCGGATCAAACTTCACCGGCCGCCTCCTGCCGGATAAAACCGGCGATCCGTTCCAGGGCCTGCTGCAGACGGGACTCATCGGCGGTATAGGCAATGCGGATATGCTCCCGCGCCCGATACTCACCAAAATCGATACCGGGGGTTGCCGCCACGCCGGCCTGTTGCAGCAGACGCTGGCAGAAGCTGAAACTGTCGTCGGTCAACGCCGACACATCGCAGTACAGATAAAATGCCCCCTGGGGCACACAGGGCACCCCGATGCCCAGTTCCGGCAGCTGCCGCAGCAGAAAATCCCGGCGCCGGGCCAGGGTCAGACGCCGGGCCTCGTAGATATCGATACAGTCATCGGACAGGGCCGCCAGCGCCGCGTGCTGGGCCACGGTGGGTGCCGCCAGATAAAAGTTCTGCGCCAGTTTGGCCAGGTCCGCCACGTGCTCGGCCGGCGCCACCAGCCAGCCCAGGCGCCAACCGGTCATATTAAAGTACTTGGAAAAGCTGTTGATCACGAACAGGCTGGCGGCGGTGTCCGGCAGCCCCACTGCGGTGGCCGGCGCCTGATCGTAGGTGAGGCTGTTGTAGATCTCATCCACCAGCAACGCCCCTTTCTGCTGATCCACCGCCTGCTTGATGGCGGCCATATCCTCGGCGCCGATCAGGGTGCCGGTGGGATTGGACGGCGAGGCCACCCAGGCGGCGCGGGTGGCGGAACGCCAGTGCTCACGCACCAGCGCCGGCGATAACTGGTAAGCCGTTGCCGCCGTCACCGGTACCCGTCGCGGGTGCGCCCCCACCAGGCGCAGAAAATTGTCATTGCAGGGGTAACCCGGATCACTCAGCAACACCTCGTCCCCGGGATCGAACAGCAACCCGCTCACCAGACCAATGGCACCGGAGGCGCCGGGGGTAATCACCACCCGTTCGGGGGCCAGGCTCACACCGAATCGGCGTTCATAGAAGGCCGCCACCGCCTCCCGCAAGGCTGGCAGGCCCTGGGCCGGGGTATAACGGGTCTGGCCCGCTGCCAGTGCCGCCCTGGCGGCGCGCACCACCGGTTCCGGGGTGGCAAAATCCGGCTCGCCCACCTCCAGATGAATAATATCCCGACCCTGCTGTTCCAACTGCTGGGCCTGCTCCAGCAACGCCATGACATGGAATGATGTGATCCGGTCCACCCGGTGCGCCAGTTTTCGCAAAGTTGCCATCCCCCTGTCATCGTTTTTTCATGAATGTAGTCAAATATCAGCTTCCACGAGTATTCCATAGCCCTTTAAATGGGGTTATGATCGACCGCTTGTTGTCGGTCGGGCCCCGAATCCCGCCCATATTACGCGGGGTTATAACCGGGTCTGTGTACCGGCTGATGTCAAACAGCGCCGATGATGCCGTCATCATCGGGCGAGGTCCAGGCGTCAATGGAAGAGAGCCTAATCCGGAACATCGCAAGGTCAAGCAACTTTACTGGGTTTGCCAATCTGAGACTTTGCTGATATAGATTAAAGATTGTGCAGTTGCGAGGAATACGCTAATGGCAACAAGAAAAAAGAAAAATGTGGTGGAACTGTCCCGCTCCCACTTCGAGCCCTATGAGCCGGCCAAAGATGAAGAGTACATGAGCAAAGGCCAGCTCGAGCACTTCAAACAGATCCTGCTCAACTGGCGTCAGGAATTAATGGAAGAGGTGGATCGCACGGTACACCACATGAAGGATGAATCCATCAACCTGCCCGATGCCGCCGACCGCGCCACCCAGGAAGAGGAATTCAGCCTGGAGCTGCGCACCCGCGACCGCGAGCGCAAACTGATCCGCAAGATCAACCAGGCCCTGGATGCCATTGAGAAAGAGGAATACGGCTGGTGCGAAGCCTGCGGTATCGAGATCGGCATTCGCCGGCTGGAAGCCCGCCCCACCGCCACCCTCTGTATCGATTGCAAAACCCTGCAGGAGATCAAAGAGAAACAGTGGGGCACCTGATCCCCACCACGCAGCCATTCTCTTCAGGCACGGTAGTCATACCGTGCCTTTTTTAATACGCTTTATTACATGAGCTCCACCTATGTGGGGCGCTTTGCCCCTTCGCCCACCGGCCCCCTGCATCTGGGATCCCTGCTTACCGCGGTGGCCAGTTATCTTGACGCGCGCTCGGCCGACGGCCGCTGGCTGGTGCGGATCGAGGATCTGGATCCGCCGCGGGAGCAGGCCGGTGCCAGCGAACAGATCCTGGATTGCCTGCAGAATTACGGGCTGCACTGGGACGGCAAGGTGCGCTATCAAAGTGAGCGCGGCGAGGCTTACGAATCCTGGGTGCAAACCCTGTTGCAACAGCAACGGGCCTTCTACTGCACCTGTTCCCGCAAGCAGATCCTGGAGGCCACCGGTTCCACCACCTATCCGGGCACCTGTCGGCACTGTCACCAGCCTCCGGCAGCGCCTCACGCCATCCGGGTACAGGTGCCGGATTCAGACGTCGCCTTCAGCGATGCCATCCAGGGCCCGGTGGCCTGCAATCTGCGCCAACAGGGCGGCGACTATATTATCAAGCGCAAAGAGGGGCTGTATGCCTATCACCTGGCGGTGGTGCTGGATGATGCCGATCAGGGCGTGACCCATATCGTCCGGGGCTGTGATCTGCTGGAGCCCACCTTCTGTCAATGGCATTTGCAGTCGGTACTGGGGCTGCCCCATCCCCACTACGCGCACCTGCCGGTGCTGGTCAATGCCGACGGGGAAAAGCTCTCCAAGCAGACCTTTGCCGAGCCCCTCCCCCGGCAGCGGCCGTGGCCCTATCTGCTTTACTGTCTGCGGGCTTTGGGCCAGCGCCCCCCCGCCAGCCTGCGGGGGGCTACTCCACAACAGATTCTGCAATGGGGCTGCGAGCACTGGTCCCTGGCGGCGGTACCACGGCAACGGACCCTGGCGCTGGAGGCTTTGCATCCCCCCAATGCCTAACGTAACATCAGCGAACGTCGTCTGCGGTTACTGCCATGTACATTGATCGTCTGGTTCTTATTTTCATCATTGGCGCCTACGTCCTGTCCCCCTCATTAATGCAGTGGTGGGCGGAGAGCGGCACCGCCTGGTGGCGGCCATTTATCGTCTGGGGCCTGTTGATCGCGGTGACTTTCTGGATTGCGCGGAGTCGGGATCTGGATGGATTTTAGCGTCACCCAGCTGTTCGCCATCGGCGTCGGTTATCTGCTGCTGTTTTTTCTGGTGGCCTGGCTCACCGAGCAGGGCCTGGTGCCGGCGCGGCTGGTGCGGCATCCGGTTACCTATGTTTTATCCTTGGGCGTCTTCGCCAGCGCCTGGGCCATCTTCGGCGCGGTGGGCTTTGCCCATGATTTCGGTTACAACTTCCTGGCTTACTACCTGGGTATTTCCGGCGCCTTTATGCTGGCGCCCATTCTGCTGGCGCCCATTCTGCGCCTGACCCAGACCTACCAGTTGGGCTCCCTGGCGGACCTGCTGTCATTCCGCTATCGCAGCCCGGTGGTGGGCGCGGTGGTCACCATCACCATGCTGCTGGGCATTCTGCCGCTGCTGGCCATGCAGATTCAGGCGGTGGCGGACGCGGTGCATATTCTTAATGAAGAAAGCTCCCAGGGTATGCTGGCGTTTGTGTTTGTGCTGGTGGTGATTATGTTCGCCATTCTGTTCGGCGCCCGCCATATCAGCACCCGGGAAAAGCACGAGGGTCTGGTGGTGGCCATTGCCTTCGAGTCACTGGTGAAACTGGTGGGGTTTCTGGCCATCGGCGGGGTGATTCTGTATCAGGTGTTCGGCGGCGTGGGGGGGCTCAATCAATGGCTGGAATCCCGCCCCGAGCAACTGGTGTCCCTGTATCAACCCTTGGAGGAAGGCCCCTGGCGGGCGCTGGTGGCGGCCTTTTTCGTGGCCTCGGTGGCCATGCCCCATATGTTCCATATGGCGTTCACCGAAAACCTGAATCCCCGCGCTCTGCTCACCGCCAGTTGGGGTCTGCCCCTGTATCTGTTTTTCATGGCGATGCCGGTGCTGATTATTGTCTGGGCCGCGGCGGAACTGAATATTTTCAGTAACCCGGAGCACTTTACCCTGCTGGTGCCCCAGGCCATGGGTTCGGACTGGCTGGCCATTCTGGGGTTTGCCGCCGGGCTGTCGGCGGCCAGCGGGGTGATCATCGTCTGCACCCTGTCGCTGTCCGCCATGCTGTTGAATCACATTGTGCTGCCCATGGCGCCGTTCTACCGGCGCAGCAACCTTTATTCCTGGTTGCTGTGGGTGCGGCGGCTGCTGATTACCGCCATCGTTCTGGTGAGCTACGGTTTTTATGCGGTGATGCAACACAAGCACACCCTATCCGAGCTGGGCTTTCTGGCGTTTGTGGCCACCATGCAGTTTGTGCCGGGGCTGTTCGGGGTGCTGCTCTGGCCCAAGGCCAACAAGGACGGTTTTCTGGCGGGGCTGGCGGCGGGGCTTTCGGTGTGGCTGTTCGGCCTGCTGATGCCGGTGCTGCTGGGGGTGCAGTTCAAACTCTCCATCCCCCTGCTCACCGAGGAGCTGATCCCCAGTTTCACCGACAGTTATATGGTGGCCACCTTCGCGGTCTTCATCAACTCCACAATATTCGGCATCGTCTCCATGCTCACGGAATCCTCGCCGGCGGAGATGCAGGCGGCGGAGACCTGCAACATGAACAATCTGCGCCGGCCCCAGCGCTGGGAGCTCTCGGTATCCTCAGCCCGGGAATTCGTCAGCCGGCTGGCCAACCCCCTGGGGGCCGATACCGCCCGCCGGGAAGTGGAGCTGGCGCTGAACGACCTGGCCATGAGCCTGGACGAAACCCGGCCCTATGCCCTGCGCCGGCTGCGGGATCAACTGGAAAGCAATCTGTCGGGGCTGCTGGGGCCGTCCATTGCCCACGAGGTGATGAACAACTCCCTGCCTTATATCATTCACACCGATGACCCCAACAGTCAGGACATCCACTTTATCGAAAGCCGGCTGGAGGAATATCACGATAAGCTCACCGGCCTGGCGGGGGAGTTGGACAGTCTGCGCCGGTTTCACCGGCAAACCCTGCAGGATCTGCCGGTGGGGGTCTGCTCCCTGGGCTCCGATGGCGAGGTGCTGGGCTGGAACAGCGCGCTGGAAGCCATTACCCGGGTGTCGCCGGACCAGATTCTGGGATCTCAGATCAGCCACCTGCCGGCGCCCTGGAACGCGGTGTTCGATGAATTTATCAATCTGGACGCCCGCAACCAGCAGGTGGAGGTGGAGCTGGACGGCATGAAGCGCTGGATCAGTCTGCACAAGGCGGCCATCGGCCTCAGCAAACTCAGCGCCATCCAGAGCGGGCAGGTGGTGGTGGTGGAAGACACCACCGAGGTCAAAATGCTCGAACATCATGTGGCCCACAATGAGCGCCTGGCCTCGGTGGGGCGGCTGGCCGCCGGCGTGGCCCATGAAATCGGCAATCCCATCACCGGTATCGCCTGCCTGGCGCAGAACCTGCGCTACGACAGTGACAACCCGGTGATTCTGGATACCGCCCAGCAGATACTGGACCAGACCCAGCGTGTCAGCCGCATCGTGCAATCCCTGGTGAGTTTCAGTCACAGTGGCACTACGGAAATGGCCATGGATCCGGTGTATGTGCAGGAATCCGCCCAGGAGGCCATGGACCTGCTGAGCCTCAATCGCGCTACCACCCAGGTCACCTTTCACAACCAGGTGGACCCGGACCATTGCGTCAAGGGCGATCAGCAACGGCTGACCCAGGTGTTTATCAATCTGCTGAGCAACGCCCGCGACGCCATGCAGACCGGCGGCGAAGTCTGGGTGAAAAGCCACGAGAAAGACCACACCATCGTGGTGGAGGTGGAGGACAACGGCAGCGGCATCAAGCCGGAAGTGCTGAAGCGGATCTACGAGCCCTTCGTCACCACCAAAGACCCCGGCAAGGGCACGGGATTGGGTATGTCCCTGGTGTACAGCATTGTGGAGGAACATTACGGCCAGATAACGATCCAAAGCCCGCTGGATTCCGCAACCGGTGGAACCCGTGTTACCATTACCCTCCCCCGTTACAGCGTCAACAACGGGGACGAAAACCAGGCGAGCCAAGAGGAGCAGCATGAGCCACATCCTGATCGTTGAAGACGAGGCCGTGATCCGCAGTGCCCTGCGGCGTCTGTTGGAACGTAACGGTTACCAGGTCAGCGAGGCCGGCGCAGTACAGGATGCGGTAGAGCAGTACAAGCTCGCCGATTTCGATCTCATCATCACCGATCTGCGGCTGCCCGGTGCCCCCGGCACCGACATCATCAGTCATGCCGACAGTGTGCCGGTGCTGGTGATGACCAGCTACGCCAGCCTCAAATCCGCGGTGGAATCCATGAAGATGGGCGCCGTGGATTACATCGCCAAACCCTTCGACCACGATGAAATGCTGATGTCCGTGGAGCGCATTCTGAAAGAGAAGGCGCTGGAGCGGGAAAACCAGGCTCTGAAATCACAGATCAGCCGCGACTACCCATTGAACGGCATGATCGGCGAGTGCGACGCCATGCAGGTGCTGTTTCGCAACATTAACAAGGTGGCGCCCACGGATTCCACGGTGCTGGTGCTGGGTGAGTCCGGCACCGGTAAAGAGCTGGTGGCCCGGGCGGTGCACGACCAGAGCCTGCGGGCGGAGGGGCCGCTGATTTCGGTGAACTGCGCGGCCATCCCGGAAACCCTGATCGAATCCGAGTTATTCGGCCATGAGAAAGGGGCCTTTACCGGCGCCAATGCCAATCGTAAAGGCCTGGTGGAGGCCGCTGATGGCGGCACCCTGTTCCTGGACGAGATCGGGGAATTGCCTCTAGAGGCACAGGCCCGTCTGCTGCGCCTGCTGCAGGAAAAGGAAGTACGCCGGGTGGGCTCGGTGCAATCGAAAACCGTGGATGTGCGGCTGGTGGCCGCCACCCACCGCAATCTCAAGCATCTGGCCAAAGACGGTCGCTTTCGCGAAGACCTGTATTACCGGCTCCACGTGGTGGAACTGAAACTGCCGCCGCTGCGGGAGCGTGGGGCGGATGTGGAAAAACTGGCCCGGGAACTGTTAAACCGCACCACCCGCCGCATGGCAAAGCAGGAAATGGCTTTTTCCAGGGAGGCCATCGACGCCATCAATCAATACAGCTGGCCCGGTAACGTGCGGGAGTTGGAAAACGCCATCGAACGGGCGGTGATCCTGTGTGAAAGCCAGGTGATTCCCCCGGATCTGCTGGCGCTGGATCTGCACTCCGAGCCTCCCTATCAACTGGACGACGACGTCCCATTGCCCTCCCCCCGTCATACGGTCAAACACGAGGAAGTGCCGGACCCGGCGGAGGACCTCTCCCTGGAGGACTACTTCCAACGGTTCGTGCTGGAACATCAGGAGCAGATGACCGAAACCGAACTGGCGCAAAAGCTGGGGATCAGCCGCAAGTGCCTGTGGGAGCGGCGGCAGCGGCTGGGCATCCCCCGGAAAAAGAACGCCTCCCGCTGACGCCACTCCACCTGGAGGCTGGCCGCCGGAGCGCCGGCCGCCGGAGCGCCGGCCGCCGGATATCTGACACCCTGCCACCGGAAGCTCCTGCCTAATAATTGACCTTATGTTACTGATTGTTACTCATGTAACAGCCTGTTTCCCGTTGACGGGCCCGTCAACTTCCCTGCCAATCCCCGTCCGATCAGCAAAACCTTGAAATTTGAATAGATTTAAGTGTCACCCTGGCAACTGTTACCCGGGGTTCCCAAAACCAAAAGTGTTACCTCAATACACATCAACGGGAACACATACACAAAATATCGGTAACAGTTTATTGACCCCTAACCCCACCCATTTTGTGCAGCTTTTACAAACACTTGATTAATCTACAATTTTTATTTTCCCGCCAAAGTGGCACGGGGCCTGCTATATATCTGGTGTACCAACAAGGAAAAGCCGGAAACACACAACAACAATAAAAAGGCTCCTTGAACAGTCGACAGCAACAACAACAATAATAAAGCTGAAAGAGAAGGTGGTTCACTTTTTCAGTGGCACACAACAAGAGCACAGCCTTCGGGCTGTAGGCCAAAGAAAAGCAATAACAAATGGCCTGGGTTGGAAAACCGCTCTTACTGCCACGGCCACCAATATAAAAACTACAATAAGAAGAAAGGCGATAACAACAACAAAAACAAGTCGCGAAACAACAACAATAAGAGTCGGCACAAGAGACTGGGCCTTCGGGCCCAGTCCGAAAAAGGATAGAGCTTCATAATAACTACAACAAGTCTGAAGCAATAGGGGAAAGCCAAACGGCTTTCCCTTTTTACTTTTAGGCGCCACTTCGCACCCTGGCCCCCGAGAATGACCGATAGATTGAATAGAGAGTATTCTATGGCATGGCTGGATGGTAGAATCAGCCTCCACTGGCCTTTCCTTTCACTCTAAAGGACACACTATCCCCACATGCCCAAAAGGCTTATTAATAAATTCAAAGAGTGGTTTTCCGGCAACGGTGACCCCCAATTACGGGTCATTCCCCGAGGCCAGCATCAGTTTCCCGAAGAAGACATCAAGGGTCAGGTACTCAGCGTACTGGACGGCCTCACCGATGCCGGCTATGAAGCCTACCTGGTGGGGGGGTCAATCCGCGACGGCCTGATCGGGCTGCACCCCAAGGATTTCGACGTGGCCACCAGCGCCACCCCGGAGCAGATCAAAGCCGTGTTTGGCCGCAACTGCCGGTTAATCGGCCGGCGTTTTCGCCTGGCACACGTGCGCTTTGGCCGGGATATTATCGAAGTGGCCACCTTCCGCGCCAGCCACAGCAAGGCCGACGACGACGATCAACACCATTCCTCCCAGTCGGAAGAGGGTCTGTTACTGCGGGACAACGTCTTCGGTACCCTGGCGGAAGACGCTGTAAGACGGGATTTCACCGCGAACGCCCTGTACTACCGCCACACGGACGGGGCGGTACTGGATTTCGTCAACGGCTACGAGGACATCCAACAACGGACCCTGCGGCTGATTGGCGACCCGGAACAACGCTACCGGGAGGATCCGGTAAGGATGCTGCGGGCGGTGCGCTTTGCCGCCAAGCTGGATTTTCACCTTGCCCCGGACACCGCCGCACCCATTGGTGAGCTGTCGGAATTGCTGGGCCTGATTCCCCCGGCGCGACTGTTTGAAGAAGTCCTGAAACTGTTTATGAGCGGCCACGCCCAGGCGGTATGGCCCCTGCTGCTGGACTATCAACTGGCCCACTGGCTGTTCCCGCTGTCAGTACCCGGCCGCAATGATGCCACCGGCATGCAGACCCTGATCGGGCTGGCCCTGCGCAATACCGACGAGCGCCTGGCCCAGGGCAAACCGGTCACCCCGGCGTTTCTGTACGCGGTTTTGTTGTGGGGGCCCTTGCAACAGTTTTGGCAGCGGGCACAGGACGACGGCATGAGCCCGGTGCCGGCGCTGCAGAAAGCGATTCAGCAGGTGATTCAGCAACAGGCCCAGCACACTTCCATTCCCAAGCGGTTTGGCATTCCCATGCGGGAAATGTGGGAACTGCAGGGCCGGCTCAGCCAGCGCTCCCCCAAACGCTGTGAAGCGCTGTTGCAACATCCCCGCTTCCGCGCCGCCTACGACCTGTTGTTGTTACGGGAGGAGGCCGGGGAACTGGAGCCTGGACTGGGAGACTGGTGGACCCGTTACCAGACCGCCGACGAAGCGCAGCGGGCCGAACTCTGTAAGGGCCTGGGCGCCGGCAAGAAGAAACGTCGCCGCCGCCCCCGCAACCGGCGGCCCAAGCCCTCGCCGGAGTCATGATGGCAAGGGTTTACCTGGGCCTGGGCGGCAACCTGGATGCCCCTGTCCATCAACTCCGGTCAGCCCTGGAACACATCCGGGGGCTGCCGGAAACCCGGCTGGTGGCGGTGTCGCCGTTTTACGGCAGTACCGCAGTGGGGCCGGGAACACAGCCGGATTATGTTAACGCCGCCTGCGAACTCCGCACCGCGCTGGAACCTTTGACCTTACTGGATCAGTTGCAGGCCATCGAACAGCGGCAGGGCCGGCAGCGGGGGCCGGAACAATGGGCCCCCCGCACCCTGGACCTGGACATCCTGCTCTACGCCGGACAGGTAATTGATCTGCCCCGCTTGACGGTGCCCCACCCCCGCCTGGATCAGCGCAATTTCGTGTTGCGCCCCCTGCAGGATCTGAATCCGCAACTGTGCCTGCCGGACGGCCGGCGGGTGGCGGATCTGCTGGCCCAGGTGGGGGACGCCGGCCTCTGGGCCCTGGCGGAGGCCGGTGATCCGGCATGAGATTCATTGCAGTTGAGGGACCCATCGGTGTGGGCAAAACCACCCTTTCCCGCCGCCTGGCCGCCAGTTTCGATTACCAACTGCTACTGGAAGGGGCCCACGAAAATCCGTTTCTGGAGCGCTTTTATCAGGACCCTGCCCAGTGGGCCCTGCAAACCCAATTGTTCTTTTTGTTGCAACGGGCGGAGCAACTGAACGACCTGCGCCAGGAGGATCTGTTCCAGCCGGCGCGGGTGGCGGATTTTCTGATTCACAAAGATCGTCTGTTCGCCGCCCTGACCCTGGCGGATGACGAGTTTGCCCTCTACGAAAAAGTCTATCAGCACGTGATTCAACGGGCGCCGCAGCCGGATCTGGTCATCTATCTGCAGGCGCCGGTGCCGGTACTTCAGCAACGCATCCGCCAGCGCGGCATTGCCTGTGAGCAAAGCATCAGCGCCGACTATCTGCAACGCCTCAGTGACGCCTATGTGAGTCTGTTTCAGCATTATGACGAAACCCCGCTGCTGGTGGTCAATACCGAACAGCTGAACCTGGCGGAAAGCACCCGTGACTATGAAAAACTGCTGCAGTATATTCTGTCCCTTCAGGGTGGTCGGCATCATTTTGATCCGGCCGCTCCCTGACACCGCCGCCAGCCCGGTCAGGGTCTGGCGCACGGCCCCGAGCCCCCGGCAATACGGAAAGGAGTCACAGCATGGCGATCACCCTCAGCACCCTCACTGAACTCAAGCAGCGGGGAGAAAAGTTCACCTGCCTTACCGCTTACGACAGTACCTTTGCTCACCTGGCCAGCAGCGCCGGGGTGGAGACCTTGCTGGTGGGGGATTCCCTGGGCAACGTCCTGCAGGGCCACGACAGCACCGTGCCGGTGAGCCTGGAGGATATGATCTACCACACCCAATGCGTCAAGCGGGGCAATCAGGGCGCCCTGATCATCGCTGATCTGCCCTTTATGACCTACGCCACGGCGGAGCAACTGTACAGCAGCAGCGCGGCCCTGATGCGCGCCGGCGCCCAGGTGGTGAAACTGGAGGGTGGCGGCTGGCTGCTGGACAGCGTACCCCGCCTGGCGGGCTGCGGAGTGCCGGTGTGTATCCATCTGGGGCTGACCCCGCAATCGGTGAATAAATTCGGTGGTTTCAAGGTCCAGGGGCGGGATCCCGCTGCCCGCCGGGCCCTGGTGCAGGACGCGGTGGCGGCGGAAAAGGCCGGCGCCGCCCTGCTGCTGTTCGAATGCATCCCCGCCGACCTGATGGAAGAGATCATGGACCGGGTGAGCGTTCCGGTGATCGGTATTGGCGCCGGCCCCGCGCCGGATGCCCAGGTGCTGGTGATGCACGACATGCTGGGAGCCACCCCCCGCAAGCCGCCACGCTTTGTGAAAAACTTTTTGGCGGAGGGCGATGGCAGTATAACCGGCGCCTTCGGCGCTTATATTGATGCGGTCAAAAAAGGCCGTTTCCCTGGTCCGGAACATGGATTCGACTGATGCAGACTTTCAACGACATCGCCAGCCTGCGGGCGGAAATTCACCGCCAGCGCCTGGCCGGCCAGCGTATCGCGTTTGTGCCCACCATGGGCAACCTGCATGCCGGCCATATCAAACTGGTGACCGAAGGTCTGCGCCATGCCGACCGGGTGGTGTCCAGCGTGTTCGTCAATCCCACCCAGTTCGGGCCGGGGGAGGATTTTGATAATTACCCCCGCACCCTGCCCCGGGATCAGGAGCAGTTAAGCGCCGCCGGCTGCCACTACCTGTTTGCGCCACCGGTGGAAGAGATGTATCCCGGCGACCAGGCCCAATGGGCCAAAGTGGTGGTCACCGATATTACCGACCGCCACTGCGGCGCGGCTCGTCCCGGTCATTTCGATGGGGTATCCACGGTGGTGAGCAAGCTTTTTAATATCGTCAAACCGGACCTGGCGCTGTTCGGCAAAAAGGACTACCAGCAACTGGCGGTGATCCGGCGCATGACCACTGCCCTGTGCTTCGATGTGGACATCATCGGCGTGGACACCGTGCGCGAAGCCAACGGCCTGGCCATGAGCTCCCGCAATGGCTATCTCAGTGCTCAGGAAAAGGCGCGCGCCGCCGCCCTGTACCAAAGCCTGTGCCGGGCCCGGGAGCACATTCTGCAGGGGCAGCGGGATTATGGTGCTATCAGTCAGGAGGCGGAACTGACCCTGGCCGCCGCCGGCTTCGAACCGGAATATTTCAGCGTGTGCCGGCAGGATACCCTGGCTCCCGCCACTGCCGATGACCGCCACCTGGTGATTCTGGCCGCCGCCCGCATGGGTCGGGCCCGGCTCATCGACAATATCGATTTCAGCCTGAGTTGATCCGTTATTGGTCAAATTTCACTTTACAGCCACGCCCCCCGGTGCGAGAGTTGAACCGCTTTTCATTACTGTATAACCACTTCTAACACCGGGGAAACACTATGCATGCTGCTTGGGGAAGAGCGCTCCTTCCTGCGCTCTCTTTTATTGCGCTGACATCACTGACCGGCCCCCTGCGGGCGGCCACCTACGGCGCTGCCCTTACCAACCTTTGTGACGCTGTGGCCGGGGGCGGCACGCCCGTGAACCTGGACGCGCTCTGCAGTGGCGGCGGCGTCATCGATGGCATTCCGGTGGACGCGGTAAGCTTCGGCTCCTCCCTGACCCCCACCGACAATCTCAGCTCCGCCATCGTCAGCTCCGACTCCACCCAAACCACTCAAAGCGCTCTCCAGGACCGGTTCGACGATCAGCGCCTGGAACAGCGGCCGCTGCCCGCCAGCGCCGAGGGCCTGGTACCCACCACCGGGTTTTTCGTCACCCTGAAATCCGTCACCGGGGACCGGGACAACGATCGCTACCGCGTTCCCTCCACCGCCAGCGACTGTAACGTGGCCAATCAGGAACTCTGCGCCGGAGACATCGAAACCGGTTTTGACTACGAATATTTCAGCCTGCTGCTGGGCTACGACACCCGCCTCAATCAGGACCTGATCGTGGGCCTGGCGGGCACCTTCAGCAGTGGTGACTCCAGTGCCGACGGCAGCGCCAGCAGCTCCAGCTTCGAGGATTTGTTATTCACCGCCTACGCCAACGGCTTCGGACCCGCTGGCCTCTACTGGGATGCCAGCCTGGGCCTGGGTTGGGGGGAAAACAGCATTCGCCGCGCTCTCAGTTACACCATGGAGGTCAGCAACCAGGCCGCCACCTTCACCAACCTGGCCAGTGGCTCTCCGGAAAAAACCCTGTGGAGCGCCTCCGCCGGACTGGGCAAGGACTTCGCGCTACAGGCCTGGACTATCTCCCCTTCCCTGCGGGTGGACTGGTCGCAAACCGATATCGACGGCTACCGGGAAACTTCCACCCTGTCCGGCGTCAGCGATCAGGTGGAAAGCCTGGTGATCGATAACCTGCTGTTGCGGGTGGACGAGCAGGAAGTCACTACCCTGTCCTCCCGCTTGTCCGTTGACGTCACCCGGGCCTTCAGCGTCAGCAACGGGGTGGTGGTGCCGATGCTCTCCCTGTCCTGGATCAAGCAGTACGAAGACCAGGAAGAACTCACTTCGCAGTTTTTGTTCCAGGGCAGCGGCGACCAGTCCTTCAAATTCACCACCGAAACCCCGGAACTGGACGACAACTACTTCAGTCTGGGGGCCGGCGTCAGCCAGACCTTTCCCGGGGGCCTCACCAGCTTCGCGCTGGTGGAAACCCTTCTCGGCCACAGTGACATCAGTCAATTCGCTCTGTCCGTTGGTTTCCGACAGGATTTTTAGGCTTTTTGCAATCCACGGTATCCGGCACTGACCGGATGCCGTGGTTAGCTCGCTGCTAGCCACTTCACCGATAGCTGCGCCGCTATCCACCGCATGGGTCGCCAGCCCCTAAGCCTTGCCACACCGGCAAAAAACAACCTTCCTTAACAACCGCGACACAACTTTCAGCTTGGTTGAGCCTGCAACTGTTTCCGGGTTAGTCTAGGGAACCTCTGAATAAGCAGTCCCGACAGACAGCCAACAAAAAATGGAGTGACACTTGCTCTCACATCGCATATTTACCAGGAAACTGCTGTGGAAAGCTCTACTGCTAAGCCAACTGATCCTGCTGCCGCTTGCCAATGGCACGGAACTCAAAGTAGCGCTGAAACAGTCACCCCCTTTTACCTATCAGGAACAGGAGCAATGGCAAGGGGTCAGTGTAGAGCTGTGGAAAACAGTGGCAGACCAGGCCAATTACAGCTATCAGTTCCAGAGCCATGAATCGGTAGCCGAGATGCTGGATGCCGTCGCCCAGGGCCGGGCGGATATTGCCATCGGCGCCATCAGTGTCTCCGCGGAACGGGAAAAACAATTGGATTTTACCCAGCCCATGTACCAGGCGGGACTCGGCATCGCCGCCCGCAGCCAACCGGCCGGGTGGATGAGCACGGTGAAAAGCCTGTTCAGCTGGCAGTTTTTATCGGCGGTACTGGCGCTCAGTGTGGTGTTATTACTGGTGGGCGTGCTGATCTGGCTGTTGGAGCGGAAACGCAACCCGGAACAATTCGGTGGCAACACCAGCGCCGGTATTGGCAACGGCTTTTGGTGGTCCGCGGTAACCATGACCACGGTGGGCTACGGTGACAAAGCTCCCATCACTCCCGCCGGCAGATTGCTGGGACTAATTTGGATGTTTGCCAGCATCATCACCATCTCGGGCTTTACCGCGGGCATTGCCTCCAGCATCACTGTCAATAAATTGCAAACCCGCATTACCGGCGTGTCGGATTTACCGCAAGTGCAGGTGGCGGCGGTAGCGGAAACCAGCGGCGCGGCCTGGCTGGCCGGGGAAGGGATCCATTATCGCCCCTATCCCGACGTAAAAACCGCATTGGCGGCCATCAGGGAAGGTGATGTGGATGCCCTGGTGGCGGATGCGCCCTTAATGAGGTATCTGCTGCAGGAAGAGGACTATGCCAATGTGGTTGTCTTACCGCAGCTGGTGCGCAAGGAAAGTTACGCCTTTGCCATGGCCAACGGCAGCCCACTGCAGGAAACCATCAATCGCGCCATGCTGGAACACATGCAGACTGACCAATGGCAGCAGCTGTTAAATCAGAATTTCGGGCGTGAGCAATAAACCAGAGCGTACCGGGCTCAGTGACTGCCCGCAGCAGGCACCGGGTGCCGTGGCAACCACACCGACAGCAGCGCCGCCGTGGCCACGAACAGGGCCGACACCCACAGGCAAATTCCCAGGCCATAGGCCTGAAACAGCCACCCCGACAGCACCGTGCCCAGCAGTCGCCCCATGGCGTTGGCCATGTAGTAAAAACCCACGTCCAGGGAGACGCCGTCTTCACTGGCGTAACTGACAATCAAATAACTGTGCAGGGATGAGTTCACGGCGAACACCGCGCCGAACAGCCACAATCCCAACACCAGCCAGGTGACCGGCGACGTGCCCCAGGCCATAGCCAGGGCAATGGCCGCCGGTAACAGCGCCAGGGGCAGAGCCCACAGCACGGCGCTGCGCCCGTCCGGCGACCGGCCCTGGCGGCCCCGGGTAAAGCGCGGCGCCAGGGTCTGGACAATGCCGTAGGCAATGACCCACAGGGCCAGAAAGCCCCCTACCCGCCAGTGATCCCAGCCCGCGCTGCTCAAATATACCGGCAGCGCCACCACAAACCACACATCCCGGGCGCCGAATAGAAACATCCGCGCGGCGGAGAGCGTGTTTACCGCCGGACTCTTGGACAGGATTTCGGTAAATTTGGGTTTGGCTTTGGCGCGGCCCAGATCCTGGCTCAATTTGATCATGCTCAACAGCCAGATCAGCGCCAGCACCGCCGCCATGGCCAGGGCCGAGCCGCGAAAGCCCAACGCCATTAGCAGCGCGGCCCCGAGGAAAAAACCGGCCCCCTTTAACGCATTTTTGGAGCCGGTAAGCAGGGCCACCCAGCGATACAACGCCCCTTCCGCGTCTTTGGGCACCAGCAGTTTGATGGCGCTCTTGGCGCTCATTTTGTTCAGGTCCTTGGCGATACCGGAGAGGGCCTGGGCGGCCATCACCCAGGGCACGGTGAGCAGGGCCGTGGGCACCAGCAGCATGCCCAGGGCCACCACCTGCAGCAGCAGGCCCAGGTTCATGGTGCGATTCAACCCCAGCCGCGCCCCCAGCCAGCCACCGGTGAGATTGGTCACCACGCCGAAGAACTCGTAAAACAAAAACAACAGGGCGATTTCCAGCGGGCTGTAGCCCAGATCATGAAAATGCAGCACCACCAGCATACGCAGGGCGCCATCGGTGAGGGTAAACGCCCAATAGTTACCGGTGACCAGAATATATTGCCGCACCTGCGGCGAAAGCTGCGCCAATGGCGTCATCACATCAGCCCTGATCCGCCCGCGCCACCATCAACGCCAGCTCCGCGGTGCGGTTGGCGTATCCCCATTCGTTGTCGTACCAGGCGTAGATCTTCACGTGAGTCTGGTTCACCACCATGGTGGACAAGGCATCGATGATGCTGGAGCGGGGATCGGTTTTGTAATCCACCGACACCAGGGGGCGCTCCTCATAACCCAGGATGCCATTCAGTTCACCCTCGGCGGCCTGCCTGAGCAGCGCATTGACCTCCTCCACCGTGGTGGGCCGGGCCACTTCGAACACGCAATCCGTTAATGAGGCATTGGCCAGGGGCACCCGCACCGCATGGCCGTTCAGCTTGCCTTTCAACTCCGGGAAAATATGGGTAATGGCGGTGGCGGACCCGGTGGTGGTGGGAATCAGGCTTTCACCACAGGCCCGGGCCCGACGCAGGTCTTTATGGGGGGCGTCGAGAATGGTCTGGGTATTGGTAATATCGTGGATGGTGGTCATGGAACCGTGGACGATGCCCAGGGACTCATGAATCACTTTCACCACCGGCGCCAGACAATTGGTGGTGCAGGAGGCGGCAGTAACCACAGGATGCGATTCCGGCTGAAACAGATGATCATTGACGCCCAGCACCAGGTTCAGCACACCCGCTTCTTTCACCGGCGCCGTCACCACCACCCGCTTGACCCCCTGATCAAGATAGGCCTGCAACAGCGCGCGACTTTTCATTTTACCGGAGGCTTCGATCACCAGATCGCATCCGGACCAGTCCGTCTCCGCGATGGTTTTATTACGGGTACAGGAAATCCGTTGATCGTCGATCACTATCAGCCCGGCAGCGTGCTCCGCCTGCCGATGCCAACGTCCATGCACCGAATCAAAGTTCAGCAGGTGCGCCAGGGTGGCGGCATCCCCCGCCGGATCATTAATGCACTGAACCTGTACATCCGCCTTCTCCAGCAACGCCCGCAGCGTCAGACGACCCATGCGGCCAAACCCGTTAATACCCACGCTCAAAGCCATAGGACTACACTCCCAAATCATTAAATCAGTAATCGTCAGCAGCAGGCCTGTGCCCGGGACGGGCGCTCACCCATGCGGTTAAGACGTTGCAGATCCACCTGTAGGAAACCCCGGTTGGCCACCGCCGTCTGCTGCAGCACGGCATTGCACCAGGGCGCCAGCCGCGGCTCCAGACTGTAAAAAACCCATTGCCCCTGACGCCGGTCCTGCACCAGTCCGCATTTACGCAGTTGCGCCAGGTGGCGGGATATCTTGGGTTGGCTCTGCTCCAGCGCCGCCATCAGTTCGCAGACGCAAAGCTCCCCTTCCAGAAAGATCAGCAGCAGGCAGCGTAAACGGGTGTCGTCCGCCAGACATTTATAGAATTGGACAGGATTCAATGGCACCCCCGGGATTCAGCCATGGCCAGACAATCCCAGGGTACCTATGCAATATGACATATATATGAAATTCCGAATATGCGTGGCCATGAGCGGGGTATGACCACTGGCTGCCGCAGCGGGAATCAGTCGGAAAGGTAGTATTCCACGGTGGACACCACCCGCACCTTTTTAATATGCGGGTTGTTCTTATCCCGGGGAGAGATGCTGAACTGGCCCTGGGAGGCCCGTTTGATCTTGCCCAGGGTACTGTCGGAATCCGCGGCGAATTTGTTGGCCACCTCCCGGGCTTTCTTGGTGGCCTCTTCAATCATGGCCGGCTTGATTTCGTTGAGGCCGGTGAACAGGTATTCCGTCTGCGCCTGATAATCCCCCCGGGTGATCACCACCCCCTGCTTTCCCAGCTCGGACAGCTCACCCATGACTGCCCGCACCGCGCCGATATTTTTCGAGTACACGGTTACGCTCTGCAGCGCCGTATAGCGAAACTCGGCGGCGCCGTTGTTGCCATACTGCTGGGCGGACTTATCGGTAATCGCCGGGGCGGACACACTGATATCCTCCCCTGCGATATGATTGGTCAGCAGAAAGCTTTTAATCTTGTTGGTGCTGTCATCCAGTGCCCCGTACAAAGCCCCCAGATCATTGCTGGCCTCGGTAAACTGGATGGGCCAGATCACCACGTCCGCGGACATTTCCCGCTCCGCCAGGCCTTTTACGGTGACACTGCGTTCGTACTCCTTTACGTCCACCGCCGCTTTGGCCAGGATAAATCCCAGACCCAGCAGGCCGGCACACAAAAACACCCCCAGCATCAGCGCGGCGCCGGCATTATTGTCTGTATTTTTCGCTGGATTGGGTTGCACCGCCATGCATAATCCTCCTTGTTGCCAGCAAAATTGCCAATCCAACATGATTGGCAATTAAGGAACCTCTGAATAAGTACGTCAGTCAGCCGCTTTGGCTTTGGCCAGAATCCGGTCCAGATGATTGGCAAACGCCTGCCGGTCACTCTGGGTCAGGGCCGGCGGCCCTCCGGTGTCCAGGCCACTGGACCGCATGGTGTCGAGAAAATCCCGCATATTCAAGCGGCCGCGAATATTTTCCGGGGTAAACAGCTCCCCACGGGGGCTGAGGGCCTGGGCCTGCTTTTCAATAACCTCCGCCGCCAGGGGAATATCACTGGTGATCACCAGATCCCCCGCCGCCACCAGCTTCACAATCTCGTTGTCGGCAATGTCGAATCCCGCCGCCACCTGGCGGAATTGAATATGAGGCGATTTGGGCACCCGCAGATACTGATTGGCCACCAGTGTGGTGGTCACTCCGGTGCGCTGCGCGGCGCGGAATAAAATCTCTTTAATCACCACCGGACAGGCATCGGCATCCACCCAGATTTTCAGCATGTTGATAATCCTGTGTTCATAATCCTGTTTTCATAAACCCCAAGTTATAACACTGTATTAGGGCCAGTTATACGCCACTGATTATACGCCACTGACCCACGGCCGCCACGGACTGGGGCCAACGCCGGCGGGGCTCAGGGGCAGGCTGGCGTCGGCCTCAGTCCGGATACCACTGCAGCGGATCAAGCCGATAGAACCGCTGGAATTGATCATAAAGCCGGGGATGGTGGCGGTGCAGCAAACGGGGTCTTTCAAAAAAGGTTTCAGTCACCACCGCAAAAAACTCCGCCGGGGAACTGGCACCGTAGTCGTCAATCACCGCAGGTTCGTCCCGGGCCACTGCCTGTTGCAGTTCAGCGTAAGCCCGACTCAAAACCTGCTGCCACTGGGGATACTGTTGCGGATCAGTTAACACCGGCAGGCCGTCCACCTGCCAGTTCTCCTCATCCAGTTTATGGGCAAACTCATGCATCACCACATTGTGGCCATCCCGATCATCCCGCGCGCCATTTAATACCTGATCCCAGGCCAGTACCACCGGCCCCCGATGCCAGGATTCCCCCAGCCGTGCCGAAACCGTATCGGAATGAATGACACCATCACGCTCGGTGACCGGCACCACAAAGGTGTCGGGATAGACCAGGATCGTCTGGAAACCCGGATAATAGTCCGTTGGCTGATTCAATATTAACAGGCAGGCCTGGGCGGCAATAAGCACCCGCACCGGCTCGGTGACCTCCATGCCATTGCAACCCACGAACACCTTTTCATCCAGAAAAACCTGAATATGGCCGAGTAACCGCCGGCGCAGATCCGCCGGCAACCTGCGATACAACGGAAACTCCCGCCGCAGCAGTTCATGCCAGGCCGGCGGCACTTCCGTAGCCAATAACCGCTGGCGGCGCCGCTGCTTCCGCCGGACCCGAAACCGGGACATCAGGTACCAGAGCAGCCAGCCCGCCGGCAGTGAAAGCAGAATCAGATACAGCAGCTTACTTTAACTCCCGCAGCAGGTTCGCCAGATACTCCGTATTACCCGGCGGCAGAAAAAACTCGTAGCGGCTGCTGCGATAGGGACTGGTCATGATTTCCCGGTTACGATCAATAATGTACGTTCTTGGCACGTAATCTCCATCCAGACTGTATTGCTCCAGATACTGCGTGTCCCGATCCTGGTCCAGACGAATCAGGATCACATTGTCACTGGCATCCACCACTTGCGGATCATGAAACATGCGAGAGAACTGCTTGCAGGTGGGGCACCAGTCCGCGTACACAATCAGCACTATGTTTTTATCCTGCGCCGCGGCCGCCTGCAACCCGGCCTCATAGTGGTACCACTGCACCGCCGTACTGTTCCAGTCAATGGGCTGTTGCCGTTGCAGATAGAGCAGCAACAGGGCCAGAGGGATGGCAACCGCAACGGCGGCAATCAATAATTGGCGTCGATTCATGGCGTACATTCCCGCTGCCGCTCTGCCGCGGACCGAAGTGGGGTTACGGAGGCCGCTATTCTATCACCAATATATACCACCAGTGAGAGCTGACAGACCGTCATCCCCCGGGACCGCGTATCAAGAGTCTCCCCGCAGCAGGCTGATAGGCAGGTAAGCAGGTTACATTCTGTCTACCTTCGATATTGAGTAACCACCCGCCGGATTGCACCATGACGATTAGTAAAGCCAGGCCCCAGGGCAGTTCCTGGCTTTCGCCACTCTACCCCAGGGGAACTCACCATGAAACACCGGCACTCAAATACCTGCTCACTGCGATTGTTATTGCTGCTTTCGGGAATCATTACTATGTCTGCCTGCGGCGACGCTTCCGGGCCCACCCGGGAGCAGCTGGTGGCGGAGTTTCCCACCGTTGAGCGGGGCAGCACCCGGCCGGAAAACCCGGAAATACTCTGTCCGTTTGTGCGCATGCTGGAGCGTTCCGGACTGCTCGATCAGACGCTGGCGGAGCAGGAGACACTGGAGGTCTCAACCACGGAACTGACAGCCGCCGCCGACGTTTTCGGTTGTGCACCATTGGAGTGTGGCACGGTGGCTGCCACGGTGGCAGTGGGTCAACCCGGGGCCGCGGGGGTGGACATCGGCCGCCTGCATCAGGCCGCCGGGATCGCCCATGACTGTGGACTGACTTTTGCGAAAGGCGCCACCCAAGTCACCGAAGCAAGGAGACAGGCCACCCTCGACCGCCTGGCACTGCTGGCGGATGAGCAGGGACGCCTGACTTACCCTGATCTGCTGGAGGTCAAACTGGCCACCTGCGCCGAAGAAGACGTGACGATTACAGGTGCCGGCCGCACCGAGACCAAGCTGATCTTTGCCTATCTTGGGGGCGTCGACAACGGTTATATCACGCTGTACGACGTGGAAAGCTTTTTGTACGCCAGCATGCCTGCGGTGAAAACCCGGTACGAGGTGGATCTGGGCCTGTTAAGCAAGGTCAGGTAGACGATCAGGATGTTCCAGGGCGATTTTCCGGCAGATCAATGGCTGCCGGATCCTGCTTGATGCGCCGGGCGGCAATGGCTGCCTGTCCGGCAACGTCACGCTGGTCCGACGCCATATGGTGGTGCGCCAACTCGCAAAACAGCTTGGGCATATCCTTCAATGGCAACACATACAGGGGATGATCGTTGAGCAGGGCATTCAACGGCAGGTGCGGGTCGTAGGCGTCGGCAGGTGACTGCGCTATGGTGATGCCCCCCTGAAAAGTGGTTTCCCGCAGGCCTTCCACGCCGTCATCAAGTTTGCCGGTAAGCAATACCGAGATGGCCCGCTCCTTGTATTCCCTGGCACCGCTTTTGAACAACACGTCAATGCTGGGCCGCCACTCTTCGGTGTCCGGTTTTTCCAGCAAAACAATGCGGTTGTCCTCCAACGCCAGGTGCCTGTTGTCCTGCGGCAGGTAGATGGTGCCACCGTTCACCGGATGGCCAGCCTCCGCCACCACCACTTTTAATTTGGTTTTGCTGGCGAGGATACTGTGGAGCATCTGGCTGGTATCAGCACCTTCCCGGCGCCGATGCAACAGAAAAAACAAAGGCGACGGAAAATCTTCCGGCAACCGCTGGGCGAGAAACTCCAGTGCCTTGACTCCTCCGGAGGAGGCACCGATAAAAAATACCGGATTAAGGCCCGGATAGCGTAATTCGATCTGTTCCATCTGTCATTTCATATGCTGCAGCAAAGTGGCTTTGAGCTTCACCATATCCAGGGGTTTTGGTAGAAAATCGTGCATACCGGCTTTACGGCACCTTTCAATAATCTCATTTTGAACGTGGGCTGTAACCGCGATCACCCGATAGTCCTGTTGACTGTGCTGCTGGTATTCCTGCAAGCGCTCAAAAAACTCAAAACCGTTCATCCCTTCCATCTGCAGGTCCAGCAGTATGATGGAGTACGGAGTGCAGCGCAGGATGTCCAAACCTTCCGGCCCACTTTCGGCAATATCATAGTGCAAACCCAATTCATCCAGAAATGCTGACAATACGAAAATATTGGAGCGGTTGTCCTCCACGATGAGAATCCGGTTGGCATCCAGCTGTTCCCGGGGAATCTCCGACCCCATGATAAGCTCACGGTCAATCTGGGCTCTGTCGGACTCCCGCAGCGGCAGGGTTACCTCGAACTCGGTACCGACGCCCTTTTCACTTTTTACCACGATTTCACCCAGCATCAAGTCCACTAATTCCTTGACAATGGACAAACCAAGGCCGGTGCCACCGAAGCGTCGGGATATGGAGGAATCCGCCTGGGTAAATTTATCAAAGATATGGCGGATTTCCGCCTGCTCCATGCCAACTCCGGTATCCCTGACGTTTATCACCACCTGGTGGAAGTTACCCTGATCCTGCCCCGACACCGACAATTCAATATGACCCCGCTCGGTAAACTTCACGGCATTGGACAGCAGATTGCCAATCACCTGTTGCAGCCTTAGCGGGTCACCCACAAAGCGTTTGGGCAGGCTACTGTCCATATGCGAAATCAACGCCACCTCATGCCGCGATGCCTGTACCGAGTAGATCTCCACCAATTCAGCAATAATCTTCTGCATGGAAAAATCGGTGGACTCCAGCTCTACCTGACCGGCTTCCAGCTTGGCGAAGTCCAGCAACTCATCCAACAGATTTTTCAGGCTGCCAGTGGAGCTTTCCAAAATATCCAGAATCTTTTCCCGTTTGGCGGGATCGTTGATCTGCAGCCGTAACAATTCACTGACGCCGGCAATGGCGTTCAGTGGTGTGCGAATTTCATGACTGACATTGGCCAGGAACTCGCTTTTCGCAACATTGGCTTCCTGCGCTTTCTTCCGACTCAATTCCAGTTCCTCCTGCTGGCGAATCAAGTCGGTGTTATCGACGAAGCTCAGAATTACACCCACAACCACATCATCGGAATGCTGGTAGGGAGTCACGTAGAGCAGATAATGCCGATCCCCCCGCTCCAGCCTGACCTTACGAGTACTGCCCACCGCGATTGCGGCTTTCACCAGCGCGGGAATCTCCGCACCCTTAAGATCAGCGGGCAGTATCCGATACAGATTCTGCTTTTCATCCGCAATGGCAAAAAATTCTTTCGCCGCCTCATTGATGCGGATCAGATTGCCGTCGTTATCGATATAAACCAGGGGAAACGGCAATGAATTCTTGATATTGGCTAACTGCGTGGTGACCTGTTCCAACGCCGAAGACTTGGCATTCAATTCGTCGTTGAGTGTCACCAACTCCTCGTTGGTGGACTGTAACTCCTCATTGGTGGTTTCCAACTCTTCATTGGAAGACTGCAACTCCTCATTGGATGACTGCAGCTCCTCATTCATCGACTGCAGTTCTTCGTTGGATGTCTCCAGCTCCTCAATCACCGTTTGCAGATGCTCGCGAGCCATGGACAACTCATCTTCCAGTTCATTGATCCGGCTGCTGTCGGCCGGGTCAGTTGCCGTGGCTGATTCAACTTTGTCGCTGGTTTTCTGAAAACACACCAGCAAAAACTTCTCCGCCGCATCGTCCATGACCACCGGGTATACCATCACCCGGGCCACGTACACCGTTCCGTCCCTCGCCACTTTGCGCTCCTGGCCCTTGGCCAGGGTCTTGGTGCGTAGCGCCTTGAATACCAACGGCCGCACATCCTGACGAAACACATCAATAACGATTTCACCCAGATTCAGCGATGGTTTGCCACGCCCCAGTCGCAGGTAAGTGGCGGCCTCGCCGTAAACATGTTCAATATCCAGATTATCGTTGATCAGCACCGACGCCTCACCCAACTGTTCGACGAAGGTCTGCGGCAGGTCGGGTACCTTGTCAGTCTCGGCGGGCTGCTTGTCGGAGATCTTGGAATAATAGGGGGTCTTGCCAGTGACAAAATAGCGGTTGGGCGTTACCGAAGTGACGCTGCGCTTTTGAAAAATCCGTTCCTTGCTACGCACCGGTCGAAACAGATCGGTAACCTGGGAAGTACTTTCGGATTTGCCCAAAAACAAATAGCCGGAAGCTGCCAATGAATAATGAAAAATACTGTAGACCTTTTTCTGCAGGTCATGCTCAAAGTAAATCAGCAGATTTCTGCAGGTGATCAGGTCGATGCGCAAAAATGGCGGATCATCAATGATGTTATGGCCGGAAAACAGAACCAGACTCTTTAACTCTTTGATGACCTCGTAGCTGTCATCCCCCCGCCGGATGAAATACCGGCTCTTGAATTCCGGCGGCACATCTTCCAGTGAGGATTCGCTGTATATCCCCCGTCGTGCCACCCCCAGCGCATCGGAATCCACATCGGTGGCGAAGATCTGGTAGTTACGGTCCTCCAGGTTAGCCGGCCCACCCACTGACTCCGCCAGCAGAATCGCCAGACTATAGGCCTCTTCGCCGGTGGCGCAACCCACCACCCACAGGCGCAGGGGCTCCTGATTATGACGCCTGCGTAAAATATCCTTGAGCACGGTCTCCAATTGCAAAAAAGCTTCCCGATCCCGGAAGAAACTGGTGACTGAGATCAGAATATCTTTATAGAGCAATACCACTTCTTCCGGATCCCCCCGCACCAGATCCACATACTGATCAAAATCAGTGAGTCCATTGGCGATCATGCGACGCTCGATGCGGCGTTGCAGCGTGGCTTTCTTGTATTGCTTGAACGAGACGCCACAGTGGCGGCGAATGATGGTAAACAGCTCGGAAAACCGGTCCCGCGCCTCATCCTGCTCCAGTTTCAGGCGCAGATTCTGCGGTACGTGAGAGCTCAGTTTATTCAGGTGCTCGGCGATCTGTTCCGGTGCCAGAACGAAATCAACACAGTCCGTATCCTGCGCTGATTTGGGCATGCCGTAATAGGCGGCGGTCTCTTCGGTCTGAGCAAAGGTACAGCCGCCGGAAGCACGGATCATCTTAATACCATGGGCCCCATCGGAACCGGTTCCGGACAAAATAATCCCCACTGCCCGTTCTTTCTTTTGTTCCGCCAGGGAGGTGAAAAGGTTGTTCACTGACGGCTTGGGAATGTTGGCATCAGACACCCGGGTCAACCGCAGGCGATTGCCCTCCACCGAAACATCGTGCTGGGGTGGCGTGACATACACCACGTTGGGCACCGCCTCCATGCCGTCCTCCACGGTTTCCACCCGGATTTCGGTGATCCGCTGCACCAGTTCGGTCAACATGCTGTCGTGTTTGGGGGAGAGATGCTGCGCCACGATATAGACGGCATTGGCCTGGTTGGAGAGGGCCTGACACAGGCTCTTAATGGCCTCCAGCCCGCCGGCGGAAGCACCAATGCCCACCCAAAATTGCTCTTGCTCTATGGTTGCCAGATTGTTCATAGCGGGTCTGTTTCCGCGTGTTGGTTTAGCCTGACTGTCCGCGGCCGGCACGGAATCCCCGGGCTGGAGTGCTGATTGCCAGGGCCACGCGCACGGACCGCTTCGGTGCCGGACAGGTGATGGACAGTGAATCGGTGGTTGAGGCGAGGGCGGGAACGAATCGACCTAAAATCTGGTGGGGCTGCAACCGGAAGATGACTGAGCGCCTTTGCCTGAGCCAGGGTTCATTTTTTTGCAGTATATTGATAAACGGTATTCAGAACAACGCCGGACAGGCCCTGGACGGGACTGCGCTTCCGTCGTCAAGTGATTGAAAAGCCTGGCTAATCTGGCAGCATATCAGCACAATCTGATATGCAATCGCCATAACCACTCATTATGTGAGGTTTTGCATTAGGCGGAGATTTTAGCTGGCGCGGATCAGCCAGACCACCGCCCTTATCAAATCTGAGGGTGAGGATAGGCCGACGCAAAGTTCCTGCTATCAGATGAACTGTTCCATACCCCTTTAACCTTTATTTGAGTAAGGTTAAAGGGGTTTATAAGACTCTCAGGTCACCGTGCGGGAAACCGAAAGTCCCGGGCCCTGAACTGCTCACATGGAAAACGGCAGATGTTGAATTCTGTGCTCCATCCATTGGTCCAGCACCGCATCTATTTCCCGGTAGAGCATGCCCGCCCAGCCCTGCCCCGCCAGCGGCAGCAAAACCGGTTGTACCAGCGCATCCTCCAATCGGGCGCGGTGGTAACTGGCCAGGGGATCGGCATCGCCACACACCAGATACACCGGACACCGCACCGCCGACAGGGCAAATCCCCAATCCGAAAACAGTAAAATCTGGGTGGCGCTGAGGGCACTGATGCCCTGGCGAATGGATTCCCGCACGGCGGTGAGAATCTGCGGATAGATATGAGGCTCGCGCACCACCCGACTGTTATCCTGACCGATAATGTCGATAAAGCGATGCAGGGCTTTTTCCGGATCCCGGGAAAAGTGCGCGTAAGCCACATAGGTGGCCTTGTGGATCAACTTGGGCATCCGCCGGGCCACCAGAAACACCGCTTTATAGTACACCGGCATGGTGGCTTCGTAACGCTCCAGGCGGCTGTCCACCGGCGCCGCCCCTTCCAGTAAAATGACATCCCGCACCCGCTGCGGTGCCCGGCAGGCCACCGCCAGGGCAAACGCACTGCTGAAATCCGCCGCCAGCAGAGTGCAGCGGTCGATGCCCAAGCCCTCCAGCAGTTCCAGCAGATCGCCGGCCCAGTCCAGCAGGCTATGGTTGGGCAGTGGGTCACTGAGGCCATAGCCCGGCCGGTCGGGGATGATCAGCCGCAGACCCCGCTGGCGAAACACCTGATGATCCACCGGATCCAGGCGGCAGGTGAACATCCCATGGCAATGCACCACCACCTGATCACTGGGACCACCACTGTCGGAATAGGTGATTTGGCGGCCGTCACTCAGGGTAAAGCGCTGCGCGGCTCCGGACTGTGGCTGCAATGCCGCGCCCGTGGCAGCACCCGCCGCAACAAACTGCCGTGCCTGTAAAATCAGGTTGGACTGACGACCGGCGCGGGTTTTCGCCAGTATGCCTTTTACCTGGGTGCGCACGGTATGCACGCTCTTGCAGCGCTGTTTCGCCACTTCGTTAACGCTCAGGCCATTGGTCAGCAGGGTCAGTATTTCCGTTTCCCCGGCAGTCAGCCCATGGTGCTGCGCATAGGCCGACACATTCTGCCCGGGCGTGGCGTTGGCGTTTTCATTCAGCAGCAGACAGACATGATGCACCGCCTGCTGCCGTTCCAAATCGAATTGCGACTGCTGATACAGGTAACAGGGAACCAGATGGCCCGGGTCCGACACAGACGCCAGATTAAACACCGCCGGTGGTAAAGGCTCTGCCCGCGGCACGCTGTACTGGGCCACCAGTTCCTCCAGCCGTTGTTGACTAAGCTCATGATCACAAATTACCGAATGCCCCTGCCGGCGCAGAAACACCCCGGCATCCAGCAAGCGTTGGGCCTGCTGATTGGTACCGCGTACGCTGAGATCAGGCCCCAGTTCCAGCATGGCCATGGGCATATTATTCAGCACCGACTCCAGCCGGAATTTGTCAGCGGCGGTCTGACACAGTTTTTCCGCCAGATTCAGTGCCAGCTGAAAATCCTGCAGCGCCGCTTCCGCTCCCACGCCCTCGGCCTGCTCTGGCTGGCTGAGCCGCAATGCCATGGCCTGCAACAGTTCTGTGATTCGGTCCGGCTCCGCTGAGGTGTCCAGCAGCAACCGCTGCAGTTGAGTGTCCACTGGGTTCCCTATTTGATGCTTTTCCAATCAAGTACAACCCAGTCCCCGGGCAAAAGCAAATTACACCATCTGGTGTATGGTGGCCGCCGCCGGCGGGCCCTAGACTCAAGTTTTTTTGGGGCAGGGCATCACTATGAATACCATTATCAGGCTTTTCACCATCCCTTTGATTTTCTTGATATCCGGCATGACCTATGGGCTGGAAACCCGAACCGGGCTGCAATTCAGCACCCAGGATCAACCGCTGTACCGGGGGCGGGATCTGCAGGAACAGGCCATTCAATTCCATCTGCTGGACGAGCACATCCCCGAGACTACCCGGGGCCAGATCCGCCGCCTGCCCGAAGAGCTGCCGGTTCACACCCTGCAGGCCATCTGGGAACGGGCCCTGGCCACCTGCCAGAGTTATGAATACACCCTGAAAGTGGAGAATATTACCCTGTTCAGGCGTTCCCCCACGGAGGCGGAATGCATCGCCGGGGAAATCCGGCAACCGTACTGCGTGGCACCACCCAAACTGGGTTGGTCCGGCTGCCTGGATGCCTTTGGCAATCGCAAAACCTGGGTGCGAAGCGTGGGAGCCGGCATCGGGCCCAAACCCACGCAACCGGCCACCCGGGACTACGACCTGGGGATGGAACTGCGCTACTCCATGGATCTGGAGCTGGGAATCGAAGGGCATTTCCGGGTGGACCCCGGCTCGGTGGCCGTGTCATTGGCCGGCGCCGCGGGTATCAATACGGATGTGACAGCCGCGGCCGAGGGAGAGGTCTTCCGCATCCAGACCTGGTTCAGCAATGACGACAGCCAATATCGTTTGAGCTCCACCGCACCCAATGTGGATTTCGCCATCGGCAGCTTTATCCATGCCCAGGCCGACGTCCGCACCGAATACGCCAGCGTGAATTTCAACACCGGCGAACAGGAGCGCGGCTCGGAAGTGATTTATACAGCGGACTCCCGTAATACCACCGTGGGTAACGCCACTGTGGATGGCGTGGTGCGCTTTGCCGACAGCGAGTGGCTGGGGCTGAACTTTTCCCCAGCCGGGGTGGATATCCGGCTGAAAGAGGAAACTCTGCCTTTGTTTACCGGAGGCCTCTACCGTACTGACCTGGTGGTGCCCGGCATCCGCCCGGTGGCCGGCGTTCCCGCCTTTTCCTTTGCCGATCTGGCGGTGCTGACGCCGGACATGGATACCCCGGTGGCGTTTGGCTTTGATTGCGGTGATTGCTTTCCCCTGCGGGAACAGGTGGACGTGGATGAGCGCATTAAAAACACCATTCCAACCGGCACCCGGCAACTGCTGGCCGGTGCCCATGACGGCAGTGACTGGGCCCTGCCCTTTACCAACGATGGTATCCACGACTCCGATTTCTTTCGCCTGGATTTCGATATGGATGTCATGTCGTTGGTATGGGGGGTACCTCTGGGTGTGATCTGGGAAGGACCGAAACTGCCCAACAAGGCCAAAATTCTGGGACCGGTGGCGGCGGTGGAGCTGAACGCGGTGGATGTGGATGTGGCCAGCTTCTGGAGCATTGATCAGGAATTGAGTTTCACTCCCGAACTGGCGGTGATTCTGCAATTTACGCCGGCGGTGGCCGTGCGCACAGCAACCGAAGCGGAATTCAGCATTCGTGACAGCGTAACCATCAGCGCGGGAGAGTCGGTGGAAATCGTGCAACCCGCCGGCGGGGTCGCCATCAATCCCGTGTACACCCTGACCAACAATCAGTTCAGCAACCGCACCCAATTGAATGTGTCCTTCGCCATTCAGGAAAGTCTGTTGCAGATGCGGGTGTACGGTCTGATTCCCAGCCTGTTGGGTGGGGGCCTGGGTATGCCCACTAACTTTGTCGCTTTCCAACTGACACCACAGCTGGCCGACCCGGTGAGCATTTTTACCACGGATGACGCCCCTGCCCCGCTGGGTGGCTTTGCAGATCTGGAGGGCGATGGTTTGTTTGTGGGCGTTAGCGAGGCTGATAGCCGGGTTATCGCACGCGACAGTGCCGGCAGTGGCGACGGCGACGGTGGCTCATCCGGTGGTGGCGGTGGCGGTTCGTTGCCCTGGTACGGCCTGTTATTGTGGCTGGGAGTGCTAAGCTTGCAGCGGTATCTGCCTGGCACTCTCCGCTGCCGACGCCAGCAGAACCCGGCCAGATAAAATCATCGCGCAGACAGCAAAAACCCGCGCCCGAAGGCGCGGGTTGCATTACAGCAATGCGGGATTCAATAACCCGCTTTTCCCATCTCAGGCCTGCAGATCAAACCGATCCGCGTTCATCACCTTGGTCCAGGCGGCCACGAAATCATTGACAAACTTCTCCCGGTTATCGTCCTGAGCATAAACTTCCGCATAGGAGCGCAGGATGGAATTGGAACCAAACACCAGATCCACCCGGGTGGCGGTCCATTTCACAGCGCCACTTTGCCGATCACAGATCTCATAGAGATTATTGTCCACCGGCTTCCAGGTGTAGTTCATATCCGTGAGATTAACGAAGAAGTCATTGCTCAGGGCGCCGGGATTGTCAGTGAACACACCGTGGGAGGTGCCACCGTGGTTGGTGCCCAGCACTCGCATGCCACCCACCAGCACCGTCATCTCCGGCGCGGTAAGCCCCATTAACTGGGTGCGATCCAGCAACAACTCCTCTGCGCAGGCAGCATAATTGCCCTTAAGCCAGTTGCGATAACCGTCATGGATTGGCTCCAGCGGCTCGAAGGATTCCACATCGGTCATGGCGTCCGTGGCATCACCCCGGCCGGGTGCAAAGGGTACACTGACTTCGACACCGGCCGCCTTGGCCGCCATCTCAACTCCCAGGTTACCCGCCATTACGATCACATCCGCCACGCTGGCGCCGGTATCAGCGGCGATTTTTTCCAGCACTGACAGCACCCGTTGCAGACGTTCCGGTTCGTTACCTTCCCAGTCCTTCTGCGGTGCCAGTCGAATGCGCGCGCCATTAGCGCCCCCGCGTTTGTCGGAACCGCGATAGGTACGGGCACTGTCCCAGGCGGTGGTGACCATATCGCTGATACTCAGCCCGCTGGCGGCAATTTTGTCTTTCACCGCCTGCACATCGTATTGGGTGGAGCCCGCTGGCACCGGATCCTGCCAGATAAGATCCTCGTCGGGAACGTCCGGACCAATGTAGCGGGTCTTGGGGCCCATATCCCGGTGGGTCAGTTTGAACCAGGCCCGGGCGAACACTTCGGAAAAATAGGCCGGGTCGTTATAAAACCGTTCGGAAATCTCCCGATACACCGGGTCCATTTTCATGGCCATGTCGGCATCGGTCATGATGGGGTTGTGACGAATGGAGGGGTCCTCCGCGTCCACCGGCTTATCCTCTTCCTTGATATCTACCGGTTCCCACTGCCAGGCACCCGCCGGGCTCTTCTTCAGTTCCCATTCGTGGTTTAACAGCAATTGGAAATAGCCGTTATCCCACTGCGTGGGATGGGTGGTCCAGGCTCCTTCCAGGCCACTGGTCACCGCGTCTTTACCGATGCCACGCCGGGTCTTGTTGATCCAGCCCAGGCCCTGGTCCTCGGTTCCCGCCGCCTCCGGCTCCGGGCCCAGCAAGGCGGCGTCGCCATTGCCATGGCATTTGCCCACGGTGTGACCGCCGGCGGTCAACGCCACGGTCTCTTCATCGTTCATGGCCATGCGGGCGAAAGTTTCCCGCACGTCTTTGGCGGTCTTCAGCGGGTCCGGATTACCGTCCACGCCTTCCGGGTTCACATAAATCAGCCCCATCATCACCGCCGCCAGCGGATTCTCCAGATCCCGCTCCCCGGAATACCGGCTATGGGGATTGTCCGAGGGTGCCAGCCACTCTTTTTCCGAACCCCAGTACACATCTTTTTCCGGGTGCCAGATATCCTCGCGACCGAAAGCGAAGCCAAAGGTTTTCAGGCCCATGGATTCATAGGCCATGGTACCGGCATAAGCAATCAAATCGGCCCAGCTTAATTGGTTACCGTACTTCTTCTTGATCGGCCACAGCAGACGGCGGGCCTTGTCCAGGTTGACGTTATCGGGCCAGGAATTCAGCGGCGCGAAGCGCAGGTTGCCGGTGCCGGCACCACCACGACCGTCGGCAATACGATAAGTACCCGCTGCGTGCCAGGACATACGAATCATCAGACCACCGTAGTGGCCCCAGTCCGCCGGCCACCACTCCTGGCTGTCAGTCATCAGCTTCAGCAGATCTTTTTTCAGCTCGGCCACGTTCAACTGCTTTACCGCTTCGCGGTAGTCAAAGTCTTCGCCCAGCGGATTGGTTTTGCGGTCGTGCTGATGCAGGATGTCCAGATTGAGTGTCTTCGGCCACCAATCCTTGCCGACCATTTCATTACTGGTGGCGCCCCCGTGCATCACCGGACATCGGGCGCCGGTACTGCCGTTCTTGTCATTCATTTGAGAGTTCCTCGCTTTCAATGTGAGTGCGAGCGGGTTGAGTGTTTATTATATAGGATGATCAGCGCAGAGGGACACTCTACCGGCTACAACCCTAACTCAAAAATGTATGAAGATTGCCGCTGGAGAGCAAAGTCAGCGCAATTGCCAAGCGTCCATATTTTCTTTTAAATTCAGAAAGTTAAAAAAATAGCACAAGCAACTGAAAGGTAGAAAAATTCTTCAGCATAGAAACTATTGATAGGTTTGATTTATAAATAAAATGACCGGTTTCCAATCCCGACTGGGTTAATCGATGGGCTTGCCGCGTAATGCTTTTATTTTACCGCGATGGCTCTTGCGATCCATCCGTTTTTGCTGGGAGGCCCGGCTGGCCCTGGTCGGGCGGCGGGATTTACGCACCGCTGTGGCCTGGCGGATCAGGTCAATCAACCGCTCAATGGCATCGGCCCGGTTCTTTTCCTGGGTGCGGAAATTCTGGGCTTTGATCACCACGATACCATCCTTGGTGATGCGCTGGTCGGAACAGGACAGCAACCTGGCTTTATCCGCGTCGGACAATGAGGAGGCCGCAATATCGAATCTCAGGTGAATGGCGGATGACACTTTATTGACATTCTGCCCGCCTGAGCCTTGAGCGCGGATGGCGGTGAACTCTATCTCATCCTCGGGGATGAAAATGGTCTCGGATACTTTGATCATAATATTGGATCATATCACAACGACGTAAGGCACGTGACCGTGGCCGGAATTGAATGGTAACGACGCCACAACATGCGCTAACATTCTATGGGAAAAGCGTGTCATCAATGGCCTTATTCATTAATAATCAGAAGAAAATGGAATTCATTATGCCAATCAAAAAACTGTTACTGACCGGATTCATTGCCGCTGCCACCCTGTTACTGAGCGGATGTCCACTCTCTGTAAATTGTCGCGAACAGCCACCTACCCTGGGGACGATTGATTTTTGCTGGAACGATGAACCGATTTTCGGTTCCGATTGAAAGCCGTCTGCTGCTGATGCCCCTGGGCCCGCCGAACCGGTGGGCCGCCTGCGGTGTAATACTTGTTACCCGGACACCCCGGTACTGGCACTGATAATCGGGGTGACTACGGTGCGCTCCAGAATTTCCGCCACATGCTCCACGGTAAACGGCTCCGGCTCGCTCAACCACCAGGTAATAAGCTCCAGGGTGCTGCTCACCAGCAACCGCACCCCCAACCGCGACGGTAACCAGGCACCGGGATCACCCTGCACAGCCTCCACTTGCCTGGCCTGGCGCAAAAACTGCTCCCGCACCGCGCTGGCAGCGCCCCCGGTCAACAGGGGTACCCACAAACTGCGGTGTTGATCCACATAACTCAGTAGCGTGATGGCCGCAGAGTGCGCGCCTTCCTCCATGACGGGTACGGATAAACGGAACAACTCAGTGATCTGCTCATTGGCTATATCACTCAGTGCGGCCTCTTTGCTGGGATAATGGCGAAAAAAAGTGGCGTAACCCACGCCGGCGCGGGCAACGATGTCGCGTACTGAAATCTGTTCCAGTGGCTGCTCCTGCAGCAGCTCGATAAGGGCGTTCCGCAGGGCCTTACGGGAGCGTAAGGCCCGGGGATCCGGGTTTTCGGCAAAAGGTTCCTGCATAATACCTGCTGCATCTATGGCGGGCTGCCCCAAGACAGCCCGGGTCGTTACTGGTTTTCCCGGGCTCGCCTCGCCTCCACCCGCCGTACCAGCTCCCGATATTCAATGGCCTGATACTGGGGCCGTGGCTGTACCCCCCATTCATCCCGGGCTGTGGTCTGACCCGCGCCTTCTGCGGGACCAAACAGCGGGTAGGGATAGATGCATTCGCGGGATTCGTCTGAGAAGCGAATCCGCTCAAACTCAGTGCAGATTTCCTGCAGCGAGAGCGTTGGCCAACCGTACCAGACCGCCAGCAGCGGAAAGGTAAAAGCCCCCTCCAATACCAGCGCACATAAGCACACTATTAAACCACGCCTTAGCCATTTATGCATATTGGCGAACGCCGGCGTGGTCCCCAGTGGCAGTTCATCGGACTGAGATTCGTTCATAATAGGGGTCCTTGTCCGTTAGTCAGAAAAAATTTCGCGATTGACAGAGTGCAGATAAGGCAGGGCCAGAAACGGCGTGATATAAAAAATATCGTACAGCCACCAGCCAATGACCGGGAATACCACGCCGGTATAACGTACGTCCGCATACAGGGTCATATTGGCGATATAGCCGGCCCAGGCCACCACACCAAACCAGCAGGTGACGATCAGCCACTGGTGCCCCCAGCGCTTCATCTGCAGAAAACCGATGGCGGCGGCGATGCGCATACTGAACACGATGGGCAACAGGGCGATTTCCCAGGATTTCTCTCCTGGCGCGGTAGCACCCCCGATCCAAAGCTCGTTGTAATGCCAGAAATAACCGGCATCGAACATATTGCCCCAGGCCATTAAAAACACCCGCGCCAGCAAGGTGTGATGAGCCACCAGATCCAGGGCCCAACCAATGGTGTTAAGCGCAGCGTCCACCGCCACCAGATAACCGATCAAAGTTACGATCACCGGCCGCATGGTCAGGCCTGATCGTTCCGCCCGGATCTGCAGCCATAACCCCCGCAGAAAAAGTGGTAACCCAAAGATTCCGAACACTGCAGTGCCCAGCAGCAAAGCCCCGGACATCATCCATTTGTCCGCCTGCCACTGCGCCTGCCGGCTTTGCCGGTGGTGCTCATCCAGATTGCCGGTGCCGCCCAGCGCTAGAGTATTGCTCGACATAGTGACGCCCCCTTACCAGTCACGCTGGGAATACATATAAAGCTGAATACAGAACATCATCAGCAGATAGCCATAGCAAACCAGTTGCAGCGCAATCAGTGCTTTCTTTCGGCGTCGATCATGTTCACTGATGGATGGTGGTTTCATGGGGTTCTCCTTTTCCTTTTTAGTTATTGGTAGTCAGGCTGGCCACCGCCAGTTCCCGCAGTGCTTCGCTGACAGCGCCGTCGGTACTCAGCGGTGCCAGCATACAAACCTCGGCGGCCTCCAGTTCCGACGCCCCCGCTGCCACCAACCGGGCAGCGGTTACCAGCACCCGGGTGGAAGGAGGCTCAAAATGGAAAGCGTGATCGGCGCTGCGAATACTGTTGGCGCACTGCACCAAGCGCCCGGCTACCGCGGTGTCGACCCCGGATTCCATGACGATGACCTCGACCTCCTGCGCCGCCGGCAGGTAATCCAGAGCCAGGGTGACAAAACGCTGGCGGAAAGAGGGCTTCAGTTCCTTCAGGGAACTGCGGTAGGCCGGATTATAAGAGCACACCAGCATAAATGAGTCCGGCGCCTGCACCACCTCGCCGGAACGATCCAGGTACAGGGTGCGCCGGTGATCGGTGAGGGAGTGCAACACCGCCAACGAATCATGGCGGGCCTCCACCACCTCATCCAGATAACAGATCGCGCCCTGTTTTACCGCCCGGGTAAGGGGGCCGTCATTCCATACCACATCACCACCGGCCACCAGAAACCGGCCCACCAGATCGGAGCTGGTCAAGTCATCGTGGCAACTGATGGTGATCACCGGTCGAGATAACTGGTCGCCCATATGCTCCACCAGGCGGGTTTTGCCGCAGCCGGTGGGGCCGGTTAGCATCAGCGGCAGGCGCTGTTCGAAGGCATGACGAAACAGGCGCTGCTCGTTTTCAGTGGCTACATACGTGACCGGCGCTGTGGTACTCGCCGGTTCCCTTTGCAGTCTGCTCATAAGTTCTGTTTTCCAGTTGATTCCGCTTTATGATGATTATGGTTTTATGCTGCCGTCAGCTCCCGATGTACCGACGCCAATACCCGGGGCAGCTCGTCCAGCCGGTGGATCCGGGTGGAGCGACGGGGACCAAACACATCCGGCAGTGGATCCACCCGGGCCGGGCCCACGCCGATGTAATACAACAGCACCCCCACCGCCTCTGCCTCTGCCACGGCGTGCGCTACATCCGCCCAGGCATAATGCCCTTCGTAACCCTCATCGGACATCAGCCCATCCCCGAGAATGATCATTAACCGGCGCTCCGACGCCTGTTCCAGCAAACGGCTGGTCAGGTGCCGTAAAGGTGCCCCCAACCGGGTGTAACCACCGGCGCTGAGTCCAAGATGACTGGGCGTTACCGTATAGCGATCACGAAAGTCCTTAAGACACACCACCTCTACCCGATGGCGGGTATGGCCACTGAATACGAATAGACCGTGCCGCTCCCGGGCCAGGGTCATGGCCCTGGACAGAGCATCGGCACAGGCCAGCTCCAGTTTGAATATCTGGCCCTGATGTTTACCAAGCGAGGCACTGCCATCCAGCAGAATCGCCGTGCTGACATCCCGCACCGCCGGCTGCAGATCGCGAAACACCCGTGGCTCCGCGGCATGACCCGACAAGGTATCCAGGTAATGTTCCAGATAACGGTCCACGTCCAGATCCGAGCCGTCTTCCAGTCGGTTGCGCAGCGTACGGTAGGTGTGAGCTTCGAACCAGCGCCGCAAGTCCACCGCCGGCGCCTGCTCCGAACGGGCAGAGCGGGGATGGCGCCGTTCCAAAACCGCCACATGGTTGGGCAGAAACCGTTGCGTCCAGTAGTTCCATTCCGGATAAGGGATGCCGGCACGCTGCTCGGCGCCAAGCGGAAGCTCATCCTCTTCCGGGCGGCTGGGTGGCGGCAGGTTGGGGTTCTGTACCCCGCCATCGCCACCTACGGGAATGGTGAATCGGCCCCGCGACATTCGTTGCCGCGAAGCCCAGGGCATACGCCCATACCAACGCCGCATGGCTGCCAGCAAACCGGGCTGTGGCATGGTGACCGGTAACTTTCCCAACAGTGGATAAAAGGGAATGGCACCGGGGCGCGCCGCCAGGGTCAGTGCCTGACTGATCATGGCGTGCCCCGTTAGATGTTCATCCAACAATGGCACATTGCCCAGCTGACGGCGGCATTCAGCAGCCAGTCCAGGCCAGCGGGCCAATGCCCAACTCAGGGCCGCACCGCCTTCCACAATCAGTAGTGCACGCTGCTGTCGCGGTGCCAGTTCCGCCAGTGCAAAACCGGCCAGCCGGTCTTTGGAAGGAGCGCACTGCAGCGCCAGACCACAACTGAAGGTTCGCTGAGTCCAATCCGGTGCCGGCGCCGGAAACGGAACCTGTACTCGCCGCAGCCCCGGACTCAAAGCAAAGCAACGCTGCTCCCCGGACATGAGCCGCACCCCTTCCCGACGCCCCTCGGAAAAAGCAACAGCCAGCAGCGCGAAACAACGCTCGGCCTGCAGAGCATGATCCACCATCAGGATTAAAACGTACCGATGGAATCCATCAACCAGTACCAGAACGCAATGATCAACACCACGCCGCCAAACGCCACGAACAGACGCAACAGATCGACCCACATGAGTTGTTCCTCTTTATTGTTATGTTTTTGTTTATTGTTGTTTTCAGATCCGTGGATATTTTTTCAATTTTCGGCCAGCACTCTATGGATAGGCCAACATCTATGATACACACTATATCATAGATAACAAGCCAAATCTGATCGCGATTGGCCCGGGATTGGACATTCTGAACGCGATGATTAACATGAAGTACTCACTTTGACTGCGTTTCGCATAGCGGACTCTTCCCAAACGCAATCCGGGAGAGGTGAAACGGTCCGGTTTCGCCGCGCAGCAACAGCAACGTCAAAACAGGAGTCGTCATGAATGAACGTGGGAACGTTAGCAGTGGCAAAGGCACGGTGGGATTTGATCCGGATGCGGCGGACGCTTTGCTGCGTGGCCAACACAGTGATCCATTCTCTCTGCTGGGTCCGCACCCCGATGGCGACGGCTGGATAGTCAGGGCCTTCCTTCCGGGGGCCACCGCCGCCACCCTGATCAGCGCCAACACGGGCGACGTGGTCATGACACCCTATCAGGACCAGGGTCTGTTCTGGGTGCGGCTGCCGGAAAAACCCTCCCGCTATAACATCCAGGCCAGCAACGATGATGGTGAATGGTCCGTGCGCGACCCCTACCAATATGGCCCCGTGCTGGGAGAGATGGATGAATATCTGCTGGCGGAAGGCACCCATGGCCGCTTATGGGAGGTGCTGGGGGCTCACCTGCGGGAACATGAAGGGGATACTGGCGCTGTATTCGCGGTCTGGGCGCCCAATGCCCGCCGGGTTTCCGTAGTGGGGGACTTCAACGACTGGGATGGGCGCCGCTATCCCATGCGGTTGCGGGGTTCCACCGGGGTCTGGGAAATTTTTCTGCCCGGACTTTCCGCGGGAGCCCGTTACAAGTACGAGATCGCCGGTGCCAACGGTGGCCTGCCGTTCACCAAAGCGGACCCGGTGGCACGCCAGGCGGAAATGCGGCCAGACAACTGTTCGGTACTGCCGGCGCAATGGAGTGACGACTGGCAGGACGGCGACTGGATGGCAACCCGGGCCGAACGCCAGCGTCTGGACAGCCCGATCTCCATCTACGAAGTGCATATGGGCAGCTGGAAACGCAGCCCCGACGGCCGCTGGCTGAACTACCGGGAACTGGCGGACACACTGATTCCCTATGTGGTGGACATGGGCTTCACACACATCGAAATGCTGCCCATAACCGAGCACCCCTTTGACGGCTCCTGGGGTTATCAGACCACCGGGCTCTATGCCCCCACCAGCCGCTATGGCACACCGGAAGACTTTCGTGCCTTTGTGGAAGCCTGTCACGCCGCTGGAGTCGGCCTGATCCTGGACTGGGTGCCGGCTCACTTCCCGGTGGATCCCCACGGGCTGGCCAAGTTCGATGGCACCGAACTGTACGAACATCAAGACCCGCGGGAAGGTTACCATCCCGACTGGAATACGCTGATCTACAACCTTAGCCGGCGCGAGGTGGTGAACTATCTGATGGACAATGCCTTCTACTGGCTGGAGCAGTTTCACCTGGACGCGCTGCGGGTGGATGCGGTGGCCTCCATGCTGTATCGGGATTACAGCCGTAATGCCGGAGAGTGGATTCCCAACAAATACGGCGGCCGGGAGAATCTGGAGTCCATTGACTTTCTGCAGCGCATGAACACCACCGTCTATGGTGCTGACCCTACCGTCATGACCATGGCGGAGGAATCCACCGCCTGGCCCGGCGTGAGCCGGCCGGTCCACGAAGGGGGGCTGGGTTTTGGCTTCAAATGGAACATGGGCTGGATGCATGACACCCTCACTTTTATGCAGACCGACCCGCTGTTCCGCCGGGTGCATCATGCGAAGATGAGCTTCGGAATGGAGTATGCCTTTTCGGAAAATTTCGTGTTACCGCTGAGCCACGACGAAGTGGTACACGGCAAAGGCTCCTTGTGGGGCAAAATGCCCGGCGATACACCCCAAAAACTCGCCAACCTGAAAGCCTATTACGCGTTTATGTGGGCGCACCCCGGCAAGAAACTGCTATTCATGGGCCAGGAGTTTGGTCAGCACGGCGAGTGGTCCGAACAAAACCAACTTGAGTGGGGGTTGCTGGACACGCCGGAGCACGAAGGCTTGCGCAGCCTGGTGCGCGATCTTAACCGACATTATCGCCAACTCCCTGCCCTGCATCAGCATGATTGCCGGCCAGAGGGTTTTCAGTGGATCGACGGGGCCGCCGCCGATGCCGGTGTCTTTGCCTGGGTACGCTATGGCGAGCCTGGTACCAAACCGCTATTGGCGGTGTTCAACTTCGCCGGTGTCCCCCATCAGGGCTGGCGTCTGGGGGTACCCAAAGCAGGCCGCTGGCGTCAGGTTCTGAACACCGAAGCGACCGCCTACGGTGGTGCCGGAGCAGCGGATAATACGATCATCAAAAGCGAGCCGGAACCCTTCCACGGACAGGAACAATCCATCGTGGTGGACATGCCGGCACTGAGTGCAACCTGGTATTTATGGGAAGCGGAATAATGGACGACACCAACGCCACTCACGATTCTGCACCAGTGACGATTGATGAGGCAGCCACTCAGACCCTGGCGGACTGGGTGGATGCCACCTGGCGCGGCGCCGACAGCGTATTTCACGCCGCCCAGGAAGTGGCGGTCAAGCTGGGGGCCCACCGCCGGGGGGATCTGTGCGAGATTCTGATCTGGGCGCCGGTGTTGCTGGAAAACCGGGTGCCCGACGCCGAAATTTTTATTGAAGTACTGGATGCGGGGCCGGAATTGAATCTGCAACGCCTGCGCCACAGCGTGGATTTCCGCCGCACCCTGGTGCCGGTGTCTCGGGTGGACGCCTGGTGCATGGCGGCCATCAGCGGCATGCGTCCGGGATCCAGGGAGCAGGTGGGATCATTTTACGCCCTGACCTGGCGGGATGCCGAAGGCGACTGGCACCGCATTTACGATCCCCTGGCATCCTCAGTACCCTTTGGCGTGTTTGCACCGGCGGAATACTATGACGTGGAAGCCATGCAGGCGGCCCGGGGCGATCTGGACTATTACGCGCAGCTACCCACGGACGAGGTGTACAAATTCGGCCCGGTTACCAACATTCTCCAGGTGCATGTGCCCACCGCCACCGCCGGTTGCAGTCTGGCCAGCTTCGCCCGCCACATTGAGCTGCTGGCCGCCAGAGTGAAGGAAGGACGCGACCTGGAACCGGCGGACCGGATTTTTCTGGGTTACGACGCAGTGCAGCTGTTGCCGGTGGAACCCACCACCGTATACGAAGCCGGCCCCGCCTTCTGGACCGAACTGGAATTCGGTGAAAACAGCGTCACCGTGGACCTGCGGCGACCCGATACCATTAACTGGGGTTACGACATCGTTATTTCCGGCATGGCCACGGTGAACCCGGCAATGCTGGAATCCGGTCGCCCCGATGAACTGATCGATGTAGCGTCTGCCCTGCACAACTTCCCCGGCAAGCCCAAGAAACTGATCTTCGATGTGGTATACGGCCACAGCGACAATCAGGGTCTCAATGCACTGAACTATCATTTTTTTGCCGGCCCCAATATGTACGGTCAGAACATCAATTTCCGCCATCCGGTGGTGCGCGCCATCCTGCTGGAGATGCAGCGCCGCAAAGTGGATTTCGGTGCCGACGGCGTGCGGGTGGACGGGGCCCAGGATTTCCAATGGTGGGATGCCGACAGTGAAGTGATGCGCCATGACGACGATTACCTGCAGGAAATGGCCGATGTAGTGCAGAACGTTGCCGGCCGATCCTATCGCCCCTGGTTTGTGTTCGAGGACGGGCGCCCCTGGCCCGACGAGGATTGGGAGCTCAGCTCCACCTACCGGGACGTTATTGAAACCCAGCGCGACCCTGACGTGTTTCAGTGGGGTCCCCTCACCTTCGCCCATAACACCCCTTTTCTCTACACTTTCTGGCTCAGCAAATTCTGGCGCATCGAAGAAATCCTTCACCGGGGTTCCAACTGGATATCCGGCTGCGCCAATCACGATACCCTGCGCCGTGGCACACAGATTAACCCCGAGCTGAACATCAATACCCGCCTGGGCGACACCCAGATGGAAATTCTGGATAAAGCCTACGATAACCCCGGAGTCCAGCTACTGACTTACGCGGTCTTCCCCGGCGTGCCTATGGATTTTCTGAACGCCATGGCCCGGGCCTCCTGGGGTTTTATCCGCAATCAGGATGATCAATACGGGGTCAAGATTGTTTCCGAGGAGGCCATTTCCCTGGTGTGGCAGGTGGACAGCTACTCCTATTCCCGGCCCGGTTACTTCCGCCGCCTGAAAGAGTTGGGATTTGAAAACCGTAACGAGCTGGGCCGTTTTCTGGATATGCTGGCAACACTGGTGAAGGTGACAGAATACGATTTACGGGTCATGTCACACCTGCTGAACCAGGTGGAACCGCCCCTGGCCGGACCGGAACGTTTCGATCCCCCCACCCTCAAACAAATTGCCCGGGCCTGGATGGAGGACATGCATGACTACTGCAATGTGTCACACTATCTGGAAATTCTCGGTGATGCGCACACGGATTTCATGCTGCGGTTGCGCCGTTTCCGCAGCGACCACCCCTGGCTGCGGGATAACCTGACATCCCGGGATCATTTCAGTTATGCCAAACCCGCCAATGGCAGAGTCCTGTTCCGTTCCCTGCGTCACGGACCTGACGGAGAGCAAATTTACGCAGTGTCACATCTGGAAGGCAAATCCCTGGAGGAGGTCAACCCGTTGGACTTCGATGTTCCCGGCCTGAAGGAAGGTGATAAAGACTGGCAACTGGCACTGGCCACACCGCCCATCGGCGCCGATTACAGCGGCGGGCCCATTACCCTAAGTGACAGTATGGGGCTGGTGTTTGTGCGCTGACATCAGGAGACGTTCTCTCCGGCTTTCACCTGAGCCAACAGGGCTTCCAGCACTTTAAGTTCCACCGGCTTGGCAATATGATGATCAAATCCCACTTCCGTGGATTTGCGGCGGGCCTCTTCATGGCCGTAACCGGACAGGGCGATCAATAAGCCGCGGTAACCTCGCTGACGCATGCCGGCCGCTACCTCATGGCCGGTGATATCCGGCAGTCCAATGTCCACTAACATGGCGTCCGGCTCGAATTGCTCTGCCAGGGTTAAGGCTTCGGTGCCGGTTTGCGCGGTTCTTACCTCGCACCCCATGGCTTCCAGCAATACCGGCATGGCCAGTAAGATGTGTTCGTTATCCTCCACCAGCAATACCCTTAATCCGGGCTGCACCTGCTCTGTATCAATACTGATGGGCACCAGTGGAGAAGGCCGGCTCTGCTCACTTAATGCCGGCAATGTGACTACAAAGGTGGAGCCCTGTTCCTCGCCTTCACTGAAGGCTTCCACCTTACCCTGATGTAACTCCGTCAGCCGCTTGGCCAGCGCCAGCCCGATGCCCAGGCCGGATGGTGCCCTGCCTTTCATGGTCACCTGGAAAAAGGTATTAAAAATCTGTGCCTTGATATCGTCACTCAGGCCAGCCCCGTCGTCGGCCACGCTGACCGTCACGGTATTGGCATCCGGCTGCTTCAGGGCCACCGAAATATTGCCGCCCGCATGGGTATACTTGGATGCGTTGATTAACAGATTACTAAATACCTGTTCCAGTCGCATCTCATCACCCAGCACGTAGACGGGCTCGGTCTCGGCATCAATGCTCAGGTTCTGATCCCGCTGCGCCCGCATAGGGGCCGTTACATGAACCACACTCTGGATTACCTCCCTCAGGTCCACCACTGTTTTGTTTAGCTCAATGCGATTCTGGGTGACCCGATTCAAATCCAGCAAGTCGTCCAGCAGTTTCGCCATGGAACCGACGCTGTGTTTCATAATGCCGGTCAGTTTGTTTTCCTCCGGCAGTTTTAATTTCAGAATATCAATACTGCCGTCCAGCGCCGCCAAAGGGTTGCGCAGCTCGTGACCCAGAATAGCGATGAACTCATTCTTCTGCTGTGCGGCCTGGCGCAGCTCATCAACCGCTGAACGGAGAGACTGCTGTAGATTCATGCGTTCAGTAATATCAATAACCAAGCCGATCATGCGATCAGCCACGCCGTCCTTAAACAGCATCTGACCGGTGGCTTCCACCCAACTTTGGTCGCCGGTAACGCGATTGATCACGCGGTAGATGACATTGTAAATACCGCCGGTATCCGGCTTGGTGGCTTGGTCCATCGCCTGCTTGACCCGTTCCAGGTCGTCAGGATGCAAACCTTCCCAGAATACGGCCCGCGAGAGCGTCTCATCCGACCGCACACCCCAGATCCGATGCAGGATCTCATCCCAGTGTATTTGTTCCCGCTGCATGTGGTATTCAAACGAGCCGATCTGATTGGTGCTAATGGCCAGTCGCAACTTGGCTTCACTGTGACTGAGGTCCTCCAGCGCCTGCTTGTAATCGGAAATGTCCCGCGCCATTCCCACCATGCGCACGGCTTGGCCATTTTTGAACAGGGTTTTTCCGGTAGCTTCCACCCAACGAGTGACACCATCACGCTGATTCTGAACCCGATACTGGACAAACAGTCGGCCTTTCTGATAGCCGCTAAGGGCCCGCTCCAGGGCTTCTCTGGTGGGCCCGCGATCATCCGGATGCAGAGAGTCCTCAAACAACTCATAGGTAATGGGCGTGTAGTCCTCCGGGATGCCCCACATGTCCCGCATGACCTTGTCCCACTGAATCTCGTCAGTCACCAGGTTATAGTCATAGACGCCGAGGCTGCCAGCCTCCCGTGCCAGCTGCAGCCGAGCCTCACTCTCCTCCAGCGACTGCTGCGCTTCCCGGGTGCGCAGCGCCTTGGACAGCATGTTGGCCACCGACACCATGAAATTGGCGTCATCCTGGGAGAATTCCCGTGGTTTATCGGTGTGAGCCCCCAGCACGCCAAAGGGTGGGTCGGAATGATTGATCAGACAGCTCAAGCCACTGATAACATTGTGCTCACGCAGTAGGGGGGCTTCTATAAAGCGCTGCTCATGATGCCCGTCTGCCACCAGCACCGGCTCCAGCGACAACAGGGTATAGCCGGCCTGGGAGTTCTGACCTGCCGACACAGTGGCCCGTCCCATCTCGCCATCGCGCCAGCCCACGCCCGCCACCAACAAAAAGTTGTTCTCGTCGGGCTGATACTTCAAGACCTTCACCATGGGCACATCCAGTGTATGTGCCACCTGTCGAACCGCCTGGTGCATGATGTCCTGGGGATCCACCCCGGACAACGCCATCATTCCCAGCTTGGCCACCACACTTTGCTGGCGTTCACGGCGCTCCGCGCGCTGCGTCAATTGCTTGATCTCAGTCACATCCTGGAACACCACCACCACGCCATGGATACGCCGTTCCTCCGTGCGATAGGGTGTTATCCGCCGGACAAACCAGCTGCCATCCTCGGCGCGCTTTTCATCGCTCATGGGCTGAAAATGCTGCAGTACCTGGCGGCACCGATTGATGAGCATCTCATCCACCAGATCCCCCCCCAGGCTGGAAAATTTGTGCCCCAGGTCCCGCTGCCCAATTTCCAGCAACAATTCCGCAGCCGGAGTGTAACGTTCAATCTCCAGATCCGGATTCAAGAACACCGTCGGCACATTGGTGCTGGCAAAGAAATTATTGGCATCCTCATTGGCGGCCTGGAGCAGATCCACTTTTTCCTTTAACTCCGCGTTTACTGTGGACAGCTCTTCGTTTAGGGAACGCAGCTCTTCAGAGCTGGCCTCCAGCTCCTCGTTGACCGACTGCAGCTCCTCATTGGTGGACAGCGCTTCTTCATGGGAGGCTTTCAGCTCTTCGGTGCTGGTCTCCAGCTCCTCAACGGTGTTCTGCAGTTCCTCCTTGGTTTCGGCGAGTTCAAGCTCAAGGTTATGGTAAACCCGCTGCTCGTCATTCTGTGTCAGCAGCCCCTGCTCTTCTCTGAAGGGTTCCCGCTCTTCCCGAAACACTATGCCAAAATACCGTTGTCCAGGCTCTGCTGCGCTATTCAGAGGTGCCACCTGGACATTCAGAACATTTTTTCGACCCGCGCCGACATCGGCTTCAAATGGGCAGCGGAACTCCACCGGCTGACCATTTTGACGAGCCCGGAACAGCGCACTGCGGGTACGTGAACGCAACGAGGGATGGATCAGTTGCATCAATTCCTGACGCGGCTCGCCACTGCTGATCTGCATATAACGGGTCCAGTTGCCATGGTTGTAAACCACCCGCCCCTCGGGATCCACCACCACCCCGGGGGCCAGAAACGCCTCCAGCAGGGAACGCCGGTAAAAATCTGACCGCTCGCCCTGGGAGGCCAGCGGGTGGGGTCTGGTCTGATCACCGGTGCCCGGCTTTTTGCGCGCATCCCGGCCGGAGACAGCGCCCTGGGGTAGTGTCCGGGGGCGCTTGCTGCCACTGTTGACTTTGCGGAACAGGCGCCACTTCTTGTCGACGCTGACAAACAGGTTATTATTGGAGCCGGTGGTTTCGGAGCTGCCAAGAAACAGAATCCCCTGCTCTGTCAGAGCGGCGTGGAAGGCGGTCAACACCTTCTCCTGCACGTCTTTGCGCAGGTAGATCAGCAAATTACGGCAACAGATCAAGTGCATGTGATGGAAGGCAGGATCCGCTGCCACGTTCTGCACGGCAAAAGAGACCGCATCCCGCAATGTCGGGGTGACCTGATAGCTGTCGTCACTTTCCCGATAATTGAAATATCGCTCCCGCCAGCGCTCGGGTACGTCGGCAAAGGTGGTAGCCGGGTAGCGTCCTCTGCGGGCCAGTTTAATGGCATGCTCGTCGAAATCCGTGGCAAAAAATTTCAGCCCGTTGCATAACTCCCGGTCTGCCATGGCCTCCAACAGCAGAATCGCCAGGCTGTAGGCTTCTTCCCCAGTGGCACAGCCACAATCCCAGACGCGCAGATCCTCATCATCGGCAAGGTCGGCCAGTAATTGAGGCAGCACCTGTTTTTCCAGGGCGGCGAACGCCTGAGGGTCGCGAAAGAACTCCGTGACATTTACCAGCAAGTCCGTGGCCAGCAGATCCAACTCGTCTCTATCGTCTTCCAGATGGTCAATGTATTCCCGCAATGAATCCATGCCGGTGAGACTCATGCGCCGCCCTACCCGGCGTTGCACGGTTGAAGGTTTGTAATGCTGTATATCAAAGTCGTTGTGGGCACGCAGCAGGTCCGCCAGCCGCTGGAAACCGGACTCCGCCGGGTCGCCGCCGGAGTCCGGTGACTGCTCGACGCTGAGCGCGTTACTGGCATACTGCGCCAGCAATGCAGGCATGCTCTCCACCGGCAGCACTTTATCCACCACCCCGGCCTGGATGGCGCTGCCGGGCATGCCGTCGTGCTCCGCGGTTTCCGGCGTCTGCGCCAGCACCAAACCCCCGGCAGCCTTAATCGCCCGCACTCCGGCGGTGCCATCGGTGCCCGAACCGGACAATACAATGGCGGCACAGGCATCGCCGCACTCTCTGGCCAGGGAGCGGAACAGCAGATCCACCGAGCGGCGGGGACCGGTTTCGGCATCGAATTCAGTCAGCCGGATGCATCCCTCCTCCACCTCCAGGTAACAATGGGGGGGGATCACATAAATGGTTTCCGGTGTTAACGTTGCTCCGTCCTCGGCTTCACAGACTGTCAGGGCCGACTGCCGGCCCAACAGGGCACTGAGCATGCTCTTATGGGTGGGGTCCAAATGCTGGACCACCACAAACACCATACCAGTGGGGGGCGAGAGTTGGCCCACAAACGACTTCAGCGCGGCCAAGCCGCCGGCTGAGGCGCCAATGCCAACCACTAGAAAATCACCTGTATTCTGAGCTGTCATAGACTAACCATAGCCAATATCGACAATCGCCCCCTCCAACGTCGTAATCTGACGCCTTCACTCTAACTGAATTACCCAAACTATGAAAATGCCCCCCGGCAACCGGTTGCGATTATGCTAATCTATCCGACGTGACTACCCACTGGCAGCAACGGGCCCGTGCCTCCCCGATCCGCGACAGCTGCGCCCACTGCGAAGAAATGACGCTAATATGAAGAAAAAAGTCAAATCCTTCTGCCGTAATTGCGGCGCCCTGTGCCCCATGGAACTTACCGTGGAGGATGGTCGCCTCACCGGCGCGGTGGGCGATGGGAGCGCCTCCCCCTACGGCGCCTATATGTGTGTCAAAGGCCAATCCAGCGTTGATTTTCATAACGGCGCCGAAGACCGCCTGCTGACCAGTTACCAACGCACCCCCTCGGGTGCCCACGTCAGCATTGATGCGGAACTTGCCCTACAGGAGATCGGCGACCAGCTGGCCACCCTGGTGGCCAGGTACGGACCACGCTCGGTGGCGGTTTTCCACGGTACCGGTGCTTATCGCAGCGTGTTGGGGGGGATGCTGGAAAAGGCATTTTTATCCGCCATCGGCAGCCCCAACCTGTTCTCCACCATGACCATCGACCAATCCGCGAAGTGGGTGACAGCAGGCCGTCTGGGTGCCATGGCCAGCGGCAAACCCGCCCTGGAAGACGTGGATCTGGCGGTCATTGTGGGCAATAACCCGTTGGTCACCCACCAGACGTATCCCTTCACCGCCGGCGAGAGCGGCGCCCCGGGTCGGGCTTACGCCGCCGCCAGGGCCCGCGGCACCCGCATTATCGTGATCGACCCCCGGCGCACGGAAACCGCCCGTTACGCCGACCTGTTGATACAACCCCTGCCCGGCCAGGACGCCGTACTGTTTGCCGCCATTGCCCACATTCTGCTGCGGGATAACAGCTACAACAAAGCCTTCTGCGAACGGTTTGTTTCCCAGTTGGATCGCTTGCGGGAGGAAGTGGCTGCCTTTACCCCGGAATTCGCGGCCACCCGGGCCGATGTCCCCGTTGAGCAGATCGAAGAGGCCGCCCGCTGGATCGGCGAGGCACAACGCCCGTTCGTGGGCAGTGGTACCGGCCCCTCCATGTCCGCCCACTCCAACCTGAGTGACCATATGATCGAGGTGGTCAACGCACTGGTGGGGGGCTACCGCCGCGCCGGCGACCGGGTGCGCAACCCCGGCACATTGAAACCACGCAAGCTGGTGGAACGGGCAGTGGCTCCGGGCCGGAGCTGGACCCGGGGCGATAAGTGTCGCACGGTGGATATTGGCAAATTGTTCGGTGAATTCCCCACAGCCCTGCTGCCCCGGGAAATTCAGCAGCCCGGTCCCGATCGGATTCGCGCCCTGATCGTCTTTGGCGGCAATCCGGTGATGGCACTGGGGGATCCGGAGCGCGCCATTCCCGCTTTCGAGCAACTGGACCTGCTGGTTTCACTGGACGCCCGCCACAACGAAACCACCGCCATGTCTGACTATGTGATCGCCACCTCGCAGCATTTCGAACGTCACGATCTCAGTATCCCCGGCGACAGCCTCTACCCCCGTGCCTTCGCTCAATACGCGGCGCCGGTGGTGGACAAACCCCCGGGTGTGATTCATGACTGGGAATTTTTCTGGGCGGTGGCGGCACGTATGGGCAAGTCACTGACCCTAAAGTATTGGAGCTATGGGCTGGACTATGATGCCATCGCGGAGGGCATGCCCCTGAGCCTGGAACAAAAACCCGATCCGGAGGCCATGCTGCGGTTTTTGTGTAAGGACAGCCGGGTTTCCTTCGACCAGCTGCTGGCCAATCCCGGCGGTGTCCGTCCGCAGCTGCCCCCGGAATATGTCCACCAGGCGCCCAAGGATAATGGCGCACGGCTGGAGCTCTGTCCGGATGATGTGGCTGCTGAGTTGCGGGCGGTATGGGAGGAAACACCGGACACTGAATTCAAATATCTGCTCACCTGTCGCCGGATTCTGGAAGCCATGAACAGCGCCTACCGGGCGGCCCGCCGGACCCGGCAGCGGTATCCGGAAAACTGGATGTACATGAACCCCGACGACATGGCCGAGGAAGGGCTTGCGGACGGCGATAGTGCCAAGCTCAGCTCCTCAGTGGGTAGCATCGTCGGCAAGGTCAAGGCCGAGGAGCGCCTGCGCCGCGGCGTCATCTCCATGACTCATATGTTTGGCGCCATGCTGCCCGGCAATGATGAACAGCAGGGCGGCTATACCGGCCGTCTGACGTCACTGGAGGCACCTCTGGAAGCCATTAACTTTATGCCCCGGTTTTCGGGCGTGCCGGTCAATGTTGGGCCCGCACACTCAACCGCGGGCCAGGGGCGGGAAAACCAGTGACACCCTGGACACCCCCTGGCAATGAGTAATGGAGTAACCGGTGCGCACCACTAAAGTCATACCGGCGGCCATTGAATCTGAAATCCGCACCGATCTCGCGATCGTTCAGGTGATTCGCCTGGACTGGCGGGAGGACACGGCACTGCAGATTGACCCCCTGGAACACTTCCAGATAGACCTTTGCCTGAGCGCGAGGTTGCAAGGGATGCGAGTCTGTTATCCCGAGCAATGGGGCCCGGCCCGCTTCGAGCGGGTGGGTGAATTACTGTTGATTCCCCCCGGCAAACCGGTGGTTGCCCGCTGTGATTTTCCCCAAGGGACTGAGCACTACACGCACTCCTCTACCGTCATACGGCTGAACCCTGACCTTGTTTACCAATGGTCAGAGCCTGGCGACTGGGATGACGTCCGCCTCGAGGCGGGATTGGACATTGACGACCCGAGCATTTACTCCCTGATGGGCCGGCTCACCCGGGAGGCAATGGCCGCACCGGAGGCAAGTTCACCGGCCAGCAGTCAACGCCTGATAGACCTAATCGCCGAACAACTGGGGATCGAAATCAATCGCTACTTCCGCGGCCGCCAGGATCTGGAGTTCAAAGGCGGGCTCGCCACCTGGCGCCTGCGCCGGATCGACGAACGCACCCACAACTGGGCGCGCCACCGAGCATCGCCGAGCTGGCCGAGCTCTGCAATATATCCACGCGGCAGCTGCAGCGTGGTTTCCGCGTCAGCCGGGGCAGTTCAATCGGTCGCTACGTTGAACGGTGCCGCATCGAAAACGCAAAGCGCCTGCTGCAGCAGGGAACACCTATTCATCGTGTAGCCGGTATTCTGGGTTATACCTCCCACTCGAGTTTTACCAGCGCCTTTCGTCGCGCCACCGGTACTACCCCCGCCAGATTCCGGCAACGGGTGTGATCAGCCCGGGTGCCAGGGGGATTTTGTCGCTAAATCTGTGGGGCCCCATGCAGCGCAGGCGTAAAAACAGGTAGAATCATCGATCCCAACGTTCTTATATAGCCAGCCATACTATGCCTGAATCTCGCGATATCAACATACACTTTCGATTGACCAAGGCAAACCTGGCGATCCTGAGCCTCGTGGTACTGGTTATAAATTCTATACTATTGCTGGTGCTGGCCCTGATATTGAACAACTATGCCGTCACCATCGACATTATTGACAGGATGCAAGTCAGCCTTACCGAACCTTTTACACTGCAGGCAACCGTGGATGACTCGATGGACATCCCGATCCAGCACAAGCTTGATATTCCCCTGGACCTGAAATTGGATGTGCCCCTTGATACTGAGATCGCGATTCGGGACTCACTGAACCTGGATCTGATGGTCCCCATCAAAATGCGACTGACCGAAAAAGAACTCAAACTGCACAATATCGAAGTGCCCATTAAAACTGATATTCTGGTGGACGAGGTATTTCAGGTGGACACCGTGATTCCACTGGATACCACCATCAAAACCTACGCCGGATTGCCCATTAAAGTGAAAGCCGACGTGCCAGTGCGCTTGAACGTACCAATCCACGAAAGCATCCGCGTTAACAAGGTTCTCAATGTCCAGTTGAATAATGTGGTGCTGGATCTGGATGCCAAGGTACCCATAAAAACCACGGTAGCCATTGACCAACCGATAAGGGTACGTGGCACTTTCCCCGTTCATTTACAGAACAAGATCAATATTCCCATTGATGCAGTCATTCCGATTCAACTGGACCAGCAAATTCAGACGGTGGTTGATGTGGATCAGTCAATACCGATCAAAATGAGCCAAATCGTTATCGACTACCAATCCATCGGCGTCACCCGGCGCACGGGACAGTAAACCAATCCATCCGGATCAGCGATCATGTCGTTACAATCGTGGACACTGACACAATGATTCACCACATCATGGGTTTCGTCTTCACCACCTTTTTCATTGCTGAGAAAATCATCGGCGGCGGATTGAGCAGCGCAGCCATGTTGCACAGAGCTATCCCCGTTGAAGCACGGTACTTACCTGTACCGCTGGCAAATTACGCGGATTCCAGAATCCGGGTTAAATGACCGGCTGCGCAATGGGACCCTGCATGAAAATGCCCCGATTATGCCTGCGAACCTGAAGAATAATTTCTTCTTAATGCCATTATTTTTCTTTAATTGCCACTTTTTAGCTTATAGCCCCCCAACCAACGGGTAAAGTCGGAGTAGTCCATTAGCATACTCAATGAATCCGGCCGGGATACCCGGCGCCAATCAGTAACTCAGGAGAAAGCACCGTGGACTCAGTTCTAAACCTGCTCCAAGTGTCCGGCAATGCCGTCGTCTCACTTTGGATCGGAATATTTGTGCTGACTTCGCTACTGGCGGGCGCCGCACGTATTTCTGGTTACGTGAGGACCATGAAAATTCAACAGCGCCCGATCAGTTGGCGGCTGTTGCGTCACGAGCTGTTCTGGTCAGCCTGCAACGTGTTTTGCTCTACCCTGGTCTTGACTGTGTTATCCAACTGGCTGGTTCAGCAGGGACTGCTGGAAACGAACACGGCCGCGGCCGCCTGGTATGTGGTCGCGTTTGAGTTCCTGCTGTTTTTCTTCATTTTTGATCTGTATTTTTATCTGGTCCACCGGGCCCTGCACGTACAGCCTCTGTTTAACTGGATTCACAAAACCCACCACCGCTCGCTGAATCCCCGCCCCCTGAGTTATGCATCCATGTCACCATTGGAAGGCATTTCTGAGGGCTTGATCATTCCCCTCTTTCTGACCCTGTTTACAGTGCATGAAACCTCCACCTACTTCATTTTACCCTTCGCCTCCCTAATGGGTCTTTACGTTCACTGTGGTTATGAATTCGCGCCCCGCTGGTGGTACCAGGTGCCTGCTACCAAATGGCTTATTACACCCATGTACCACTCTCAGCATCACCAGTACTTCACCAGCAATTACGGCGCTTTTACCACGATATGGGACCGACTATTTGGCACCATGCGCGCCGATTTTGAACAGGATTTCAACCGGCTGAAAAGTCGCCGCGCTAATCCTGCCACGCAGGAGGCATCCTGACATTAATACGACAGAGACCAGAGTCGCCGTGGTAACCGTAGGAGGCAGTGGCATGGGAGCAGCGGTCTGCCACCGCCTGGCACGGGACGGCAGAGCCGTCGCTGTGTTGGATCTCCAGGCTGCCGCAGCAGCAACTATAGCCATCGCTATCAACGCTCATGGGGGTCGGGCGATCGCGATAACCGCGGATATTACTCAGCCGGAACAAATTCAACTGGCTGCTGAGTCAGTAAGAGCACAGCTCGTACCGATAAATATCCTGGTTAACAATGCAGGCGTGGAGGCTTTCAGCCCGTTTCGATCAATCAGCAATGACAGCTGGACCCGCATGCTAGAGCTTAACCTTACCGGCCATTTCAATGTTATACAGGCCATGCTGGGTGATATGATTGCCAGTGGCTGGGGACGAATAGTCAATTTCGCATCCATGGCTGCGCAAACCGGAGCGGCTAACATGGTCCACTATAGCGCAGCAAAAGGCGGGGTCATCGCAATGACCCGCTCACTAGCCCTAGAATTCGGGCGTCATGGGATAACTGTCAATGCAGTAGCACCCGGATTGATCAACACACCAATGGCACAACGGGCAATTGCCGCGGATCAGTTCCCGGTTCCATTTGAGCAAATGGTGCAGAGCTTCCCCATACCCCGAATTGGCGAACCCGAAGAAGCTGCCGCCGCCGTGGCTTTCTTTACTTCCGAGGACGCCGGCTACATCACGGGTCAATTACTGGGAATAAATGGGGGCACCGCTTTCTGAGCAGCCCTAATCATCCCGGCTGTTTTTGTCGGCCCTTTTGTACGCTCCTCATCACCATATAAGCCTGACAACAACTCGGTATTTTCGCGCATTCTGTATGTTATATACGATTTGTACGATATGTTTTTATCTCTAGACTAGGCTCTGGCAAAGGTTTTTGACAGGAGCATTCAACATGAACGACCTTCGACTACCGATAAACGAAGCGCGGGAAGTCCCGCTAAGCCAGATACTGGATATTGCCCTGCTGGACGGGGAGCTAGTGGTTCATGCGGTTAATTCTGTAACTTTTTCTTTGCCCGCTCAACCGACGCCAGAATTTGGCTGGCGGGCTTCGTCCATTTGAACGGTTTTGCAG
>NZXG01000039.1 GCA_002701845.1 Pseudomonadales bacterium
GCGAGGCCTACCACCAGTTACGCCGTGCTATCGCATCGGTTAATGGTAACCGATTCCGAGGTTCGTCAGATTATGAAATCAGTTTGTGGAATGAGTGCGCAAGGTTGCTCACCAACGCCATTATTTACTTCAACTCAATGATACTGACCCGTTTACTGAGGCACTTTGAGGGCATTGGCGATGAAGAAAAGCTGGGGATTACAAAGCAGGTGTCGCCGGTGGCTTGGCACAACATCAATCTGAATGGGACTTACAGCTTCGACTTCGAACAGAATCTGATCGATATCGAGGAAATAATGCGGCCGATTACCGAAGATGGAGGAGATGTCTAAGTTGATGCCTCTCTGGAGGCCAGGAACCACGGGGACTGTAGAGGATTATGTCTTTTTAGGATGGAAAATCCCTAGTACCCCAAATACTGCAATTGTGTCGGCTACGGCGGGAGCATCATCTGTTACAGGTGCGCAGCCCGGGTCTGGATCAGTGGTTTCAGAGTCTGGTGCTGGAAGTGGACGTCAGTGGTCAGCGTTTGCTGCTGGATGAACCCTTTCCCCATCAGCTGCCGGCGGCCGCCTGGCAGGGCCGGCGGCTGCGGGTGTCCACCCGGGAGGGCAGTCTGGGAACTCTGTTCGATACCGAAGTGCGCCAGGTATTGCAGCAACCGGAGGGCATCGCCCTGGTAACCGCCATGCCGCGGCAGGTGGAGGCGGCGCAGCGGCGGCGGCATTTTCGGGTGGCGGTCCACTCGGGTATGCCGGTGGATGCGGTGGTGCGGTTGCCCGCCAGTGGCAACATGGCGGCCCGGGTACTGGATTTATCCGTTTCCGGAGTGCGGGTGGCGTTGCCGGGGGAGCATGAACAGCTGCCTGCCGGCAGCCGCTTGTGGTTGCGGTTGGGGCTGGAGGACCCCATGGTGGCAATGCTGTCCGCCTGCTATCTGCGGCCGTCGCCATTGTTGCCGGATGCCACGGAGGTGGGTGCCCACCTGAACGGGCTCAATCCGCAGCAGATGAAAGTGCTGGAGCGGTTCCTGTTCCGACTGCAGCGACTGCAACGGCAGCGGGAATTAGCGGAGTCCGCTCCCTAAAGGTCAGGAGGCGATCTCCGCCTCGGGTAGAGTGATATTCAGTTCCAGCACGGCACAGTCCTCGTTCTGATCCAGGGACACGCTGACCATATCGTCATTGATGGGCACGTACTTGCTGATCACCGCCACCAGATCCCGCTGCAATGCCGGCAGGTAATCCGGTTGATCCCGCTGACTGCGTTCGTGGGCCACAATGATCTGCAGCCGTTCCTTGGCCGTGCTGGCGGAACTTTTCTTTTTGGTTTTAAAGAATTCCAGTAAGCTCATTACCGCCCTCCGAACATTCTCGAAAACAGGCCTTTCTTGGCGGAATTCAGGAACCGGTGTTCAACATCCTCCCCCAGCAGGCGGCGTACCGCATCATCATAGGCCTGGCCGGCATCGGTTTCGGTATCCAGAATCACCGGCTGGCCCTGGTTGGAGGCGGACAGTACCGCTTTGGATTCCGGAATCACACCCAGCAGGGGAATGGAGAGGATCTCCTCCACATCCTTGACCCCCAGCATCTCGCCCCGTTCCACCCGGTCCGGGCTGTAGCGGGTCAGCAGCAGATGCTCGGTAACCGGCTCCTCGCCCTTTTCCGCGCGCAGGGTCTTGCTCTGCAGAATCCCCAGAATGCGGTCTGAATCCCGCACCGAGGAGACTTCCGGATTGGTCACCACCAGCGCCCGGTCGGCAAAGTACATGGCCATGTGCGCGCCTTTCTCAATGCCTGCCGGAGAATCACAGACGATAAAGTCGTGGGTTTTCTTCAGTTCATCCAGCACTTTCTGCACCCCTTCCAGGGTAAGGGCATCTTTATCGCGGGTCTGGGAGGCGGGCAGAATATTGAGCTTGTCCACCCGTTTATCCTTGATCAGGGCCTGGTTGAGATTGGCTTCGCCATTGATAACGTTGACAAAGTCATACACCACCCGTCGTTCGCAACCCATAATCAAATCCAGATTACGCAGGCCCACGTCGAAGTCGATGATCACGGTTTTGTGACCTTTCAGGGCCAGGCCGGTACCGATGGCGGCGCTGGTGGTGGTTTTGCCAACGCCACCCTTGCCTGAGGTCACCACAATTATCTCTGCCAATGTCGTATCCTCTTTAAAGTTACAGTGGGCTGATGAAGAGTTGATCGCCTTCCAGCTCGGCCTTGATGGCCTGTTTCCACAGGGCGCCTTGCAGGTCTTCGTTTACCTTGTAGTTACCGGCGATGGAAATCAGTTCCGCTTCCAGGCTTTGACAGAAAATGCGGGCACTGGCATCCCCCTGAACGCCGGCCAGGGCCCGGCCGCGCAAAGGGGCGTACACATGAATGTTGCCGTCCGCCAGAATCTCGGCGCCGGCGCTCACCGGCGCCAGCACCACCAAATCACCGCCGGGGGCGTACACCTGCTGGCCGGACCGCACCGGCTGGGTGATCACCCGGTTGGCGCTCACCGGGACGGAAATCTCCTCCGCCACCGGGGCCGGTTCCGCTGCGGGCTCGGGGGCCCGGCTGGAGACACTGGCCGGGGGCAGGCTGGGCAACCCGGCCACATTGGCGGCCACGATTTGCTGTTCACTGCCGCCACGCACCGCCACCGGTATCATGCCGTATTCCCGGCACAACTCACCCAGCTCAATAAAATCCACGTGGGCTGACGCCGGACAGCGTTCCAGGCTGAGCACAACCGGGGTCTGGCGAAAGAAATCCGGAGCGTTGCTGATGGTGGCGGAGAGGGCATCATTGAAGCTCTGATAGTCGTAGCGGTAGAGCTCCAGAATGGTCATGGTGATTCGGCTGCCTTTCAGCTTGAAACAAACTTCCGAATCCAGTGCGGCTTCTGTGTCCTGCATAAGTCCCGAGTTTATGGTTTTATTCTGTACAACTCCCATCGGTGTGTGGTGCGGGGATTCCAAATCCCGGCATCACGCGTTGGGAGGATTGTATCAGAACTGAAAAAAGTTAACGGGAAAAGTTTGCGATTTCGTGATCTTTTATCGGCACGGCACTGGGGAATCAGTTGGGCAGGGTACCGGCCCCGCTGGGGGCCGGTGCACTGCGGGCCAGTTCCCGCGCCAGGGTGTCGGCGGTCACCGGCTTGGTGAGGAAATCCACCATACCCGCCGCCAGTCCGGCGTCCCGGTGCTCCGCCATGGCGTGGGCGCTAAGCCCGACGATACGGGTGTCGGCGCAGCGGGACAGATGGCGCAGTTCCCGGGTGGCCTGATAGCCATCCATGTTGGGCATCTCGCAGTCCATCAGAATCAGGTCATAGGGCAGCTCGGCGGCCTGCACGGCGTGGATGGCCTCCAGGCCGTCCGCCGCCAGATCCGGCACAATCCCGAATTTTTTCAACAGGCCTTTGATCACCATCTGGTTAACCGCGTTGTCCTCCACCACCAGTACCCGCAGGTGACTGAAGTCCCGCTGCCGGCCCTGACCCCGTGGCGTCTGCTGCGGGTCGGAGAACAACTCCAGCACTGCCGTCCACAGCAAATTGTGGGTGAAAGGATCCTGCAGGCAGAGTGTCCGTTCCGGCGGGTTATCGAACAGAGGCGAGAGCAGAATCACCGGGCAGGACACCGGCTGCAGTGCGTCCGGCCAGGGCGCGTCCCGGTGGCGGATGATCAGATCCCAGGGTTGTTCAGCGCCGGCGCCGGGCTGGGTACGCACCTGCATGCCCCAGGCACTGAGGATCGCCGCCATGCCCGCCTGGGCCTCCGGCAGCGGGTCCAGCACCAGCGCCCGTTTACCCTGCAGATCCGGGTGGGGCTGTACCTGTTTCAGGGCCACCGCGGGCAGGTCCACCCAGAACTGACTGCCCTGGCCCGGCGTAGAGCGCACACGGATTTCGCCCCCCATCAGATGGGTCAGGGATTTGCAGATGGCCAACCCCAGACCGGTACCGCCAAAGCGGCGGGTGGTGGAGGAGTCCGCCTGGGAAAAGGATTGGAACAGGCGTCGTTGCTGTTGCGGCTCAATACCGATGCCGGTGTCCTCCACCCCCAGCCGCAGGCGGGACTGCGCCTGGTCATAATCCACCCGCAGACACACATAGCCCTGTTCGGTGAACTTCACCGCGTTGCCCAGCAGGTTGATAATGATCTGCCGCAATCGGGTGGGGTCACCTTTGATGTGGGAGGGCGTATCCGGAGTGNCCACCAGCAGCAAACGAATGTGTTTGTCCGCGGTGGCGGTGGAGAACAGGTCGATCACTTCATCCAGCAGGCTGCGCAGATTCAGCTCGATATGCTCCAGGGTGAGCTTGCCGGCTTCAATTTTGGAGTAATCCAGAATGTCGTTGATAATGGAAACCAGGGTGTCGCCGGAATGCTGGATAGTGCGAATCAGATGGCGCTGGTGATTGTTCAGTGGCGTGTCCAGCAGCATCTGCGTGATGCCCAGCACCCCGTTCATGGGGGTGCGGATCTCATGACTCATGGTGGCCAGAAACTGGGTCTTGGTATGCAGTGCCTGTTCCGCCAGTTGCCGGGCCCGCTCCGCTTCCTGTTTTTGCGCCTCCAGTTCCCGGGTACGCTCCTGCACTGCCGCATCCAGCTGTTGGTTAAGTTTTTCCTTTTGCCGGATGATCAGTTCCTGACTGCGTTCGTTCAGCAGGTGCTGTTCCCGGAATTGTTTGGTGAGCCCCATATTCAGAATCACCAGCGCGAACAGCGAGCCGATCTGGGAGCCGTAGGTGGTGAAAAAACTCACCGGTACCAGATCGTAGGCCCGCAGTACCAGCACCACGCCCCCCACGATCAGCCCCAGGCTGCCGATGACGAAGTAGCGGGCGGCGTTGTTGCCCCAGTAAAACTGCCGCATGGCAACGACGATGGGAAACGGTGCCAGTATGACGACCGCCACCATGGCCACCTGAATACTGAGGGAGAATGGCAATACCAGGGTAAGCACCAGGGTACCGCTGGCCAGCACCATCAGGCCGGGTTCCAGGTTAAACCCGGCCAGCCGCAACCGCTCCATGTTGAGATAGGTCTTGGTAAGTTTGATGGCCAGTAGCAGCAACAGACTCAGAGCCACCGGCCGCATCAACTTGGTGAATTCCGGATAATCCCCCCACAGGTAAAGATTGCCGGTGCCATTGAGAGACAACTCAATCAGGGCATACACCGCCAACAGTCCCACGTAATACAGCTGGGCCCGTTGCCGCAAAAAGAAATACATGAAGGTGTTGAGAATCAGGATCACCAGAATGGCGCCGTAATACATCCCCAGTACCAGCAGACTGTACAGCTGGTGATTTTCGTAACCCTGGCGGCTGGCCACGGTGATGGGCACGATCAAAGTATCTTCGCTGCGCAGCTGCCAGTAGAGTGTTTTTTGCTGCCCTGCCTCCAGCCACACCGGGAACGAAAAAAACCGGTCCCGCAGTGCGCGGGTCCGGATCGGCTGGCGATCGCCGGTGATCACGCTGGTGTAGTCGCCGCTGGCATCGGGGGCGTGAAAGATCACCTGGTCCAGTAGTGGATACTCCAACCGCACCACCACTTCCCGGGCCGGGCCGGGGTTGTAAAGGGGCAGCCGCACCCACAGGGTGTCACTGGTGAAACCAAAATTACGGTAGCCGGATCCCATGGGCAGCCNGCGGGCCTGCTCCCGCACCTGGGCCAGGGTCAGTTCGCCATTGGGATCCCGAACGAAGCCGGCGGCGGCGTTGGCGCTGCGATAGTAAAGCTCAGGCCCGGTCACCAGGCCGTTCACCTGTGCCCCTGATGGCTGCGCCCGGGCCGCCACAGACCCCAGCAATACAAGCATAAGGCAAGCCACTGCCAGGGCAATACAGTGCCCGCCGGCAGTGGCTAAAGAAGATGGATGCATAACCCCAAGTATAAGACAGTCTAAAGTCGCTCTGATATTAAATGCGATAGGCGGTGGTGGTCATCACTTTTGCCACCGCCCGCATGAATTTTCTGACCGGTGGCGGCAGCCGATGGGCACCGGCCTGGTGGGCCACCCGGGCATGATGGGCCTCATCCTCATGCATTTGCTGCAGAATACGGCGGCTACGCTCATCCTCAGGGGGCAGCCGGGCCATATGACCCTGCAGGTGGGCGCATACCTGATGCTCAGTCTCCTCCACGAACCCCAGGCTCCAGCGATCGCCCACCATGCCGGCACCGGCGCCAATGGCGAACGACAAGCTGTACCATACCGGGTTCAGTACGCTGGGGTGGCTATTCAGCTCCCGCAGACGCTGTTCGCACCAGTGCAGATGATCCTCTTCCTCGCGGGCGGACTTGGCCATCTGGCGGCGCACCCGGGGCAGGCGGGCGGTTTGGGCCTGACCCTGGTACAGAGCCTGGGCGCACACCTCCCCGGTGTGATTCACCCGCATTAATCCGGCCACATGGCGGGCCTGGGTGGGATCCAGGTTCGGCACCGGTGCCGTGGCGGCGGGGTCCGGCCGCTGGGTGCCCGGATGGCCGCCACCCATTGTCCGCAGGGCATTATCCGCCTGTCCGATAACCCGGTCCAGCAGACTGTAGCGGCGTGGTGGCGTCGACTGAGTCATAGGTTTTGCGTCCCGTTACGGCGTATTTGAGGTTCCCTAGTATAATAATTAATAAGCACAGTGGGCAGGGGTCCCGCACAATTCCAAGCCAGACGCCCGTTGCGGGTCAAATAGAGTCAATTAGAGTTAAGGAACCGCCATGCCGGATTTGCGTGACCTGGAGATTATGATGGACTCCCGGGTACCCATTATCGTCATTGAAACCCACGAGGAACCCCGGGCCCTGGAGCTGGTGCGCCGGGCCGGAATCAAACAGCACAAACCGGTGTTCTCCTGGTCGGTGACCGAGGGGGTCAAACGCATGGATCTGACCCACAGTGTGCCCGAGCACCTTACCAACGAGCCCGACGCCGCCCTCAAACACATCAAACAGACCGGTCGCAGCGGCGTTTATGTGTTGTGCGATTTTCACCCTTATCTGGAGGACGCCCCGCGCCTGGTGCGCTTGCTCAAGGAACTTGCCATGGACCATGAGCAACATCAGCACACCCTGATTCTGCTCAGTCATGCCCTGAATATTCCCCCGGAGATCCAGCGTTATTGCGCCCGCATGGATCTGGCCCTGCCCAGCGACGATCAGCTGATGCACCTGGTGCGGGAGGAGGCGTCCGCCTGGTCCAGTCAGAACCGGGGCATGAAAGTAAAGACCGACAACGACACCCTCACCAAACTCGTGGCCAACCTGCGCGGGCTCACCTACTCCGACGCCCGGCGCCTGGCCCGGGGCGCCATTTTTGATGACGGCGCCATTACCAGCAGTGATCTGCCGGAACTGAACCGGGCCAAGTTTCAGTTGCTGGATATGGATGGCGTATTGAGCTTTGAATACGACACTTCCAGCTTTGCCGATGTGGGCGGGCTGAACGGGCTCAAGGACTGGCTGCACAAGCGTCAGGAGCACTTCCTGGAGCCCCAGACCGGCCTGGATGCCCCCCGGGGTGTGCTGTTGCTGGGGGTGCAGGGGGGCGGCAAGAGCCTGGCGGCCAAGGCGGTGGCGGGCATGTGGGGGGTTCCGCTGTTGCGGCTGGACTTCTCCGCCCTCTACAACAAGTACATCGGCGAAACCGAACGCAATTTGCGGGAGTCCCTGAGCCTGGCGGACTCCCTGGCCCCCTGTGTGCTGTGGCTGGACGAAATTGAAAAGGCCCTGGCCACGGACGCCAGCGACAATGGCACCTCCAAGCGCCTGCTGGGGGCTCTGCTCACCTGGATGGCGGAACGCACCCAGCGGGTGTTTATGGTGGCTACTTCCAACGATATTTCGCGGCTGCCACCGGAGCTGGTGCGCAAGGGCCGCCTGGATGAGATTTTCTTCGTGGACCTGCCTTCGGCGGCGGTGCGGCGGGACATCTTCAGTATCCATCTGCGCAAGCGCCATCAGGATCCCGATGCTCTGGATCTGGAGGCCCTGGCCCGGGCCAGTGAGGGCTTCGCCGGGGCCGAGATCGAACAGGCGGTGGTGTCCGGCCTGTACCGCTGCCAGGCGGAGGGGCGGCCGTTGGATACCCAGCATGTGCTGGAGGAAATCGCCGCCACTCAGCCGCTGGCGGTGGTGATGGGGGAGAAACTGGCGCAACTGCGGCACTGGGCCGAGGGGCGCACAGTACCCGCCGATTGATACCGGCTTCAGCCAAGACGGGCCGGTTCCTGGGGCGGTGCGTCCTGCCAGCGTTGCAGCACGTCCCGCAGCTCACTGAGCTCAATGGGTTTGGTCAGGTAATCGTTCATGCCGGAGGCCTGGCTGCGTTCCTTGTGCTCGTCCATGATGTGGGCAGTGAGCGCCACGATGGGTACCGGCACGCGCTGTTGTTCCTGTTCCCACTGCCGAATGGCCCGGGTGGCCTCGAAGCCGTTCATGTCCGGCATTTCACAATCCATCAGAATAATATCGAAGTGCTCGGAGGTGGCGCGCTGCACCGCTTCCCGGCCGTTATCCACGGTTTCCGCTTTCATGCCCAGCCGGGCCAGCATGCCGCGCACCACTTTCTGCGACAGGTGATGGTCTTCCGCCACCAGGATGTGCATTGGCACCAGGGGCTCGGCCTGTTCTGTTCGCGGTTCGTGATCCGCCCGGATCCGGCGCAGGTGGGCCAGCTCCTCCAGCAGGGTCGACTTCAGGGCACGTCCGGTCACCGGTTTGCTGATCACCCGCCGGATACCGGCATTGCGGGCGGCGGCGGCGCTGGGGGCCATGCCCAGACCGGTGAGCATCAGTACCAGCGGATCGTTGTCGATCAGCGGATCCTCCTTGATCCGGGCGGCCAGTTCCAGGCCGGTCATCCCCGGCATTTCATGGTCCAGGATCACCACCTCGAAAGGTTCGTGGATGGTGGCCTGATTGTGCAGCATGGCCAGGGCCTGGCGGCCATTGATGGCGGTGGACACCTGCAGTCCCCAGTTACTGGCGTGCTGTTGCAGCACCAGCCGGCAGGAGGCATTGTCGTCCACCACCAGCAGCTGCAGGCCCTGCAGCTGGTCCGCCACCAACGGGGCATCCTGATTGCTGGGATCCGGCTCCAGCGGCACACTGAACCAGAACCGGCTGCCCCGGTTGAGCTGGCTGGTGGCACCGATTTCCCCTTCCATAATACGCACCAGTTGCTGGGATATGGGCAGGCCCAGGCCATGGTGGTTGAGTTGCTCCAGATGGTTACCCTGATGCTGGAACAACGCTTCCAGTTCGTCCCGGGTCATGCCCACGCCGGTATCGGTGATGGCAAAGCAGATATGCTGTGGCCCCCGATCCGGGTCGGGGCTGACCTCAATCACGATTTCGCCGTGGTCGGTGAATTTAATGGCGTTGGAGATGATATTGGCCAGCACCTGACGAATCCGGAGGGGATCCCCTTTGACGTGGAAAGGCAGTTCCTCATGAATATGCGTGATCAGCTCGATGCCTTTCTCTTCCGCCCGCTGCTGAAACATTTCCACGCACTCGCTCACCATGGTGGCGATATCGAACGAACTCACATCCAGGGTCATGGTACCGGTTTCGATTTTGGAGTAATCCAGAATATCGTCCAGGATTTTCAGCAGGTTGTTGCCAGAGGTGTTGATGGTGCGGACATAATCCTCCTGGGCCGGGGACAATGGTGAATCCTCCAGCAGTTCCGCCATCCCCAGGATACCGTTCATGGGGGTGCGGATCTCATGGCTGAGCTGGGTCAGGAACTCGGTTTTGGCCCGGCGCTCGGCCTCTTCCACCGCCACTTCCCGGCGCTGTTGTTCCTGACGGCGGCGCACTGCCCGCTGGCGCACGATCACCGCCATTACCCCCACCAGACAGTCCATTACCAGGCTGGCGACGAAAATCGGCATCAACTCCACGGCAACCGCCAGCATGCCGAACACGGTCTGTACTGTGATCAGGCCCACAAACAATAGAATCAACCGCGACAACACCAACACCCGGGCCGGGTTGTAACCGTCGAATGCCCGCATGATCGTGCAGTAGCTGAACAGCAGTAGACCCAGCAGACTGAGGAACACGGACACCCGGGAGCCGGTACCCACATCCAGGAACAATACGGTCACGAATCCCAGCAGCATCACCACCAGCAGACTGCGACTCAACAGATCCAGACGGGGACGGGTCTGCGGCAGATCAGTGACACTGCGGGCAAAGTGCAGGGCGGCGGCGAACACCAGAATCACGCCGGCCGCCTCCAGCCGGCTTTGCAGGTCCGGCTGGGGAAACCAGTAGTAACCCAGATGCCCATACGCGGCGAGAATGTAGTAGCCGATGGCCAGGGCATACAGCGCCAACGCCAGATAGCCGGGATCGCGATTGCGCCAGTATCCTAGGGCTCCGTAAATGGCCAGCATCAACAAAACACCCAGCCCCAGGCCCAGACTCATCTGCTGGGTAAATTGACGCTGATAAAAACTGCCGGGGTCCGCCAGGTGCAGGCTCATGGAAAGATACTGGCCGGTGCTCACCGCCACCAGATAATACGAGCTTTCTCCGGGGCCCAGTACCAGCCGCACCACCGGCGCCCGGTGGCGAACAAATCCGTAAACGTTATCGGTGGCGCTGCCCACCCGTTCCACCAGCTCCACCCCGTAACCGGTTTCTTTATAGACCGCCACCTTGCCAATATTGGGTTGGGTCAGGAACAGCAGGGCATTGGTGGGCGTGACCAGTTTATTGGTGATCTGCAGTCGTAACCATAATGTAGTATCGGTATAGCCCCGCCGTATCACCGGGGTGCGCATGGGCGTGAATTGCTGCAGCAGGGCCGGATCGGTGAAATCCTGCGGCCGGTGCTGACTCTCCGTGTCCTCGAAATAAGTGAGTTCCTGGGTCACGTCCAGGTTGTAATGGGGTGTCTGCAGCAGTACTTCCCCCAGCGCCCCCTGCGGCAGCCAAACCGCGGCCATGAGCAGCCACAGCCATAACCGCTGCGCTGTTGTCCGGTATGGGCGGTGGGGTTCAGACATCGGTGGGTGCAATCCTGGGTGGCTGGTGGTACTTCCGGTAGAGTATATGCAGTGCGCAGCTCAAATCCCACACCCCCGGCGGTTTAAATGGCACCGGCCAGTGGTGAGTGATTATTCGCTGACGGATCCAGACTGCAGCAGAAACGTCTTCAGCCCCGCCTTAATCAGGAGAAAAGCCCCCAGTTCGGCGCGGGGGCCGGCATTATCCACCACCACATAGGTGGCGGAACGGCTTAGCCGTTCACTGCGTTCCCGCAGCTTGTTTAACGGTATATTCACCGCTTGTTTACGGTGGAAGTGCCGGAATTCGCCACTCAGGCGCACATCCACCAGCACCAGTTCGGTATCATCGGCCGCCATGGCCTCCAGATCTGACTCCGAAATCCGGTGCAGCACCGGCCCTTCCAGCAGATTTTTAAACTCCGCTTTTTCCAGAAACATCAGGGCGCCGTCGGTCTCCATGGTCACGGTGGCATTGCGGGTGGTGTCGCCGATCAGTGCCTCTTCGCCGAAAAAGTCACCGGGTCCCAGTCGCGCCAGTTGCACTGCTTTCGGTCCTTCCTGCTTGGTCACCAGCGCCGACCCATGTTCAATGACGTAGAACAAGTCCCCCTGTTCACCCTCGGCCACCACCACCTCACCCAGGGATTTTTCGGTGTTTTTGAAGGCGGTAAATAGGCGCTGGATATTGGCCGGTGGAATGCCGGTAAACACCTCGGATTCCAGCAGGGCCGACATCCAGTCCACCTCGTCCTCCGCGGCGTCCAGCACACTGTAATCCCCCGCCTGCCCCCAGGTCATGGCCAGCTCCAGCCGTTGCCGGTCCACTTTCAACAACTCACAGGTGTCGGTGGTAATGGCGGAGTAACGATGGGGGGGACGGTTGTCCAGGGCGTGGCGGCATTCCGGATCCCCCTGGCGCAGGCTGGTGATGTTGAATTCGCCATCCACCAGGTCTACGCTGCCGCTCAGCAGGTAATAGTCATAGGGTTCCCGCTGGCCCCGTTTGAATAGCTTTTTGCGGGGTGGTATTGTCACCAGTTCACAGCATTTCAGTGCTTCGTGAAACTGCTGGCCAAACAGCTCATTGAAAGGGACCAGTTGGCGGATGGTAGCTTCTTCCGCCACCGGGGTCGCAAGCTCGGTCATGACGATTCCTTATCCTGACGTTGGGTGTCTGCGCGTCGGCTGATAGATGGGAGTATAGATCAGAGTTTGGGTTCCCGAGGGAGCCGGCGGATCTTTTGCCCCGGGCTCTGCAATGACTGTGAACCGATCTGATAAAAATCTGAGCGGCGGTGCACAGGGAGTTGTGCCACAATGCCGGCGTGATCAAATCCTCAATCACTGAATGGATACCCCATGAAAGTCGCAATCCTGTCCCGCAACGCCAATCTTTATTCCACCAAGCGTCTGGTGGAGGCCGGTGAAAACCGGGGCCACGAAGTGCACGTGATCGATACCCTGCGCTGTTATATGAACATGGCCACCCACAAGCCCACCATCCATTTCAAGGGTAAGGCGCTGGAAGGCTACGACGCGGTGATTCCCCGCATCGGGGCCTCCATTACCTTTTACGGTACCGCCGTGGTGCGCCAGTTTGAAATGATGGGGGTGTACTCGGTGAATGAGTCCGTGGCCATTTCCCGTTCGCGGGATAAACTGCGATCCCTGCAATTGCTGTCCCGCAAGGGCGTGGGGATGCCGGTCACCTGTTTCGCCCATTCCCCGGATGAAATTCCCGATCTGATCGAGATGGTGGGTGGCGCGCCGCTGGTGATCAAACTGCTGGAGGGCACCCAGGGGATCGGCGTGGTGCTGGCGGATACCGCCAAAGTGGCGGAAAGCGTGATCGAGGCGTTCCTGGGGTTGAAAGCCAATATTCTGATTCAGGAATACATCGCCGAATCCTCCGGCGCGGATATTCGCTGCCTGGTGATTGGCGACAAGGTGGTGGCGGCCATGAAGCGCCAGGCCAAGGCCGGTGAATTCCGCTCCAACCTGCATCGGGGCGGCACCGCCACCCTGGTGAAAATTACACCGGAAGAGCGTACCACCGCGGTCCGGGCCGCCCGCATTATGGGGCTGAACGTGGCGGGGGTGGACCTGATCCGTTCCAACCACGGCCCCCTGGTGATGGAAGTGAATTCGTCACCGGGTCTGGAAGGCATCGAACAGGCCACCGGCAAGGACGTGGCGGGCATGGTCTATGGTTTTATTGAGAAAACCATTAATGAAGGCAAGGCCAGCAGCCGCACCAAAGGCCGCGGCTAGGGCCTGTTCACACTATTAACCCGGCTTAGTAATATCTCTGATATAATGCGCGGATGACTAAAAAAATAGATACCCGCAAATTACCTTTTGAAGCCATTGAAGAAAAGCGT
>NZXG01000040.1 GCA_002701845.1 Pseudomonadales bacterium
TGGGTGGTCACTGCGGGCACCTGTTCTAACTATACGCACCAGGGGACCCGCGCTACGCCGCGCCAAATTTGTGGTTCGCTGCGCTCACATTTTCACAAATCTGGCCCTGCTCCGCGCGGGCCCCTGTGCTCTGCGTTAGGCCCTCGTTTAGTGTCGTTTAAAATAGGCAAGTTGGTGCCAATTTGAGGAATGCAGGTAAATGAAATTTCAATTGAATGAATATCACCGCAATCTGTGAGATGATGACCTAATTGCGGATGTTCATAGAGTTGTATCTGAAAACGGCCTGAAGACATTAACGAGGCAGCAATATGACGCCCTTGGAAAATATAGCGAAGGTACTTTAAGAAAGAGATTTGGTGGCTGGCTAAATGTTTTGAAAGCAGCTGGCTTAGCTGAAACAAGAAAATATGCATTATCCGATGAAGAGCTGTTTACAAATATAGAAAAGGTTTGGATCTATTTGGGGCGCCAGCCAAAGCGAGACGAAATGAATGATAGGGGAAATACTCCATCTGTAATCTCGTCTACCACGTATGAAAAGCGATTTGGGAGCTGGCGAGGTGCCCTTGAGGAATTCATTCAATACATTAATAGTGGCTCATCTGAAGATTGTGAGACTGAAGATTCTGTTGAAAATACGATCGACGAAGAATCCAAAATAAAGCACAAAACAAAGCGTGAGATATCAGATCGGCTACGATTTTCTATACTAATGAGGGATGGCTTTACCTGCCAATCATGTGGTGCGAGCCCGACCAAGGAACGAGGAGTGGAGTTGCATGTGGATCACATTATTCCTTGGTCAAAAGGCGGTGAAACCGAAGAAAAAAACCTACAAACAAAATGCAAAAGATGCAATTTGGGCAAGGGTAATGCATTCGATCAATAAAATTGGCCTAACAATCGGCAGCACGCGGACCCAGCTACGGCGCACCAATATGTGGTCGCTGCGCTCTTTACCACATATTGGCACGCCGCAGCTGGTCCGGTGTGCCGGGCGTTAGTGCGTCAAGGAAGCTTGATGCATCTGGCAGGGTGAAAGTCCCTGTAGGGTAAGGTCTAGCAAGCCACCCTTAGCGAGTGTTGCGCGTTGTGCGGAGACAACGGGAGAGGGAACGCTCTCCAGTCAGCGGCGAAGGCTGCTATCAACGGGTCGAACAATCAACGTGAAGCGTACACAGCGAATACGGTAGGCCATAAGGGCACCGTGGCCCTGAAGCACTGGTATCGCTCCGAAAGGCAGTTTCGTCTGGCGAGGTTTGTAACGCGATCGAAGCCCACGTGGATCAGCCGTTATAGCAAGGCTGTGAAGAGACGGCGGAGTTATCAAGTCATGGCATGCAGTAAGAGATGTATCATGAACTTGAGAGATCCTGATGGTTCCAGAAGGAGACTGGTAGGGTAGTTAAGTGATAAACGAGACGAACGAAGACCATCAGGAAGTCGGACAAATCCATAGTAGTGTCGGGCAGGAACATCGCTCACGTCATGAAGGGATTTGCAGTAGTAACACCGCTTCAACAGGACAACCCTGTCCGGACAAAGTCGGGCTGGATCAAACAGGGACAACCTCTCTAGAAGCGATAGCCATCAAGGCAAACACCCACCCGAAGCACCGCTTTCAAGATCTATATCGGATGCTGGACCTGGCCGCTCTGGCCAAGGCTTGGCGCCGGTTGAACAAGAAGGCGAGTGCGGGAGTCGATCGGGTCACGGCGCAGGCGTATGGAGAAAACCTGCTGTCGAACCTGATCGAGCTTGAGCAGAAGTTGAAAACCAAACGCTATCGATGCAAAGCAGTACGTCGCAGCTTCATTCCAAAGTCCAATGGCAAGCAAAGGCCGCTGGGGATACCGGCACTGGAGGACAAAATCGTCCAGCAAGCGGTGTCTGATATACTGAGATCCATTTTCGAAGGGGATTTCAGTGACAGCAGCTTTGCCTACCGTGAGGGCCGAGGGGCCGGTGATGCGGTACAAAGTCTGTCTGCCAACCTTCAATGGGGTCCATTTGGCTATGTGGTAGAGGCGGATATTCAGGGTTTCTTTGATCATGTTGATCATGACTGGATGATGCGGATGCTGGAACAACGCATAGACGATAAGACGCTATTGGGACTGATAAAACAGTGGCTGAAAGCGCCGGTGATCGAAGTCGATGGCAGTAGTCACAGACCAGAAAAGGGCACACCACAAGGTGGAGTAATTTCCCCTATTCTGGCCAACATCTATCTGCATTATGTACTGGATCACTGGTTTGAGCGCAAAATCAGGCCGAAGCTGAAAGCGCGATCGATGCGGATACGTTATGCTGACGACTATATACTGGCCTTCCAGAACCATCGGGATGCCAGAGCACTGTACGGTTCCCTGCCAGCAAGACTGAAGAAATTCGGCTTGTCGGTGGCACCGGAGAAGACGGCGCTGACGCGTTTCAGTCGGTTTCGCCCCAGTATGAGACGCCGGATCAAGTTCCTGGGGTTTGAGTACTACTGGTGGAAAGACCAGGAGGGGCGTGCACGACTGATGCGTCGCACCGCCAGATCAAAGCTCAAAGAGCTGAGACAAGTGCTAAAATTGTGGTTAAGGCAGAATCGCAATAGACCGTTACCCGTGCTTGCAGCCGAGCTGCGAGTTAAGATGCTGGGCCATTACCGTTACTTTGCAGTGAAAGGGAATGGTCAATCAGTGGGGCGCTATTACACGATGGTAATCGAGTTGCTGTTCAAGTGGTTGAATCGGCGCAGTCAGCGTCGTAGCTATAACTGGACGGGCTTCCTTCAGCTGCTACAGCTTATGAGGCTACCTAAGCCCGCGACGGCTACGGCAGCTAAGAAACGTGTGTTCTGGTTATTTGAGAAGGGTGTTGCCGTTGCACGGTAGCAAAGTTATTACTGAGGAGCCCGGTGCGGTAGTTCCGCACGCCGGGATCTGTGTGGGGACGTCTGGGTAACTGGGCGTTCTACCACGACTGCGGGCCCTGATGCCGTTTCTGGCCCGCTATCTGAAGCCCGGCTTTCACCCTTGGGAAACCGATGAACGGCGGGATCTGCTGGAACGGTTCAAAGCCGATCTGGAGGCGGTGGCGGCGGCGGACACCGGGCCGGATCAGGCCGCCAACGCCGCCTGAGATATCAATCCCGCCATTGCTGCAGGCGCCCGGCCTGGGTTTCCAGGGCGGCAATGAACTCGCTGTGCAGGCGCTCAACCAAGCTGGCCACCGGCACCACGTCGCTGATGCCGGAGCAACCCTGGCCCGCGGACCACACGGTTTTCCAGGCCTTGGCTTCATCATTGTCCGGCACCAGTTTGCTGCCGTAATCAATATCCCCGGGTCGGTTCAATCGCGCCAGATCGTAACCGTTGGCGGCCATGCTGGGGGCCATAAAGTTAGCCGGAATGCCGGACACCGCTGGGGTGTACACCACATCGCTGCTGCTGCACTCGATCACCATCTGCTGGTATTCCGGGATCGCATCGCTTTCCCCGGTATTGATAAAGCGGGTGCCCATGTAAGCCAGGTCCGCTCCCATTTGCAACGCCGCGGCAATATCGCTGCCGCTGTTGATACAACCCGCCAGCAACAACGTCTTATCAAAAAAGCTGCGCAACTCCTGCACCAGGGCAAACGGGTTTACCGTGCCGGCATGGCCACCGGCGCCGTTGCACACGGCGATCAGGCCGTCCACTCCCGCGGCGGCGGCCTTCTCCCCATGATGGCGGTTGGTGACATCGTGGAACACCAGTCCGCCATAGCCATGCACCGCTTCCACCAGTTCCGGTACCGCCCCCAGTGACGTGATCACCAGCGGCACCTTATGGCGGATGCAGAGCGCCAGATCCGCCTCCAGCCGCGGATTGGTCTTATGCACGATCAGATTGATCCCGTAGGGGGCCGGCTGGCGGCCACTGTCCCGGCGCCAGCGGGCCAGTGATTCGTTGATCTCCACCAGCCACTGCTCAAAGCCTTCGGAGGTACGTTGGTTAAGAGCCGGCAGGCTGCCCACCACCCCGTGCCTGCAATTTTCAATCAGCATGGTGGGACCGGATACCAGAAACATGGGGGCGGCCACCACGGGCAGGCGCAGTCGGTCGGCAAAACTGCTGGGAATGGGCATAAGGCAACACCTGTATAAACAAAAGCAATAAGGGGCGCGAACACCGTCGCGGGATCGCAAGAATAGCACGTTAAAGCCCGGCGCGAAAAAGTGGAAACCGTTACAATGGCAGGTTTCAGTAACCTTGCGCAGGCAAATATTCAGGAGCCTAACCCCGCATAATGGCAATACTATTTGAGCAGACCCGGAACGGCCGCTGTTACCAGGTGCGCAGTGCCGGGCGCACCCGGCGGCTCTACACCGACGGTGTTTTTCACAGTCAATACAATCCCGGCCATGGGGTTACCGGCAGTGTCTGGGACCTGCTGTTCCTCCCCAGCCAATTCTATGAGCCCGGCCAGTTAAAGCGGGTGCTGGTGTTGGGGGTGGGCGGCGGCGCGGTGATCCATATGCTGAACCGCTATGTGGCGCCGGACGCCATCGTCGGTGTCGAACTCAGTGAATTACATTTGCAGCTGGCGCGGCGCTACTTTGGTTTGGACTACGCCAATGTGCAATTGCTGCAGGCCGACGCGGTACGCTGGATGCTGGAGTACGAGGGCCCGCCTTTCGATCTGATTATCGATGATTTGTATTTCGAAGAAGGTGGCGAACCGCAGCGGCCGGTGGCGGCAGACGCCCACTGGTTTGATGTGTTGCTGGAGGCGCTGACGCCTGAGGGAGCCCTGGTGATGAACTTTGTCAATTATCGGCAGTGGCGTGACTGCGCTTACTTTCATATCGACTTCGTGCGGGAGCGGTTTGCTTCCGTGTATCAGTTTGCCACGCCCACCTGCCATAACGCGGTGGTGGGCTTTCTGGGGCACGCCACTGAAACCCGGCACCTGCGCCAGCGCCTGATTCAGGTGCCGGAACTGAATCCCCTGCGCCGCGGCTGCCGGCTGCGCTATGCCGTCAAGAAGATAGCTTGAACACTTTGAAGCTCTTATCCCGGGACACCAGTTCAATACTTTTGAAATAGCCCGGTGCCACGGTTTCCAGGGCAATAAACTGGCTTACCACCACAAACGCCACGCCGTTGTTTTTCAGATGATTGCTGATGCTGTGGAGAAACTTTTCCGTCAGATCATGGCGGGTGTCGAAGCCCAGGTGAAACGGTGGATTGCACAGCACCATTTCATACTGATGATGAATGTCACTGGCGCAATCGTCGGCGATGACCTCGCCGGGGATATTATGGAATTCGAAATTGTAGCGGCAACTGGCCAGGGCAGCGGCGTTGTTGTCGGTGGCCACAATATGCTTTGCCCCCAGCGCCCAGGCCATTACTGACAGGTAACCGTAACCACAGCCCAGATCCAATACCGTGGACGGTGGCTGGGTGGCATTCACGTATTCCCGGCAGGCGTTGATCAGGGCTTCACTGCCTTTGTCTATTTTGTTCCAGCCGTATTGCCCGGGCTTACTGTACAATGCCAGACTATCCGGTTCACCAATACACACCAGATCCCGGTAGTGACGATCGTCCAGAGGCTCACCCGGTGCTTGCGGTGTGAACGCCGCCAGCTTCATCTGCCGCTCGCCCTTGCTCACCTCCGCCCGGGTATTCAGATAGCGCTCCGCCTTGCTGATGTAGGTTTTGATGCCTTCGTTCTTATAGCCGCACAGCAACAGTTGGCCCTGCTCCGCCAGGTAATGGGGAGCCTGATTGATAATGTGATGCACCAGCGCCTTTTCTTTCGAGATACGATAGGCAATCAACTGGTAGCGGTCGTTCAACTCCGCCAGGTCCATGTCGTTAAACTGGCATGGGATATTGTTTTCCTGCGCCGCCAGATACAGGTCATAGCGGTTGGTCAACAGGGTCAGGTCCGGTATGGGCTTCAGTGTTAACAGGGCCTGTGTGTCCAGTTGTTCGTCGGCAATCAGCAGCCGTTTGCCGGTATGGTCCGGCAGCGCCTGCAACATAAAATCCAGGGCGGGTTCCATCATGACAGTTGTTGAAGTTCCTCCGGTCGCAGCGGGCGATATTCCCCCGGTGCCAGTGTGGGGTCCAGCTCAATGGGGCCGATCCGTTGACGATGCAATGTCTCCACCGCATTGCCCAGGGCCGCAAACATGCGTTTAACCTGGTGGTAGCGGCCTTCCAGTAATTCCAGTTCCACTTGGCGGGGGCTCTGAATCCACAGTCGGGCCGGCCGGGTGGGTCGCTGCTCCCCGTGCAACAGCAGGCCGGCGGCAAATTGTTCCGCGGCCTGATCGCTCACCGGGTCGCGCAGGGTCACCCGATAGCGTTTCGGCAGTTTGTGCCGGGGCGAGGTAATACGGTGGCTCCACTGGCCGTCATCAGTGATCAGCACCAGCCCGGTGGTGTCCCGGTCCAGCCGGCCCGCCACGTGCAGGTCTCGTGGGTCCTCTTCGGCCAGCAGTTCCATCACCGTCGCATGGTGGCTGTCACTATTGGCGCACACCACCCCCGCCGGCTTGTGGAGCATGAAATAACGCGGGCCCAGGGGCTGTACCGGGCGCCCGTGCATTGTCACGGGCGCCGCCGGCGTCACCTCGGTGCCGGGATCGGTGGCCGCGTGATGTGCCACCGTCACCAGCCCGGCTTTAATGGCACGGCGGGCCTCTTTGCGGGATAAACCCGCAAAATGACTGATGTATTTGTCAAGCCGCATTAGACCTAATCTCAATGGGTGGACATAGTGTGTCAGGAAACGCCGGGGCCCGTCCAGACCGGGGTTACGCACTGAGGTTCTGAACAGAATCAGGCGGTCTTAGACAGATTCGTTACATGATCTTTCCCGGGCTGCACCAGTGGTAATTTGGTGTCCGGAAAAAAAGCCTGCCCCGTCAGGCAAGTGGGGGGAAAAGGTAAAGTTCACCTCAGGAATTGTGGAAAACTCACGGGCGCTGATGCAGTTGCAGGTTCACACTGACCCATTACACTGAGTTGACATTTGATCGCGCAGGCCCGGGGATTGATTGGTCGATGGGCGCAGGGAGGGGAGTATGAACAATATCCGTTTTCTTGACTGGCTGGGCTCCGCGGCCCTGACCATTGCCCTGTTATCGGCCCTGTTGTTGTTCGTTCCCGGGCTGGTGCGTGCGGATGTTCTGGAGCTGAGTTTCCAGGATGGTGGTTTGGTCGTGCCGACCTTTGCAGGCCAGGGGGCAAGCCACAGCATTCAGTGGGCAGTCTGAAGGCTGTGGCTTTTGATCAGCGGGCTTGCTTTCATTTGTCACTTCTGGCGTTGCGGGCCAGCATCAGCAGGACGCAGAATGCCGCCAGCAACCACAGGCTGAGGCTACCGCCGTGGCGGCTGCCGGGGTCGGAGTAATAGGCGTCCTCATCCCATTCCAGGCTTTCCATATACAGTGGGGTGTGGTTGGGCGAATAACCCGTTAACAGCAGCGTATGGGTGTCGGCATCGTACAGGTCCACACGCAGTCGATAGGCCTGGGGAGAATAGCCGTAATCAAGGGTCAGCGCGGTGCGATAGCGATCATTACTGGCATAATCCCGCAGTAAAAACGGGGCGCTCGTGCGCAGCGGCAAACCGTAGCCCGCGGTATCCAGCAAGCTGACTTCGGCGTAGACCCAGCGCTCCCGCCCCGGGGCGTCAGCGTCCAGATCCAGCGCCAGGTCAGTGTAGTAGCCATCCCCGTCCCAGTCCTGACTGAGTTCGAACGCCAGTTCATAAATGCTCAGTGCCTGGGCCTGCACCGCCTCCTGTTGCTGATCCTCCAGATACAGGGCCCCCAGGGCCGGCGCTTCCACGGCGCCGAATTGTTGTAACAGCTGTTCGGAATCCGCGGCATAGACCTCCAGGGACAGAGAGTAGCGTTGCGCGGGATAGCCTTCGGTCAACAACACATCCACCCGGTAGGCATCGCTGCCCTGGACACCGGCGACAGTGTAAGGCTCGGTCTGAAACAGAATTCGCTGCGCCAGCCGCCCCACCACATAGATCTCACGGGAGTCGAAGGGCAGGTCCAGATCCAGAGTCACCCCGAAGCGGTGATAGTAGCCATCCCCGTCGCTGTCCTCCCGCAGCTCAACATCCACTGCGAAGAGTTGCAATCCCGGGCTGCTGTGGGTGTTGCCGTGCAGAGCCCTGGGCTGCAGCGGGGTGGCAGCCCGCTCGCTATCCGTCACCAACCCGCCCTTAACCTTGGCGCCGGGCGATGTCATCAATTCGGCGGCCTGGGTGTGGCCCACCAGCAGCAGTAATAAAAAAGTCACAATAGCAATGGCGAGTTTGTACATGAGGCACCTCCTTTCCGGTCCTGCCATTACAGGGGGGCGGCCCTGAATTGAGGCTGAACCCGCGGGCGGGCTTGGTTCAGCGGGGATTCAGGCAACCGGCGCTAGGCTGAACCCACCATCAATTGAAGGAGGAATCCTGATGTGGTCTAAAACAATCATCATGCCGGCGGTGCTGGCGCTGGCAGGGGCAGCGGCCCTGACATCCAATCAGGCTTATGCCCTGAACGACGACGAAGCGGCAGTGCTGATGGGGCTGGCGGTGGGTACCATCACCGCTGTGGCGGTAAAGCATCACCGGGACCATGACCGGCGTGACTGGGAACAGCGCCGGCGACACTATCGTGAGCCCCCGCGCTATTCCCGTTACCATGCGCCGCAGCGGGTTGAACACTATGTGATCCACCGGCCACCGCAGCATCGTCCTTACCACCGTCGCTATGATGCCCACCCGGGCCGACATTACGGACATAAGCGTCACGGTGGCTACACTTATGAGTACGAGTACAAGGTGAAAAAGCGTGGCCGGTTTTAATGACCCCGCTGGTTATCAATCACGCGGGTCACCTAAAGAACTTACAGCCGCCCTTGTAAATGCTACAAGGGCGGTGACTCACTGATTCCCTGTGTTTTTCCCGCCCTGGGCCGCAGCCCCCGTCACTGCTGCTTTTCTCAAAAAAAAACCATCTTGGCACGCTCCTGGCTTAGTAACCACTGCAAGTTTAGAGACAGACAATCAGCAGACAGGACAGTCGGGATTATCGATGAACATTTTCCAGGCATTGCGACAGGATCATGACAAACAACGCCAGCTGTTAGAGGCTTTGTTGGAAACCAGTGGCGACACCGAGGAAAGGGTTCATATCTTTCTTGCGCTCAAGGATGAGTTAATCAGTCACGCGGTGGCGGAAGAGCGGGCTTTTTACAAGCCGCTCATCATGGACGATATGACGCAGGAGAAGTCGCGTCATGCCATCGCCGAGCATCACGAAATCGACGAGCTGATCGAAGCATTGGAAGCGGAAGATCGCAGTTCGCCAGCCTGGCTCAGCACCGCGAAAAAGCTGCAGGCAAAAGTGTTGCACCATCTGGACGACGAAGAACAGGAGTTCTTCCAGGTGGCGGGACGTGTGTTGGAGGACAAGGAGAAGAGTGCTCTGGCAGATGAGTTTCTAGAGGAGAAGCGCGACCACATGGACGTGGAATCCTAACCAGTTTTCAACCCCCCCAATGTTGACCTCGCCGCATTTCCCCAATGCGGCATTTTTTTGTCTGCTATTCACAAACTCTGCAATTCGCGGCCCGGTGAGATTAATCGAAGTCCAGCAGCTCATCCAGCACCGAGCCGCCACCATGGCCCTGTTGATAGCCAAAATGCTGGTATTCCACCAGCGCTGGCGGTAAATATTCCAGGAAGTAACCACTGCCCACCCCGTGCACGAAAGAGCCCCCATGAAACAGGGTTCGGTTATCGTCTCCCGCCCGGGTAATCAGTAATTCGTTCTGGGCCCGGGTCAAAGCCACGTACAGGATCCGCCGCTCCTCTTCTTCCGCGTCCTGGTTACCCAGGCTGCGCATGTGGGGATAGAGCCCGGGCTGCACCCCCAGGCAATAACACACCGGCGCCTCGGTGCCCTTGGCGCTGTGCACGGTGATCAGGGTGACGCAGTCCTCCTGCTCGGTTTTCTCCGCTTCGGAGTTGGACACCGGGTCCAGGGTGTAGGCCTCCACAAAGCCCAGCAGATCTTTATAGCGATTGGCCAGATCGGATAACAGCCGCAGATCCGCCAGCCGGCTTTCCCAGCGGTCGTAACGTTGGGCCAGGGCCTTGGATAAATGCTCGGCACCCATTTTCAGGGCCTTGCCCGGCTCGCCCCGATACTGCTGAATCAGGGCGATGCCCTGGCGAATGTCTTCCCGTTGCGCCAGGGTGCTGTCCAGAATCTGCAGTGGGTTATCCACCGGATCCAGTTCAATTAACCGGCTCACCACCCGGGCGGCGGTGGCGTCACCGATCCTGGGCCAGCATTTCAGATAGCGGATCCAGGCCAGCTCATCGTAAGCGCTGATGGCGGCCCGGCACAGGGACAGCAGGTCCTTTACGTGGGCCGCTTCCAGCAGGCTGGTGCCCCCCACGAAACGATAGGGAATCTGGCGTTCAATCAACGCCCCCTCCAGGGTTTTGGCGGACCAGGCGGAGCGCACCAGCACCATGTGCTCGCTCCAGGGGGCACCGGCTTCGTGACGGCTTTGCAGATCGGATGCGATCCAGGCGGCTTCATCGAACTTGCTTTCAAAATCCAGTAGCAGAGGTTTCAAGCCCCGGCCGCGGTGGGCCTGCAGTTGCTTGTCGTACTCAATGGGGGACTGGGTCAGCAGCCAGTTGGCCAGATCCAGAATCTGCTGGGTGCTGCGGTAGTTCTCCCGCAGTTTCAAAGTGGCGGCGCCGGGCAACCGTTGTTCGAACTCGTGTACGTTGCGAAAATCCGCGCCCCGGAAGGCGTAGATGGATTGGGCGTCGTCCCCCACGCAGAACAACCGGGCGCTGGCCAGGGCCTTGAGGATACGCCACTGCAACGGGTTGGTGTCCTGCATCTCGTCCACCAGCACATGCTGGTAGAGGCCGGCGATGCGCGCCCGCAGTTTGGGGTTGCTTTCGATGCCCACCACAAACCGATGCAGAATATCGTCGTAGTCCAGATAGTGCCGCTGCTGCTTACGTTGCTCGTAGCGTTCGGCGATCTCCAGCAGCCGGGCCATGGTCTGCTCGTCCAGCTCGGTAAACTGGTGCAGGTAATCCGCCAGCGCCAGGCAGCAGTTCTTGGCGTAGGAGATGTAATTGAGTATGGCGGGGGCCTTGGGGAAGTCCCGTTTTTCCCCCTTTTTTAACCGCTCCCCCCGGATCAGCTGCAACAGACTCTGGGCGTCATCACGGTCGATCACCGTGCGGTCCTCCACCCCGAACGGTTTGGGCACCCGGCGCATGACCTGCAGGCAGAAATGGTGGAAGGTACCGGCGGTAATGTTGTCCGCCACCTTGCCCACTTCGTTGTGCAATCGCAGCAGCATTTCCTTGGCGGCGCGGCGGGTGAAGGTGAGCATCAGCAGGCGTTCCGCCGGCACCCCCTGCTGGATCAGGAACAGGATGCGGCCGATGATGGTGCGGGTTTTGCCGGTACCGGCGCCGGCCAGCACCAGCAGGTGTTGGGCCTGCCCCTGATAGTGGGCGGCGGCCTGTTGTTCGGGATTCAGTTTCATCGCTGGGATGATACCGAAGTGACCGGGCGGCGCAAAGCGGCCCTGACGCCGGTGGCGGGCCCGGGTATAATGCGCTGCCGATGGCCACCGCCATTGACAACCCGCTTCAGCCATAAGGAAACAGCATGTCTCACGGCGCCGACTCCCTGAAAAGCATCCTCTTCGCCCTGGGGGCCAATACCGCCATTGCCGTGGCCAAGCTGGTGGCCGCCCTGATCACCGGCTCCGGCGCCATGCTGGCGGAATCCATCCACTCGTTCGCCGATGCCGGCAACCAGACCCTGCTGATTCTGGGGCTGAAGCGGGCCCGCACCGCCCCCAGCGAGGATTATCCCCTGGGTTATGGCAAGGCCATTTACTTCTGGTCGTTTATCGTGGCCATCATTCTGTTCAGTCTGGGTGGGCTGTTCTCCCTGTACGAGGGCTGGCACAAACTGCAGCATCCGGAACCTCTCAGTTACCCCCTGGTGGCCATCGGGGTGCTGGTGTTTGCCATGGTGGCAGAGGGTATCTCCCTGTGGGGCTGCCTGCGGGAAGTCAATAAGGTGCGGGCCGGCCGCTCTTACTGGCGCTGGTTTCGACAGAGCCGGCAGAGCGAGCTGCTGGTGGTCTTTGGCGAGGATCTGGCGGCCCTGCTGGGGTTGGCCTTTGCCCTGCTGGCCATTGTGGTGACCCTGATCACCGGGAATCCCGCCTACGATGCGGTCGGTACTCTGGTGATCGGAGCCCTCTTGCTGTTGATCGCAATACTGATCGGCAACGAGGTGCGTGAGTTGTTGATCGGGCAGAGTGCCGACCCCCTGGAACGGGCGCGGATGCTGGACTGGCTGCAACAGCGGCCGGAGGTGGAGCAGGTCTTCAATCTGCTGACCATGCAGATGGGGGCGGATTTGATGGTGGCGGTGAAGGCGCGGATGGTGGCTACCGGCAGTGAAGCGGGTCTGATCCGGGCCATTAATGAGGTGGAGGCCGGTTTTCGGCAGCAGTTTCAGGGGGTGCGCTGGCTGTTCTTTGAACCGGATAATCAGGATTGAGGGGTCCTTAAGGGGCTTTTTTCAGGTACTATGGTACCCGGTTGGCTTAGCTTTCCCGGATGATCCGGGTATACTGATGCCCAGGATCCGCCAGTCCATGCAGCAAGGGTGAAGTCGCGTGACAGCAGTAACACAAGCCGAGCATAAATCAGATACCCGGGAAAAGCTGATCCTGGTGGCTATCCGGATGTTCGCGGAACAGGGCTTCAGCGGCGTGTCCATGCGCAATATCAACAGCGCCGCCGGCACCCGCAATTCCTCGGCGGTGCATTACCATTTCGGCAGTAAGATGGGCATCATCGAAGCAGTGATGGAGAAGCTCAATAGCCAACTGCGACCTATCTTTGATCAGATTACCGGCGCCCTGGACACCAAAGCGGAACAGGGCCGGCTGCAGGCGGAGGACGTGGCCATGGCCATTCAGCTGCCGTTCTGGGTACTTTACTGCACGCCGGAATACGGTCGCAGCGCGGTACGCCTCAGTGCCCGTCTGATGCTGGAGGCCGATGCCGAGCTCAAGGCCCTCTACAACCGTTATTTACAGGAACCGGTGGGTCGGATGCTGAAACTGATGACCCGGTTGCAGCCCAATAAAGATCCCCATCATCTGAAATTTCAGATCGTCCACTGCTTTATGGCCACCATTTCCGGCCTGGCCACCATTGATCTGCTGGACAGTACTCCCCTGGGGGACATCCGGTTTGAACAGGATGCCGAAATGATGATGGTACACATCTTTCATCTGGCCCAGGGTCTGGGCTGTGAACAGCCGGATTACGCCGGGTTTGATATGAATTTCTGGTCGCGCTTCAGTCACTTCATGGCCATGACGCCCGCTCAGGACGCGGTGGCCGCTGACCCTTCCGGTTCAGCGGCCGACGCCAGCTGAATAAGCCTCAGGGCCTGGCCCCAATACCTCAGAGCGTACCTTCCTCTTCGTCGCCATCACCGGTCGCAGCGTCTGCCGTGCCGCCCTGCTCCGGGCTCCAGCCCAGGCTGTTGCCCTGGGTGGCAATAATAAAATTGGCCAGCTGCTCGATAGTGGGCAATTCGTAGAGTACCGAGATGGGGATATCCAGCTTCAACTGCTGCTTGATGCGGAATTTCATCTCGGTGACCTGCAGGCTGTGGCCCCCCAGTTCAAAGAAACTGGCCCCCGGGGCGATGTCCGGCACCTGCAGCAGTTCCTTCCAGATGGCCCGTAGCTGGTCCCCCAGGCTGGGACGGTTGGCGGGGTCGTTGTCCTGATCCCGTTTCAGCAGGGCCAGCAGATCCCGCAACAGAAACTGCACCTGATCCCGGCCCAGGCGATCCGGGCCGTAGTGCACGTGAATGTCCATGCGCCGGGCCTGCTCGACAATATGCACCTCGAACGGTGCCAGCATCAGCCCGGCATGCAGGTGCTGCACTGCCAGTACCGCCAGGGGTGTCTCTCCCCCCTGGGTTACGCGGGGATTATTGCTGTCGGTATCCACATCAAACCAGTGATAATGCACCAGTGGCACGCTGGCCCCCTGTTGGCACAGGGCCTGGGCCAGTTGCTCGGACACCGGGGAATAGCGGGTATGGAGCTGCGCCAGTTCGCCGGCGGCATCGAAAGTCTGCCCCTCGTGGCGCTGACCCTGCACCGGTACGTAGTAGGGGAAATACCCCAGCAGGTTTTCAAAACTGCTGTCCTTCAGGGTTGGGTCGGCAAATCAGTAAGTGACCTCCTCGTGTGAGAGCCAGGAATAGAGGGTCTGATGGAGCCCATCACAGAGCCATTGTTTGGCACTGATCCCGCTGGGTAAATGTTGTTCCAGAAACGCCTCATCCAGCATTTCGTGGTGATGCTGGGCGCGGACGCAGGGGGCCCGCCGGTTTTTTTGCTTCAGCGGGGCCGGCGCCAGCCGGTTCCATTCGCTGGCGAGAAATTTTTCCCCCAGCACCTGCCGCGACCAGGCGGCAAATCCGGCCTGATGACAGTTATCCGGCAGATCGATGGCCTCCAGTCGGCCCGCCAGCATGGACAGCAACTGATTTCCCAGGCGCAACAGGGAGTAGCTGTCCAATACCAGGGGGTGTGCCGCCAGCAGCAGGTGACAGGGGCCGGCAGCCCCCTGTGCCAGCACCAGTTTCAGGGCCGGTTGGGCCCGGTGGGTTTGCAGCTCCAAACGTAACTCAGTGAGGGCATCGCTGGCGGCGGCGGATTGCTCCGGCAGGATCACTGCAGTGGGAGTCAGTGCCCCCTGCATTGGCCAGTGGTTGGTATCCGGGTGCGGGCAGGCCCCCAGTATGGGATAGGCATGCTGCAACTGCTGCAGGTGCTGCTCCAGCTGCGCCAAGTTCACCGGCCCCTCCAGTAAAAACTCCACCATCCGGTTGCCGGCGCCGGCAGGCAGTTGTGCCAGTAATGACTGCTGGTGGGGCGACAGGGGCAGGCCCTGAGTCGGGTTTGGCTCGGGGTGGGTGTGGGGTTTGGGCTGACGGGCACTGTTCAGCTTGCGCTGGCGGATTTTCTCAAACAGCAGTTGTCGCTGCTGGGGGCTCAAATCAGCAAACTGAGACATGGCGTCATTCTTGGAGGTCATGGGCTTACCTTGAACATCTCGTCTTTATCATTTTTGTTGGCAACGACTAAGTTCGCCCTTCCCTGGAACAACTGACACCTCGAATCATTCAAACGGCACCGCGGCATGCATGCCTGCCAGTCAGTGTGGATCATTTTCGCCGAAATGTGATTGGAGGTAGACAGGAACTTGCGTATGAATTTTGTAATTGGGTGGGATCGGTGCTGAGCAGTCAGCACATCACATCCCGGAGCTGACTGGCTACTTCCAGTAGACAGAGTATACCAAGAATAACGGGAAGTTTGTTTAACAGGTTAACAAAAATTTACAGCCCGGCAAAAAAAGCCCTCCCGGGTGGGAGGGCGGATTAACCCAGTGCGAGGCGGGTCAAAAAACTGATGCGGTTCTAAACGCGGAAAAACGCTTCCCGGGGCACCTTCAGTCCAGAAACGCGAATTTATCCTCTTGCATCTTCATCAGCGAACCTGGCGATGCCATCATGCATTCCGCATGGGCTTTGGCCCGGGGCAGCAGGCGGTCGAAATAAAACTCGGCGGTCTGGATTTTTGCCTTATAGAATTCCGGGTTATCGGTGCCGGCCGCCAGTTTTTCGTAGGCGGTCTGCGCCATCTGCGCCCACATAAAAGCCATGCTGACGTAACCGGAATACATCAGGTAATCCACCGAGGCGGCGCTCACCACGTCGAAATTCTTACGGGCGCGCATGGCCAGCCGGACACTGTATTGCTGCCAGTTGGTGGTATAGCGGAACAGCGGCCAGATAAATTTATTCATTTCCTTTTTGTGGGGGTTGCCGGAAATCACCCCATAATCCTTACAGTATTTCAGTACTTCCAGGGTAAAGGACTTAAGCGTTTTCATCTTGCCCAGCAGTACCTTGCGCCCCAGCAGGTCCAGCGCCTGGATCCCGGTGGTGCCTTCGTACAGGGTGGCGATGCGGGTGTCACGCACGATCTGCTCCATGCCCCACTCCTTGATATAGCCGTGGCCGCCGAACACCTGCATGCCCAGATTGGCCGCTTCGTATCCGGTCTCGGTGAGGAAGGCTTTGAGAATGGGGGTGAGAAAGCCCAACTGGTCATCCGCCTCGTCGCGGATCTCCTGGGTTTCCCCGAACAGCAGCATATCGGCGTACTTGGCGGCGTAATAAACCATGGCCCGCCCCCCCTCGGCCAGGGCCTTCTGGGTCAACAGCATGCGCCGTACATCGGCGTGGCAGATAATGGGGTCGGCCACTTTGTCCGGGTATTTTTTACCGCCCAGGGCGCGCATGGACAGGCGCTCCTTGGCGTAGGGCAGGGCCCCCTGATAGGACAGCTCCGCCGCCCCCAGGCCCTGCAGGGAAGTGCCCACCCGGGCCGAGTTCATAAAAGTGAACATGCACTCCAGGCCCTTGTTGGGGGGGCCGATCAGATAGCCTTCCGCGGCCTCGAAATTCATAACACAGGTGGCGGAGGCGCTGATTCCCATTTTGTGCTCAATGGAGCCGCAGGTCACTTGGTTGGGCTCCCCCAATGTACCATCGGGGCTGCACTTGATTTTGGGCACAATAAACAGGGAGATACCCTTGGTGCCGGCCGGAGCATCCGGCAGTCGGGCCAACACGATATGGATGATGTTTTCCGCCATATCGTGGTCGCCGGAGGAAATGAAAATCTTGGTGCCGCTGATGGCGTAGCTGCCATCCATGTTGGGCACAGCCTTGGTTTTCAATTGCCCCAGGTCGGTACCGCAATGGGCTTCAGTGAGGCACATGGTGCCGGCCCAGGTGCCTTCGCACATCTTGGGCAGAAAGTGCTGCTTTTGTTCCTCGGTGCCATGCAGATAGATCGTATTCATGGCCCCCAGGCTCAGCCCCGGATACATCCCCCAGGACCAGTTGGCGGTGCCGATCATTTCGGATTTCACCACGGACAATGACAACGGCAGGCCCTGGCCACCGTATTCCTCCGGGTGGGAAAGCCCCTGCCAGCCTCCCTGGCAGTACTGCTGGTAGGCCTCCTTGAAGCCCTTGGGGGTGGTGACCTTGCCGTCCTCGAAATGGCAGCCTTCCTGATCCCCGGTCTGATTCAGTGGGGACAGTATCTGCTCACAGAACTTGGCGCATTCTCCGAGAATGGCATCCACCATATCCGGCGTGGCGTTTTCCGCACAGGGCAGCTTGCTGTAATGCTTGGGATAATCCAGAACCTCGTTCATCACGAAATTCATATCACGCAGGGGGGCTTTGTACTGGGGCATCGCTAATTTCCTGTTGAGATCCGACGGTTGCGCGTGGTCATTATGCGGCAATGGTGCGCGAGTGTGCACCAGCGGTTTGACGCTGGCATTGGCACTGTGTGAAGCTGTGGCTGTCAAAAAGGCCAACGCCTGTTTTAATGAGGCGATAATACAGCCAGCGTCTCAGGCTTGCACACCAAGACTGTACATAAGGGAGGTACTAACATGGCTCTGAAAGACGAATCCTGTACTGCCTGCGGCGCCGACGCAGCCCAGGTCAGCGAGAGCGAGCAACAGACCCTGCTGGCCCAATTACCCCAGTGGCAACTGGTTAACGAGGAGGGTGAGCCGCGGTTGCTGCGCGCCTTCGAGTTTCCGGATTTCAGAGCCGCCCTGGACTTTACCAACCGGGTGGGCGAGCTGGCGGAACAGCATGACCACCACCCGCAGCTGACCACAGAATATGGCAAGGTCAGGGTGCGCTGGTGGACCCACAGCATCGGCGGCCTGCACCGTAACGATTTCGTGCTGGCAGCGCAGACCGATGGGTTGCTGGAGGGGGAGTAAGGGTAAAAGCCGTGAATCAACGTGGGCGCAAAGGGCGGGGGTGATCGGAAGTGGCCGTCCCTTCCCGGGTAGTCCGATTCCCTGGTTTGATTCCTTAGTTCGATTCCCTGAAGTTCGACACGGGCCGCTGCCGGGCCTGATAGCGGTTCAGCCAGGTCACAAACTCTGCGGCGGGCATGGGGCGGGCAATATAGTAACCCTGGGCCAGGTCGCAGCCCATGGCTTTTAGTGCCAGCAGGGTTTCTTCGTCTTCAATGCCTTCCGCCACCACGTCCAGACTCAGGTTGTGGCCCATGGTGAGAGTGGTGTGCACCAGAACCTGGTCTTCGCTGTTTCTGGCCATATCCGTGACAAAGCTGCGATCAATCTTGATTTCATTCACCGGCAGCTTCTTCAGATAGGAAAGAGAGGAGTAGCCGGTACCGAAATCATCGATGGAAAGCCGGATACCGGTGGCACTGAGTTCCCCCATCACCCGCAAGGCATCATCGGCATTGTGCATTACCGCGGTTTCGGTCAGCTCCATGATGATTTTTTCCAGGGTGACACCGCATTCGCGGGCAATACGGCAGACCTGATCCTTGAATTGAGGATCCTGCAGGTTGCGGGCGGATATGTTGATGGACAGATTAAGGTCATGCCCCTGCTGGCTCAGGCTGCGTTTGAAATCAAATGCCCGCCGGCAGATCCAGTAGGTCAGCGGTTGAATAACGCCGGTGCGTTCCGCCAGGGGAATAAACTCATCCGGGGGTACAAAGCCGTATTCCGGGTGCATCCAGCGGATCAGCACTTCGGCGCCGCTGACCTGAAAGTTGTCGAGCGCAATCTGGGGTTGGAAGTACAGTTGCAGCCCCTCTTTTTCAATCGCGTTGCGCAGCTCACCCAGTAGAGAGATCCGGCGTTGATTGTAGGGATCAATGTCATGGCTGTAGATGGCGAATTTTTCATTGGTGCTGGTGGAGGCTTCCAGCGCAATGTGGGCGTTACGCAGCAGGTTTTCGCTACTGGCGCCGTGCTCCGGGTGCAGGGCAATGCCGGCGCTGGCGTCTACGTCCAGGGTCAGCCCCTGGTATTCAAACGGCTTTTCCATATCCCGCAGCAGGCACTGCACCGCGGCCCGGATCCGGTCGGGATCCAGTTCCCGCAACAACAGCGCAAAGCTGACGCCCTCCACGCTGGCGATGCAATGCGGACGAGTATCGGTGTCTTCAATGGGCACGATCCTGTCGATACTCTGGGCCAGCTGGCTGAGGCGTTCGGTGAGGATATACAAAATGGCATCGCCGTTGGTGTGCCCCAGAGTTTTATTGAACTCATGGAAGTTGTTGACGTTGATGATCACCAGGCTGAAGCCGGGCTGCGCCGTATCCAGCAGCAACTGGTCCAGGGTGTTGCGCAACAGGGTACGGTTGGGCAGACCGGTGGTGCGGCTGTGCAGGGCCCGGTGCATCAGCCGTTCCTCGGCTTCTTTCAGCCGTACCACGGCTTTGTGTTGTTCCTGCAGAGCGGAGTATTTGGCCTTGCGCTCGTAGTTGATACGGTCGGCCAGCCCCAGTGACAACAGCAACATCTCGGCGGCGGAACCGGCGAGCATGGCGTTATTGGTGAATGCGTTGGTGGGCAGCACCCCCAGCAGCATCAGCGTGTACATGACCAGACCGACGATCAGGAGGGCCCAGGCCAGCAGGAAAAAGCCCGCGGCCCGGGATCCTTTTATCCAGCAATAGAACACCATGGCCGGCACTACCACGCTGATTGCGGAAATATAAGCGGATGCCTCCAGGCTGAGGAACCGGTCTGTGGTCAGGCGCAGCAGGGGAATGGCCAGGCCCACCACCACCATGGCATGGAGAAACGGATTGATATAGCGGCTGTAATGCTCGGTTTTAATAAAGTGTTTGACGAACAACAGGCCATTAACGGCGGCGAGGCAGGCACTTACCTGAGTGATATATTCGTTAACCGCCGGTGAGTTGTGCCACAGTAACAGGAAACCAAATCCGGTAATGGTTTGAAATGCCAGAAAGGAAAAGCCGATATAGGTGATGTAGTAAAAGTAAGCGCGATTGCCGACGGAGAAAAACAGAAACAGATTGTAGGCAATCATTGCCAACAAGATGCCGAAGAACAGGCCGAACACATAGTTGTGGACCAGCTCGGTGTGGATAAAGTGCACCGGCTGGGAGATTTTTAGTGGGATTTGTACACTGCCGCCGGCGCGCTTGGCATTAATAAACACCTCATACTCTCGGCCGGGTTCAAGGCCCAGTGGCTGGGCAAAGAATCGATGGGGCAGGCTGCGTTCCAGGATTGGCAGGCTGTAACCCAGGCTGGATTGCTGCACCAACCGGTTGCCGCTTACCAGAAAGACATCAAACCGTTTTAGCAGAGGAAAGCTCGATCCCATGATCCAGTGCTGGAGGCCGGTGTCCGCAGCGTTGACCCGTACCCGAAAATAGACCCAGACCGAACTGTCGGTATGGCCCATATTAATCACATCCTGCTCGGTCTCTGTAAACAGCATGCTTCTGTTTGTTATGATTTCGTGAATTCCCAGCTTATCCTCGCTGTCCTCGAACAGTTGCAGATGTTCGTGCTTCAAATTCAGTTCCTGAATGGCATGGCCCAGCTGCACCGTCTGCGTGGCAATACACAGGTTGGCGCTCCATAGCAGGCATAGGGTCAGCAGCGTCTTGATCAGGCTATTGTATTGAGTTACCAACAATTTTTTATTCCACAGATCAAGGGTGAATGGCGCTTGGACAGTTAAGTGAGCGCGCCGCTGGCAGGGAGTTTTATGGCGTCATCCCGACTTAACGTCACCCAGAATTCAGTATAGATCAATCCCGGGTCTGCGAAGTCGGCGCAAAAAGGAAGGATTATCCCGGGTTTGTGTCCGTCAGAATTCCGGCGAACACAAACCGGTTTGGAAGCAGTGTCAATTTATTGTGGCGGTCGGATTCATTCGCGATTGAAAACCGCGTCCAGCATCTGCTGATTCCGCTTGATGGCTGCCCGGTCCGCGGCCGGGGCCTCCTGAGCGGCGGCCAGGGCACGTTTGCTCTCCTGCAGCATTTTTTCCATCATGGCTTTTTGCCCCTCGGGAATCATGCCGCTGTCCAGCATGGTCTGCATTTGCTTGAGCTGACGCTCCACTTCCGCGCGGTCCCCATCCATTTGGGTGGCCAGGAATGCGGTCATGATACGGTCGCCAGTGGCGGCCCATTGTTGCGGGTTTTTATAGCCCTGTTGTTTTAGCACTCCGGCCAGATCCCGGTAGCGGGAGTGAGTCTGGGATTGCTCCAGCATCTGGCTGAAAATCCGCTGATACTCCGTGGGTTCCTGGCTGGGGGCCATTTCCTCTTCCAGGTCGGTTTTCTCCGCCCAATTCACCACCGCCTGATAGGCCTGGGTCCACTGGCGGATCTCGGCGTCGGTCAGATCCTGGGCCGTGGCCAGAACCGGCAGGGCGGTGAACAGAATCAGGGCAAGCAATGGGCGCATGAGGTCTTCCTTTTGTGGTGGGGGAAGACCCCATTGTGGGGGGTGGGTGTACTCAGGCCAAGTAATTTGTTCACAAAGGTGGCGATCACCTGGGCCGGTTCGAAGTTTTTTCAGGTGCTCTCGAGGTGACTCTGGGCCGCCCCGCGGATCTTCGCCACCATCGATTTCAGGCCATTGCCCCGGGTGGGACTGAGGTGCTGGATCAGTTGGGAACGGGCAAAGTAAGCGTCCATGTCGAAGTCCAGAACCGCCTGTGGGGACTGTTGATTGAATGCCGCCATGACCATGGCCGCCAGTCCCCGCACGATATGGGCGTCGCTGTCCACCAGGAAACACATTTGGTCCTGGCTGGCGTCGTAATCGGCACTGATCCAGACCTGGCTTTGGCAGCCATGGACAAAATTGTCGTCCGTCTTCAGCTCGGCGGGCATGGGCGGCAGCTTTTTGCCCAGATCAATGATGTATCGATAACGATCCTCCCAGTCGTCGAAAAATTCCAGGTCTTCCAGAATGTCCTCGCTGGTAATGTCGCTGCCGAAAGGGTTATCGCTCATGCCAGGGCCTTTTGCTGGGGTTGCATTCGTTTCAGAGTTCAGAACAGGCCCAGCTCCAGCTGCGCCTCCTCGGAGATTTTATCCCGGGTCCAGGGGGGATCAAACACCAGCTTCACCTCCACCTCGTCCACATTGGGGACTTTGCCCAGCCGGTAGCGGACGTCGTTGGTCAGCACCTGGCCCATGCCACAGGTGGGGGAGGTGAGGGTCATGGTTACGATCACCCGATGATGGCCCGGCCGGCTCTCTTCCAGCTGCACGTCATAAACCAGTCCCAGGTCGACGATATTCACCGGTATTTCCGGGTCGTAGATGGTGCGCAGCGTGTCCCAGACGTGCTCCGACAGCGGGGCACCTTCGCTCACCTGGCCAAAATCCAGTTCCTCGGTCTCCAGCCCCAGGGCATCAGCGTCGGTGCCATCCACCCGCGCCAGGTTGCCCTGATAGCTGACGGTGTAGTTACCGCCCCGGGCCTGGGTGATGGTGACAAAGGCGTTCTTGGGCAGAGTGATGGGCGTGCCGGAGGGTACGGCCCGGGCCGGGCAATCCCGCATCACCGCCACCATGCGTTGTTCTGCCGGGTTTTGCATCGTCATTTGGTAACCGAAAAGCTTTCCCCGCAGCCGCATTCCGAGGTGGCGTTGGGGTTGCGGAACTGCAATATCCGGTTCAATCCCTGCTGGACGAAATCCAACTCGGTACCGGCAAGCACCTCCAGGCTGTCCTTGGCTACATACAAACGCAGCGGCTCCGCCACCTGAATCTGCACGTCGTCAGTCTGAGGCTCGCTCACCAGTTCCATGTCGTACATGAAACCGGAGCAGCCGCTGGGTTTGACCGAAATGCGAACCGCCGCGGCGCCCTCCTGCCTGGCCACCTCGGCAGCCATATGTTGGATGGCTGCGGGGGTCAGAGTGATGGCCTGTTCGGGAATAAAGGTTTGAACGGTCATAGTGCCCTCACTTGTCCTACAGTAAAAACGTTTTGCATTTTTCCAGACCGGCGAACAATCGCTCCACTTCGTCCAGGGTGTTGTAGAAGGCGAAGGAGGCGCGAACGGTACCCGGAATATTGAACTGATCCATGATCGGCATGGCGCAATGGTGTCCGGTGCGGACAGCGATACCCTGTTGGTCCAGCAGGGTGCCCACATCATTGGGGTGGGCACCTTCCAGCAAAAAGGAAAACACGCTGGCCCGGTCCCGGGCGCGGCCTATCAATTGAATTTGGGGGTCAGCCCCGGCCCGTTCAAGGGTGGCCTCCAGCAAGCGCTGTTCATGGGCCAGCAGTTGCTCACGATCAAACTGGGCAAGATAGTCGATGGCGGCGGCCAGGCCGATGGCGCCGGCGATATGGGGGGTACCGGCTTCAAACTTGTAGGGCAGGGTGTTGTAGGTGGTGCCGCTGAAGGAGACTTTCTCGATCATCTCCCCGCCGGCCTGATAGGGGGCCATCTGTTCCAGCAGCTCCGTGCGACCATAAAGCACGCCGATGCCGGTGGGGCCGAATACCTTATGCCCGGAGAAGGCATAAAAATCGCAGTCCAGTGTCTGTACGTCCACATTCCAATGGGGAGTGGCCTGGGCACCGTCCAGCAATACCCGGGCACCCACCTCATGGGCCTGGCGTACGATCTCCCGCACCGGGTTCACGGTGCCCAGGGCGTTGGAAACATGGACCACTGACACCAGCCGGGTGCGCTCCGATAACAGCCGGCTGAAGGCCTCCATATCCAGCTCGGCGTCGGCATGCACCGGGATCACTTTCAGTTGGGCACCGGTCTGTTGCGCCAGTATCTGCCAGGGCACAATATTGGAATGGTGTTCCATGGCGGAAATCAGAATTTCATCACCGGGCCGAAAGCTGTTGCGGCCAAATGCCTGGGCCACCAGGTTGATGCTCTCCGTGGTGCCCCGGGTCCAGATGATCTCGTGACTGTGGGGGGCGTTGATAAAACGCTGCACGGTGTCCCGGGCGGCTTCGAATTCCCGGGTGGCCAGGTCACTCAACCGATGCGCCCCCCGGTGCACGTTGGAATTGATTTCCCGGTAGTAACGGTTCACCGCATCCAGCACCGCCACCGGTTTTTGGGTGGTGGCGGCGTTGTCCAGATACACCAGCGGCTTGCCGTTCACCTGCTGGTGGAGGATGGGAAAATCCTGGCGAATTCGCTCGATATCAAAGCTGCCCATGCCGCTTACTCCAGTGACCACAGGTCTTTGAGTTGCTCCACGTCATTGAAGAACTCCATCAGCCGGGCCCGGCCCAGGGTGCGCACCGATTCAGTGGGGAACTGAGCCACCATCTCATTAACGAATCCCAGGCACAGCATGGCTTCCGCCGCGGCCCGGTCGATGCCTCGGGACTGGAAATAGAACAGGGCGGATTCATCCAGTTTGCCGATACTGGCGCCGTGGGAACATTTGACATCGTCGGCGTAAATTTCCAGCTCCGGCTTGGTGTCCAGTTCCGCCTGTTGCGACAGTAACAAATTGCGATTGTTGAGGTGCGCGGCGGTTTTCTGGGCGTGGGGATGAATGTGAATGCGCCCGTTAAACACCGCGCGACTGTGGCCGGTGATAAATCCTTTATAGAGCGTATCGCTATTGCAGTGCGGTACCCCGTGTTCCAGGTTGATGTGGTTGTCGATGTGTTGACGATGTTTACTGAGAAACACCCCGTTGAGCCGGCTGTAGGCGTTGCCACCTTTGAAATTGAGATTGATATCGTTGCGCTTCAAGGCACTGCCAAACGCCAGGGCGTGTTGCTCGTAGTGGCTGCCAGCACCCAGATTAATGTGCAGGCCGTTAATATGAATTAGATTTTCCTGTTCCACCTGCAGGCGCTCGTGGATCAGACGGGCGTTATCCTGCAAATTGATTTCCATCACGTGATTGTGAAACAGATCGCTGACCCCCAGGCTGGCGTACTGTTCGATCAGGTGCAGACCGGCGCCCGCTTCCGCCTGCAGCAGGACCCGGCTCTGTCCGTAGCCGGGCTGCTCCGTGGGGCTGCTAAGAAACACCAGCTGTAATGGCTGCTGCACCTGGTAATCCTGGGGTAAATGGATCAACACGCCGTCCGCCACCGCACTGTAGTTGAGCGCGGCGAACACATGTTCGCGGGCGGGAAACGCGTTACCCAGGTGCTGATTGATCAGCTGTCGCTGGGTATCGCTGGCCTCACTGAACCGAGTAACAATGCCCTGGTTCTCCAGGTCAGCGAAGTCTGACAGTGATGATTGCAGACGGCCATTGACGAACACCAGGCGGTGACCCGCCGGCAACTCCGCCAACAACTTGCGGGCCTGGTGATCGACCGCAGGCACGTCCGCCGCCCGGGACAGGTAATCCTGCTGCAATAGCGGGGTCAGGGGGCTGTACTTCCAGGTCTCGGTCTTGCGGCTGGGGATTTCCAGCCCGGCAAAGGTCTCCCGGGCCTGGGGTGGCAGCTTAAGCCAGTCCAGGGAAGGCTGTTGCAGCACTGCCTCCTGCGCCAGTTGTTTCAATTCGTTGGGTGTCATCATAAGCGTTGCCGTTACTCGATCCAGCTGTAACCCTTCTCTTCCAGTTCCAATGCCAGCTCGCGGCCACCGGACTTGACGATTTTGCCCGCCGCCAGCACATGGACGAAATCCGGTACGATATAGTTGAGCAACCGTTGATAGTGGGTCACCACGATGAAGCTGCGTTGGGCGTTGCGCAGGGCGTTGACTCCCTCCGCCGCCACTTGCAGGGCGTCGATATCCAGGCCGGAGTCGGTTTCGTCCAGCAGCGCCAGGCTGGGCTCCAGCAGGGCCATTTGCAGGATTTCGTTACGTTTCTTCTCGCCACCGGAAAAGCCCTCGTTGACCCCACGCTTCAAAAATTCCGGTTTCAGCTTCAGTTTTTTGCATTCCTCCCGGGCCAGCTTCATAAAGCCTGGCGCGTCCAGTTCATCCAGTCCACGATGGGCCCGCACCGCGTCCACGGCCGCCTTCAGAAACTGCATGTTACTGACGCCGGGGATTTCCACCGGGTATTGAAAGGCCATGAAAATGCCGGCCCGTGCCCGCTCTTCCGGTGCCAGCGCCAGCAGGTCCTGACCCTGATAGCGCACGCTGCCGCCGGCGACTGCGTAGGGTTCCCGGCCGGCCAGTACATTGGCCAGGGTGCTTTTGCCGGAACCATTGGGGCCCATAATGGCGTGCACCTCTCCTGGATTCACCGTCAGGGAAATGCCATCCAGGATGGTCTTGTCTTCCACCGTGGCCACCAGATCTTTGATTTCTAACATGGGCGTAGTACTCATGGTTAACCGACTGCTCCCTCCAGACTCACTTCCAGCAGTTTGCCGGCTTCCACCGCAAACTCCATGGGCAGTTCCTTGAACACTTCCTTGCAGAAGCCGTTGACGATCATGGAGACTGCTTTCTCTTCATCAATGCCCCGTTGCCGGCACAGAAACAGTTGGTCGTCACTCACCTTGGAGGTGGTGGCCTCGTGCTCCAAAATGGCATCGGGATTTTTGTTTTCGATATAGGGGAAGGTGTGGGCGCCACACCGCTCCCCGATCAATAGCGAATCACACTGGGTATAATTCCGTGCCCCCTGGGCCCGGGGGGAAATCCGTACCAGCCCGCGATAGGCGTTACTGCTGTGGCCGGCGGAGATGCCCTTGGAAATAATCGTGCTTTTGGTATTGCGGCCCAGGTGAATCATCTTGGTCCCGGTGTCCGCCTGCTGATAGCCGTTGGTGAGGGCCACGGAATAGAATTCACCGATGCTGTTGTCCCCCCTTAGCACCACGCTGGGGTACTTCCAGGTGATGGCGGAGCCGGTTTCCACCTGGGTCCAGGAAATCTTGGCGTTGGGCCCGTCACAGACGCCGCGTTTGGTGACAAAGTTATAGATACCGCCCTTGCCGTCCTCGTCCCCCGGGTACCAGTTCTGCACCGTGGAATATTTGATGTCGGCGTTACCCAGCGCCACCAGTTCCACCACCGCGGCGTGGAGCTGGTTTTCATCCCGCATGGGGGCAGTGCAACCTTCCAGGTAGGACACCTGGCTGCCCTCGTCGGCGATGATCAGGGTGCGCTCGAACTGTCCGGTGTTAAGCTCGTTGATCCGGAAATAGGTGGACAGCTCCATGGGGCAGCGGGTGTTTTTGGGGATATAAACAAAGGAACCGTCGCTGAACACCGCGGAATTGAGGGCGGCGTAGAAATTATCATTCTGCGGCACCACGCTGCCCAAATACTTTTTCACCAGCTCGGGGTAGTCCCGAATGGCTTCGGAGATGGAACAGAAAATCACTCCGGCCTTGGCCAGATCCTCTTTGAAGGTGGTGCCGATTGAGACACTGTCGAACACCGCATCCACCGCCACCCCGGCCAGTTTGGCCCGTTCGTGGAGGGGGATGCCCAGCTTTTCAAAGGTATCGAGGATTTCCGGGTCCACCTCGTCCAGGCTCTTGGGGGCATCGTCTTTGGATTTGGGTGAGGAGTAATAGCTGATGGCCTCAAAATCCACCGGCGGATGTTTGACGTGGGCCCACTGGGGCACCTGCATCTCCCGCCATTTGCGATAGGCTTCCAGCCGCCATTCCAGCATCCATTCCGGCTCCCGCTTCTTGGCGGATATGACCGCGATCACCTCCTCGCTGAGGCCCGGGGGCAGCGTCTCCGCCTCAATATTGGTAACAAATCCGGCGGCGTATTCACGACGGATAAGGGCATTGATGTCGTCGCTCATGGCGTCTCTCCGCTGCGTCTCTCTACGGCAAAGCAGAGTAAAATACTTGGTCTTGAAAATCAATACCGTTTTGGTATTCTTTCTAGGTTGAATGTAGGCAAAGGGCTGGCGCGGGCCAGAAAGCTATGTTGCGAATCAGCAAAATGACAGACTACGCCCTGGTGATTATGAACCGGTTGGCCAAGTCTCCAGCCACCTTGTTGCGCATGGAGCAGTTGGCCGAATCCACTCAGTTGGGTCTGCCCACGGTGCGTAAACTGATGCGACAACTGGTGGCCGCGGGGCTGGTCCGATCGGAGCGGGGCGCCAAGGGCGGCTATCAGCTGGCCCGCTTACCGGAGCTGATCAGCATCGCCCAGGTGGTGTCCGCGGTGGAGGGGCCGCTGGCCATCACCGAATGTTGTGAGGACGATGGTGGTTGCGAGCTGTCCCAGGGTTGTGAAGTGGCCTACCATATGCCCACCATCAATGAGCTGATCGCCCAGATCCTGAACACCATCTCCCTCACCGATATGGCGGGCATGACCGCCGGCATTCACTACAATATGGAAACTATCCTGTCGCGCCTCAACCAGCGGGTCACAGCGGTTCAGTGAGTGCCACCCACCAGGCGCCGGGCCCGGTTCAGGGGGCCTGCCAGGGGGGCGGGGAACCGGGCGATCAGCGCCTCTGAGCGGGCGTCCATCTGGGCCCGTAACTGTTCCAGCCGGCGCCGCTGAATGCGGGCGCGCAGTTCCCATCGTGCCAGCTCCCCTTGGGCCCTGGCCTTTTCCGTCATGGCGATGGCGATCAGATTATGCCGGTTGACCTGATCGGTGATGCCATAACGGCGCAGGTAATAACCGGCGTTGTCCAGCTGCTTCAAACCGAAATCTGTTACGTCGTGAACGTTCAGCATGGTTACCTCTTGCTAAGATGCATTATCTGCCAGGGGCCCATGATGATATTGGCTGAAATTAGAGTCGGCTACCTAATGCGCCCACGGTGGGCACGGCTGCCAGGTGGGAAATAATTTCAAAGCATTCATCCGGTTGAAGCACTATACTGAGTGGATAACACATGGATTGTTAAGGGATTGTGTTTGAAGGGGATCACGAGGCCGACATTGGGACGAAGTCTGGCTTGCGCCTGGTTGTTGTGGCTGGCTGTGCCAGCAGCTGTGGCGCAGTCTGTGGAGCCGCAGGGGGAAACACAACTCAAAGCCGCCTTTGTCTATAATTTCACCAAGTATGTCACCTGGCCACCCGCCGTCGAGCAGACCATGGGTGAGCTTGTGATCTGCGCGCTGGGTTCAGGGCCGGTCAGTGCTCACCTGAAGACGGTGGGGGGGCGCAAGGTGCGCGATTTCAATCTGCGGGTGGTGCAGTTGCAATCCCCCTCTCAGGCGGACCGTTGCCACCTGTTGTACCTGTCCGGGGTGGACCCGGCGCCGGCCCTGCGGCGGGTGGCGGAACAGGCGGTACTCACGGTCAGTGACACCCCGGACTTTATCCGCCGTGGGGGGATCATCGGTCTGGTGGAGGAGCAGGGCCGGATCCGGTTTGAGGTCAACCTGGGGGCAGCCCGCGCCAGCCAATTGCAGATCAGTTCACGATTACTGCAGCTGGCCCGGGAAGTGGTGGGGCACTGATGAGCTGGCTACGCTCCCTCAGTATCAAACAGAAACTTCTGCTGGTCACACTGTTGACCCTGGTCGCCGCGGTGGTGCTTACCGCCACCCTGTTCATGGCCTATGAGCGGGCCCAGTCACGGGACCGGCTGGCTCGGGAAATAGCCACTATCGCCCAGGTTATCCAGTCTCAGTTGGTGGCTGCGCTGCAGTTCGAGGACCTGGCCACCCTGCAGGAAACCGCTAACAGTCTGGATTACGATGTCAGCGTCGAGCTGGTTTGCATCTACGATCAGCAAATGCGCCTGAAAGTGCGCTCGTTTCCCCGCGCCGAGGCGGCGGGCTCCTGCCCCCACAATCCCCAGGCCGGGGGCGCCGGCTTCCAGGACGGTGGTTATCTGTACGTCGAGAATCTGTATTTCGAGTCCGTGCGGGTGGGCACCATGTTTATCCGCGTCAACCTGGCCCATATGGATCAGCAGCTGGCGCATTATTTTTCTATGCTGCTGACAGCGCTGGCTTTGGTGTCGATGGTGTCCATCCTGGTGGCGATACTGACACAGAAACTGGTGACCGACCCTATTATCCGGCTGGCTGCCGCCGCCTCGCGGATCGCCGCGGATCAGGACTTCAGTGTGCGGGTCCAGGGGCACGGTGATGATGAGATCGCGCAGTTGATCCGGGCCTTCAATACCATGCTGGCGGCCATTGAAGAGCGTGATCGAGCGCTGTCGAGCCAGCGGGCGGAACTGGAGGCCCGGGTGGAGGAGCGGACCGCCGAGCTGAAAACCACCAACCAGGAACTGCAGGCCTTCAGCTATTCGGTGTCCCACGATCTGCGCCCCCCTTTGCGCGCCATCAATGGGTTCAGTGAGACGTTATTGGAGGATTATGGCAGCCAGCTGGCGCCGGCGGCCCGGGACTATCTGCAGCGGGTGCGGCTGGCCGGGCAGCGGATGGGCAGCCTGATCGACAGTCTGTTATGGCTGTCCCGGGTCACCCGGCAGGAAATAGTGGCCCAGTGGACCGATTTCAGCGCCCTGTGTGACGGGGTGGTGCAGGAACTGCGGGAGCAGTCCCCCCAGCAACGGGGGCAGATTCGGGTGCAGCCCGGGATGAGAGTGCGTTGTGATCCAGGCCTGATGCGGGTGGTGATATCCAATCTGCTGGAGAATGCGTTGAAGTACAGCCAGCACAGCCCCACTCCCACCATCGAAGTGGGAGTGCGCAATGGCGTGTATTATGTCAGCGATAACGGTACCGGGTTTGATATGCGCTATGCGGACAAGCTGTTCAGTGCCTTTCAGCGCCTGCACGGCAATGAGGCGTTTGAAGGTATCGGCGTGGGTCTGGCGACGGTGGCCCGGGTCATCCATCGCCACGGCGGCGATATCTGGGCGGAAAGCGAGCCGGGTCAGGGGGCGGTGTTTTATTTCACGCTGGCGCCGGAGCCGGTGGCGGGAGACGCCCCCGGCACCGAATCATTGACTTGATGGGGCGGCCGGAATAAGGTCATCGGCCTCAGCTGAGTATGCTGAACCGGTACTGATATTCTAATAATTCATCACCGTTGCCATAGGGGTGCTGCTTGAATAGCTTTCTCAGGGTGTTGTGTGCCGCAGCTGCAGGGGCGGAATCTGCACCAGGCTACGGCGACGGGAAGCCGGCATCCGTCGCGGGATAAGCGCGATGGCGGGCCAGTCCTCACGAACGTTGTGTCTCGGCCTGCTGGGTTGGCTGCTGGCGGACTGGGGTCAGGCTCCGCCGGCTCAGGCACAGGATCTGGCCATGTACCAGCCGGCCTTTCAGTACCACTCCCCACTGCCGGCGCTGCCACCGCAACCGTCCCTTGAGCCCGCCGCGCCAACGGCGGACCCATTTCAGGATTACCCCTCCGCGGCGGATCATTACGTGCCCAGGGAAGCCCCCGGTTATCTGGGTCGCAGTATCAACTACCTGCTGCGCTCCCGGGAAAATGTGTCCTCCGCCCTCAGCGTGATGGGGGAGCGGATGGATGCCTATTTCGCCGGCGAGGAATACGACAATTTTGATTTCGATAACGATACCTACCTGCGCCTGAGCCTGGATCAGCGCTGGATTGAAGCCGGGCGCATGGAAAGCGATGTGGACTACAAATTCCGTCTCGATCTGCCCGGAACCAAGGAGCGCTACCGTCTGGTACTGGCCTACGATGATGACAATGACCAGAGCCTGGAGGAGCGCCGTCGGCCCACCGATGGGGAGGTGCCCACGGACGAGCGCTCCCTGTTTGCCGGTCTGCTGCGCACCCTCAGTGATGAAGGCGGCGAATGGGAGACCAAGCTCAGTGGCGGGATCAAGGTCAAGCTGCCCCCGGACCCCTTCGTCCGCGCCCGGGCGAAACGCTATGTCACCCTGAATCCCCAGTGGCAGCTGGAGTTGCGCAGCGGCGCGGAATGGTTCAACTCCAGCGGCTTTCGCGGCAGCTTTGATGTTATTTTCAAGCGCCTGCTCACGGAGAACCTGCTGTTTCAGGCCTCCACCCCCTTTGACTGGCGGGAAGAGGAGGACACCCTGGAGTTTGGACAGGTTTTCAGCCTGTACCAGGATATCACCTCCCGAGACGCCATCCGGTATCAGCTGGCAATGTTCGGCACCAGCCTCCACAGCAGTAAGGTCAATACCTACTATGTAAGTGCTGACTATCGGCGTAGGATCCATAAAAACTGGCTCTTTATGGACCTGACCCCACAGCTGGCGTTTCCCAGGGAGGAGGACTTTCAGGGGGTGGCCTCCCTCACACTGTCACTGGAAATCTATTTTCGCTAACACCGGAAAAATCCCGGTGGCGGGCGGCAGCCCGGGCGGTTCGTTGCTATAGTGATTCAAAGTATTGATTTGGTGGGATACTCGAATTTTGGCAACCGCTTCCAAACTGCTGCCGGCCGCGCGCATCACGCCCAGGGCCAGCCGGCGCCAGGCACTCTGGCGGCGGTCGGGGGGCGAGCAATGAATATCAAGCGTTCCCTGTCCCTGCTGGTGGTGGCGGTCATCTCCATCAGCTTCGCCACGCTGTCACTGTTGTTTGCGTATAACCAGTATGTGCTGCTCAAGCAGCATGCGTTCGCCGAAGCCATGGTCAACATGAAGAACATCCTGCTGGTATCCCAGGCCCGCTTCGACCGGGAATTCCGCAACCAGGACATGGCCAGTGTGGAACGGGAGGTCATGGCGCTGAATTTGTTGGAGGATGTGAAGCTGTCCGCCCTGGTGGACCATCAGGGGGTGGTGCAGTTCTCTTCCAGCTACGTCAATCTGGGGGTGCCGGCGGCGGGGCAGTTCAAGCAGTTCGATGAAACCAACATGAAACGGGCCCTGGAGGAAGACAATCCCCTGGTTGTCACCAACCGGTCGCGGGATCTGATCCAGGGCTATTACCCAGTCAGTTCGGGCCTGGAGGAAGACGGCCCCACCAACCAGGCCGCCAGCCTGTTGTACGTGGAGTGGAGCCTGCAACGGCCTTACCGCAATATTCGTAATGCGTTGCTGCGCAGCCTGGTGCTGCAGTGGCTGTTAATGGGCGTGGTGCTGATGGTGCTGCTGTTCGTGCTGCACCGGATCGTGCTGGTGCCCCTGCGGGGGCTCACCCACAAAGCCGACCAGATTGCCTCCGGGCGGGGTAACGACGCCTTCCTGCGTAAAGGCATTGCCGAATTGGGGGAGCTGTTGGAAGCCCTGAACCGAATGAATCACAACCTTAACCGCAGTCTCAAGGATGTGCGGGACAGCGAGCAGCGCTGGCTGTTCGCCCTGGAAGGTGCCGGCGACGGCGTCCAGGACTGGAATCTGGATACGGACCAAACGTACTTTTCACCCCAGTTCAAGAAACTCATCGGTTTCGATGAACATCAGGTGGTGAACTGGGAGGACTGGCAGCGCCTGGTGGATGCCGGGGACTGGCCATTGGTGGAACGCAAGATTCAGCGCCACATCCAGGGGCTGTCGGAACTGTGCCGGCTGGAATACTGTCTGCATCACCCCACCGGCGGCCAGCGTTATATTCTGATGCGGGGCAAGGTGGTGGAACGGGACACCCGGGGCCATGCCACCCGGTTTATTGCCACCCACAGCGATATCACCGCGCAGCGCCGCACCGAAGATGCCCTGCGCAGCAGCGAAGAGCAGTACCGGCGTCTGTTTGATATGGCCCAGGAGGGAATCTGGGTGCTGGACCGGGACGGCTACACCATGCTGGTGAACGACGCCCTGACGGGCATTCTGGGTTACCTCAAAGAGGACCTGCTGGGGCGCTCCATTCTCGATTTCGTTGAACCCGCAAGCCGCCCACTGTTGCAGGAAAAGTTGGGCCCGGGTGGCCTCAGCATGGATACCCATGAGGATTATGAATTCCTGTCCCGCAGCGGCCGGCAGATTCACGTCACCATGAAAAGTTCGGATTTGATGGACGCCAATGGTGAATTCGACGGCCTGATCATCGCGGTCATGGACATCACCGAGCGCAAAAAAGCCGAACAGCGGGTACGGCAACAGGTGTTGTTTGACGACCTCACCAACCTGCCCAACCGACGCATGCTCAACGACAAGCTGAGCCAGGAACAGGCCCGGGCCCTGCGTCACAAGCATAACGGCGCGCTGCTGTTCATCGACCTGGACCATTTCAAAAACGTCAACGACTCCCTGGGCCATCCCATTGGCGACGGATTGCTGGTGGCCATTGCCCATCGCCTGCGCCAGGTGATCCGTGAGGAGGACACCCTGGCCCGGCTGGGGGGCGATGAATTCGTGGTGCTGTTACCGGAGCTGGACGACGATCCTGAAGCCGCTGCTTCCATGGCCCGTAACGTGGCGTTGAAAGTGCAGGATGCGTTGTCGGAAACCTTCGATGTCTCCGGTCACAAGCTGACCGTGGGGTGCAGCATTGGTATTGCGCTATATCCGTTGGAGCAGGACACCATCCACGATATCGTCAAGCAGGCCGACGCCGCCATGTACCGGGCCAAGGACGAAGGCCGCAGCACCATCTGTGTGTTCTCCAAGGAAATGCACGAGCGCATCGAACAGAACCTGAAACTGCAGATGCTGCTGCCCGGGGCGCTGGAAGAAGAGCAGTTCATTCTCTATTTCCAGCCCCAGTACAACCACCAACGGGAACTGATCGGCGCCGAAGTACTGCTGCGCTGGGAAGAACCGGAGCTGGGATTTGTGCGGCCGGACCTGTTTATCAAGGCGGCTGAAGAATCCGGCCAGATCATCCCCCTGGGGGACTGGGTGCTGCGAAAGGCCTGCGAGCAAATGCGGGAATGGCGTGACAACGGCCTGCCCGCCAGCTTCCAGCGTCTGGCCATCAACATCAGTGCCCGCCAGTTCTCCCAGGACGACTTTGCATTCAAGGTCAACGCCTTTGCCGAAGCCGCCCAGATCAGCCCCCACGACCTGGAACTGGAAATCACCGAAAGCATGCTGCTGCACCACCTGGACCAGGTAGTGGCAAAAATGCGCCTGCTGCATGAAATGGGCTTCCACATCGCCCTGGACGACTTCGGTACCGGCTACTCATCGCTGTCCTACCTGCGGGAACTGCCCCTCAACAAACTCAAAATCGACCAGGCCTTCGTACGGGATATCCGCAGCGACCACAACGACCGTGTTATCGTCGAAACCATCATCACCATGGCCCGGCTGATGGAGCTGGAGGTTATTGCCGAAGGCGTGGAGGAAGAACACCAGGTACAATTCCTGCGTAACAAAGGTTGTTTGCAGTACCAGGGCTATTACTTCGGCAAGCCCATGCCCGCCGACGTGTTCTTTGACAGCTGCGTCATGCCCCGGCGGGATCAGGCCTGATCCCGCTGCGCCAGCAACAGCGCCTTCTCTGCTTCATACTCCTCCGGCGTCAGCGCCCCCTGATCCAACAACTGCTTCAATTGCGCCAGCCGGTCCAGATAATGCGCCGGCGCCAGAGTGCCGGCGGTTTCCGGCCGCGGCACCAGCCCCAGCCACTGCCCCAGTTTGGTAAGGATCAGCTTGATGGCGCGGAAAATCTTCGGCAGCAGCCAGATTACCAGACCGATAAACAGCACCAGCCCGATCAGAAACACCACCGGATAATGCAGCGCCGCCCATAGCCCGCCAATGACCAACAGATCCTCACTGAAAGACGCCACCCAATTGGTTACCGGCTCCGGCGAGGTATTGATCAGCACCCGGGTGCCGGCCTTGGTGGCGTGGGACGCGGCGGACATACCACCGCCCATAATCCCGGCGGCAATTTCCAGCGCCGGCGTCACATCCCCCACCGCCCCGGCCGCCAGCATCGCCCCGGCGGGAATGCGCACAAACGTGTGCAGCGTATCCCAGCCGGAATCCACCCCCGGCGTTTTGTCAGCAAAAAACTCCACCGCGTACATGGCCCCGGCCGCCATAATCACCAGCGGATCCTGCAACACCTGCAGATCCGGCGGCAACGCGATATTCCCGGTGGAACCGCCGATTCCCAACACCAGCAGTGCCGCGTACAGATTGATCCCGCTGGCCCAGCCCAGGCCCATGGTGAGGGCGATGGTGTTGATCAGGGTTTGATATTCTTCCACGTTTGCCTCGCAAAAATTATCAGAAGGTGGCACACCAAAAGCCAGCAGGTGGCACCCAACCAGCCCGGGGTCAGAGAACCCTTTTCGAAAACGTCAGCGGCCATGGACGGCCGCTGTCGAGCGCACAGGGATGTGCTCGTAGCGTTTTTCGAAAAGGGTTCTCTGGCCCCGGGCGATCCGACAGCCACCGCACCCACCCCCTTTCCGAAAACGGTTTTCCACTGGTCAACCCAGACTGCCAAAGGTAACCTTAACCCTGCCTGAACGAAGTACACAGCCAATGATATGTCCCTGAGCCACAGTTTCCTATGGTTTGGCGCCGGCCTGGGCCTGTTCCTGTACGGCATGAGCCAGCTGGAAGAGGGTCTGGGAGCCCTCAGCAGCCAATCCTTCCGTCGCTTCCTGCGCCGCACCACCGCCAACCCTATCAGCTCGCTGCTGGGGGGCACTGTCACCACCATGCTGGTACAAAGCAGCTCCATGGTGGGCCTGATGATGATGGCCCTGGTGGGGGCCGGCGTGATTCCCCTCTACAACGCCGTGGGCGTGGTACTGGGGGCCAACCTGGGCACCACCTTCACCGGCTGGATCGTCGCCACCCTGGGCTTCAAACTGGACCTCACCGCCACCGCCGTGCCCCTGATGGGGGCCGGCGCCCTCTGGCTTATGCTGCTCAGCGGTCGCGAGCGTTGGCAGCCCTGGGGCCGCCTGGTGCTGGGGCTGGGCCTGCTGCTGTTCGGGCTGGATGCCATGAAAACCAGCATGGAACAGGTCTCCGCCCGCTTTGACGTGGGCGCCCTGCAGGGCTATCCGGCGCTGGTCTACCTGCTGGTGGGTGTTTTGTTCAGCGCCTTGATCCAGTCCAGCTCCGCCACCATGATGATCACCCTCAGCGCCCTCCACGCCGGCATTATCGACCTCCACTCCGCCGCCGCCCTGGTGATCGGCGCCGACCTGGGCACCACCAGCACCCTGGCCCTGGGGGGGATCGGCGCCACCGCCATCAAAAAACAACTGGCCCTGGCCCATATCCTCATCAACGTGGTCACCGCCATCCTCGCCTTCAGCCTGCTTCCCCTGTTACTGGGGATCATCGAACGCTCCACCCTGCAGGATCCCCTCTACCATCTTGTGGCCTTCCACAGCGGATTTAATCTGGTGGGGATTCTGGTGTTGATACCCTTCGTTAAACCTTTCTCCCGGTTTCTGGAGCGGCGTTTCCTGGCGCCGGAGGAAGATGTCCGCACCTTTATTCAAAACGTGCCCCCTACCGTGGCCGGGGAGGCGGTGGAGGCCACCGGCAAGGAAGTGGCCTGCCTGCTGTGGAAGGTGCTGGCCCTGGCCCTGCGGGACTGGAAGCTGGACGCTGTCGGCCTGGGTCTGCAGGGGGACGCGGCCGAACGTCTGCAGCGGGCCGCCAGTCACCACCGGCACTTCGAGCAGGAATACGATGCCATCAAATTTCTGGAAGGCGAGATTCTGGAATTCTGCGGCGCGGTGCAGGCCGGCAGCGTGACCCCGGAACAGGTCAAAGAGCTGCATCGTTATCTTAACGCCGCCCGCCATGGGGTTTATGCCGCCAAATCCTTAAAGGACATCCGGCAAAACCTGGCCATGCTGCGGCATTCGGAAGCGGCCTCCCTGCAGGCCTATTACACGGAGCAGCTGGATTATCTGAAACAACAGTTGCGGACCGTGATCGAGTTGCTCAGCACCCAGACCGGACCCCCGTTGCGTCAGGCCCTGCTGGCCGCACGCGAGGACAACCGCGCCCTGCACCAGGAAGTGGAGCAGCGCCTGTTCAGTCAGGGGTTACACGAAGGGGCGGATGAGCGGGAAACCTCCACCCTGCTGAATGTGAACCGGGAGTGCCGGGCCGCCGTGCACAACCTGCTGCGTGCCCTGGGCTTTCTGCGGCTGGAGGACGAGGCGCTGTATGACTGAACGGCAGGGGAAACAGCAGTGTCAGCGGCGTTTACCTGTATCCAGCCCATTCGCCGGATATAGCCCGACGTTATCCGGTTTATTGTAAAAGTTCGATGCAGAACACAGTTTCACGCCGGGATTATTCTTAGCATGAGCCGCATAAAGATTGAGCCATCCGGGGGGAATGGTCATGGGCAATGCACCCAGATTCAAGTTGTCGGTTATTGGTATCCTGCCCCAGTGGGAACAGGAAAAGGTCTGCTCCCGCTTGCAGCGCAGACTTAACCTGAGCCCCCAGCAGGCAGACCTGTTATTGACCAACCAAGGCCCCTTGTGTGCCGAGCTGCTGGACCATGAACACGCCTTTCGCCTGAAGACTCTGTTATTGGAACTGGGGGTGGACTGCGCCATCAAACCCGCGCCTCTGGAGGGATTGCAGGCCAAGGCCGAGCGTTTCCAGTTGCATCAGCCCGCGGCGCCGGAACGGCCACCGCGAGCCCCGGTGGCGCGATCCAAGCGCCCCTCCCCGGTGCGCACCGGACGCACCCCCTGGCGCGCCGCCACCCACTCCCGCAACGGGCTCAGTGTGTGGCCGGTGGCGGGGCTGGTGATGTTGCTGGCGCTGGTAAGCTGGCTGTTTGAGTCGCCGTCAGCGGATCTAAGTCTGGCCCCCGGAACCCAGATGGCCTCCATGCTGGATTCCCGGCCCATTGATTGAAGCCGGTTCCGGGCGCGGTCACTATTGCGCCATCAGATGGCTGTCGTTATCCGTCACCGCATAGAACAGGCAGTCGCTTTTGGCGATGCTGGCGTTGGTGGTGATCATGAACAATTTTAGGGGTTGGGCCGGGTACAGCCGGTTTCCCTGCAGCCGGATCACCTGGCTCTTCACATCCTCGCCCGCAGGGTTTGTGATTTTTAATTTATCCCAGCTGCCGGGTTTGACCCAGCCCAGGGGCTGGTCCGGGGCCACCCGACCGAAATTATGGCGTTCCACGTCCGGCGGCAGAGTGATATCCGCGTACACATCCTCCGCCTCACTGTAGGTGATGGCGGCATCCTCGCTTAACTCCAGCCGCACCGGTTCGTACAATACCTCCATCTGCCAGTCCGCCCGGAACGGTTTCAGCACCTCCGCCGCGTCGACGTAGCGCAGCAGCCCCTCATAGGCAATCTCGTCGGCTCTCGGGTCCTGGGCCCCGCCGCATTCAATGGTAACCGTGGGCACATTGCGTTCACTGTATTCGAACAGGGCGCCCAGCCGCAGGCCGGTCACCAGCATTCGTTCCGTAAACAGACTGGCCAGGGCTTCATGCTCGGGATCCTGTTTCATGGCTACTGCAAACGAAGGGCCCATGCCGGAGGTATTGTGGATGTCGATCAGGCTTTCCGGTTCCATCTCCTGCAGGATGTCCAGTATGGCCTTGGCCAGCCGGCCCTGACGGTCTTCGAACGGGGGCCGGAAACAACGGTTCAGATCCCGCTCCCCGGGCAGATGGCGGTGAAAGAAGGGTGGCTCGGTGAGGGCGGTGTGCACCGAGCCGATAAAGCACAGCAGGTCCACCGCCGGCTGCGGTTGCTGTTGCAGCCAGCGAAACAGGGCCCGGGTGCCGGAGGGCTCATTGCCGTGGAGCAGCGTGCACAGGGCCCGTTTGCGTTGCCGGTCCCGCCCCGGCACATGGATCAGCGCCGGCCCCGCCAGGATCTGCAGAAATTCCTCCACCGTATGCCCCAGACTGTCGGGGGCGGGGTTATACCAGTAGCGAAGCAGGGGGCTGCCCAGGCTCATGATTCTGTACTCCATTGGCTCAGGGGGCGAAACGAGTAAAAATTCCGGCGGTAATGCCGCAGCATCTCGCGGCGGGCGGTGTTGGCATCCAGCCCCGATTGTTGCAGTTTGTGCAGCAGGGTCAACTGCCAGTGGGCGCCGTTGGTGGGGATGGCCACCCGCGCCTGAATATTATCCAGCAGGCGCTTGGCCTCGCCAGCCTCCATGCCCGCCTGTTCCAACGCCTCCCGGGCCATGGGGATCAGGCGCCGGGCCAGTTCCAGCACCTCATATTCCACCACCTTGATCTGGCTGGAGGAAGGCCACAGCAGCGTGGCCTCCAGACCCCGGTGGGCGGCGCGGTAGAAATTGTGTTCGGCGAACTTGAAGGGCAGCAGGTTGATCCGGTCCGGCATGGAATCCCTTAATGCCAGGGCACTGCCCAGCAGAAAGGCGGCGGTGGCACTCATATCCTCCAGACTGGGCCCCGCCGGCAGGGCCCGCACCTCCATCCGCACATGGCCGCCATCATGATGATCATAAATGGCCCGGTTCCAGGGCCAGGTGCTGCCCTGATGCAGCCGCAGCTCATGGAGCTGGGGCAGACGCCCGGCCCGCAGTTCCGCCAAAGGGTGTTCCGGGTGAGTGACCGGCATGATCGGCGGAAACAGCGCCACGGTGGAAGCGAACAGCTCCAGGGCGCTTTGCCGCAGCCAGCCGTTACCAAAGTAGACCCGGGGCGGGTATTTGCGCTGGGAGCGGTCTTCGTTGCGGCAGTCGATGGACTGCTTGAACAGGGCGATTCGGGTTTCCTGCCACAGTTCATGACCGAACAACAGGGGCGAATTGGCGGCCAGGGCCAGGGCAATGGGCGTCACCAGCTGCACCGCGTTGAAGCTGTTGACGAACTCTGCCGGGTTCAGCCGCCAGTGCAGTTGGAAAGACGTGTTGGCCCCCTCCAGGGTGACGTCATCCCATTGCAACCGCAGCGGCGGCCGGCCATCAATATCCACCTCGAAGGGAGCGCCCCGCAACCGGCGCAGGGCATTGTCCATGGCCCGATAGCGGGGCTGGTCCGTCATCATATGGTGGCCGAAATGCGCCAGCTCCGCCGTGGGCAGAATGCCAATGGGCAGCAGCTCCGCGCCGAATTCCGCCGCCACCTGATTGGTGTCCCGCAGCGCCCGCTGCAGCTCCCGTTCGAAGGCGGCAAAAGGCGCCCCCCGGAACGGTTGGGGGCGCAGATTATATTCCAGATTGAAGCGGTTCAGTTCCGGCGTCAGCTGCCCGTTGTCGGCCCGGGCCAGAATCTTCTGGTTGCAGGGTACCGGCTGGCCCTGGGGGTCCACCAGGTAAAACTCCAGCTCCGCCCCCAGGGATTCCTCCCCCTCGCCAAAGCCCGGCCGCGCCAGCAGCTGCTCCAGCGCCTTCAGATTCTCGCGGATTTTGGCGTTGAATTGGTCGTAGTCCTCCTGCCGGAAATTATCCTGGCGAATTTCGATTCCCATGTACTCGGTTCCAGACGGCCTTTCTCTAAGATTGAATCATGTGCCCTGATTAGTCCATGGTCTGGGGCAGAAGATCCCGTTCCGTCCTGCCGGGGGCGGTTGTCGGCTCCGGCCACGCCCCGGCCGTTGCCGTGCCAGAGTGGTGTTTGGTACGATCGTTCGATTGTGGTCAGGGGCGGATAACACTGAATGAGAACATGGCGTAAATGGGTGCTGGGGGTGAGCCTGGGGCTGGTTTTGCTCTGTCTGGGGCTGGTGGCACACGCGGTCTGGCCGTTTTACGGATACCCGGTAACCACGGTGGAGATCCGCCCGCCGGCGCCATTGCCTTCTGCCCCCGTGCCCGGTTTTGTGGCCGGGGTGGGGGTGCGGGACATTACCCCGCCGGTGGGGATTCCTAAAATGGGCTATTCCGCCTGGGCCCGGGAGGCCAACGGCTTTCGCACCCGGCTTAAAACCCGGGCGTTTTATCTGCGGGCCGCCGGTGGCCCCCCACTGGTGGTGTTACAGGCGGATCTGCCGGCGGCATCGCTGATGCTGCAACGGGAGGTGGCGGCGCGGGTGGCCCGCACCACGGATGTGGCGGTGGAGCATCTGAGCCTGCATGTGACTCATACCCACAGCGGCCCTGGCCAGTATATGTCCAGCGATTTTTACAACAGTTTTGGCTCCAACCGGGCGGGGTTCGATCCCCGGGTGTTTGATTTTCTGGCCAGTCAAATGGCGGCGGCGGTGGAGGCCGCATACCACCAGCGACGTCCTGCCCGGCTGGCCATCGGCAGCACCGATCTGTACGGGGCCACCCGCAACCGGGCCATGGGTGCCTATGTGCGTAATCATAATGTCAGCGACAAGCAGACCCATGCCGCTGCGGCCTTGCGGGCGGTGAACCCCCGCATCACCCTGGTGCGGCTGGATGCCCGCACCGACAAGGGTGATTATCGGCCCCTGGGCGCGTTTTCCACCTTTGCCATTCACGGCACCGGCATTCCCCCCTTCAGCCGCCCCTATCACGGGGACGTCTGGGCGTTCTTCGAACGGGAACTGGAGGCCCGCATCCGCGCCCACTACGATCCCCCCTGGACCGTGGCCCACGGCCCGTTTGAAGCCAATCATGGCGACAACAATCCCAATTTTCGTCACGGCATGCGGGGCGCAATGGAAACCCGTCGCCTGGGGCTGATGCTGGCGGAAAAGGGCTGGGAACTGTTTCGTTCCCTGGATCAGGCGCTGGTGGATGAGGTTACCCTGGTGGCCGGCCAGCGCGAGCTGGATCTGCTGCAGTTGTCCGCGGAGCGCCGGGATGGCCTGTGTCCACGGGCCATTGCCGGCACCGCGGTGGTGGGTTCAGCCCAGGACGATGAAGTGTTTCCGATGAGCTATCTGCCCCCGTTTCAGCGGGGCTGGCCGGATTCCGGCGTGGAGGACTGCCACGGCGCCAAGCGCTGGATGCTGTCGCGGTTGCAGGCCTGGGGCCTGAAGCCCGGCCGTTATCCCCATCGTCTGGCCATCAATGCCTTCCAGATTAACGAACTGCTGCTGGTGGGGCTGCCGTTTGAAGTGACCTTCGAGGCGGGCAATCGCATCGCCGCCGCCGTGGAGCAGGCCGCTGTGGCGCGAACTCCGGAGCACGTGGTGATCAGCAGTCACAGTAACGGCTTTTTCGGCTATGCGACCACTGCGGAAGAATACGGCGCCCAATGGTATGAGGGCGGGCACACCCTGTATGGCCCCCAAACCACCCCGTTTCTGGCTCGGGAAGCGGCCCGGGTCGTAAGCGACCTGCTGGCTACCCCGGAGCGCCTGCAACTGCCGGCGCAATGGCGGTTTCAGTTGCGCACCGCCCGTTATTTCCCCCCGCCGCAACCGGCGGCGGGGCAGCGGCTGCAGATCCAGGCGCCAGCCTTTACCGCGGCCGCCGCTAACCAGGAACCTTATTGGGAAACCACGCTGTTGGATGTGAACCCCGGTCAGTTACAGTTGCATCGACCGTTGCTGTCTATTGAAGTCAGCGCGGACGGCGAACATTTCGTGCCGCTGCGGGATGCCCGGGGCGAGCCGGTGGACGACCAGGGCGCGGATCTGCAGCTGATGCATCTGGGCCCGGCGGAGAGCGGTATGGCCCGTTACGCTCTACGCTGGTATCACCCACCGGTGGCCACCCCCGGGCAGTGGTTTTGCTTTCGGGTGGCGGCCCGGGATCAGCAGCCGACATTTTATTCCTCCGCTTTCCGCTGAACCTGGCCGGGTAATTGTGACTTTGCTGTTCATTACCGGCGGCAAAAATACCCAGGGCGCCAGTGAAGGGGTGATTTCAGCACCGCTTTGCATTACAGTGAGTTCGTCTTGCAGTGCTTGAGTCGGCAATCAAAGCCGGCCCCGATTCAGACAATCTCTTTTCGCAGTAGCGCATTCCAACCGGTCGACAGATTCGCTCGCAGAGCGGGTCAAGGGGGCATCTATGTCATTATTCGGGAAAGTGGTGGATTTTCTCAGCGGTGGTATCGGCGAAAAAATCGTGGATACGGTAAAAGATTATTTTCCGCCGAAACTCAGTGAGTCCGAACGTCTGAAACTGGAGGAGGTGATCCGCAAAGCCTCCCGCGAACACGAACTGAAACTGCTGCAGCTGGCGCAGGAGGAACAGGCCCTGTTTGATCAGCGTATCCGGGAAATGGAAGGCACCGCCAAGGATCTGCAGAAGTTTGGCAAGCTGGGGGAGATCGTGGTGTTTCTGCGGGGCATGCAACGGCCCATCTGGGGTTTCTTTGTGTTGTATCTGGATTATGCGGTGTTCGTGCAGAACAAGTGGCCCAATGCCGCCACCACCGAAATCGCCAAAGACGTGGGCCTGGATTTTCAATCCGCGTTCTGGATGATCAATTTCCTGGTACTGGGTTTTCTGTTTGGTGAGCGGGCCATGCGCAATGTGCTGCCCCTGCTGCAGCGTAAAATGGGCGGCAACAATGACAGCGCGGAATCCGGCGCCAAAGGTTGAATAAACGGGGGAATGTGCCATGGGTTTTTCAATTGCTGATGACGGCCTGCTGCAGGGGGACAAAGTCACTCACGAGCTGGTGACCGGTAAGGATTCCGGCAATTTCGAGCCGGGTCAGCTGGATATGATTGTGATGCATTACACGGCGGGGACCACCCTGTCGGGCGCGGTCAGTCATCTGGCCAAGCCCCACGTGAAAGCCTCGGCGCACCTGGTGCTGGGGCGGGACGGTAGCATCGTGCAGATGATTCCGCTCAACCGCAAGGCCTGGCACGCGGGCCGCAGTGAATACGCCAATCGCACCGGCATCAATCAATACAGTATCGGTATCGAGATGGTGAACGCCGGGCCCTTAAAGCGCGCCGGCAGTCACTTCGTGTCGCTTTATGGCGGCCGCTTCGATGAAGAAGAGGTGATGGAGGCGGTGCATCGCAATGAAAGTGGCGCCCGCCACTGGCATATTTATACCGAGGCCCAGATTATGTGTGCCTTCGAACTCTGTGGCGCTTTGGTGGAACGCTTTAATATTCAGTATATCGTGGGGCACGAAGAGGTGGCGCCCCAGCGCAAGACCGATCCCGGCCCGGCGTTTCCCCTGGATACCCTGCGGGACCAATTGTTGCTGAGTCGCTCCGAGAACCTGCCATTGACGCCGGTGGTGGAGCTGGCGCCGCCCGCCACCCGCCAGGCCCGGGTCAGCGCCTCTCGTCTCAATATCCGGGAACTGCCTTCCCTCAATGCGAAAACAGTGCGCGATCCCTTGCCCCATGGCACCCGGGTGACGGTGTTGAAACAGGAGCAGGGCTGGGCCAAGGTGCGGCTGGAACAGGAAGGCTGGGTAAAAGAGGATTATCTGGAAGGATAGTTCCGGTTTGCCGGCGCCCACAGCCTGAGCGGGTGGCCCGTTGCGGCAGCCACCCGCGCTGGCGCTACTGGCTGCCCGCTTTGCTTTCGCCGGCAGCCATCAAAACGTCATGATACAGCTTGGGGTTCAGCTTGAAGTTGGTGGTGAGCACCAGACGGTCCAGGTAAGGCCGGACGCTGCGAATCAGCCCACGCTCCTTGGCCAGCAGAAAAATGCCCAGCATGCCGGTGATGCGAATCCCCTGTTGGCGGGCCTCCCAGCGGCCGTCCTTCTCGTCGATAATCAGCAGGTCGGCGTTTTTTTCCAGGGCCAGGGCAATGGCTTCGGATTCTCCCGCGTGCAACGGGCGACCAAAACCCTGCATGACTTTTGCCAGATTTTTTACCGGCTCGGTCTTGATCCAGGGATAGGTTTTCACCTCGATGGCACCGGGAATATGATCGCCTTTGCGGATCAGCTCCTGATACACCGCCTCCGGAATATAGATCACCTGAAACAAGGACTCCAACAGATGCAGGGCCCGCAACCGGGACAGATAAATAATAGCGGTGGTATCGCTGATGACGATCTTGTTGTTACCGCGTCCCATGTCAGAAGTCCTTCAGGTTGTCGATGTCCTGCAACAGATCATCGCTGTCGTAATTGACGGTGTGACCGTACTTGTTCACCACCCCATGAAACTCCATTTCCGACAGCCCCAGCATTTCGCCGCCTTCCACGCCATTGATGCGTTGTAATTTATAAAGCGAAACCGCCAGTATTTCGGTGAGCTCCTGGCGGGAATAACCGCAGCGCTCGGCAATGTCGTCGGGTATCCGGATATCCATGGCAAGGCCCCCTGTAATAATGGGTATATCGATACGAAGCTGTTGCTCATTATGCGCCGGCCTGAGGAACTTTGCGATGCCACCGGTCAGCCAGGGCGCTCTGCACAGCAGGATTCAAGGATCGTGCCAGCCCCAATAAATGGCGTGGGTGGCAGTGGCCTGGGCATAGTGACACGTTGTGGCCTGGTGGTGGCATGTCACTGCAGGCGCTCCTTGCAAAAAAGTGACACGAAGCCTGGCCGTTGCAGGCTGCTGTTACCCCTCATTGTGGCAAAGTACCGTTCCCCGTCCGCAGCAATCACAGTGGGTCTGGCATTGCTATTGCGATAACTCTGGTAAAGCGATCCCACATTGGGAATCACACAGGGGAAGGATAATGACGATTCGATTGGCACTGACACTGATAGCGGGAATGGCGGGCTGGTTACTGACGACTCAGGCCCAGGCCACCCCCATAGGCTACGAGTTCTACCAGGGGGGCTATGCCGGAGGCGCCTATGTCAGCGGCTTTTTCCTGGGGGAGGACCTGGATGGCAATGGCCAGCGGGCGGCGCACCGGGGCGAGGTCAGTGGCTTCCGGATGCTGTTCAGCGGCTTTGACGGGGAGATGGCCTGGTCCCTGGGACAAACCGATCTGCTGGGGTTGGTTTACGACCTTAACGGCGGGCCTCTTGGCGATGGCTTTCGCGGTCGGGGCGAGGGGATTCTCGCCTGGGGGGAAACGGGGTTCGGCGCCGGAGTGGGGCCCCTGGGGCTGATTTGTGCCTTGCAGTTGGCCTGTGGCGTGGTGGCTCAATCCGGTGAGCTGCTGCTCAGTCACGAGCTGGTCCATGTGCAGCAGTCCGGGCATTATGTCGCGGTGGCCGAGCCCGGCCCCCTGGGCCTGATCCTGATGGGGGCGGTGGCGCTGGTGCTGGCCCGCCGCCGCCTGGGTCACTGATTGCCGGGTTCCGGATCGCTGGCCCTTGAAACCGGGGCCAGTGCTACCCCGCCACCGGGCTGGCAAAGAATAAGCATCTGAATCAATTCTGGTTTTTTCGGTCTCTTGCATTAGAATGAGGGCATAACGCCCGCCACCCGTAAAATCAGAGCGAATTTCAGCACAACATTATGACCCAACCCGTGGATTTTGAAGGCATCGAACGCCTTCCCCTCAAAGAGTACACCGAACGCGCCTATCTCGATTATTCCATGTACGTGATCCTGGACCGGGCCCTGCCCAGTCTGGGGGACGGCCTGAAACCGGTGCAGCGGCGCATCATTTATGCCATGTCGGAGCTGGGGCTCAAGGCCTCGTCCAAGCACAAAAAGTCCGCCCGTACCGTGGGGGATGTGCTGGGTAAATACCACCCCCATGGTGACAGCGCCTGTTACGAAGCCATGGTGCTGATGGCGCAATCCTTCTCCTATCGCTACCCCCTGGTGGACGGACAGGGCAACTGGGGCTCACCGGACGACCCCAAATCCTTTGCCGCCATGCGTTACACCGAGTCCCGTCTGGCCCCCTATGCCGATGTGCTGCTGGGGGAACTGGGTCAGGGCACGGTGGAGTGGCAGCCCAACTTTGACGGCTCCTTGGAGGAGCCCGCCATATTGCCGGCGCGGCTGCCCAATGTGCTGTTGAACGGCGCCATGGGCATCGCCGTGGGCATGTCCACGGATATTCCGCCCCATAACCTGCGGGAGGTGGGCGAGGCCTGTATCAAGCTGCTGGAGGATCCGGGCTGCTCGGTGGACGATCTGTGCGACATCATTCAGGGTCCGGACTTTCCCACCCAGGCAGAGCTCATCACCCCCCGCAACGACATCATAAAAATGTATGTCAGCGGTCGCGGTTCCCTGCGCATGCGCGCCCGCTATCTGCAAGAGGATGGTGACGTGATTATCACGGCGCTGCCCCATCAGGTGTCCGGCAGCAAGGTGCTGGAGCAGATCGCCGACCAGATGAACAAGAAGAAACTGCCCATGGTGAGCGATCTGCGGGACGAGTCGGATCATGAAAATCCCACCCGGCTGGTGATTACCCCCCGTTCCAATCGGGTGGATATCGAGCAGCTGATGGGGCACCTGTTTGCCACCACCGATCTGGAGCGCACCTATCGCGTTAATCTGAATGTGATCGGCAACGATGGCCGCCCCGGGGTCAAAGGCCTGCACGATCTGCTCAGTGAGTGGTTGGAGTTCCGTATCACCACGGTACGCCGCCGCCTGCAGTATCGGTTGGATAAAGTGCTGGACCGGCTGCATATCCTGGAAGGTTTGTTAATTGCCTATCTGAACATTGATGAGGTGATTCACATCATCCGCACCGAGGACGAGCCCAAGCCGGTGATGATGGAGCGCTTCGGGATTACCGATGTGCAGGCCGAGGCGATACTCAATATCCGCCTGCGCAATCTGGCCAAGCTGGAAGAATTCAAGATTCGTGGCGAACAGGACGAACTGGAGCAGGAGCGCAAGTCCCTGGAGGCCATTCTCAACTCCAACGCCAAGTTGAAAAAACTCATCGTGGAGGAAATCCGCGAGGACATGGACAAGTTCGGCGATGACCGCCGCTCCCCCATTGTCATGCGGGACGAGGCCAAAGCCCTGGATGAAACCGAACTGGTGTCCGCCGATCCGGTGACCGTGGTGCTGTCGAAAAAAGGCTGGGTGCGGGCGGCCAAGGGCCACGATATCGATGCCGCCGGCCTCAGTTACAAAGCCGGCGATGAATACCTTGCTGCGGCCCCCGGCAAGTCCAATCAAAACGCTATTTTCATTGACAGCACCGGCCGCAGTTACGCCCTGCCGGCCCACACCCTGCCTTCGGCCCGGGGCCAGGGGGAACCGTTATCCGCGCGCTTGTCACCGCCGTCCGGCGCCACCTTCGACGCGGTGCTGATGGGGGCCGACAGTCAGCGCTACCTCATTGCCAGCGACGCCGGTTATGGCTTTATCGGTACCCTGGGGGATGCCCAGACCCGCAACAAGAACGGCAAGGCCTATATCAACCTGCCCAAAGGCAGCCGGGTGTTACCGCCGGCGCCGGTGACCGATGCCGACAATCAGTATGTGGTGGCGGTGACCAACGAAGGCCGTATGCTGATGTTCCCGGTGGCGGAGTTGCCGGAACTGGCCAAGGGCAAGGGCAATAAGATCATCAGTATTCCCGCCGCCCGGGCCGCCAGTCGCGAAGAAATCGTGGTGGGCATGGCGGTGCTGGGGCAGCAGAATCAATTGAAGATTTTTGCCGGCAAGCGCCATCTGGGGCTGAAATTCAGCGACCTGGAACACTACCTGGGGGAGCGGGGCCGGCGTGGCAACAAACTGCCCCGGGGCTTCCAGAAAGTGGATGCCATTTCGGTGGAGTAACACCAACCTGAACACCCGGGGTTCCGGCTAGCGAACAGCGGTCTCTGAGCTAGACTGAAGACTATTGCTGGCGCTGGCCCCCGGGTGTTCGATCACTTGTTCTCACTGTTTTCCTATCCCCATGATTCCCTTCTGATTTATGGCAGTTTCGACCCCTGGCTGGTGGTGCTGTCCATAATGATCGCCGTGTTCACCTCCGCCATGGCCCTGTCTATGGCCAGTCAGGCGCGCCACTCCCGGGCCCGCCCGTTCCGGACCATCACCCTGTTGGCGGGCAGTATTGCCCTGGGGGGCGGAGTCTGGTCCATGCATTTTATCGGTATGCTGGCGTTCAGCCTCTGCACCCCCGTGACCTATGCGCCCGGTCTCACCCTGATCTCCATGCTGCCCAGCGTGGCGGCCTCCGGAGTGGCCCTGCATCTAAACAGCAAGGCCACCGTCAGCTGCCGGGAGCTATTGATCGGGGGTGTGCTGATGGGAGCCGGCATCGGTTCCATGCATTATATCGGTATGGCGGGGATGGTGATGGCGCCGGCTCTGCGCTATGACCCCTGGATCTTTGCCTTGTCCATCCTGGTGGCCGTGGTGTTGTCAGTGGCCGCCCTGTGGTTGCGTATCGGCGTGCGCCGGTTTCACGCAGTGGCCACCTGGCCACCCCTGGGGGACCTGGCCGGTGGCGTGGGCATGGGCCTGGCCATTGCCACCATGCATTATGTGGGAATGGCGGCGGCCCGGTTCGTGCCACCGGCGGGGTTTCAGCCGAATCCCGATGCCGCCAGCCTGTCCACCCTGTTGGCCATCGGCGTGTCCGCGACTACGGTAGTGATTACCTGTGTGGTGGTGGCGGTGACTCTGCTGCTGCGTTACCGGCGTCTGTCGCTGCGGGCCCGGGCCAATGAGCAGCGGCTGCTGGGCATTCTGCAGACAGCGGTGGATGGTATTATCACCATCAACCACCGGGGCATCATTCTGGCGGTGAACGAGGCCACGGAATCCATTCTGGGTTGGCGGCAGGAGGAACTGTTGCAACAGAACATCCGCATGCTGATGCCGGAACCGGTGCGCAGCGAACACGATGGCTATCTGCAGAATTACATGCGTACAGGGATTGCCCATATTATCGGTCAGGGCCGGCAGGTGGAGGCTTTGCACAAGCACGGTGAACGGATTCCGGTGCGGCTGGCCATCGGCCATGTGCAATTGCCTGACGAAGATCTGTTCGTGGGATTTATTACCGACCTGCGCGAGCAGACCAAGATGGAAAATGAACTCAAGGCCAACGAGGCCCGGTTCCGCTCCCTGATTGGCAATATCCCCGGTGCCGCCTATCGCTGCCATTGCAACGAGTCCTGGGACATGGTGTTTATCAGTGACGCGGTGGAAGCCATAACCGGATACCCTGCGGCGGATTTTATGTTGCCTGATCCCAAGGTCAGCTTCGCGGATCTGATTCTGGCGGAAGATCAGGTTTCCGCCCGCCGTCTGGCCCAGCGACCCAAAGCGTTTGAGTACCAGTACCGTATCCGCCACCGGGATGGCTCTGTGCGCTGGCTGCAGGACAATGGCGATTGTCAGGTGGATGCGGATGGCAATATCGTCTGGATCGACGGCTTTATGATGGACATCACCAAGCGCAAACAACTGGATATCGAACTGGTGAACGCCAAAGTGAATGCGGAGCAGGCGGCCATGAGTCGCAGCGCATTTCTGGCCAACATGAGCCACGAAATTCGTACGCCCATGAACGCCATCATCGGGTTCAGCGATATTCTGATGAATACCCCACTGGACCGGGAGCAAACCGAATATTTGCATTCCCTGCATAACGCCGCCCGTTCATTGCTGCATTTGCTCAATGATGTGCTGGATATGGCAAAGCTGGAAAAGGGTAAGGTGGAACTGGAGTGGGTGGACTTTTCGTTGGCGCAGCTGGTGGATTCCGTGATATCCACACTTTGGCTGCAGGCGCGCCAGAAGGGGCTGGAACTGGCGGTACAGATCAGCCCGCAGCTGGCGCCCTATTATCTGGGTGCCCCGGACCGGCTACGCCAGGTCCTGACCAACCTGGTGGGTAATGCCATCAAGTTTACCGCCCAGGGCAAAGTGGCGCTGGAAGTGTATCCCGCCGCAGATGATGAAGTCGGTTTTCGCATCAGCGATACCGGTATCGGTATTGAGCCGGACCGGTTGCAGGCCATCTTTGAGCCCTTCACCCAGGCGGACCTGTCCATGAACCGGCGCTTTGGGGGCACTGGTTTGGGTACCACCATCAGTCGTCAGCTGGTGGAGTTGATGGGCGGTAAAATCAGTGTTCGCAGCGAGCCCGGGCAGGGCAGTTGCTTTCAGTTTCAGGTGCCGCTTGCTCACGGAAAGCCGGTGGAGGAGACCTGTCGGCAAACGCTGGTGGCACTGCCGCCCCTCAGTGTGCTGGTGGCCGATGATGTGCAACAAAACCGGGATCTGGTGAAAATCCGTCTGCAGCAGTCGGGGCATACGGTCACCTGTGTGGGCGATGGCGCGGCGGCCGTCAAGGAAGCGGTCCGGGGCCACTATGATCTGGTGCTGATGGATATTCAGATGCCGCTGATGGACGGTCTGGCCGCCAGTGAGGCGATCCGCCGCCAGCGGGCGGAACAGGGGCTGTTGCCGCTGCCGGTGATTGCCATGACAGCCGGCGTAATGGAACAGGAGCGCGAGGCGGCATTGGCCGCCGGCATGACCGGGTTTTGTGCCAAACCGGTGGAGTTTCACAGGCTCACCGCCGAAATGGCCAGGGTGCTGGCCTTACCAATGGAATCAGCGACCGAAGAACCCGCCTCCGCTGACGCCGGTGGCGGGTCATTTGACATGACCAAAGGCGCGGCAATGTGGGGGGACAGCCAACTGTACCTGGAGGAGCTGCGGCGCTTTTGCCGTGGCCTGGAGCAGCAGCTGCAGGAGTCGCAAAATGCCCTGGAACTGGCGGATTTTGCCGGTCTGGCTGCTGTCGCCCATCGTCTGAAGGGGAGCACTGCCAATCTGGCGCTGGTGGATCTTGAGGGCTGCTGTCGGCAGTTGGAGACGGCCGCCCGGCAGCAACAGGCCGAGCCCTGCCACCGGCAGCTCCGCACTCTGCAGGCCCTGAGCCGGCAACTGCAGGCAGACCTCGATACGTATCCGCCGGCATCCGGGCAGAAGCCGGCGCCAGCGCCGACGGCTGCGGTGGATTCCGCCGCGCTGCGGGGCGCCGTGGCCCGGTTGATCCAGGCCTCCCGGCGCAACCGTTGCGATGATCAGGCGCTGCGCCTGGTACTGGCCCAGGGAGACGCGCTGGGGCGGAGGACACTGGAGCAGCTGGAAGAAGCGTTCGCCAATTTTGAGTTCATAGCCGCGCTGACAACCCTGCAGGAAATTCATCATCATCTGGAACAGAGTCCGTAGCCATGGGTCCTACACTGCTGAATCACCGTAAGCTGCTGGTGGTGGATGACGAGCCCACCAACCTCAGAATTCTTAAACTCATGCTGCAGGACGATTATCAGCTGGTGTTTGCCAAGAGTGGCGACGAAGCGATTCGACTGGTGGGCAGTGAGCGGCCGGATCTGGTGCTGATGGATGTGATGATGCCCGGTATGACCGGGTTTGAAGCCTGCAAGCACATCAAAGCCGATCCCGCCACCGCCAAAGTCCCCGTCATTTTTGTAACCGCTTTGAAGGATGAAGTGGATGAGGCCACCGGCTTTGAATGCGGTGGCGTGGATTACATTACCAAACCCCTGAGCCCGGCGATCGTGATGGCCCGGGTGCGCAACCACTTGTCGCTGGTGCAGGCCGATGAACTCAAATCCACCCGGCTGCAGATTATTCAGAAGCTGGGTCGGGCGGCTGAGTACAAAGACAACGAGACCGGCATGCATGTGATGCGGATGAGCCACTATTCCCGGCTGCTGGCCCTGGCCCATGGCTTTCCGGATAACATGGCGGAAGATCTGCTGAATGCCGCGCCCATGCACGATATCGGTAAGATCGGTATTGCCGATCATATTCTGTTGAAGCCCGGCAAACTGACCCCGGAGGAATTTGCCATTATGCAGCGGCACCCGCAAATTGGTGCCGAAATACTGGGCGAATCCGATGCGCCGATTTTACAACTGGCCCGCAGTGTGGCCCTGCATCACCACGAAAAATGGGACGGCTCCGGCTACCCGTTCGGTCTGGCCGGTAAAGAAATTCCTGTGGAAGCCAGAATCGTGGCCATCGCGGACGTGTTTGACGCGCTCACCAGTGAGCGTCCCTATAAAAAAGCCTGGACCGTGGAAGCCGCTCTGGAGTTGCTGCAGGAGCAAAGTGGAAAGCATTTTGATCCTGAGTTGGTGCAGACGTTTTGGGGCATTATCCCCGAAGTGTTGCGAATCAAGGCGCAGTTTGCTGATACCTGAAGGCCAGCTGATCCCTGAGCCCCCTTTAAGTAGCCTGTCTCAGGTAGTCACCAGCTGCGAAAATAAAAACCCCGCCGGTCAGTCAGACCAGCGGGGTTGCACAAGAGGTGAGTTGGCAATCAGGCCGACTGCCGAGAGTCGGTTTCCTCCGCCTCAACCTCTTCCCGCTGCGCCACCATTTTACCGGCGGCGGTGGTTTCCAGTTTCGGGAATGAATCCACTTTCAGCGCGTCGTAGATCGCGGTCATGGTTTTATCCAGCTGTGCCACCTCATCGGCCGTCAGAATACCGTTCTGCTCTGCCCAGCGCATTTTCAGATCACGCTGAGTTTCCAACAGCATTTCCAGATCCTTGATTTCCTCGGCATCTTTCGCCTCTTTGATGGCTTTGTGCAGTTTATGCTGCAACGCTGCGGTCTGATTATGCAGGTTGAAGGCATTCAGCACCCGGCCCACCGGATCGTCGGGATCTTCATTCAGGTGAATACCCGCGGTGAGTGCGTCGCGCACCTCACCCGGTCGGGTGATGGTCTGTGCCACCTGCTGCCCCAGAGTATCTGACGGCGGTGACAGTCGCAAACCCAGTGGGAATACCAACACTCTGAGCAGCGGTCGCAACCACGTCTGAGGATAGTTGGCAATGATGTCATTGAGGGACATCTGCACATCATACAGACAGCGTTTCATGCCCCATTCCACCAGCACCCGCTGGCTTTCCGGATAGCCGGTATCGTGGAATCGCTTCAATACCGCAGAGGCGTAATAGAGACTCACCAGACAATCCGCCATGCGTCCGGAGAGACGCTCACGAGCCTTGAGGTTGCCCCCAATCACCGCCAGGCTGACGTCGGTGAGCATGGCGAAGGAAGCGGAGAAACGATTCAGTTTGCGGTAGTGATTTTGCAGGCCGCCCTCGCTGGGGGCCTTGCTTAAGTAGCCAAAGCTCAGCGCCAGACCAAAGCTGCGCAGTACGTTGCTGAGCGCGTGGGCGGTGTGGCCAAAGAAGGCCTGATCGAACTGCTTCACTACCTTGCTGCTGGGCTCGGCGCTGGCAGCCTCGATTTCCTGCACCAGATAGGGGTGGCAACGAATGGCCCCCTGGCCGAACACCATCAGACTGCGAGTCAGGATATTGGCGCCTTCCACGGTAATACTGATGGGCAGGGACTGGTACACCCGGGCCAGGAAATTCCGCGGCCCTGCGATCACCGCCCGCCCCGCCACCACGTCCATGGCATTGTTCACCACATCGCGCATCAGGTCGGTGTTGCGGTACTTCAGCAGCGCCGAGGGAATTGCGGGCTTCACCCCACGATCCAGCATCGCGGCGGTCATGCGGCGGGCGGCGTCCATCATGTAGCTGTAGCCAGCGATAGGTTCCAGGGCTTCCTGAACCCCTTCGAAGTCGGCAATGGAGCGGCCGAATTGCTGCCGGATGGCGGCATAGGCGCCGGTGGTCAGGCAACAGTGTTTGCCAGCGCCTGTGCTTAGCGCGGGCAGGGAAATGGCCCGGCCCACAGAGAGGCACTCCAACAACATCACCCAGCCTTGTCCAATCATTTCCTGGCCGCCAATGATCTGGTCCATGGGGATGAACACGTCGTCACCCCAGGTGGTGCCGTTCATAAAGGCCTGGTTCATAGGCAGGTGGCGGTCGCCGTGATTCACCCCGGGCGTGTCATGGGGAACCAGTACGCAGGTGACCCCCAGATCCTTCTCTCCTCCCAAGAGGCCATCAGGATCCTCCACCTTAATGGCCAAGCCGATCAGGGTGGCCACCGGCGCCAGGGTGATGTAGCGCTTGTTCCAGGTGACTTTTAAGCCCAGTGTTTTTTTGCCGTTCCAGGTGCCTTCGGCTACGATGCCCAGGTCGGGAATCGCACCAGCATCGGAACCCGCCAGGGCCGAGGTGAGCGCGAAACAGGGGATTTCCTCACCCTTGGCCAGCCGCGGCAAATAATATTGTTTCTGCTCGTCGGTGCCGTAATGCTGCAGCAATTCCGCCGGCCCCAGAGAGTTGGGCACCATCACGGTCACCGCGGCGCTGACGCTGCGGGTGGATACTTTCATGACGATCTCGGAATGGGCTGCGGCGGAGAACCCCTTACCACCATATTGCTTGTCGATTACCAGGCCAAAGAAACCCTGCTCGCGGATGAATTTCCAGGTCTCGGGTGACAGATCCTTGTCTTCGTTCGTAATCTTCCAGTCGTCGAGCATGGCGCAAAGTTCACTGACCGGGCCATTCACGTAGTCCTGTTCTTCCTGCGTAAGCTTAAAAGGCTCGGCTTCCAACAACTTTTCCCATTCGGGTTTGCCCGAAAACAATTGCGCATCCCAGTCCACGTCGCCGGAATGCAGTGCCTGACGCTCAGTGTCCGATAGCGTCGGCAGCATGTTGCGAATCTGCTGCAGAATTTTGTCACTCAGTTTCAAGCGCAAGGGATTGGGCAGCACCAGCACCAGGGCGACGGCATAGACGATCACTGCTGGAATAATCGCGGCCAGACTCCAGGCGTGCCACCAGCAGCCCAGCACGGCGGCGACGGCCAGGGCCGCCAGAGTGATGGTTCGGCTGGTGCGTAAATACAGTGTCACCAACGTGGCAAGCAACATTAACAGTATGGGCATGGTAATCTCCTAGTGGAAGATTTGCATTCAGGCGGCGCGCAGCAGATTGCGTCGGAATTGGGCGGAGCACAGCCGCAACTGGTTGGCAAGCTCAAAGTAGGCAGCGGATTCCTGTTCCTCTTCACCATCGGCCTGCAGGTGACTTTCCTCAATAATCCGCTGCTCCTCTTTAGCCATATCCTGCGCGTGGTTGGTAACCCGGTCAAGGTGTTCCACGATTTGTTCGCATTCCTCAACCGCAACCGGTTCGTGCTGAATGGCATTGGACTTCAGCTGATCACAAATCACATCAAGATTTTCCTGCAGGAACTGATCGTCTTCCAGCATGGGGTGAAAGCGCTCGATAACCTGGTCCAGTTGCAGGAAGGCGGCACCGAACAGCTTCGGCTCCAGAGGTTGACGTTGGTCCTGACGCGATGCTGTACGAGAATATCTCATGCGATCTCTCCTCCGGCGAAAAATTAGCTGTCGTTTGAATAAATTTCGATTCATCCTGCAGCGATTGGTTCAATGCTGGTAACAGTGTCAATGCAACAATAGGTCCACTCCAATAGCGCCAGTAGAGTGGCGTTTTTCGCCGTTGGCGCGAAATATGCTAACCCCGCGGAATGCAATGATTGCAGACAATGCAGTTACAGCAATCGGCAGTCACTGCTGTAACGACTGCCTGCTGTTCCACTCTCCATCGTGCATGGATTGTAGGTTGGCTCCATCGGCGGTGAAACGATTACGAAAGGACTACGACATTAAGGTTTCTGTTTGGGGGGCGGGCCGGCAGGTTGTAAGAATTGCATCAACGCCGTTGTAATCATTGCACTGAAAAGGGCGGACCCAGTGGTCAGACGTATGACCTGTTGAGTTTTTTGATGCGGCACCGGGGCAGCATGCTCACCCATCGGCAGATTCTGAAAGCGGTGTGGGGTGACGCCCACGCCCACACAAGCAATACTTGCGGGTCTACGTTATGCAATTACGGCATAAGATCGAAGCGGATCCCAGGCAACCGGAATTTATCATTACCGAGGCTGGTGTGGGTTACCGGCTGGATGTTCCAGCCCGGCCCCCACTGACCGATCAGGCGGTAGCCTAAACGGAGTCTGGTTGATTGAATTATTGGGCCCCGTGCTTTTTCAGCACATCCACATAGCCCGGCTGGCGTTTGTGTGCCGCCACGATCTGTAGCAGGGTCCGGCCCTCCCGGTCGGTGGCATTGATGTTGCGCCCCTGAGCCTTGAACAGCCCCAGAAACTGATCAAAGTAATCCACCGGCAGGCCCCGGTAAGCTTTGGTCAGTATATGAAAATCCGCATCCTCTCCGGGGCTGGGTTGCATCGCCAGAAAACGGGCCACCTGGGTTTCATCCAGGGCCTCGCCGATCACCTTTTGTTTGTCTTTTGCGCCCATTACGCTGTGCTCTCACTGAATGTCTCTGTGGCGGCGAATGATACCATCACTTGTTGCCCAGCAGTACCGCCAGCCAGTGGCTGTCATGGCTGGATTCCAGTGCCAGTTTCACGATCATGGTGAGGGGAATGGACAGCAGCATGCCCACCGGCCCCAGTACCCAGCCCCAGAAAATCAATGACAGGAATACCACCAGGGTGGAGAGCCCCAGTCCCTTACCCATAAACCGCGGCTCTACAATATTGCCCATGGTGACGTTAACGATAAAGAAACCCAGCGCGGTGATCCCGGCACTGGCCGGCCCGAACTGTACGAACGCCAGCATCACCGCCGGCACCGCGGCAATGATGGAGCCGATATTAGGGATGTAGTTCAACAGAAAGGCCAGCAAAGCCCACAGCAGGGTGTAATCCAGGCCCTGCAAACCCACCCAGATGCCGATGAATACACCAGTGGCGATACTCACCAGGGTCTTGATGATCAGGTAGCGCTTTACCGAGTCGTTGAACTGTTCAAAGGCGAACAGGGAGCGGTGCTCCGGCCCCATGGCGCGCTTGAACTTGGCGCCGAAGCCCGAGGTTTCAAACAAAATAAACAATACCGTGAGAAATATCAGGAAAGAGTCGGTGAGGGCATTGCCAAATCCGGTAAGGATGCGCCGCACCAGATCCATGGCCCGGCCCGGGTTGATCTGCTGCTTGACCGTTTGCTGGGAGATATCCACCCCATACTGGCCCAGCCAGGCGGTAACCCCGGCGGTGGCATCCAGTAGTTTTTCCTGATAGGTGGGTACTTGTTTGGCAAAGTCGTTGATGGATGCGGCCACCACCATGGAGAAGCTGCCGATCACCAGCAGTACCAGCAGGGCCACCACGGTTATGGCCAGCACCGTAGGCACCTTGCGGGCCTGCAGCCACATCATTGCCGGCGCGCACAGCAGGGCGATAAAGGCCGCCAGTAGAAACGGCACCAGAATCTCGGCAGCGGCTTTCATTCCGGCGATCACCACCACGAAACAGGCCACCCCCAGCAACACTCTCAGGCTGGGGCTCAGGGGAGACTGCTCCATTTATCCTCCTTGGTTAGCAATCCGGGGTCAGCAATCCGGGGTCAGCAATTGAAGCTCAGCCGGAGGGCACCGGCTGGGAAGAAGCGGGACTGGATTCCTGTTGCGACTCATCCGCTGCCATTTCCTGAGGGTCGTCCGCGTTGTCACCGACGGCTGCCGAGGGCGATTGCTCCGGGGCGGAGGGTTCCTCGTCTGCCAGCATCACCGGGGCGCAGTATCCCTGGGGGTCGGTTTCCAGGTCATTCACCCGAATCATCTGTTTCAGCGCCTCAATGTAGACTTCGCCCTTCTCAGAATACTTGCCCAGGCCGGTGGCCAGATAGCAACCGTTCAGGGGCGCGCCCTGCGCGCGCAATTCGGCGCGGGCCTGCCGCAGACTGACATAGGCGGGATGGCTGTTGAGATTGCGCATATAACTCTTGACCGATGCCGCGGGGTCGTCGAACACCCTCACTTCGTGAGCTTTACCCTGCTGGCGGGCAGCGGGCACCAGGCCGCAGCCGGGGCTGAAACACCACTGGCCGAAGTAATTGTTGCCCTCCACGGCAAAGCGTGAAGTGCCCCAGGCGCTTTCGATGGCCCCCTGGGCCAGCACCAGGGAAGGGGGCAGGGCATCCACCTTCAACAGCAGGCGACGGCGGATTTCCGCGGGGTCGTCGGATTTCACCCGATAGCGCTGAGCCAGCTCGAGCAGTTCACCGTCGCTTAACTTGTCGGCGGCGATTCGCTGGCGCAATTGGCGCAGTTCCTGGTTACGTTGCAGTACGTAATCCTCCATGAACCCGAAAAACGCTTGCTTGCGTTCGGCCACCGAGGAAAAAGCGGTGAAATCCGGCTTGTATGTGCTCATAGTGGCCCGATCAGAAAGATAATCCCCCTGCATCAGGTACCGGCTGACCGCGGAGTGAGCTCCCAGGAACAGGGCACAGAAACCGCCGATCAGCAGCAGTGGCAGATGTTTTCGCATAAATCGCTCTCAGGTTGCCGCGACAACAGGGATTACGCCACGTTCGTTACCAATTTGCAACGGATGCCGCTTTTTCTAAGCCGTTGGGTTCCGTGTAGAATATCCGCCAGACGCCATCAGGGTTATAAAAGGATTGGATGTGCAGGACATCTTGCTGATTAATATTTCCGGCCCCGACCAGCCCGGAATCACCGCCACCATTTTCGATCTGCTTTCCCGCCATGCCGTGAACGTGCTGGATATTGGTCAGGCGGTGATTCACGACACCCTGACCCTGGGAATGCTGGTGGAAGTTCCCCCGGATGAGGATTCCTCGGTATTGAAAGACGTGCTGTTTGCCTGCCACCGGCTGGGCATGGCGGTGCGGTTCGAGCCTATAGCCGCCACGGAGTACGAGGCCTGGGTGCAGGGGCAGGGCCGGGACCGTTATATCGTCACCATCCTGGCGCGCAAGATCACCGCCCGTCACATAGCGGCGGTGTCCGGCATTGTGGCCGATCACGGGCTCAATGTGGATCATATCAACCGGCTCTCGGGGCGAATTTCCCTCAGTGAGCAGAGCCGGGATCAAAAGGCCTGCGTGGAACTTTCAGTGCGGGGCGCCCCCCGGGACGTGGCGTTGATGCGGGGCCAGTTTCTGGCGGCGGCGGTGGAGCTGGGGGTGGACATCGCCTTCCAGAAAGACAATGCCTATCGGCGCAACCGGCGCCTGGTGTGCTTCGATATGGATTCCACCCTCATCGAGGCGGAAGTGATCGACGAACTGGCCAAGGCCGCCGGAGTGGGGGATCAGGTGGCCGCCATCACCGAGCAGGCCATGGCCGGTGAGCTGGATTTCACCCAGAGTTTCAAGCGCCGGGTGGGCCTGTTGAAGGGGCTCGACGAAGCGGTGCTGGAGGGGATCGCGGAACGCCTGCCCATCACCGAGGGGGCCGAAGAACTGATTCGGACCCTGAAGGCGCTGGGTTATAAAACCGCGATTCTTTCCGGCGGTTTCAACTACTTCGGACAATACCTGCAACGCAAGCTGGGCATCGACTATGTGTACGCCAATGATCTGGCCATTGAAAACGGTAAAGTCACCGGCGAGGTCCGGGGGCAGGTGGTGGATGGCCAGCGCAAGGCCGAGCTGCTGAAACAACTGGCGGAAAAAGAAAACCTGAATTTGCAGCAGGTGATAGCGGTGGGGGATGGCGCCAATGATCTGCCCATGCTGAGCCTGGCGGGACTGGGTATCGCGTTTCGTGCCAAGCCCATGGTGAAAGAGAGCGCTGAGCATGCCATCTCCCAGTTGGGGCTGGATGGTATCCTGTATCTGCTGGGGGTGCGCGATCAGGACAGCGCCGAGCTGCTGACGCGGGATTCTGAGTGACCGGATTCTGACTGAGTAAGGAACGGGTTTGCACGAATACCATGGTTATCGGGTCCAGATGAGCCAGCCGGAGCCAGCGGCTCTGGCCAGCCCCTGGCAGGCGCTGGAGGCCCGGGCCGAACCTAATTTCTTTTTGTCCTGGTGTTGGGTCGTTGCCTGGCTGGCAGTGTTTAAACCCCGCTTCCGGCTGGTGGAGCTGTATTATCAGGACCAACTCGTGGGGCTGGGGCTGCTCACCGGCGCCACCGAAACCCGCCATCGGCTGATCCGCTCCCGGGTGCTGCGTCTGGGCCAGACCGGGGACCCCCTGCAGGATCAGATCTGGATAGAATACAACGGGTTATTATTGCACAAGGACCATGCAGAGACCGCGCCCCGGGCGTTTATGGCGGCCCTGATGGTTGCCACGGACTGGGACGAATTCCAGCTTGGGGCCAGTACCCAAAGCACTCTGGCGCGCTACCGGCACCCGGACTGCACCCCGGTGCTGCGCTGGCAGGCACCGGATTACGGGGTGGACCTGGCGGCTCTGCGGCGGACCGGAGCAAGCTATCGGCAGACTCTGTCCCGCAACACCCGGCATCAGATTCAGCGCACTGAGCGTCTGTACCGGGAGGCGGGCAGCCTGGAGTTCTCGGTGTTGCAGACGGCGGACGCCATGCTGGCGCTGTGGGAAGAGCTGGGGGCCATGCACCAGGATCGCTGGGGCACCGAGCCCGGCACCAGCGGCTTCGTCAACCCCTGGTTTGTGAACTTTCACCGGCAATTGATTCGCCAGGGTGCCGGGCAGGGTCTGGTGGAATTCTGTACACTTCGGGTGGCGGGTGAACTCATCGGTATCCTCTATAATTTCATCTATCGGGGAAAAGTGTATTTTTACCTGTCCGGCCTCCGCTACCCGAGCGATCAGCGGCTCAAGCCCGGCATGCTGCTGCATTGCCTGGCCATAGAGCATTATCTGGAGCGGGGCCTGGACGATTACGACTTTCTCGGGGGGGAAGCCCGTTATAAGGGCTCCCTGGGTCAGCGGCGGGAGCCATTGCAGCTGGTGAGCCTGCAGCGGCCACGGCTGACACTACGCCTGGAGCAGCTGGGCCGCCGGCTCAAGCACTGGAAATTCCGGACCAAACCGGCCGGAATCTGAAGATTGGGGGCAATAACGGATATGGATAATCAACGGACGGCCCGCGGGCTGGCGGGGGCCGTTCTGATCTGGCTGCTGCTCTGGGCGGTGGTGTTCTTCGATTCGCTGCGCAGTGCCGCCAGTGTCTGGCTGGTGAATGATACCTTCAACCACTGTTTTCTGGTGCTGCCGGCGGTGCTCTATGCCCTGTGGCAGGAGCGGGGCGGCATTCTGCAGCGGTCCCCTGGGTACTCGCTTATCGGGCTGCTGGGGGTGCTTGGGGTGATGGTGGTATACGCCCTGGGCCAGGCCGCCTATATCGAATTGCTGCAGCATCTGGCCGTGTTCGGCTTACTGCCGGCGATGGCTCTGTTTCTGTTTGGCTGGCGGGTGGCGCTCACCGTATGGACGCCATTGCTGTTTGTCATGTTCAGTGTGCCGGTGGGCGAGGAATTGATGCCGCAGTTCCAGGCGGTCACCGCCGATATGGCGGTGGCCATGCTCAAGGTCATTGGGGTGCCGGTGCACCGCAACGGGCTGTATATCTCGGTGCCCAACGGTGATTTCGTGGTGGCGGAAGCCTGCTCCGGGGTGCGCTTCTTCATCGCCTGCGTGGTGATTGGCTGCGCCTATGCCTATTTGAGTTTTGTCACCTGGTGGCGCTCGGCCCTGTTTGTGGTATTCGCCATCGTTCTGCCCATTGTTGCCAACGGTATCCGGGCTTTCGGTATCATATACATCGGTCATGCCACGGAAATGGAGCATGCCGCCGGGGCCGATCACCTGATTTACGGCTGGTTCTTTTTTGCCATCGTGGTGGTGGTGTTGATCCTGGTGGGGCACTGGTTCTCGGACGGCCAGCGCCGCTGGCGTAATACGGTCACAGAGGTGGATGCCCGCTGGCTGGGCCGGCGTCGACCACTGTTGCTGGCGGCGGCCCTGCTGCCCCTGGTGCTGGCCCTGGGGGTCAAGGCCCTGGTGGGGCAGCAGGGCAATGTACAGTTCCACCTGGAGCCGGCCGGGCTGGATCCGGTGTCGGAGCAGCGGGCCGGTGAATTGCCCTGGACTCCCCGCCTCACCGGTGCGGATCGTTACCGGGTGGGGCGCGACCCGGTTTTTGCGGTGCAGCAATATCAGGCTATATACTTTACCACTGAGCCGGGGCGGGAACTGTTGAGCTACGCCCAGCGGGTGTTTGATCTGGAGCGCTGGAGCCTGAAAAGCCAGTACAGTCAGCCGGTGGCGGGCCTGGGCACAGTGACCGTCAGCCACCTCACTGCCCTGTCCGGGCGGCAGCGGTTGCTGGCCCACTGGTATGTGGTGCCCGGGCTGGTGAGCAGCCGTGGCCCCGTGATCAAACTGCAGCAGGCGGTGAACGGGTTGCTGCTGCGCTCCTCCGGGGGCGCCCTGGTGGCGGTAAGCCTGTCGTTCCGGGGTGATCCGGAACCGGCCCGGGAGCGCCTGGCCGAGGTATTGAACGCCCGGGCGGCGGCCCTCAGCCGGCCCCGGTCAAGTGCCGGTGACTGCACCGAATTGAATGATGGGATGTGTCAGGAGTAACCCATGCAGCATGCGATGACCATTGATGTGGAAGACTATTTCCAGGTATCGGCGTTTGAAAACCTGGTGCGCCCGGAGCAATGGGATGCCATGGCCCCCCGGGTGGAGGCCAATACCGATCGCCTGCTGCAGCTGTTCGCGGATCATGACACCAAAGCCACTTTCTTTACCCTGGGCTGGGTGGCGGAACGGTTTCCGCAACTGGTGCGGCGTATTGTGGAGCAGGGTCATGAGCTGGCCAGCCACGGTACCATGCACCAGCGGGCCAGTGGCCAGAACCGGGAACAATTCCAGCAGGATGTGGGTGGCGCCAAGCGGTTACTGGAGGATCTGTCCGGGCAACCGGTGTTGGGTTATCGCGCTCCCAGCTTCTCATTTACCAAGCAAAACCTGTGGGTCTACGACGTGCTGGCGGAGGAAGGCTACGTCTACAGTTCCAGTGTTTATCCAGTGGTACACGATCATTACGGCATTCCCGATGCGCCGCGCTTCCGTTACCAGACGCCGGCCGGGGTTGATGAAATTCCCCTTAGTACCTTACCGTTGATGGGCAGGAACATGCCCATTTCCGGCGGCGGTTATTTCCGTCTTTATCCCTATCTGTTCACCCGCTGGGCGGTAAGCCGGTTTATGCAGCGCGAACAACAGCCTTATATTTTTTACCTGCATCCCTGGGAAGTAGATCCCGAGCAGCCCCGGATGGAAGGGGCCTCCGCCAAGAGCCGGTTCCGCCATTATCTGAATCTGAAGCGGGTGGAATCCCGCTTGGGGCAGTTGCTGACGGACTTTGAATGGGGTTCCCTGGCGCGCCTGTATCAGTATCAGTGATTGCGGTCAGGCCTCGGGCCGGCGGCTTTTGATGACCTTGGCCGGGTTGCCGGCCACAATGGCGTAATCCTCCACGTCGGAAATCACCACCGCGCCCGCCGCCACCACGCATTTTTTTCCCACGTTGGCCATCACCAGGGCGCCGTTGCCGATCCAGCTGTCTTCACCGATGGTCACCTTGTCAAAACGGCCGCCCTGCTCGCGAATCGGGGTGTCCAGATCCTCAAAATTGTGCTGGCCCTTGCCACTCATAATGTGCACCCCGCTGCCCAGCAAACAGTTGGCTTCAATCCGGCAGCGGCCGATATTGCACTGGGGGCCGATGTAAACGCCCTGGTGAATTTCCGTGTCCCGCTGGGACAGCAGCACCCCAAACCCCACCAGAGCGTCGGTGCTGCAATGGGTGATCATATAGCGCAAAGCACACTTGCGCAGATAGTTGCCGAACTGGCCCGGGAACAGGCTCAGTAACTGGCTGTAACCGGCCAGCAGCCGGTCCGGATCTGCCACCGGTGCCAGCAGCCGATAGCTTAAGAACAGCGGGCTGGCCAGTACCGTAAAGCCTAATATCAGGGCCTGTTTCACTCGCTTGCGCAGCATCAGTGAGCCTCGTGCACGGTGGGGCGATGGAGCAGGGGTTCAAAATCCTTGAGTTTGCTGTCCCAGGAAAAATGTTCCTGAATCAGCCGCGTGGCATTATGCCCCAGGCGCTGTGCCTGTTGGGGGTGATCCACCACCCACTGCAACTGGCGGATTAAATCTTCCAGCGTGTCTGCCACCAGTACCTGTTCCCCGGGCTCACAATCTATACCCTCGCAACCCATGGGGGTGGTGATGGTGGGCAGGCCACAGGCAAAGGCCTGCAACACCTTGTTCTGAACGCCCCGGGCCAGCCGGAACGGGGCCACAAACACATGGGCCTGATCATAGTAAGGCTGGATGTCCTCCACGAATCCGGTCACTTCAACCCCGGGGTAGCGTTGCAGCGCCTGAATCCGGGGCGAGGGATTCATGCCCGCAATGCACAACCGGGCCTCGGGGTGGGCCTGTCTAATCCGTTCCCAGGCCCCTTCCACCAGCCACAGCATGGCGTCCTCGTTCGGCAGGTAATCCATCACTCCGGTGAACAACAGCAACGGGCCGGCTTCGGGTTTTGGCCCGGCGGCGGGCTTGAAGGCATCAGTGTCAATGCCGTTGGCGATAACCCGCAGTTTGCCCAGATCGGGGTTGCAACGCAGAAACAAATCCACTTCCGCCCGGGAGATAAACAGACAGGCATCGAAATGTTTGTGAATACGCTGCTCCAGGTGGGCGATCAGTCGCGCTTCGCGCCGGTAAATCAGGCTCATGGGAAATGATTTCAGCGCGGCGTACTGGCGCCACTTGTCCGAATCCAGATCCATAAAATCCATCACCAGGGTGGGCCGGTGGGGGTCCTGCAGCACCGTGGCGGAGGAGCGGAAAACATAAGCCGCCATACTGGAACTGGTGCAGACGATGGCGTCCACTGCCTGCTGCTGCAGATAGCGGTCAATATTCCGCTGCAGGGCTTTGCTGTAAAAATGACTAACACTCAATGCCTCACCCTGCAACAGGGCCAGCAGCAGCGCCTGACGCCCGGGGGCGGGAGCCTCCAGCACCTGTTCACAGTAGCCATCCGCCAGCGCCTTCAGGTTGCGCTGATCCGCCGCGTCGGTCACCGGCGCCGCCACCACCAGCTGGTGTCCGAGTCGATGCAGATACTCGATCTGATGAAAAGTGCGAATACGCTCTCCCTTGTTGGGGGGGAAAGGCGTACGGTGACACAGGTAGAGAATTCTCATTATGGTCAGGCTGTGTTTTGAGAGGCTTGTTAGTGTGCCAACATCGTCGATACATTAAAAGTCCCGCGGAAGTGTCATTATTGCCGCTCAAATGCCTGCTAGAATCGGTATACTGGCACCCTGCAATGGCATGAGGCCGGTGGCAAGGGTTGGGGTCACCGTTGCGTTGCCGGTCACTGCCGCAGGCCGCACACCATTCAGCTGCCACTTTTTTCATTGGGGAATCCACAGCGTTCATGAAACTTGTCGATATCATCGTTCGAGAGCAGGCCGGAATTGATCGCTATGAACAACCGATCCGCTTCGGCGTACCGGTAGCGGCCGGCGAGCTGCCCCATGGGGCGCTGCTCTGGGTGCGGGATGGTGATGAGGTGCTGCCGGTGGATACCCGGGCCACGCAATACTGGCCCGATGGCAGCGTGCGCTGGTGTCTGCTGGATGTCGCGCTGAACCTGGCGGCGAAACAGGAGAAGCGCCTTACCCTGACTGTGGCGGAGCCACCTGCCGCGGCCAGCCGGATTCGGGTGGAAGAGGCCACTGCCGGGGTGTTCAGGGTAATCACCGATGCCGGCGTCATGGTGGTGGACAGCCAGCTTTTCCAGCTCGAACTGGGCACTGGCGCCGTGCTGCGCGGGCCCCGCTTGACCCTGCCAGTCCCCGCGGACCCGGCGGGTGAAGCGCTGACGGTGACCCCCTGTGTCGAACAGGCATCCTGGGATGCGCGGGCCTCCCAGGTTAGTGTGCGGTTGCAGCTCAGCGGTCGCTACAACACGGCGGACGGGGTTGAGCTGTGCCGCTTTGAAGCGGAACTGATGTTCGGTGCCGACGGCCGCTCGCTGCACTGGGCATTCACCCTGCATAATCCCAGAGCCGCCACTCACCCCGGTGGACTGTGGGACCTGGGTGACCCGGCCTCGCTGAATTTCACCAGCCTGGTGTTACCCCTGGCCCATTCCGGATCAGGGCAGATACAGCTGGCCGCGGATGCCCCCTGGCTGCCCGTAACCAGGGATCTTAACCTGTACCAGGCCTCCAGCGGCGGGGCGCACTGGAATCATCGCAATCATGTGGATGCCAGTGGTCAGGTACGGTTACCGTTCCAGGGCTACCGCCTGGCCCTTGATGGGCGCGACGACAGTGGTACCCGGGCGGACCCGGTGCTGCTGTTTGACGACGGTCTGATGCTGTATCCGGAGCGCTTCTGGCAGAACTTCCCGAAGGCGGTGCGTATGGACGGGGGCGGGGCGGAGTTTGCCTTATGGCCTGATTGCGCTGATTATCACCATGAGCTGCAACCGGGGGAGCGCAAGACCCATCGCCTGCGGTTGCAGCTGGGGGCCGATCCGTCCTGGAGCCAGGTCCTGCGTTGTCCCCCCCAGGTGGTCATTCCAGCGGAGTATATTGCCGCAAGCCGGGCCCTCAATCATTTCAGTGGCAAGCCGGAGCCGGTGGCGCGATTGATTGACACCGGCCTGGATCAGCACCAGGGGTTTCTCGCCAAGCGGGAGCTGATCGATGAGTACGGCTGGCGCAACTTCGGTGACATCTTTGCCGATCATGAAAGTCTCTATCTGCCGCCGGGCGAGATGTTTATCTCTCACTATAATAATCAATACGATCCAATTTACGGCTTTATCCGCCAGTATTTGCTTAGCGGTGACCCGCGCTGGTGGCAGTTGGCGGAGGAATTGGCCTGGCATGTCATCGATATCGATATTTACAGCACGCAGGAAGACCGGGTGGAGTACAACGGTGGCCTGTTCTGGCACACCGATCATTATGTGGATGCCTTCACCGCCAGCCACCGCACCTATTCGCGGCATCAACAAGCGAATGGCGAAGCCATGACTCAGGGTGGGGGCCCGGGGGCGGAACACTGTTATACCCATGGCCTGATGCTGTACCACTGCCTCACCGGCAATGCCAGGGCGCGGGAAGCCGTGCTGCAATTGACCCACTGGATCACCCATTTTTACGAGGGCAGCGGCACGGTTCTGGAAACGGTGCTGGACATCCGCAGCCGGATACTGCCCCGGGTCCGCCATGCCGCCGACCCCGGGCGCATACTCGATCACCGCTATCCACTGAATCGTGGTGTGGGCAACTACATAATGGCATTGCTGGACAGCCTGGCGCTGACCAATGACCGGCGCTATCTGCAGCAGGCGGAAACGGTCATCAGCGGCACCTTCAGCCCGGAGGATGATATTGCGGACCGGCAGTTGGACGCGGTGGAGGAAACCTGGTTTTACAGCATTTTTTTGCAGGCGGTTACCCGTTACCTGGAGATCAAGGTTTTATATCAGGAGCAGTCCACGCCAGCCTATCAATTCGCACTGCGTGGCTTTATGAAGTACGCGCTGTGGATGTGTGAGCACGAACAACCCTACCTGCAGCGGCCGGATATCCTGGATTACCCGAACGACACCTGGGCGGCCCAGGATCTGCGCAAGGCCTTTCTGCTGGCCTATGCCGCCGGCTATTGCGACGATCCAACCCAACGCCAGCGGCTGCAACAACGGGCGGATGAGTTTTACTATTATGTGGTGGATACCCTGGGGCAAAGCGATACTCTGCATTACGCTCGGATTCAGGCCATTCTGATGCAGAATGAGGGAGCCTGGGGTTACTGGCGCCAGCAGCAGCCCCGCCCCGCGGACACCGCCACCATGGAGTTTAAGGAGCGCGCGCCCTATCAATCCCGCCACCGGATTCTGCTGGCGGCGTTGCGGCAACTGATGCGCCAGATGTTGCGATTTTCCCTGCGTCGGGAACTGACCTGGCTGGGACACCGTCATGGGGGGATCGCCAGGTTGCAACGCCGGCTCTACCACCGCGGCACCGGCAAAGGGGTTGGTTGATGACGGTTCTGGTGTCGTTCATTATCCCCCACAAGGGCCGGGAGACCATGCTGGCCCGGACGCTGCAGTCCATTGCCGCCCAGGATTTTGATCCCGCGCAAGTGGAAGTGATTCTGGTCACCCAGAACGAAAAGTTGCGGCCCGATACCTGTCCGGACCCGGCATTGCTTCCCGTGGTGACCCTGCACCGGCCGCCCTCCGATACCATTTCCGCGTTGCGCAATCACGGGGCGCGTCAGGCCCGGGGAGAGTATCTGGCCTTTCTGGATGCGGACGTGCAGCTGTCGCCCAATTGGATCACGGCCATGCTGCAGTCGTTACAGGCGGACGGCAACCGGGTGCTGGTGAGCGCCGTGCAGCAGTGCGCTGCGGATGCACCACCCCTGGAACAGCTGCGCACCCTTATGAGTAACGCCGCCACCGATTGCAATGTGCGGTTTCTGCCGGGCCGCAATCTGTTTTTGCGGGCCCGCACCTTTGCCAGGGTGGGCGGGTTTCCGGAGCATCTGGTCACCTGCGAGGACTACTATTTTACCGATCAGGTCCACGACCTGGGGGATCTTTACTACACCTCCGCCGCCAGCTATGTACATCTGGGCGAAGACAAAGAATACCGGGAGATGTTCAAGAAAGAGATCTGGCGCGGGCAGTCCAACCTGCAATCTATTCGGGGCCGCAGGATACCCCTCAGTGAATGGCCCAGCTTTCTGGTGCCGGTATGGATACTGTTATTCGCGCTGGTCACGCTGTTGGCCCTGGTGCTGGGGCGCGGCACGGTCGCGGTTATGGCGCTGCTGTTATTGCTGTTGCCGATCCTGTTGTACAGCCTGCGGCTGAAGCGGCTGGCCGGAAACCGGGTGGGCTGGTGGCCGATCCTGAAGTTTTATCTGCTTTATTTTCCTGCCCGGATCATAGGTACTTATTATGGTCTTTGGGCTGTGGTCAGAATATAGGTTAAGTTGCCCATGGCTGAAACAATCAAAGTGCTCCAGCTTATCTGTCCCACCGGCTTCTATGGGGCCGAGCGTTGGATTCTGACCCTGGCCAAAAATCTGGATCCCACCCTGGTGCAATGCGATCTGGCAGTGACCGTGGAACCGGGCATGGCCGAACTGGAAGTGGAAAAGCAGTACCGCAACCATGGCGGTACCACCCACCAGTTACCCATGGCGGGACGCTTCGATGTGGGGGTGATCGGTCAGTTGCGCACACTGATTCGGGAGCAGGGCTACCAGATTATTCACACCCACGGCTACAAGTCGGATATTCTCGGCCTGATTGCCGCGCGGCTCACCGGTATCACCGCCATTGCCACTCCGCACGGGTTTGAAAATGCCGATGACTGGAAACTGAGGGCTTATATCGGTTTGGGTAACCAGTTCCTGAAGTGGTTTGATCGGGTGGTGCCCCTGTCCAAACAATTGTGCGAGGACGTGGCTGCGATTGGAGTCAAACCCCGTAAAGTGCTTTATATCCAGAACGGGGTGGATCTGGAGGAAGTGGAAACCGTGCGCGACAGCAGTGATGTGGCCCCCAAAACCGGCAAGCGGGTGGGATTCATCGGGCAGATGATCAGTCGCAAGAATCTGCACGACCTGCTGGCGGTGTTTGATACGCTGGCGCAACGGCATCCGGACCTGGAGTTGAAACTGTTGGGGGACGGCGATCAGCGGCCCGAGCTGGAAGCCTATGCCAAGACCCTGAAATCCAGCGACCGCATTGAATTTCTGGGGTTTCGGGATGACCGTCTGCTGTGGCTGAAAAGCTTTGACCTGTTTGCCATGACCTCCTCCCTGGAGGGCATCCCCCGGTGCCTGATGGAAACCATGGCCATGGGGGTTCCGGTGGCCGCCTATGACATTCCCGGCATCGACCAACTGGTGCATCACCCGCAAACCGGCCTGTTGGCGCCCTTCGGCGATCAGCAGCAACTGGCGGCACACTGGGAGGCTTTATTGTATGATGAGGAACAGGCGGCAAAGGTCAGGCAGGCGGCCCGCGCTTATGTGATGGATCACTTCTCCGGCCGGCGCATGGCGGAGGAGTACCGGTGTCTGTTTCAGGAAGTGGTGCAGCACGGAGGTTGAGCGTTTTGACGGTACCGAATTCCGGCAAGGTTTTGTTTGTGCTGTCCGTGGATACGGAAGAGGAATTCGATTGGGAGGGGGCGTTTCCCCAGCGGGATTGTTGCGTGGACAACATCAACTATTTACCGGAGTTTCATCAACACTGTGAAACGCTGGGGGTGCGGCCCACCTATCTGGTGGATTACCCGGTGGCCACCACCGCGGCCTCGGCCACCATTTTGCGCGCCATTCTCAGCACCGGCAGCGCCGAGGTGGGTGCCCATTTACATCCCTGGTGCACGCCGCCCATCGAGGGGGAAAATACCGAGCGGGAATCCCATGTAATCAACCTGCCAGCGACGCTGGTGCGTAGCAAGCTGGCCACCCTGGTGACGGCTATTGAGGACAATTTACAGGTGCGGCCCAAAGTGTTTCGCACCGGGCGTTGGGGAATTGACGCCAAGGTCATGGAAATACTGCTGGAGTTCGGGTTTGAAGTGGACTCCAGCGTCTACCCCTATTATGAGAACCAGTACTTCTCCTGTATGGATGCCTGTGACGTGCCCTACTGGCCCGATCTGGGTTACCCCAATCGCCCCGGCCAACAACGGCGGATTTACGAATTGCCCATTACGTCCGGCTTCAACCGTCCCGGCTTCCCGTTTTGGGCGGGATTGCACCGGGCGTTTTCCTCCATCATCGTGCGCAAGGCGCGGCTGGTGGGTCTGGCCTGGCATACCCGACTGTTTCGCAAACTGTTTCTGAGCCCGGAGCTGACCGCGGTGGACGACATGTTGCGATTGGTGGATGCCGCCGTGGCCTCCGGCAATCCGGCGATCCATATGTTCCTGCACAGCTCCACCCTGCTGGAGGAACGGGGCGAATACAACCGGCATAAAATCGGTCGGGCGGAGTTGTACCAGAGTATCCGGGCCGTGGTGGAGCACCTGCAGGCGCGGGTGGATGTGGAGTTTTGCACCATCTCGGAAGCCGCGCAGCGGTTGCAGAGTCGGTAGCGGCGGGAGTATTAGCGTGCTGCAGATAGAACAGATCAGCCTGGACAATTCAAAAGACTGGGATGCCTATGTGCATGGCCACCCCACTGCCTCGCCCTATCATCTGATGGCCTGGGGCCAGGCAGTCCAGCGCGCCTATGGTCATGAAGCGGTGTATCTGGCGGCGAAAGAGAAGGGCCAAATCTGTGGCGTATTGCCCTTGGTGTCCATGCGCGTGCCGCTGTTGGGGGCACAATTCTGTTCCCTGCCGTTTTGCGACCTGGGTGGCGTGCTGGCGGATTCCGATGCTGCCCGTCAGGCCCTGATCACCCGCGCCGGCGAACTGATGGCGGCCCGTGGTATCCGTCACACGGCGTTGCGTCACAGTGAGCGGGAGACTCAGCCGGACGCCGCCGCAGGCAGTAAAGTGCGGATGCTGTTGCCGCTGCAGTCCTCGGCGGATGAGCAGTTCCAGCAGTTCAAGTCCAAACTGCGCAGTCAGGTACGTAAAGCGGGCAAAAATGGCGTGGCGTTTACTGAAGGCAGTACCCCCGCCCGCCGCCAGCAGTTTTACCAGGTAATGCAGGTGAATATGCATCAACTGGGCTCACCGGTGCACTCCCGCCGGTGGTTCGATGCGGTGCTGGATGCCTATGGCGACCAGGCCCGCCTGGGATTGGTGGAGTTTGAAGGCCAGACCGTGGGTGGCGCTATTATTCTGTTGTGTGGCGCTACCGTTACCGTACCCTGGGCGTCCACCCTGCCGCAATTCAATCGGCTGTCCCCCAATATGCTGCTGTACTGGGGGCTGTTGTCGCTGGCGGCCAATAGCGGCTATAAGACCTTCGACTTTGGCCGTTCCACCGTGGGCGAAGGCACTTACCGATTCAAGAAACAGTGGGGTGCGGAGCCGGTACCCCTGCAATGGGAACAGTTAACCGCCGACGGTCTGGCGCCGATCCCGGGTTCCGAAGGTGGTGGAATGCGGGACAAGGTGGCCACGGCCTGGCAGAAGCTGCCACCGGCCGTGGTTAACTGGCTGGGGCCAATATTACGGCGGTATATCAGCTTGTAGAATATGAGTGGCGAACTATGTGCGGAATAGCGGGGTTTACCCGATTCAAAACCGGCCGGGGCGATCAGGCATTGCTCCAGCAAATGGGCCAGGTGATTCTTCATCGCGGCCCGGATGCCGGTGGTGAATATCTGGATGATGAGGTGGGCCTGTGCCATCGTCGCCTGAGCATCATTGATCTTTCCGCCGCTGGCAACCAGCCCATGCATTCCGTGGACGGCAAGCTGGTTATTGTGTTCAACGGCGAGATCTACAACTTCCAGCCGCTACGGCAGGAATTACTGGCGCAGGGCTATGCATTCGCATCCCGCACCGACACCGAAGTACTCATGGCCCTGTACCAGCGTGACGGCGCCGACATGGTCACCAAGATCAACGGCATGTTCGCCTTTGCCATCTGGGACCGGGAGCAGCGGACTCTGTTTCTGGCCCGGGACCGGCTGGGTAAGAAGCCCTTGTATTATTATCCCAGCGACGATGGGGTGGTGTTTGGGTCTGAATTGAAATCCCTGATGCAGATGCCTGGCGTGCCACGCCGTATCCGCGCCGATGCCGTCTACGACTTTTTCGCTTATCAGTATGTGCCGGACCCCAAAACCATTTTTGAGGATATTTACAAACTGGAGCCGGGGCACACACTGACGGTGACGCCGGAGGGTATAACCCGTCAGCAATACTGGAACCTGTCTTTTCAGCATCCAATAGCCCTGGACACCGGTACCGGGGCGAAGGGCAACCCCGCCCGGAGTGAGACGCAGATTGCCGATGAACTGCTGAACCTGATCCGGGATGCGGTGGCCAGTCGCATGATCAGTGATGTTCCCTTGGGCGCATTTCTCAGTGGCGGCGTGGATTCCAGCGGCGTGGTGGGTTTGATGGCCCAGTCCAGCCCCAAGCCGGTGACCACCTGCTCCATTGGCTTTGATTCGCAAGAGTTTGATGAAGTGGATTTCGCCCGGGAGATCGCCCGCCAGTTTAAAACCGATCATCATGAATTCACCGTCAGGGAAAACGTACCGGCCAATCTGGAGCGGATCGCGGCTTTCTTCGACGAACCCTTTGCCGACCCCTCCCTGGTACCCACCTATTTCGTCTCGCAACTGGCGCGTCAGCAGGTGACCGTGGCCCTGGCGGGGGATGGCGGTGACGAAGACTTTGCCGGCTACGCCAAGTACGCGGTGGACGCCATGGAAAATCGCCTGCGTAACCGGGTGCCCGGCTTTGTGCGGCATAAGATCATGCCTGCCCTGGCACGGCTGTTGGCCGGCGCGGGCAATCCGTTATTGCGCAAGGCCCATACTCTTTGCACCACTCTGAGCCGGGATCCGGCCTACGGTTTCTTCCTCACCAATTCCTTTTTTCGTCAGCACCTCTGGGATGATCTGGTTACCGACTCTTTCAGCGCCCGGCTGAAAGACTATCATCCCGCCGATATCACCCTGCGCCATTATCAGGAGGCCCCCGCGGAGGACCATCTGTCCCGCATTCTTTACACCGATTTTAAAACCTATCTGCCGGGCGATATTCTGGTGAAGGTGGACCGGATGAGTATGGCCAACTCCCTGGAGGTACGGGCGCCGCTGCTGGACTATCAGGTAGTGGAGTACGCGGCGAAAATTCCCTCGGCCCTGAAGCTGAACAACGGCGATAAGAAATATATTCTCAAACGGGCCTTCAGCAAACTGTTAAGCCACGACACGCTTTATCGCAAGAAGATGGGGTTCTCGGTGCCGCTGGCGGATTGGCTGCGCCATGAAATCAAAGATCAGGCGGAAGACTGGCTGTTCAACTCGCCGGCGGGGGTGCGGGATTACTTCAAGCTGAACCGTTTGCGGCAAATCTGGGATCAGCACCAGTCCGGTCAGCAGGATTACAGCAGCGAACTCTGGAGCATGGTGATGTTTCAGTTGTGGTTCAATCGCTACGGGGTGGAGCCCTCCCCATGAGCGTGCGAAAAATTCTCCATGTTACTTACGATATGAACATTGGCGGCACCGAACAGGTGATCAGAAACCTGGTGCTGGGGCTGGATCGCAACCGGTTTGAATCCAGCATCCTCTGTATTGATGGTGACATCGGCCCCTGGGGCCGGGAACTGCAACAGCAGGGAATCGAGCACTACTGTTTTCAGCGTCAGCCGGGATTCGATTTGAATCTTATCCGCCAGATCCGGCAGTTGGTACGCAGCGGAGGGTTCCACCTGATCCATGCTCATCAGTATTCCCCCTACACCTACGGCTGGTTCGGCAGTGTCTTTACCGGGGTACCGATCATCTTCACCGAGCACGGCCGGTTCTATCCCGACTTCGGCACCCGCAAGCGCAAACTGATCAACCCCCTCCTGCAGACGCGAACCGCCGCCATCACCGCCATCTCCGAAGCCACCAAACAGGCATTGGTGGTGCATGAAAACTTTAGCCAGGCAAAGATCCAGGTCATCTATAACGGTATCGCCGACAGCCGCTGTGACCGGGAACCGGAACTGGCGGAATCCCTGGGCCTGAGCCCGGCCAATGTGGTACTGGGCACTATCTCCCGGCTGGACCCCATCAAGAACCAGCCCATGATGATCCGGGCTTTTGCCCAGTGTCTGCAACAGCATCCCCAGCTGCGCCTGCTGATTGTGGGGGATGGCCCCCAGCGCGAGGAGTTGCAGGCGCTGGTGGAAGAGCTGGATGTCAGTGACGCGGTGATCTTTACCGGTTTCCAGCCCAACCCCCAACGCTATCTGGCACTGATGGATGTGTTTTTGCTGCCTTCGTTCAGTGAGGGCACTTCAATGACCCTGTTGGAGGCCATGTGTTTTGGTATCCCAACGGTGGCCACTGCCGTGGGTGGCACCCCGGAAATTATCCAGGATGGCGTGTCGGGGATTCTGACACCCAATGCTGATCAGATTGCGCTCACTCAGGCCCTTGAAAAGATCGTGACGGAAAAGGCCTTACGGCAGGCATTGGGCAACCGTGCCCGCGAGGAATACGAAACCCGGTTTACCACAGCCTGTATGACGGAGGGGTTTGAAGCGCTCTATACCCGCGTGCTGAAGTGAAACCAGGCGGGGTCTGTGGCATTGCGGTAAACAGGGTGTCGAATAATTTAACATTCAACGCAATGCCCTAATTCGGTTTGTGTGATAAATTCATGAAATCAAAGTAATTTTCTCTCTGGAATAACTATTGCTTTAAAAACAGAATAATCATAATTCGAATAGTTATAGGCGTGAAAAGGATTCTTTGTATGACACGTTTATCCAGGGATAGCTCCCAAAAGGGTTTGGTTTTGCGTTTGGTTGTGGGTTTGACCCTGTTGCTGGGGTTTGCCCAAATGTCCCACGCGGTGTTTATCAGTATGGACAGCGAGTATGGTGCTGGTTCAATCACGCTGGACACCGATACTGGGTTGGAATGGATTGATCCTTATCTGCCAATTGTCCTTGGGGGGCCTAGTGCAACTTCGCCTATCGTAAAAAATACTTACCATGATGTTCTGGTAGAAATACAGGATGGCGGTTTTTTTGATGGTTTCAGGTTTGCTAAATATGATGAAATTCAGACGTTGCTCTATTCTTCAGCAGGGTTTGATCCGTTGACCTCCTCCGGCAGCAGTTTTGGTTCAGAGAGCGATATGATAGCAGCTGCTCATTTGTTGTCTTTTTTTGATTCTACACAAGGAAGTGGTGACCCATCTTCTGGAAGTTACATGCGTATTTTAGATGCTATATATGACAGTGGAGATCCCGACAATCCTGAGGGTGTTGCGATATTTACAGGTAGGCATGGTGATCAGTTGACCTATGGTTCAATTTACCATTATGGAACGCCATTATCTCTAAGCGGAAACCCGGAACCTTATGGCTTCTGGCTGGTACGTGACTCAAGTATAAAAGTTTCTGAGCCTTCCACGTTGCTATTGATTATAGGCAGTTTGTGTTTGCTTGGGTTTTCTAGAAAGTACAGCTAAATATTTTGAGTTTTTCCGATAGCGAGGAGTCGCGAGCTTATTTCTTCCTTTTTTGTTCTAACCCAGAAGTGTGTACTGAAGGACTTTAATTTAACCAGCCTGACGTTAGACATTACTCAATCAAGCCGGAAGATAACGAAATGCTTTTCATGGAGTCCGGCAGAGCGGCATCATTGCGTAAAACAACCAGTTCAATTTCCTGATCGGATCGATAAAAGCTGCCACTGTAGGCCAGTGAAACCTGCGATAGCCCGGTAAGTCGTTTCACGGCAGCGTCTTCCTGCTCCGACAGATTCCCAGGCTCCACGAAAATGTAGCGAACCCGGTAATCGTTTAGCGTAGCCAGCACGTTGTCGGGATTTTGGAACAAGTCATCGCCCTGCAATATGTAGTGATTACGCTGCTGGTCTTTAACCCGGATCAGATAAACAAATATTTGCCGATAACTGCCGAAATAAGCGAAGTTCCCATCAGTCTTTGACACATCAAAATTTTTCACAATATCCGCAGCGCCTTTTATGCTGTGGATTTTTGTGTCCGTGAGGTGGGTGATAGAAAGCCCGGAACAGGCCAGGAGAACAACAGGCGCAAACCGTTGGCTTCGGTTGCGCAGCAGTTTAAACACATCCCAGATTACGGTGGTGGTCAGTATCACAATTGGGATGGCAATCAAACTCAAAAAGCGCTCAGACTTATTGTCGAAAAACGAAAATATCAGATAAAAAGCCCCTATCCAGGTCAGATAAAGAGCGTTCTTTTTTAAAGCATCCCTGCTGCTGATAGCAAAGACCAAAGCCACAACGAAGAGTAGCGTCAATACCGGGTTCAGAAAATCTGTCAGTGCGGCGGGATAGTATAACCAGCTTTCCACAGACCAGCGCCCTGGGCCCGCATAGTCGCTCATGATGAGCTGGGTGTTACTGCCTACGGACTGCGCAAGATTCGCTTTGCCGTATACCAGTGTAAATACAAGGAGTGGTGCGGTAATGACAGTGAAGCTCAGTAAGGCGAACCAAGGGCCCAACTGTTTAAGGTGTCCCCGATGATTGGTTACCATATCGATGGCGACGGCAATTAGAAGGATAAAAGCAGTTTGTTTTGTATACAGTGCTGCTGAGGCGAAAACCGCGAACAATTGCCATTTCCAAAAAGCTCTGTGGGTGGTTTTGGTAACCTGCAAGTAAACGCTTAATGCCAATGCCATCATTGCCAGCGTCGGGATCTCGCGCATAATAGAATTGAAATACGGATAAAGTCCGGGTAGTGTTATCAGTAACAACGAGCCAAAGAAAGCATGAATATATTGGGTGGTTTGTTTCAGGAGATAGAAGCAAGATAAAGCGAGTACCACTCCGAAAAACAGTACGGAAATTTGGGCGGTCAGTAGCGATATACCCCCGACCGTGAAAAACAAGCCCTCCACGAATGGAAAGAGCGGGGGCCAGAAGATAAAACCAAGTGCTGGATATTGTTTGTAGTAATCGATGGGGTAGTTCTTCAGGTTCGTAAACGGGAGATCGTAAAAAAAGTCACGAAAAAAAACGCCATCCATTAAATTGTGTGCCTCATCCAAACCGCCAATATGGGGGTTCAGTAGGCTCAAGCTGGACACGGCGAGAACACTAACCAAGCATGCGAGAAACACACTTAACCGTCCGACGAGGTTGCGTAAATGATGTTCCGCCATGAAACTGATTCTCCCCAAGCAATCTGCACCGAAGAAATGGGTGCATTACATTCGCATGAATCCCGCTGCAGCTGGGACAAGTTTGCCACCCCAAGTGTGCCGCCTTTATGCAATAAGTTGCAATAAATGCGGTGATAGGAAGCCACTTCTTAGTTTTAAGATACTATACAATGTAACTGTTTTCAGGTGGGAGAAACTTTTTCAAGCCTGCTATTGGGTGGGGTGATTCTTGCTGCCATATACAGTAAACAGTGAACGGATATGGGTTTTGATAGTTTGATGTTCAGGAGTCATGTTTGTCGTGAACAGAGTTGAACCCTTTAGTCGGTGGAAAATGACACTGTGGCAGCAAGTGATGTTGCTGACGGTAACTTACGCTTTTTCGCGCGCTCTGCTTTTTTTGATGTCCGATATTTCTTTTGATCTTTCCGGCCTTGAGCATTTTTGGCAACTGCTGGATTTGCGTCTTTTGGAACGCGATTTATTATCTTCACTGTTTTATCTTCACAGCCAGCCGCCAATATTTAATTTGTTTACCGGTTTGGTTCTAAAACTTTTCCCCGAATCTTATCCTATCGTGTTTCAGTTCACCTTTTATGGCCTGAGCCTGCTGGCATATTGGGCGTTGTACAGGGCGATAGTGTGCCTGCAGTTATCAACAGTTAAAGCCTATTTGCTTGCTACCCTGTTTATGCTGCTGCCCTCAACTCTGCTGTATGAGAATTGGTTTTCTTACACATGGCTGGTCAGCTGTTTTTTGGGTTATTCAGCCTATATGCTGATAAAGTTCCAGATCACCGGAAGAATATACTTTTTAATGGTTTTTTTCGCTTTGCTGGTCGTTGTCTGTTGGACGAGATCGCTGTTCCATCTGGTATATGTGGTTGCTATTTCAATCCTGGTTCTGATCTTCGCCGGCAAAACGCAACGTTTGAAGATACTGTCATTAGCCCTGGTAGCGACCGTTTTAGTCGGGGCGCTGTACGTAAAGAACTTGGTGGTTTTTGACTTCTTTGGCGCCAGTAGTTGGGCGGGAATGAGCTTCTGGAAAATGACAAAATGTCAAAGTGAAGCGTTCTCAAGCCATCAAAAGCAGTTAGCGGAGATTGAAAACTTTTCGCCAATGGGATCTTACGAATTCGCTTTTGAGAGCGGATGGTTGAATAAGCCTGAGCTGGACCACCCGGCACTTAATCAAATTTACAAGTCCAGCGGGCACGTTAATATGAATCACCAGGGATATATTCCGGTGGCGGATGCTTACGGCCGGATATCGGTGATATGCCTGAAAGAAAACCCAACGGCATACCTGATTCGAACAATAGGGGCCTGGGGTGTATTTTCCAAGCCCTCCTGGGAGTATTTTTTTCTGGAAGCCCGGCGAGAAAAGATTCAGTTATATTTGGATGTGGTGACTCTTCAGAGCCTCCGGTTTTTCATTGAGAATCGCGTGTTGGGATTGCCGCGGCTCTTCGATTTTCCTTTGACGAGTCTGCTATTGATCCCGCTAACCTACGCGCTCATTACCGTGGTATATATTATCGGTTTGTTTCAAGTGCTCAGAGGTAAGCGGCCAAAGGAAAGTATGCTGCTTGATACTTTCCTGGTGGCCACGATGTGGTACGTTGGGGTGATTGGCAATTCTCTGGAATACGGAGAGAATAATCGATTCAGAGTGTGTGCCGGATTCCTTATTTATCTGGCGGCCATTCATTCACTCTTCAAGCTGCGTCATGGAATTGCCAAACTCCAACAACGACGAAGCAAAAGTTAAGGTTTCTTTACGTCTATCTGAGACGGCGGAGCCGGGGGGGCTGCTGTAGCTGAGCCGCCGCCGCCAATGTTAATTTTGTACGCCAGCACCGCCGGCAGTCCGCCAGCTTCCCCATTTTTGAAGTTCAGATAGACCATGTTGGTGGCGGGATCAAAGGCGCCGCCAATCATTTCGCGAAAACCGAGCGGCGTGTTGATTTTGCCATAGGCATAGGGCCTGACATCATAACGGGCCATTTCCCCGTTTTTCACTTTCACCAGGTCATTCACATCCCACGCCCAATAGAAATTGTGCATATCGGATGCTTTGTAAGGGCAGTGGCCATAGCAGGTAAAACCAGTATCCTGGGTGATTTTGTAACCCAGGCCACTGTCGATGCCACCGGTGTTGCCAAAGGTCAAATAAGTACGGGTACCCGGAATAATAAATCCAATTTCTGCGCTGGAAACGTGGGTCCAAAGATCATTATTGCCCGTTCTGTTATATAAATAGTCATCAATATTAACATTCAAGTTGCTAGACCCGAGAGCATAGTCGAATGGGAAGTCTAGCAAAGGCGTTAGAGCAATATAGCTGGGTGAAGCGTTCGCAAGCCAGGGGCTTGTGGGGTCGAAAGCAAATGCGGAAGGACCAACACTATTGCGTGTAATGATGGGTTTGCCAGCACCATCGCCAGCGATGTAGGTCCCACCTAATCGGGACTGCCACTCCGAGGGGATGGGGGTGATCCAGCCAGTGGCATGTGCAGCTGCGGAAAAGCTGTGGAAACCGGAAACTCCGGAGCCAGCCAGATCCGCGGCATTTTTTAACGCCAGGGTCGTATGCGAAACACCGCCACCGGCATCGTAGTACATATAGCCACTTACCAATAGCTGGCCACCTACGTACCCCATGCCTCCAATTCGGTCGACGCCCTGAGGGTTGCCAGTTGGCGCTCTGTTGATAACCTTGCTGAAGCTTTGAACAAATGGCGCCCGCTTAAAGTCCCCCGGGTTGCTGCTTTTCACCAATTCGGGGATTCTGAACTCGGCGATAGCCTGCTGGTAGGTGTGACCAACAGCAAATAGAGTGGTGCCGTCCGCACCTATTGCAATCGGGCCTTCCGCGTAGGCAATTTCGGAGGCTCCGTTAATGCCTAATTGAAACTTGAATCCGCCTGCATACTCCAGGTCACTGGCCTGGAATAGCGGGAGTTCGCTGGGTGCGGTGGCGGCGATTGATGGGGCTGAGAAAAGCAAAGAAGTCATAACCCAAGACGCCACTACGGCGGCTTTCCCGCGAGGCGCGAATCGGGTGACGAATTTGGGGGCTGTCAAAGATGGCATGCTTATTGCTCCATGCTGCTGGGTAGACCTATCATGGATTGGATCATAGTCAATTCCAACGGGGCTTCCAAATGGAAACTACCGGAAAATACTTCAAGCGGGAGCATGTTCACACTATTATCTTGATCTGTCACCAGACTATGAAAAACCCCCGGATTCACCCGCTGTTGAGGCAGTCGGGACGCCGGTAATCGGTTTCCTTTCATTGATTATAGATGCTAAGAGTGCACCGGGGTGCGACTTTCGGTAAAGTGGTTCGGGTCGGTATTGTTGGGGAGCAGCTATCAGTGGACAACTGCGTCCGGTTTTAATACACGACTGCCTTGTTAAATAAAATTATTCAATAAGTTTCAGGGCTGGGATAGCGCTAGCTTATTGTTTTCCTGCGGGCGCGGTTTACGGTCTGGGTGTGCCCCGATTTCAACTGGAGATCTGGAGTAAGTGACTTGATTAACGTCGGATTTACAGAAGCCCATGGTATGGCCGCGGAACAGGCCAGCAACCCGCCGCGCAATATCAGTTACTCTTTTCTCGATACCGTCCGGTTTGGCTCTCCGATATTCAAAAGTCCCATCAAAGGATATATGAGTAAGTATGACGTTAGTGGCTGCGACATTATCGAATCTGTTATCAGTCCGGTAATTACTCAAAAACCTTGGGTTTATTCCTTGGCCTGTTATGAAGAGGCGCTGGCCTTTAGTTACTTTGGACTGCCGTCACCTAAGCAAATTAGGATGCCATTCATCGAATGGCTGCTCGCCCGGGAAAATTGTAAAAAACTGGTGTTTTGGAGTCAGGCGGGCCTTAACACCATGAGCACCTATGGCGGAGTGTCTAACCCAGTCATCAAGGCGAAAGCCGAAGTGGTATACCCGGCCATTCGGGAAATAGAGCCGAACCGAGCCAAGGCCTCCGGAGACACCGTAAATATTCTGTTCAGCGGTGACTTTTTCAGGAAAGGCGGCATTAACGTGCTCGACGCCTTCGAGCGAATCCAGAGCAGGTCGGGAAAGGTTAAACTAAAGCTCTGCTCAGACGAGAGGATCGACTTCAACACCGGGGATGAGACCCTACGCCGGGAAACTCTGCTGCGCATCGAAAAAAACCCCGATATATCAATGGGTAGAGTTCCCAGGGAGGTAATGTTATCGGAGGTGCTACCGGCCACTGATATCTATCTTTTACCCACCTATAATGAGGCGTTCGGCTTCGCCATCCTGGAAGCCATGGCCTACGGGATTCCGGTTATTTCCACCAATACCATGGCGATACCGGAAATCGTTACCGACCAGGAATCCGGGTTTCTGATCGACGTCAGCCAATATGACACGGAGCAGATGTTCAAGGGCTATTCGGTGGGTCGTTTGCCGGAGGACTTCAGAAATCATGTCACCAATGGGCTAAGCCAAGCCCTGGAACAGTTGCTTGACTCTCCGGCAAAGCGCCAACAGATGGGCGAAGCGGGAGTGGAGGTGAGCAGAACCAGATTCTCATTCAAGACCCGCAACCAGCAGATGGGGCGAATCTACGAAGAGGCTATTGGCGCCTCTGGGTAAATAATAACCAGGTGGCGGCTTTCGAAGCGGGCAGCAAAAGCAGGTATCCCGACTGCTTTGATCAGCTGTTCCAGGCGGCGATCGGGCTGCCTGTCACCTAAAAGCAGAGTCGGATCACAAACTGTAAATTTATCCTGAATGTGAGTCGGTTTATTGGACGTGAATCATAGCCAATACTGAGGCATCACTTATAATTTGCGGTATTCAACAAAAGCATATAAAGGAGCGGCTCAATGAAGCTTCCTGTTTGTGGGTTTCTCGCCCTTCTCATACCGGGTTTAGCGTTGGCAATGGAACCCTGCCTGCAAAGGGACTCTTTACCGCAACCCTCCGGCCCCATTATCGAAGTGGCATCCACGTCCGAACTGAACAGCGCAGTCGCGAATCTGAGCCCGGGCGACACCATCCGGCTGCAGCCAGGGACCTATCCGTTGTCTTCAACGCTGTATCTGCGAAAAAACAATGTGACTCTGTTTGGCGCCGGCGAGGATTGTGGCGACGTGGTGTTATCCGGTAACGGCATGGACAACGCCAACCACGGTAATGTTGTTCACGGCATCTGGTCAGACGCGCAAAACCTTACCATCATGAATCTGACAATTCGTGACATCTATGAGCATGGCATAGTATTTAACTCGGGTGCGCAAGCGCCCCTTATCAGTAGCGTTGCCATTATCAATACCGGGACCCAATTTATTAAGGCGAATCCCACCGGGTACAGCGTTGGTGTTGATGATGGGGTCGTTGAGAACTCCTTGTTTTGGTACGACAATGGTCCCGCCAAGACGGATCATGGGGCTGGTGTGGGCTACTTCAATGGTATCGATGTGCACGGAGGCAGTAACTGGCGAATCAGCAACAACCGGTTTGAGAATTTTCATACACCGGATTCGGCTGTTAACCTCTGGAACCCCGCGATTCTGATGTGGAACGGTGCGTCGAACACGATTGCTGAAAACAATGTTTTTATAGACGTGGATCGTGCCATTGCATTCGGCCTGGTGGATCGTTCCGAGGGCTTTGATCACCAGGGGGGGATTATCCGTAATAACATGATTTATAATCGACCTGGTTTGTTCTCGGCTAACAGAAAATATAACTCTGACGCAGCCATCCTGGTGTGGAATTCGCCCAATACTGCTGTTGCACACAACACGATTCTTACCAGCGGCAACCTGAATAAGTCCATTGAAATGCGGTTTAACAGCTCAGGAACGACTGTCGTAAATAATCTGCTTGATGCTCCCATTGGAGTGCGAAATGGCGGGACTTACAACGAAGCCGGCAACTTTGACGGTGCTGATGCAGCAATGTTTGTTGACCCTCAGTCAGGCAATTTGCGGCTCAAAGAAGGGGCGCAGGAAGCAAGAGACCGAGTTGATTATAGCAGCTATGCCCCAGAGGATATTGATGGCACCAGTAGGTCGGGGAATAACAATGTAGATGTCGGTGCGCACGAATTTGTCGGTACTGCACCTCCCATGCCTCCCAGTGATGTGCGCGCCATTGAAAGTAATGGTTGATCTATAGTTCGCGAACTGAAGTCGTAAGATGGCTGAATCTTTCTGTCATCTACTCGGCTTCAGCTCCCGGCTTTTTACCTAACACTGGAAAAATAACGCTCGCTATACTGAGTTTGGCAAGTTCCCGCCACTGCGGCAATGTGGTTCCGTATCGGAAGCTCTCCCTAAGGTGGTGGAATGACTTTTTTAGTTCATTACGGGAGCGATAAGCGTAGCTCAGATAGACGTGATTGCTGATCAGTTCCTTCTCTAGAATTTCTCGAGTGTTGGGTCGGGTACCGTATTGCTTCATGTAATGAGTGAAGTAGGCGATATGGTCCAGCGACATGTTGAGGAAGTTGTCAGCCCGGTTACTGGTAAGGCTCTGGGCATGACGATGCCAGACACTGGTTTTTTCCGTAGAATAAGCAAATTTGGCGTTGCCCTTGATAACCAGGCTTACTGCGTAGTCCCTGTCACCAGAGCGTAGAATTTCTTCATTGAAGCGTACCTCAGCGGTTGTCTGGCTCCTTATAATCATTGCCTGTAAATGAAGAAACGACTCCTCAATCAGAGCATTTGCCATATCGGACTCAACGAGATAATAGCCACTACCCAGCTCCCGACTATCCAATTGCTTTGGATAACGCTTTATGGAGTACCAGTCACCCATATCCTGATTGGTTTCCAACTCCACGATATCGAAGTTATAAAACACCACATCAGCTTCGGCGTGGTTGAGGAGAAAGTCTATACCCTTTTGGAGGTGATCCGGATACCAAAGATCATCGGCGTCCAGGAAGGCGATGAAGTTGCCTGTTGCATGGTCGAGTCCGGTATTCCGGGCCCCCGAAGGCCCTTTCGTATGGCGGTTGGAAAGCAACTTAACACATGGGCTTTGACCGGCGATTTCCGCTACTATTTGTCGGGTCTGGTCTTCGGAACCATCGTCTATTACAAGTACTTGCAACCGATCTGCGTACTTGGTTTGGTTCAGGATGCTGTCTAAAGCAGCGCCAATGTGGTCCTCAGCATTGTAGGCAGGTAACACTACGGAAATGGTAGGCTCAGTCATTGATGGGTCGCGCTTATAGTGGCAGAAAGGTCCGTATAACGCCTGAAATCAAGGAGTTAATCCTAGCTAGTATAGAGTCTATGGGAAACTGAAGGCAAGGGTCGTTCCGGGCCTGGGGGCGCAATTGGTACCCGGCAAGGCGGGTGATATACTTGCCCGGATTTTGTTCGCTATTAGCGTTCGGGGTGAATAGATGTCTGAAGGAAGTGAGGGTTCCCCAGGCGCGAAGCAGCCGAGGGTGACGGTGCTGATGTCGGTATATAACGGTGAAGCCTTTCTCTTGGCCTCCGTCCAATCAGTATTGGAGCAAACATTTGGGGATTTCGAGTTTCTGGTGATTGATGATGGGTCAACAGATGACAGCCTGGAAATTCTGCAGGGTATCCAGGATGGTCGCTTGCGTATTGTCAGGAATGAAGAAAATTTGGGGCTGATTCGGAGCTTGAACAAAGGAATAAATCTGGCAAGAGGTGAATATATTGCGAGGCATGATTGCGACGATTTAATGGCGACAGAGCGGTTGCACCATCAAGTGAGTTACCTGGATAGTCATTCCGATGTGGTGTTGGTCGGTACTTGGATGCAGCTAATTGATGCAAGAGATCAGCCTATTGAGCCCTGGTGTAATCCGCAGTCCGATGTGGAGATCAGGTGGGCGTCATTATTCAACGCGGCAGTGAGCCATCCTTCCTCCATGTATCGCACTGAATTGGCACGGGCGCTGGGTGGTTACGCGGCTGAAAGTGTTCATGCGGAAGATTTTGATTTGTGGTCGCGAATGGCTGAGCATGGAGCCGTAGCAAATATTCCACTGATTCTGGAATTCTATCGGATCCATGGTGAATCGGTATCGAAAAAGCATGAAGTTAAACAACTGCAGACCCGCTATGTAATTGCCAGTCGTAACATCCATCGGGTGATGGGTGATATAAGCTTTGAGCCCGCGCTGATGGAGTTGATCATTCAGACCAGGATGCCAGTGGACAGCTATGAATTAAAGCAAATGGTCTTGGGTTATCAGAGCTTGGCGCAGGCTTTTTTTGTCAAGCACAATGTTAGGGAAATGCTTCAAAAGAAAATAAGAATGGACATCGTCGAGCGCCTTTCCTCTGCTTTTCAGCATGTAAGCTGGCAATCCAGAATTGAAGTTCTATTATCCTGTTGGACCAGCTTTCCAATGGATTTTTGGCTGCGGGGCAGGTTCTTGTCCCTGGTCTTCAATGATCAGTTCAAGCGAAATATCGCCCGACTGCTGGGTAAAGCGTGACCGGCTGTGAAATCCGTTTTATTGCGTTTTGAAGCCTGAACCTTCAAGGGCTGTACGCACGGCAACTTAGCCAAAAGAGAGCAACTCATGTTGAATCTGCTACTTTTTGTGACCACCTATATTAGCGGATTTTTGCTGGCTGTATTACACAACCCGATTTGGGCTTTTCTGCTATATCAAGTTGTTTATTTCATGAACCCCTTGAATCGATGGTGGAGTGGGCCGTTGCCCGGGCTCAGCTATTCCATGTTTACGGTATTGCTGATGTTTGCAGTATTTGTAATAGAATATAAGCAGCACGCAAAGAACAAACTGCTAAAAGCTCCCCAGTTTAAATGGATGTATCTCATCGCAGTTGGATACATCGTAGCTCAGGCTTATGCCTCTTTACCCGCTTTAAATCAGGAAGCAGCGACGAACTACATTAAGATGGTCATTATACTGTCAGTGGCGTATAAGCTTGTGGACACTGACATGAAACTGAGTGGTATTCTCTGGGCGTACATTGCCGGCGCCGGATATCTGGGGTTTTTAATATATCAGACCGGGCGTAATGCCGCCGGGCGAGTAGAGGGTGTGGGCACAGTGGATGCCCCGGATGCTAATGGCATTGCTGCCGCCATAGCGCCGTCATTGGTTTTGGCTTTGTACTACTTCTGGATTAGCAAGAAGCTCTGGGCTCGAGGGTTGATCGTGTTGGCCGGAGCATTTATTGGTAATGCGATCGTGTTAATAAACAGTCGCGCTTCGTTTATTGCGGTGATAATTGGTGTGGGTTATTTCCTTCTTTATATGTTTTTCTCAAAGCATCAGCGAGACAAGCAGAAAGCCTCCGCCGTTATGGTAGTGTTACTTGGGTTGCTTGCTGCCTCGGTAGTCATCGATGAAACTGCCATAAATCGTTTCTTTTCCATCAAAGAACAGCAGCTGACTGAAGAGCAGGAGACCGGTGCAACGCGGGTATTCTTCTGGTTGGCTGCCATGGAAATGGTAAAAGACCATCCATTGGGTGCGGGTGCATTTGGCTTTGAGGCCCACGCGCCTGATTATCTACCGCGGGATATGGACACAGGTGGCAGTCGAAACCGAAGTGTTCATTCCTCCTGGTTTGAGGCGCTCACAGATTTGGGGTTTCCTGGTATTTTCTTCCTGATCATGATGATAAAAGCCTGTTTTTGGTCTACCAGGAGAGCGAAGCGAGCGGTAGTGTCCAGGCAGGAGTACAACCAATATTATAAGGTGGTTGCTATCGAGGCTGCTTTTATTACTTTTATTGTGGCGATGTCGTTTATGAATCGGTTTCGAGCGGAAATTCTTTATTGGTGCGTGTTGTTCACGGCCTGCGCCTACAATATTTACGTGCTTAAGTACCAAAATCAGAGCATTCCAAAAAAACGACGCCCTTTATTGCGCACCGCAGATCACGCCACGGAATAACAGGGTCGGATCCAGGGTAGATATTTGTCCAGGTGCCATGATGTGGGCGCGAGGCTGCAGATCTGATTACAAAGCGCAATTGGTTAGTCACTTACGAGCTAAAAATCACTGTATGTTCGGTCAAAGTACCCGAAAAGTTGTAAAAGTGTTAAGGATGTAGTTTTAGTGTCGGCATTTGTTGGCATAAGCGGCTGAACGGCTAGGCAATAACCGGAGTAATGTTATACTCACGGCTTAGATATTTGGGGCTTTTTGTAACCCTGCAGGGGTCGTTTCGCTAAGCTTTTAAAGGGCTTTTTGTGTAAGCTTGCTTGACGCTAGGGCCTGTCAGGGCCTCGGCAGTGGCAGCATCCCAGCGATATAAAGATGACCTCATCCAGATTTTCCGCATGATTTATTGAGCATAGAGTCATACCCGGTCACTGACAGGCAGCGTCATAATCATTTGGTTTGAATAAATAGCCGTTATCCTGATTAAAAAAGCGAAGGCTCAAAGGGGTTGAGCGTTGAAGGTTTTTGTAAAATCCCATGTGACTCGGGTTGGGGTGGTGTGGATGCGCCCGCGAAATGGTTCATAAAATTGACATAAAGTAGAAAGTTATGAGCAAAGTAAACACGGCTGTAATCTTCTCGGCATTGGGGCAATATGCCACTCAGATTATCAGCTTTGTCACCATTGTTTTTCTCGCAAGGATTCTGACTCCCGCCGAGATCGGTATGTTTGCCATCGCAGGGTCCACCATTATGATTGCCGGAGAACTAAGGACTTTCGGGATCACTCAGTATCTGGTGCGGGAAAAAGAATTAACCCGGGAAAAAACTCAGGCTGTTTTAGGGCTGGCCGTGGGTATTTCCTGGTTCCTGGGGTTGATCGTCGTAGTTGCCGCACCCTTCGTAGCAGACTTTTATGCAGAACCCGCTTTGAAGTGGTTGTTATGGATACTGAGCGTGACATTCTTTGTGAGTCCATTTACCAGTATCGCGGGCGGCCTGTGGACCCGGGAGTTAAACTTTCGGCCGATTTTCATTCGTAATCTGATCAGCGCCGGCGTGAATGGGGGAGCATCCATTTCTTTGGTGTTAATGGGTTACAGCTACTACGGCCTTGCCGTTGGTGCCATCCTCGCACTGCTATCAGAATTGATTGTAACGATTATCTATAACCCCAAAAATGGCGCCTGGATACCGAAATTCCACCGGGTCCCCGGATTGTTGCAAGTGGGCTTTTATATAAGCCTGACCGGTATGTTTTCCAGGTTTTCAGAAGGGATACCCGATCTGGTTATCGGCCGTTTCAGCTCCACTGCCAGTGTTGGCTTGTTCTCCAGGGGGCTGGGCGCCATTTTATTCATTAAACGCTTGCTGGTGCAGGCAGTTGGCCCAGTGGTTTTGCCTCATTTGTCTGAAGTTCGCAGGAGCGGGGGCTCAGTGGCGGGTGCTTATCTTAAGGCGATCAATTTGCTGGTAGTGGTGCTGTGGCCGGTGATGGCGGTTGCCAGTGCCGCCGCCTATCCAATGATCCGGCTTTTGTTTGGTGATCAATGGGATGCCTCCATACCACTGACTTCGATTTTGGCGCTTTGGGCCATGCTGACCTATGCTCATTATTTTGGCAACGCGGCGCTGATAGCGGTTGATCATGAGAAGCTGATGTTCCAGATCGGACTTGTCTGTTGTGGTATTTTGCTCATTGCGGTGGCGGCCGGCGCTGCCACATTGTCATTGGAAAATGTAGCCTGGGCAATGGTTATCGCGGGGCTGTTTGAGGCGGTTGTCTATGTCTGGGCTCTGGCCAAGGCGATTGATTTGAAAGTGAAAGATTTATTTCAGACGCTGACTCCAAATCTGTTCATCGCGTTCTGCTGTTGGGCTGTGACCAAGCTGCTGGATTATATGGTGGTTTTCGAAGAGCAGTCCGCCTGGTTTTCCATTGCGGTGATTGCTCCAACTCTGGTAGTGACCTGGTTGGGTCTGTTAATTCTGATGAAACATCCTGCAGTCGATGTGTTGGTGAGTATGATGCCCGGTGTGGCAGCAAAAATAGGGCTGAAGTCCAATACTCCAACGTAAGTCAGGCCAGATTTATAGGGGCTCGGAAGAATTGAATAAGGGCCACAGTTGGAACGGTCTGCTGCAGGCACGGCCATGAATAATGCATATTTCGTTGCTGACACATTCACGAGAATAGAATTTGAGGAAACTAATCATGCCTCGTAGCCAGTTATCAAAGGAAACCAGTTTGGGTCTCAAGGCCGGTGATTGGGTAACCGTTCGCTCCAAGGAAGAGATTCTAGCTACCCTGGATAGTCGTGGCAGAATGGATGATATGCCTTTTCAGCCTGAGATGTGGGAATTTTGCGGGAAAAGGCTGAAGGTTGCGAAAACCGCTCACAAAACCTGCGATACCACTGTACATAACACAGGGGGCAGGAAAATATATGACGCCGTTCACCTGGAGGGTGCCCGCTGTGATGGCGGCCTGCACGATGGGTGCCAGGCGGATTGCGTGTTCTTCTGGAAAGAGGCCTGGCTGAAGCGGGAGCAGGGTGCAAATCCTTCAATTCCTTCCACTGCAAATCCTTGTACGGAGGAACAGGTAATGCAAGCCCGTTTCACTGAGGACAGTACTGAGGATGACCCTACATGGGTATGTCAGACGACAGCCATTTATGATTTCAGCGAATTTCTGCCCTGGTGGGACATTCGCCAGTACTTTAAGGATGTGGCTAGTCGAAACCATAGTTTCTGGCATATTTTCAAATTGATCCTGCGCCAGGGCTATCGGAAGTTTATATATATTGGGCCGGGTTACCGATTGAAGATCGACCTCTACAACAAGTGGCAGAAGTTAACGAATGGCGAGCCTCTGCCCATGATTGCTGGGAAAATTGAAAGTGGTGGAAAAACCCCCACCGAAGTTTTGAATTTACAGCCAGGCGATCTTGTTGAAGTGAAATCGGTGGATGAGATCGAGGAAACAATTACCCAGGATGGATTCAATCGCGGCATGCGTTACGACCTGGAGATGAACAAATACACCGGAAAACGATATCGGGTACAGGACCGGGTAACAAAGCTGATTCACGAAAAAACCGGCAAAATGGTGACTATGAAATCCCCCTGTATTAAGTTGGAAAACGTGTATTGCCGGGCTGAATGTACGGAAAAACGGCTTGGTTGCCCCCGGGCTTCCAATACCTACTGGCGGGAAATCTGGCTCAAAAAAGTGGACGAATGAGCTGGATTGCCTCCCTGCCTGCACGGGTTTTTGTGCTGGGACTCGTCCTCTGTGCTCCCAGCGTCTTCGGAAAGATGACCAGCGGACCCAACATTTTGCTTGCAGCGGATGAAATCTCGGCTCTAGCGGAGTCGGTACAAAAAAGTAATGAGGCTGCAGCAATGCTGCGCGCGATGCGTGAGGATGCTGACAGGTACTTGGCAGCTCCTCCGCCCACCGTGGTGAGTAACGGGGGGCAGGGGGACGAACACGGATACTATACAGAGCTGCCCTACTGCGGTTGGTTTAATTTCTGGGGGCTGTGGGGTGATTCCTGCCGGGATGGCGAAATCAATCCGGATGCGGATCGTGAGGATTACAATCAGGCGCGGCGGATGGCCCGGGAAACGGTGGTGTTGGCATTGACCTTTCGCTTGCTGGGTGAAGCGGATTACGGCCATGCCGCGGCCCGCAATATCCGGGTTTGGACGATTGATTCCGACAAGTATCTGAGGCCCCAGTTTACAACCTCCCAGTCTTATATTGAGCTTTGCGTCACACAGATTGCCACTATCTATGCCATCAGTCTGCTGTGGGAGACGGATTTATTCTCCGCCACGGAGCGTGGCGCCATTGAATCCTGGGTGGCTCAGTGGGGCAACTCCATAGAATCCTGGCAGCGGAGCAATAATTTTGAGGACTGGCGCATTGCCATGCGTTTGGCAATCTATGGTTTTACCGGCAATGCAAACAAGCGGCACATCGCAGTCAGTGATTTTAAGCGGCGGATTAAAGAAGTGGTGGGTGATCAGGGGGAGTTGCTGCAGGAACTGAACAGGACCAAATCCCTTGAGTATTCGCTGTTTGCGTTGAATGCCATGGCCCACTCAGCAGAGATTGCCCGGCATCAGGGAATCGATTTATACAATTACACCGATGAACGTGGTGTGGGCCTGAAAAAAATCTTTGATTACCATCTGCCTTTCGCTATGGAAAAGCGCTCCACGCAGTGGCCGTTTCCTCAGAGTCAGGATATTGCGGCCAGCGACGTGGCGGTTTATGAGTTGGCGTTCAGTCGTTATGGGGATCCGGATTATCTGGACTTAATACAGCGGTGGGGCCGGCCGCTAATTGAAATCCGTACTTTTCAGTACATCAGCCTAAGTCATGGTTCCCCGTATTAACGGTGAGCAGAGTGGGCAATGGTTCAGACTGATACGATCATTTTCCGCGTATAAAAACCCTCTGCAAACCGGCTCTCCGAATTACATTCCATACCCCTGATGCGCATTATTGAGGTAAACAAGTCGTCGGTAAACCAGCGCTTGGTTTGCTGGCTGTTATAGGTTTGCTGCAGTTTTTGCACTTTTTCCTTTACCCGCGGTTCGCTGACAGGGAAAAAGGTGTTCGGGATTCCCAGATCTCCATCCCACTTGGGAATCTCATATTCGAAAATCAGGTGATTGCGAAAGGTGTTCCAGGTCAGCTCACAAACCGCACGATGATCCTGGTGCAGGTCTTGGCGATAATGGGTGAAGATGACATCCGGCGTGGCGATTGACTTTTTTAGCTCTTCGAACTTCTCTTTCACCGCTGTGCCGGAGTAGGGGAGAAAGCCGTCTCTGAAGTCAAATATTCTCAAGTCCAGCCGCGCGGCGTCCCCGGCAAAGGCTTCGGCGCCGGCGGTGGCCTCTGCTTTACGCTGGGCGTTGGAGCTGAACACCACCCAGGTGATCTCAATATCCGGGTTGGCAGCGAGCAATTCCAGAATGGTGCCGCCACAGCCGATTTCGATATCATCACAGTGAGCACCCAGGCAGAGTACCTGCTTTTTTTGTTTGCCGTCTTGGAAGAGCTTGGGTTGCAGCATGAGATCAGGTCTCATCCCACACGGCCCAGGGGCATTCGCCACTGGTGAACAGCTCATCAAAGTTCTGCTTGTCTTTGAAGGTGTCCATACACTTCCAGAAACCTTCGTACTGATACGCCATTAATTGATTTTCCGCGATTAATCGCTCGAAAGGCTCGTGTACCAGTTCCTCGCCATCTTTGATGTAATCGAAGATACGTTTCTTGAAAATAAAGAAGCCACCATTGACCGTCAGCCCGGTATTGGTCGTGTCCTGAATGCTCTGCACGCTGCCGTCGTCATTCAGACGGACATAGTGAAAGGTCTGCTGGGGTTTGACGCACAGGAAACAGGCGATCTTGTCGCTGGCTTTGAAGAAATCCAGCATCTTGTCCAGGGGGGCATCGGACAAACCATCGGCATAGTTGGCCATAAACAGATCGTCGGGCGCCAGGTCATCCAGGTATTTCTCCACCGCCCGCAGCCGCATGCCGATGTTGGAGTTGAGGCCGGTATCGGCGAAGGTGATTTTCCAGTCGTGGATATCGGTTTTGATCAATTCGGTTTTGCCGCTTTCCAGAACAAAGTCATTGGACAGGCATTCATTGTAATTAATGAAATAGTCCTTGATGACGTGAGCGTTATGCCCCAGACACAGGATAAATTCCTTATGACCGAAGTGGGCGTAGTATTTCATCAGGTTCCAGACGATGGGCCGATGTCCGATGGGAACCATGGGCTTGGGAGTGTTCTCGGAATACTCCCGCAAGCGCATACCCAATCCACCACAAAAAAGTACGACTCTCATTATTCGTTCGCCCCTGTTTGATTCATTGAAAAAATGTTCGGATCATGTCCTGCCGTAAGCGGTCGATCTGTCGCCCGGGTGGCAGTTCAACATCGGCATAGGTAATCGGTGTGTCTTTGGTGACGTCGCGTTTCAGCCGGCAGTCGACGCTGACCCCCATGGGCAGCAGGCCGGCGTGCATGGCGGTTTCAAAATTTTCCAGTTCGGCGAAGGCGCAATAGCCGCCGATACCATCCAGGGTTTCCCCGGCTTTCAGGTCTTTTTTTGCGATCGTGACCGCATCGGCGTAAGGCCGGCCTACTGGCGTAACCGCGGCATCGTGCAGCAAGACGGCGCGGCAAACGGTAATGGGAATTTCGAGCTGAGGCAGGTGGAAGGGGGTATAAAACACATAAAACGGGCCCTCACCCATCTTCAGGTATTTCAAGTAATCCCGGGTCATGGGCTGCTCAGTATGGGCAATCACAAAAGCGCCGGTACTGGGCGCCGCACCCACCAGAAAGTCCACGATGCCCTCCCCGGGGATGAAACTGCCGGCGGGGAAATGGGCCAGGCATTCCCGTACGTCGTCGCAGCGGACACCGTGCATGCCCCGTACTCTAACACCAAAACCCAGCGAATTTGCAGTAACCGCCAGCTCCATGGAAAGTTTGGTCCCATCCACGAAGGAGGTGACCATCTCGGGCTTCTGATTGAAGTGCTGGCGGGCAAACGCGGCCTGGGTGGCCGGGGTGCGGTAGGGATCGTAAAAGCCTTTGAGGTTACCAGCCCCAACCACCTCCAGCCCCATGGTGCGAACGTGACGGGCCAGGTTGGTGGCTACACCCGGCTCGTCGCCGTCGGTGTTGGTGAAGATCACTCCGCGATCATCCGCCAGCCTTTTTAACAGCGGGCCCACCGTGGCATCCACCTCGCAGTTGGCGGCGACGATGTGTTTGCCAGCGGCGATGGCCTGGAGCGCGATGTCCGCGCCGTAAGCCACATCGCCGGTGGCTTCGATCACCGCTTCGATTTCCGGGCACGCAAAAGCCACCGCCGGATCGCTTGTAACGCAGTAGTGCCTATCCCCAATGGCGCTGGATAGTTGCTCTGGCTCATGGATGGTTTTGTAGTGAGCCACACCGGCGGTCTCCAGTGCGCTGGCCGCGTGCTCCAGGGTCCGGTTGACGATCACGGCAAGCTGGATGGCGGGAAATGAGTTGATAATGTGAGACGCAATATGCCGGGCACTGAAGCCCGCCCCGATCAGCGCAATGCGGATGGGGCCGCAGTCTGCGACCCTTTTTTCAATGGCTTTGTCTACGATGATCATGCGTCTTCCAGCTGGCTGGCCGTTAAATCTGCCAGTGCAGGTTGGTGTCCAGCTTGCCTTCCTCGATCAGGTGCTTGATATGGGCAATGCGCATGTACTTTATGCCTTCATAATCGTCCCGGTTGAGGCCGAATTTTTTGTAAGACTCATAGCACTGTTCCACACCCATTTTGGCGGTCCACTTGGTTTCAAAATCCGGGAACACACGGTGGATCTTGTCAAAGTTAACCCGGTAACAGCGGGTGTCGGGCCCCGCACCCTCGGCAATTTCAATCTCACAGTTTGGCACCACTTCTTTTACGAAGCGGGCCAGGTCGATCATCTGATAGTTTTCAGAATTACTGCCCACGTTCACCGCCAGGTTGTGAATCACCTCCCGCTCGGCCTTCAGGGCGCAGATCACCGCCTGGGAGATATCTTCGATATGCGCCAGCGGCCGCCAGGGGGTACCGTCGCTTTTCAGCAGGATGGTGCCGGTGGTGTAGGCCCAGGCCACCAGGTTGTTGATCACCAGGTCGAAGCGCATCCGGGGGGACACTCCGTATGCCGTTGCGTTGCGCAGAAACACCGGGCTGAAGTTGTCATCCGCCATGGGGCTCACGTCCCGCTCCACATAAACCTTGGACTTGGCGTAGGGGGTCACCGGATTAAAGTCAGCGGTTTCATCCAGCACGTCATCGCCGGCCTTGCCATACATGCTGCAGGAGGAAGCGAACAGGAACCGGCGCACGCCCACTTCTTTGGCCATCTCGGCGATCCGCACGGAGGCTTTATAGTTGATATCGTAGGTCAGGTCGGCGTTGATATTGCCCAGAGGGTCATTGGACAGCGCTGCCAGGTGGACAACGGCGTCAAAGCCTTTCAGATCGTCCTTGGTGACATCCCGCACATCTTTCTCAATGGTGGGTACCTCCACCATGCCATCACCATAGGTGCAGTAGCGATACAGGTCGGAATCCAGGCCGGTGACCTCGAATCCTTCTTGCAACAACATAGGCACCATAACAGTGCCGATAAAACCCTTATGCCCCGTGACCAAGACCTTCATGCGGTACTCCTGATTAAAAAAGATACAATTTATTCTAGTTTGAGTGCCGGTTTATACAATGAAACCAAGGCAGTTTAATGTCTGCCGGCGCACTATTGTAATGAGAATCCAAAGCCATGATGATAGGTGGTTTGGTTAATTTTTTACACCAAATTCGTTATTTTGGTAATAAGCCGGGCCCAATGAAAAGTAGCCTCGTGTCCGATTAACGATTCTGCAAACGGTGGCCATGACAGGCGCTTTAACGTCATCGTTTTGCCAACCCTAAGTGGCTTAGTGCCGCATCCAGATGCCCGCCAGAATTCCCGTTTCGCCGCTGCGCTATCGAGGACGGTGATCCTTACTGTTGCAGAAAGGCCATGAATTCCTTGCCCAGCTGCTGCCGGTTCCAGTTCATTCTCCGCAGCAGCAGGCTCGCAATGCGCTGTTTCTGTTGCCAGGAAATGGGGGCCCGAAACGCCGCCTTGAAGTACTCATAAAAAGATCGCCACAACGGCAGGATCATCTTCTTCTTTGATGGATCCCAGAACACCACCTGTTTCTCATCATCATGGCGATCGGCGCTGTTGCTCTCCGGGTGCATGCGCCGGTTGAACAGATATTCCTGCACCTCGAAGAACTTGCCATACAGGCAGAGTTCCCCCACCAGATTCAGGTCGGAAGAGGTGTAGGCCCCCATTAGCGCGGTATGCGACAGGGGCTCCCGCCGGATCAGGCCATACATCACGTTCTGGTAACCGATGCTGTCCAGCAGTGCCTGCAGCCGCGCCACCGGTTCATCCTGCATCAAATGCAGCTTGTCATCATAATGCTCGAGAAAAACGCCGTTTTCATCGATGATATTGGTCTTGCAGTAGGCCAGCACCACATCCGGTTGCTCATCCAGTACTTCAATACAGCGCTCGATGAGGGTGGGCTCGATGGGATCGTCGCCATTCTGCCAGCGGAAATACTCGGACGAGGCAGGGGTGAAACAACGCTCGTAATTACCCGGTGCGCCCACATTAACCTCATTCTTGATGTACTTGATGCGCGAATCCCGGGCGACGTAATCCTTGCAAATTTCCTGGGTGCGATCGGTGGAGGCGTTGTCCGAAATATAGAGAATGAAGTCCTCATAGGTCTGGGCGAGTACCGTCTGCAGGGTATGCTCCAGATACCTTTCAGCGTTGTACAGCGGCATCCCAATACTGACTCGAGGTGTCGGTGATGTTGTTGTCATAGGCTAAAAGCTTCAGATGGCCCCAAAATGATGCAAATGCGATTACGCCAAGTGATACCCGGTTTCCGGCAACCAGTATCAGCTAATGGTTAGCTTAGCTCAAGCCCCGCGCGCTGAGAACCTGGAGCCGGTCCGGGAAACAATAAACCCGCAGTCGTTCACGCAACCACCCAATTATTTACAATTTGAATCTGCATCAGTGCTTGAGACCGGCTCGGTAAAAACAGCTATAATCAGGCAGTATTTGGTTGGGGCTCATTGGGGCGTGAGGCATGTGGTAACGGCCTCCACAGCGGGCTTCAGCCGGCACTTGTAAGCTACATTTACAGGCTGCCGTTACATTGATACATATTACGTATTACATATAGTCACCTGTTATTCACTTATCCATACAATTACTACGAGCCGCTGCTATGAAAGACGCCATTGCACCCAAGCCCCATGGTCAGAAATCAGGATGCCGGTACTGCGGTGCCCCCCTGCAACACACGTTGGTGGATCTGGGTATGTCGCCGCTGTGTCAGACGCACATTACACCTGAGCAACTCAATCACATGGAGCCGTTCTACCCGTTGCATGCCTACGTGTGTGATCAGTGCTGGCTGGTGCAGTTGGAAGAGTTTGTGGCGCCGGGGGATATCTTTTCCGAGTATGCCTACTTTTCTTCATTTTCCGACAGCTGGGTGGATCATGCCCGGCGTTACGCGGAAAAGATGATAGACCGCTTTGGCTTGAACGAGTCCAGTCAGGTCGTCGAAATTGCCAGTAATGACGGCTACCTGCTGCAACATTTTGTGCGGCGCAGTGTGCCGGTGCTGGGCATTGAGCCCGCAGCCAATATTGCCAAGGTGGCTAACGAAAAAGGCGTCCGCTCCATTGTTCGCTTTCACGGCCGGGAGACCGCCAAAGAGGTGACTGAAACCTATGGCCAGGCGGACCTGTTGCTGGGGAATAACGTGCTCGCCCATGTGCCGGATCTGAACGATTTCGTAGCCGGAATGAAGGCCCTGTTGAAACCGGACGGGGTGATCACCATGGAGTTCCCCCATCTGTATCGACTGATGGAAGAGAATCAGTTTGACACCATTTACCACGAACACTTTTCCTATTTTTCATTTATCGCGGTGCAGCAGGTGTTTGCGGGCCATGGCCTGCAGATTTTTGATGTGGAGGAGCTGCCCACCCACGGGGGCTCACTGCGCATCTATGCCCAACATGCCGGATTCGAGCGTCCGGTATCCGCAGCCGTTACTGAGTTGCGCGAGCGGGAATTAAAAGAGGGCTATGACACCCTGGAGCGTTACGCCAATTTCAAAAACCAGGTGGAGGAAACCAAGCGCAAACTGCTGGCGTTTCTTATCGAGGCGAAGAATCAGGGCAAAAAGATCGTGGGCTATGGGGCGCCCGGCAAGGGCAATACACTGCTTAACTATTGCGGTATTCGCACGGATTTTCTGGACTTTACCGTGGACCGTAATGATTACAAGCAGAATAAATTTACCCCGGGCACCCATATCCCCATTCTTGACCCGGAAGCCATTCGTGAAGCCCGGCCGGATTATATTCTGATTCTGCCCTGGAACCTGAAAGAGGAAATCGCCAGTCAGGTGGCTTATACCCGGGAGTGGGGCTGTAAATGCGTGGTGCCGATCCCCGAAGTTACAGTGCTGGATTGAGTGTGGAGCGCGGTTAGCGGGGTTGCCCCGGGTTTTCGTACAGCAGCACCCGGTGGTGACTCCAGCCGATGGAGACGATGTCGTTGTCGCCATCGTTATCGATATCCACGCTGAGCGCGCCGTCGTGATGTTCGTCCCCCTGATAGACCAGGTGTGGGGCCCATTGGTCGCCACCGGTGTTCTCCAGCCAGAACAAACGGGCGGCGTCCGCTGCTTTCAGATTGTGTTCTCCCACCACGATATCCTGATCGAGATCAGCGTCGATATCGGCCACTCCGAGACTCATGGGTCCGATGAGCTGCCGGCTGACGGTATGCTCCCGCCAGCTATCCGGCGGGGTATCCGTTGCTTCATACCAGGCCAGTAATCCCGGTTCGCTGATGGCCTGATAACCCACCACCACATCCATCCGGCCATCGCCATTGATATCGGCCACCTCATTGCGATCGGGATCCAGATGATTGTGGATAACGGTGTGCCGCTGCCAGCGGTTGGTGGTCCGCTCCTGGTGTAGCCACTGCGTGCCCAGCAGGATGTCCTGAAGTCCATCCTCATCCAGATCGGTGATGCTGAGGTCCTCGGCCTGGGAAAATTCCGACAGTTGTTTCAGCTTCCAGGTACCGGTGGCCGGGTCGCGGGGAATGATCAATGCCTCCAGTGGCATGGCGGGATCATGCCAGGATAGTACCAGCTTGTTATCGTCACTTTGGCCACGGCGAGCGGGCAACAGGCCGGCGCCCTGGAGAAAATCCCCGCTGCTGGATTCGATATTTGAGTGTAATTTGAAGTGGCCGTGGCCGTCGTTTTCCCCCCAGACAAAGCCGGTGATCCGGCGGTAGGGGTCGCGGTCGCTGAGTCCCAGTTTGAACAGGGCCCGGTCCACCAGGGTGGGTAAGGTCGGCAGGTCGCGCCAGTCCGTGGCCACAAAATCCAGGTCGCCGTCCCGATCCAGATCCTCAATCACGGCCACGTTGCCTGCCCGGTTGCCCAGGGCATGCCGCTGCCAGACTTGCAAGGGGGGCTCCGGCTGCTGATACCAGTATCCGCCGGTAACGATATCCTTGCGGGAATCTCCGTTGAGGTCCGCGGCGTAAACAAATAACGCCTTATCGGGGCGCTGGTGGTCGATGACGTGGCGCTGCCATAGTTGTTGGTCGGAGGCCTGATTCAGCCACACCCTTACGGGATAATCTGCCTCCGGCTCTTCGACCTGCCAGTTAACCCCCACCAGATCCACGTCCAGGTCGTTATCCAGATCGCCGGCCTGCAGGCTGTGGCCGCCTACCGTGGATATAACGTGTTTTTGCCAGGGTTGTCCCGTCTGGTTTTCGTACCACTTCACCTCGTCCGGGTCGGCGCCCTGGTGCATTTGCGCGGTAAGCACGTCCATATCCCCGTCCCGATCCACATCCGCCGCCGCGATAAAGTGATAGACCGCTTCCACATCGTTGTCTATCACGTGCTGCTTCCAATCTTTACTGTCACCATGGGGCGCCTCAAACCAGGCAATCCGGTAACGCTGTCCGGCTTCCTCGGCGGGGCTCAGCACCACATCCGGCTGCTGGTCACCGTTGAAATCCGCGACGCTGATATAGACATCGGGCCATTCCCAGTCCGTGGCATATGAGTGTGCTTTCCAGTTCGGTTCCGGTGTGCCGCAGAATGGGTTCTCCAGCCAGACGGCGTTCACCACGATATCCGAACATCCGTCCCCATTCATGTCCGCCATGGCCAACCCCTCGCCCTGGGGTGCTGGCACTGGTTGCGGCAACCAGCGGCCTTCAGGCTGTTGCAGCCAGAGATCCACATAATCCCCGGAGTCGTGGCCAAACAGCCGCTGATCCCGGGCAATGACATCCGCCAGCCCATTCCCATCGATATCGGCCACTTCCACATCATGGTAACGTTTGTCCGTGACCTGGTGGGCAACCCAATCCGGATTGCGCAGCCAGAAGATCCCCTCATCGGCAGTGATCAGCACGTCCTGTCTACCGTCTTGATCCATATCCGCCACCGCCAGATCCGTGCGGATGTGAAAATCCTCGCTGATCAGATGCTTTTCCCAGGTGGGGCTTTGGTACCAAACCAGTGTGCCACCCCGGGGATAGGGTTTGAGGCCCAGTTTATTCCAGACTTTTTGCATAAAGCCGGGTTTCACGGAGAGGTGGCCACCCACCACAATGTCCGGACGACCGTCGCCGTTAATGTCGCCGAGAGTTTTGCCCCAGGGGGCAAGGGGCCCCTGGGGATCGATGACAGTTTCATGAAAGCTGCCGTTGGCATTACAGAATAAAGGTGAAGCGAACAAAAGTGCTGCGAGGAAAGCGATTCGACAGGTGTTCATAGCGCAATTCCCGGAAGTCGCTGGAACAGGCGACAGTTTACTATCGTTCGTGTTGCAATTCATCTTGCTTTGCGCCGGCCGGGGTGCCACTCTTGCGTCTCGCCGCTCTGGTCTGCAGTGGCTATTGGTTAATAGTGGCTTTGGTTAATAGTGGCTTTGGTCCAAAGTGGCGCTGAGCAAAAGGCAGTAAGAGTTTTTCTGCCGGCACCCATCCAGCAAAAGTACCACAATTCATGTCATTAGTTCGTAAAGCTGTGTTTCTTTCAGCACTGAATCAATACGCGGTGCAGGCAATCAGTATAGTAACCACTGCGGTGATCTCCCGCTTGCTGGCCCCGGAAGAGGTCGGCGTGTTTGCCGTGGCGGTTTCTATCTGTTTTCTGGCCTCATCGATTCGCTCTTTCGGAGTGGGCGAATACGTTGTGCGGGAAAAAACCCTCGACAAACAGTCGATGAAACCCGTGCTGGGTGTGATGCTGACCATGTCCTGGGGGCTGGGGCTGCTGTTGATGGCGGCTGCGCCTTTTATCGCCAGATTTTATGCACAGCCGGAATTGACCTATGTCCTCTGGATCATCGTCGGGCAGTTCTTTCTGGCGCCTTATATCAGTGTGCCTTATGCCTTGTTGGCGCGGGAACTGTCCTTTGATCTGATTATGAGGGTGGACCTGATGGGTAGCCTGGTCAGATCACTGGTGTCCATGGCGCTGGCGTATCAGGGCTTCAGTTACTATTCACTGGCCTGGGGGGTGCTGTGCGGGGTATTGACTCAGTTCCTGATTATTTCCCTGATCAGACCCCAGCTTATGCCCTGGATGCCGTCCCTCCATGGCATTGGCAGAATTGCCCGGGCCGGCGTTTCCATCACCCTCAGTAAAACACTGGAGAGCTCTTCGGAAAACAGCAGCGATCTGATTCTGGGCCGCCTGGCGAATATGAACGATGTGGGTATTTTCTCCAGGGGGCTGGGGTTAATACTGTTTTTGCAGAATCTGCTGGTGAAGGCGGTGAGCCCGGTGGCTTTGCCCCACCTGGCCCAGGTCAAACGGGAGGGGGGCGCAGTGGGGGAGGCATATCTGCAAGCCGTGTCTCTGGTGGGCGCCTTTGCCCTGCCGTTGTTCGCGGTGGTCAACATCGCGGATTATTCCATGATACATGCCCTGTTCGGTGACCAATGGGATCAGTCGGTGCAGATTGCATCGGCACTGACCTTTTGGGCCATGTTTCAGGCGCTGCATTGTTTTATGCGTCAGGCACTGCTGACCGCGGGTAAGGAGCGCTGGGTGTTGATGTATGAAGTGGTGTCTTTTGTCAGCAAGGCGGCGCTAATCGTGCTGTTAATTCCGCGGGGTTTGGAGTCCGTGGCCTGGGGTATTGTGATCTCCGGCGCCATTGATTTCGCGATGGCGTCGCTGTTGATTTATCTGGCCTATGGCATCACTCCTTTACAGGTGCTGCAGCGCATGGGGTCCAATATCCTGGTGGCGCTGTTGTGCTGGACCGTGCTTAAAGCGTCCACGGTGTATCTGGATCTGCATGCCATGAACCCATGGCTGGCATTGCTGGTGATTGGTGCGATGATGGTGCCGGTGTGGCTGGTGGGCATTCATATTACCAGGAGCCCGGCCCGAAGCCTGGTGTTTGAATTGCTGGGGAAATGGAAACGACCGGGGCGGCCTTGATCGGCCGCCCCGGCAGACAGGGTTAGTTTACCGTGATCTGGTAGGCGCTGGACTTGTCACTTTCCAGACCGGTGGTATCCACTGTGCTCACACTGATCAAATACACGCCCGGAGCCAGCTCGATGATGGCTTCGGTGGTAGTGCCGGAGGTGGTTTCTTTCAGCTCGAACGTGCTGGCATCCGCCGCCCGGGCATATACCTTATATCCCTGAATATCCAGCGGATCCAGAATGGAGCCGTCTGCCCGGCTGTCCGGCGCCTGCCAGGTAATCAGCAGAGTGCGGGCCTCGATGTCCATCACCGTCAGGCTGGCGCTCTGGGAAATCGCTTCCGAGCCGGCGTTACTGACCACACAGTGGTAATCGCCCTCATCAGCCGCCGCCACCGAGTTGATCACCAGGGCGCCCGGGTCGGAGCCGGTCAGCCACAGGGCGCCATTGTGATAGCAGGCATACTGCAGGGGCCCATTGCCGCTGGCGGCGATATCCAGCACAAAGCTGTCACCCACGCTGAGCATCTGGCTGGCGGGCTGCTTGGTGATGCGCACCTTCTCCAGCACCGACACAGTCACGGCGTTACAGGCGACGGAATTGACTCCGTTGGCCACCACGCAGCGGTATTGGCCGGCCTGCTCCAGGGTCAGGGGGTTAAGGGTGAGGGTGCTGGTGTCCGTGGCTACCTCGGTGTCGTTGAAGTACCAGGTAACCCGGGTGTCGCTGCCACCGTTATGGGCCACGCTCAGAGTCACGGATTCGTCCTCGTAGGCGGTGGCGCCGCTGGGCTGACTGGTGATGGCCACACGGCCATTGATGCTGATGCTGAAACTGTTGCAGTCGGCGCTGCTGTGGTCGTTCCAGACCCGGCAGCTGTATGTGCCGGCATCACTCGCCGCCAGTTCGCTGAAGCTGAGGGTTGCACTGTTAACCCCCAGGCTTTGCCCGTCTTTGCGCCACTCGTAGTTCAGGTTGTCGCCGCTGGCCTCCAGCCGCAGGCTCAGGCTGGCGCCTTCGTCGGCCTGGGTGTTACCGGGCTGGCTGGTGATGCGCACCCCATCGCTGACGCTCACCGTCACCGGATTACAGGTGACGCTGCTGATGTCGTTGCTGACCTGGCAGGTGTACTGCCCCGCCTGTTCCGGGTTGATATTGTTAAGGGCGAGGCTGGCACCGGAACCCACCACGGAGCCGTTAAACAGCCATTCGATGCTGGGTTCGGGATCGCCGGTGGCCACCACGCTGAGGGTGACGCTGCCGCCTTCATAGGTGGATTGAGCGCTGGGTTGTGTGGTAATGGCCACCGGACTTTGCACGGTAAGGCGGAAACTGTCACAGCGGGCGCTGCCGCCGGCGTTGTAGGCGCGACAGCCGTAGTTGCCCTCATCCAGTTCCCGCACCGAGGCGAAACTGAGGCTACTACCGGTGCCGGGGATTACCTGGCCGTCTTTGGTCCATTCGTATTGCAGATTGTCACCCTCGGCACTGAGGCTGAAGCTGACACTGTCACCGGCTTCAACGGTCTGACTGCTGGGGGAGCGGGTGATACGCACGGATTCCAGCACGGTGACGGTGGCGCTCTGACTGGCGGCGCTGGATACCGAGTTGCCAATGACACAGCGATAACGGCCCGCCACCGCAGCGGACACATCGGTAAACCGCAGGGTATTGGCGCTGGGGGCCCCCAGGTTTTGCCAGCCGCTGCCGGTCCATTTTTGCCAGGTGAAACTGATGGGGCCATCGCCACTGGTGCCGATCACCAGCTCTCCGCTCTGACCGGCATAGAGGCTGATGTCACCGGGCTGCACGGTGACGCTGACCGGGCCCCGTACCGACAATTGCGCCGCGCTGGAGCGGGCGGTCAGGTTATCCTGGTTGCTGACTATCGCATAGTACAGACTGGCGTCGGCGGCACCGACGTTCTGCACCACCAGTTGGGGGCTGCGCGCACCCTGGAACTTGCCGTTGTCGCTCAAGGCGCTGCCGGCCTTGAACCACTGATAGGCCAGATTGCCATGCCCGCTGGCGGCCACCTGGAAACTCACCGTGTCACCGGCGCTCACCAGTTGGCTTTCGGGATTGGCGGTGATCACCACCGGTGACTTGAGGTTGATACGACTGGTGCGGGAAACCTTCTGGCCGCCGCCGTTTTTCACCTTGACCCGGTATTGCTTGCGGGTGCTGGTGCTGACGTTGTCCACCACCAGGGTGTCACCGGTGGCGTCCAGGGTGGTCCAGCCGGTAAGGCCGCGGCTTTCCCACTGATATTCCAGTTCGTCACCGCTGGCGCCGACGCTGAAACGGGCGGTGCCCCCCGGATACACCGCCACATCGGCGGGCTCTTTGGTGATTTCCGGCAGACCGTTCACCAGTAGCTGTGCCGCTGCGCTGACGGACTCGGTGGGGTTGCTGATTTCCACTTTGTAGGTACCGGCGTCGCTGGCGGCGGCAATGGTAAAGCTGAGGCTGGGGGCGGTGGCGCCGGGTATGGCCACATTATTGTGGTACCACTGATAGCTGAGGCTGGCTTCACTGCTGGCGGTCACCGCAAACGTGGCGGTCTGGCCAGGATAGCCCAGCAGGTCGGCGGGGGCTGCATTGATCTGAATGGGCTGGAATTCGGGCTCTTCCGGCTCGGCCCGTTGCGGGGCTTCGGCCGCCACGCTGGTGTCAGGATCGCTGCTGTCGGACGCATACAGCTTGTCCAGCTCCTTACACGCGTTCACCATCGGCAGCGACACCGCCAATAGCACCCCCAATAGCGCTCGTTTTGTCAGCATGTTTGGATCTCTAAGCCAGTGCAGATCGATTAACAACTACACAGAAATTTTTATTCGAGGACGAATCTTCCCAAATTCCCGGGAAATAAGAGGTGAAAGGTATCACAAAGTTTGTGACAAAGTGCCGGATTTATAGACTAATCACTAAAAAGTGTCTGTTATTTAATCAATTCCCCGGTGGAACCCGTTTCTCAACTAGGGGCTTTGCCCGCCACTCCTCAAGCCGGGGTCCGCCAACCGTGAAAAGGCCACCGAACGCACGCCGCCAGCGTGAAACTAAACACAGTTTTTTACATTGAATTGACATCTGTGCAGGGCCTGTGAACTGGCCCACACGCGCTTTGCCAGGGCTGATCTAGGCTTCCGCTTGTAACCCGATTGGTTTCGTTTTTTGCAGGTAATGTATACGATGTCAGTTTCAATATTTCCCAATGGTCTGGTGTTCAACAAGGTTTTCGCGGCGTTGATCATGGCGTTCACCCTGGTACTGACCGGCTGTGGAGCTGGCAGTGAAACCAGCGAATCCCAAGCGCAAACGGACGTGGAGCCCACCACGGGTGGCGAGGAAACCGGCGATGCCGGTAACGACGAGGAACCGGTGGAAGAAGAACCGGCGGAAACCTTCGTGCTTAACCTGCTGTCTCAGCCCACCAGCGCCACCATCACTGAAGGCGAGTCCCATACTTTCAGTGTCAGCGTGGAACACGATCACCCCATCACAGTGGTGTGGTTCCGCAATGGCACAGTGGTACAGAGTTCCGCCAGCACCGCTTTCACCGCCACCGCCGCCGGCACCTATGATTGCTCGGTGACGGATGGCAACAGCACCCTGTACTGCAGTGACTTCTCCCTCACCGTGGAGGAAGCACCCTATGTCACCATCACCGGCCAGCCGGCCAACCAGATGGTGAACGAAGGGGTGAACGTGTCGTTGTCGGTAGCCGCCGACGGCAATGGCAGCCTGACTTATCAGTGGTACTTCAACGGCAGCCCGGTATCCGGCGCCACTGGCAGCACGTTGTCACTAAATAACATCACCGTGGAACAGGGTGGTGCCTATCATGTGGTGGTGAGCAACGCCGGTGAAACCGCCACCTCCCGCACCGCCACCGTGGATGTGTCCGCGAATCTGGCCTCGGCGCTGATCAGCTGGAGCCGGCCCCTGAAACGGGCGGATGACACCGATCTGGCGGCGTCTGAAATCCAGGGGTATGAGATTTATCACGGGGCCAGCGCCGGTGGGGAAATGACCCCGGTGGATTCCGTCAGCGCCGACGAGTTGGAGTACACCGTCACTGGACTGGAGCAGGGCACCCATTATTTCTCACTGGTGACCGTGGATACCAGCGGCATGAAGAGCAATCTGTCCGCCCCGGTGAGCGTGACCATCAACTGATCCCGGCCATTCTCCTCAGCGGGTCTCCGCGGCAACAACAACGGGCTTCGGCCCGTTTTTCTTTTTGCACTGATTCTGTTTCACGGTTACGGCAGCCGGTCCTCCAGGGCCGCGGCCACATAATCCGCCACCGCCAGGGAAGCGGTGAGGCCGGGGGATTCCATGCCGAACAGATTGATCAGGCCCGCCAGGGGCTGGTCGATGAGAAAATCCCGGGCCGGCTCGCCGGGGCCCGCCAGCTTGGGGCGGATACCGGCGTAGGCTGGGGTCAGCCGGCCGGGGTCCAGTTGCGGATAATAATGCCATATGGCCCGGGCGAATGAATCGCGCCGACCGTCATCCATTCGATAGTCCAGCGCATCCAGATACAGGGTATCCGGGCCGAACCGTACACTGCCGCCCAGATCCAGGGTGGCGTGTATCCCCAATCCGGCGGTGTTGGCTTCCGGCATGGGATAAATCAGGTGGGAGAACGGCGCCCGCCCCTGCAGGGCAAAATAGTGGCCTTTGCAATAGTGCAGCTCCGGCACCGCCTCCGGGGCCAGTCCGCGCATCCGCCGGGCCACCCGGGTGGCATGCAGGCCGGCGCTGTTGATCAGGCCCCGACAGTGGAATTCATAGGGCTCGCCGCCACTGCTGACCCGTACCGCGAACCCTTCACCCCGGGGTTCGCTGCCTTCGAAGCCGGTACTGAGACTGAGCAGCCCGCCGTGAGCCTCGAATTCACCCGCCAGAGTGTCCATCAGCTCATGGGCACTGATGATACCGGTACTGGGGGACAACAGGGCCTGCTGTGCCGCCACCTGGGGTTCCAGGGCCCGCAGCTGGCGTTGATCCATCCATTGCAGATCGCTGACGCCATTGGCTTCGGCCTTGGCCTGCAGGGCTTCCAGTTCCCCGGTCTGGTCGCTGCCCGCCACGATCAGTTTGCCCAGGCGCCGGTGGCTGATGCCATTGCGTTGGCAATAGTCATACAGCGCCTCACGCCCGGCCACGCACAGGCGGGCTTTCAGAGAACCGGTGGGGTAGTAGATACCGGCGTGGATCACTTCACTGTTGCGGCTGCTGGTTTCGGTGCCGTAGTGGTGATTGCGCTCCAGCAACAACACGCTGGCGCCGGTGTGAGCCAGACGCCGGCCAATGGCCAGGCCGATCACGCCGGCGCCGATGATGCAGAAATCGAACTGATCCATGGTGGTTTCACGCCTGTGCCGTGGGGAAGCTAAGTACATCCTGGATCCGGTCCACACCCAGCAGTACCATCAATAAACGGTCCACCCCCAAGGCCACACCGGCGGCTTCCGGGAAGCCGTTTTGCAGGGCGCCGACCAGGCTGCGGGGCAGGGGTACCGGTTCCAGCCCCTGGCGCTGGCGGTAGTCCAGATCGGCGCTAAAGCGGGCGGCCTGTTCGGCGGCATCCACCAGTTCCTGATAGCCATTGGCGATCTCCAGCCCGGCGATGTAGAGTTCGGCCCGCCGCGCCACCGGGTTGCCGTCCCGGTCCTGCTCGATACAGGCCAGACTGGCCCGGCCGGCGGGAAAATCGGTAATAAAGCAGCCGGCCGGTGGCAGATTGGGCTCCACCAGATGACTCATCAGCAGGTCCAGCAGGCCGTCCCGGTCCAGGTCCGAAAAATCCCCGTTGATGCGGGCGTTGGCCAGCCGCAGCAGGGTGTCCCGGGAACTGCGGTGAGGATCCAGGCCCAGGAACTCCCGGCATACTTCCCCGTAGCGAAAGCGGGGAAAGGCACTCAGCTCGCGGCCGAAAGCCGCCGCCGCATCCAGTACCAGGGCCTCTACCTCCGTCATCAGCTGGTCCAGGGTCCAGTCCGGCCGGTACCATTCCAGCACAGTGAACTCGGGATTGTGGTGCCGGCCGGCGGCTTCCCGCCGAAATGCTTTGCCCAGTTGGTAGATGGGCCCGCAACCCGCCGCCAGCAACCGTTTCATGCAGAATTCCGGGGAGGTCTGCAGGTAATAACGGCGGCCATCGGCGTCGCATTGCCAGCTTTGCAGGTGGGGGTCGGTGGCGGTAGTGGCGCACAGCAGCGGGGTTTCCACTTCCAGTACATCGCGCCGGGCAAAGAAATCCCGGATCAGGCGGTTAAGCCTGGCGCGGGCGGTAATGTGGCTGAGGGGTGCGCTGGGTTGCCAGGTCATGGGGTTACCACAAGGCGTTACCGGGAGCCCGACCGGGAGTCGGGCCCGGCGGTATCAGGCGCGGGACACGTAATCGCCGGTGCGGGTGTCCACCTTGATCACTTCCCCCTGGTTAACGAACAGGGGCACGCGCACCACGGCGCCGGTGGACAGGGTGGCGGGCTTGGAGCCGCCGTTGGCGGTATCCCCCTTCAGCCCTGGATCGGTCTCGATGATTTCCAGCTCCACGAAATTCGGTGCCGTTACCGCCAGCGGGGTGCCGTTCCACAGGGTCACGGTGCACACGTCCTCTTCTTTCAGCCATTTGGCGGCTTCACCCACTGCCGTGGCGTCCGCGGCCTGCTGCTCGAACGTCTGCTGGTCCATGAAATGCCAGAACTCGCCATCGTTGTAGAGGTATTGCAGCTCCACATCCATGATGTCGGCGCCTTCCACACTATCGCCGGACTTGAAGGTGCGTTCCCAGGTCTTGCCGGTTTTCAGGTTGCGCAGCTTGACGCGGTTGAAGGCCTGACCTTTGCCGGGTTTCACCACTTCGTTTTCGACGATGGAGCAGGGATCTCCATCCAACATCACTTTAAGACCCAAGCGGAATTCGTTGGTAGAATAGTTGGCCATTAATCAACACCTGTATTCTTGAAATTTGCAGTACCCATATCGGGACCCATATCGGGAAAGGCGCTAATGATAACTCGATCCGCTCCAACTTGGCATACCGAAGACTGGCAAATTCTGTTGTCCGGCAGCGTGCGGGAGCCAGAGGCGCTATGGCGCCGCCTGCAGTTACCCCCGGCGCTGTTGCCGGCGGCCTGGCGGGGGCATCAGGCATTTCCCGTGAGAGTACCGGAGCCCTATCTGGAAAAAATCCGACCCGGCGTGCTGGACGATCCCCTGCTGCGACAGGTGTTGCCGGTGGCGGAGGAGACCCGGCAGACAGACGGGTTTGTGGCGGACCCCCTGCAGGAGCGACAATCCCGGCCCCGGCCCGGGCTGCTGCACAAGTATCAGAGCCGGGTGCTGCTGGTGCTCAGCGGCGCCTGCGCGGTGAACTGCCGGTACTGTTTCCGGCGGCACTTTCCGTACGGGGATAATCGCTTATCCAGCGGGGATTTTGCTTCCATCAGCGCCTATCTCCAGAATCATCCGGAAGTGAACGAGGTGATTCTCAGCGGCGGCGACCCCCTGGTGGTGAGCAATGCCCGTCTGCGGCGGCTGCTGGACATTCTCGATGGTATTCCCAGTCTGCGGCGACTGCGGATTCACACCCGGCTGCCGGTGGTGATTCCCCAGCGGGTGGATGCGGGGCTGCTGGCGGCCCTGGAACGGACACGGCTGGCGGTGGTGCTGGTGACCCACAGCAATCACCCCCGGGAACTGGATCCGCGTTTTGGCCAGGCCATGGGCCAGTTGCGGGAGCGGGGGGTGCATCTGCTGAATCAGGCGGTACTGCTGCGGGGGGTGAATGACAGCGCGGACACGCTGGTGGATCACTCGGAGGCGCTGTTCCAGCATGGGGTCATGCCTTATTACCTGCATCTGCTGGATCCGGTGGCGGGCGCCCATCATTTTGACGTGCCCGAAGCCCAGGCGCGACCGCTGATGGCGGCCCTGCACCGGCGTCTGCCGGGGTTCCTGATACCCCGCTTAGTGAGAGAGGTTCCAGGAAAAGCCGGCAAGACCCTGATAGATTTGCACTTATCCTGAGCCCGGTGAGAGGCGGAATGGTTGCGCAACCTGGGTAAAGTCTGCCTATACTTACTAGCAACGGGCCTACTCCCCGCAGACAGCGGGCACCACCCGGGCGCCATCGGCCTCTACACCGGTTCGCAGTGATTACACGGGAATATTGCATGTCTAACCCAGCCGAGCATTTGAGCCTGAAGCTGCCGCCTCACGATCTGGAGGTGCTGTCGTTCAGTGCTCCCACCCCCAAAAAGGTCCAGGCCTGGGTGGATGGTTTGCCGAAGATGAACGTGGGGGAGAGTGCCAAGCGCCTGTACAACGCGGTACAGGAATTGAATCGCCTGAAGACCGATTCCGAAACCCGGTTTCAGCTGATGGAAATCATGCGCGGGCCCATTCACTTTATCTGTGAGAGCCTGGGCAAGCACTTTATGAACAAGTCGGTGGTGCTGCCCCCCAAAGAGGCCAAGATCGCGGCGCTGGCCCAGGCCCTGCAAAATCATCTTGCCACCGGCTATAAAGCCGTCACCATGCAGCTGCTGCCCCGGGTTCGCAATATGGACAAGGAGGCGAAAAAGCTGTGCCAGCGGGCCATTCACCGGGCCATTGCGGAGCAGAGCCATGTGCTGTTACGCAGTTTTCAATTGTATTATCCCGCCCCGGGGGGCCTGTGGCGGGAAATGCATCTGCTGTATCTGATTGCCCAGCGCTTTTCCATGCTGGAACAGGAGACCGCCGACCCGGAAGACGCCGGCTGGGAATCCAGCATTGAGGATCTCTATTGTCGCGCCCTGTTACTGGCCACCGCCAAACCCAATCAGTTGCGGCAGCAGCAGATCCAACAGGTCTATGATGCCACCCGTCACTGGTGCCGGTTTGCCGAGATTTCCGATGATAAGTCCGTCACCGGGTTGTTTGTGATTGATGTAATGACGGACGTGCCGCCGATCTATCAGTCGCTGATGCGACGCACCGCACTGCCCCACAATATTCGCTATTTCGACGCCTCCGCGGTGTCCGATCATCTGCGGGTGCTGCTGCAACTGCCGGCGGGGCAGGCCCATCCGGAGCCGGCTTTCGTGGTGCCCGAGCGGTTTCCCGCGGAGCTTACCCGGATTCTGATTCAGGCCTGGGGCGTACTCACCGAGCGGGCCTTTACCCGGATTGAGGAGCAGGGGAGTCTGACGTTAAGCATCGGCCTCAGCGCCACCCATTACTTTGTTTCCGGCAAAGTCGACTTTAATCGCATGGTCAGCGGTGGCAGCGACAAAGTGCTGGATCCGGAACTGAATAATCCGTTTCTGCAGCATGGCCCCGGGGGCCGGCGCCGGGATGCCTACGAGCATAACGACGTCTGGGGTTTGAACGTGGACACCAGCAGATTGCAGTTGGACAAGAACAAAGTGCTGGATGAAATGGAGGACTACGCCCGCCAGCAGCAGGCCGGCGCCAAGGACAAGTATCCCCAGTATCGTTGTGACATTATCAATACAAGTCCGGGTGGCTTTTGTCTTAACTGGCGCCAGGATGTACCGTTACAGGTGCGTACCGGGGAAATCGTCGGCATTCTGGAGGACGACAAGGCCCACTGGAGCATCGGGGTGATCCGTTGGGTCAAACAGTTCAAGGACCAGGGGGTGCGGATGGGGGTGGAATTGATAGCGCCCAAGGCCGAAGCCTGTGGCACTCAGGTCATTCACAAAAAAGGGGGCGCGTCGGAATACATGCGCACTCTGATGTTGCCCGAACTGAAAGCCATCGGTCAGCCCGCCACGTTGATTACCCCCAACATTGCCTTCCATGTGGGTTATAAAGTGAATATCAACGAGGGGGGCCTGGTGTCCAAGGGACAGTTGATAAAACAGGTGACCTCCACTGCCAGCTTCAGCCAGTTTCAGTTTAAAATGCTGGTGCCGGCAGCGGGTCGGGATGCGCCAGAGGATGCTGCAGCCCCGGCGCCGACAACGCAGGATAAAGATACCCAGGACGACGATTTCGACTCGCTCTGGTCAAGCCTGTAACATGGCGGGGGGATAACCGGCGCAGGGCCCACCGCCCGGGCGCGGCCCAAATCGGACAGAACCGCTTCCAGCCAAGGTGTGCCCGCAAGGGCCCAGTTGAATTACGGATTGCATGACTAAAAAAGCTGAGACCATAAAGTTACTGATTCTCCATGAATCCCCCGACGATGCGGAACAGCTGATGAACCTGATCCGCAACTCCGGCCGTGCCACCCGTGGGCAAATGATAGAAAGTACCGAGCAACTGGCGGAGGCCCTGGCGGCCGGTGCCTGGGATCTGATGTTGCTGCGGCCGGAGGCCGGTGGCGTGTTTGCCATGGAGTGCCTGAAGGAAGTCAAAAAGCAGGCCAAAGACATCCCCGCCATTTTGCTGCTGGAAGAGTACGACGCCGAGGAAGTGGTGGAAGGCCTGCGGGAAGGCTATGAGGACGTGGTGCAGAAAGATGATCACGATCGTCTGTTGCTGGTGATCCAGCGGGAGTTGCGTAATTTGGGGGAACGGCGGGCCCGGCGCGCGGCGGAACTGCACCTGCGGGAGGCGGAAAAGCGCTGTGCCGTACTGCTGGACAGCTCCCGGGACGCCATCACCTATATCACCGACGGTATGCACACCTACGCCAATGAAGCTTATCTGGAATTATTCGGCTACGAGGATGCGGAAGACCTGGAGGGCATGCCCATCATGGACATGGTGGCGGCCAAGGATCACGAGGAGTTTAAAAACTTTCTGCGGGCTTACAGTGCCGGTGAGAGTGAGAGCAATGAATTTCTCTGTCATGGTCTGTGTACCGATGGCACCGAAATTCAGGCGCGGATGATTTTTTCCAACGCCACCTACGATGGCGAGCCCTGCACCCAGATTCTGATCCGCACCAACCAGGCCGATGCCGAGTTGCAGGAACGGTTGAAGGAAATCAGCAGCCAGGATCTGCTCACCGGACTGTATAACCGCGCTTACTTCACCCAGGAACTGGAAAGCATTATGCAGTGGGCGGTGACTCACAGCAAAACCGCCACCCTGGCTTACGTGCAACTGGATAACTTTGCTTCGGTGCAGTCGGATATCGGTATTGCCGGTGCCGATATGGTGCTGGCGGATGTGGCCACTCTGCTACGGGAGCTGATGCCCGCCGGCGCGGTCCTGGCCCGCTTTGGCGATGAAATCTTTACCGCGCTGATCCGGGAGCACTCCCTGGAGCAGGGCCGTGCCCTGGCGGAAAAAGTCCGCGCCGCTGTCGAAGATCATATGTCCGAGGTGCAGGACCGTACGGTGCAGGTCACCGCCAGTATTGGCCTGACGCTGATCAGTGAAAACACCGACGACGCCGAGGAAATCGTAACCCGCGCCCATCAGGCCAGCGAGCAGGTGCGGGAGGAAAATCCCCTGGGTAACGGGGTGGCGGTATTCGATCCGGCATCGGTGCAAAAGGTGGATCCGTCCGATACCGGCGCCATTGTGCAGGACGCCATCGATCGCGGCCTGTTCAAGCTGTTGTTCCAGCCGGTGATTGATCTGCGTGGGGGCAGTGGTGAACTGTACGAAGTGTTCCTGCGCATGCTGGACGACGACGGCAACGAAGTGTCCCCCAATGAATTTCTGGCGGCTGCATCGCAGCAGGACCTGGGAGAGAAAATCGACCGGTGGGTGATTCTGCAGTCCATCAAACTGTTGTCCGAGCATCGTGCCAACGGCAACGACACCCGGCTGATTATCAACGTCACCGGCGAATCACTGAAGGATCACACCTTGCTGCCCTGGCTGAGCGTGGCGCTCAAAGCCGCCCGCATGCCCAGCGATGCCATTGTGTTCCAGTTCAGCGAAAGCGATGCCACCACCTATCTGAAACAGGCCAAGGAATTCAGCCGCGGACTGAAGGAGCTGCATTGCAAGGTATCCATCTCCCGCTTCGGTTGTGCGCTGAATCCCTTTAACACCCTGAAGCATGTGGAGGTGGATTATCTGAAAGTGGACGGCTCCTTTATGAAAGACATCAACAGCGATGAAAGCAAGGAGGCGTTGAAGGAAATGGTGGCCGCCGCCCATGCCCAGGGTAAGCTCACCATCGCTCCGTTTGTGGAAAGCGCCGCGATTCTGTCCATCCTCTGGCAGATCGGTGTCAACTATATTCAGGGCTACTACCTGCAGGCCCCCACCGAGGAGATGAATTACGACTTCTCCAGCGATGAGTAAGCGGTGGTCCGGTGGATCGGGTCAGTTTGCAATCAGCCGCTGATGCAAATATAACCTGGCCTGCCTCTTGCCTGAATTTCACTGCCCGCTGAATGTGACGGAAATCCCATCATAGCAAATCCGCTTAGGACCTTATCAAACTAGAAGTGTCTATAATTGGAGAGATGGAATAACGGTTGCCCGGTTCCACGGCCAGTGACGGCCAGCGGCAGCCTCCACAGCTCGCCCCACGTATCTGCGTTTGCTCATCTGAGGACTACGGCCATGGAAGAAGCCCGTAACATCAAGTCGACCCTGTACCCTCTGGCACGGGATCTGCGCACCCTGAAAACCTGTGTCGCCAATATCCATAATATTTTACAGGCGGAGCCGGAACCTTTTGCCCCGGCGGCTCCCCCGGGCCTGGCGGCGTTACGTAACACCCTGCGACAGTTGAGCCGTTCCCTGCGCCTGCTGCAGCAGTGCAACGAGACCGCCGTGGCGGAAAGCGCGCAGGCGGAAAAGCTGGCGCAACGGGCCATGACCCTGGTGTTGCGGCCGGCGGCACGCTTGCATGATGGCAGCCTCCGGCAGCGTCAGCCGCTGGAGCGGGCCATTAATATGGCGGGCAGGCTGAATGGCTATCTCAACCCGCTGTTTGTGTTCACCGTGAGTGTGGCGCCGGTGGTGCAACTGATGCTGCGTGACCTGGAGGCACTGGACCAGCGCCTGGCACGGCTGAAAAAAGCCATCAACCGGGCCAGTGATGAAGAGTTGACCCGGGGGCTGCCGCCCCGGGTGGAGGAGCAGTTGGCAATACTGGCTCCACGCCTGAAGAATCTGCAGCGGGAGCTGGCCGACATCGGTTATCAGATGGGGTTGCTGATGGGCCGCATGAACCGTCTCGCGGAATTGAGTGCCCGGCTGGAACCGGTATTGCGGATAGCCCTTACCCTGGATCGTGCGGTGGAAGAGGTGGCGCCGGCCATGGTCAGTCTGCAGCGGCTGAGCAGAGCCCTGACCTCGGTGGAGGCCCGTTACGACCGGGAGAGTTCGCTGACCATGCAGGTGAACGCCGCGCTGGAGGCGCTGGATCTGCCCATGGACATCCTGCTGCAGCTGGAATCGCGGCTGCTGCACGCGGTGGAGGATTACGTCAACCCCACACTGCCCGCGCTGCAGGATCTCACCGACTATGTGAAACTGGCGCTGCCACGATCCTGGGAGCTGAACTCCCTGGAAGGTGCGCTGCTGACCCAGCACACCCGATTTGATATGACCCTGAAAACCACCGCCCCCCTGTTCGATGGGTTTGACCGGGCCCTGCATCTGTTGCCGCGCACCAGCCACGTGGCCTGAGGCCATCAACGGCATTGGCTGGGGCTCGCTTGGCGCCTACAATAGCGCCTGAATTGACTAACAGGGCCGATGCCAATGGAGCTGACGGAACAACTGATCGGGGATGCCTCCCCTTATATCGCCAACCTGGTGTACGACATCGATGTGCGGATGGTATTTATGGAACTGGTGGACGCTCCGGAATCCCAGCGCCTGGTACGGCGCATTGTGTTTCCCGGGGTGGATTCCTTTCATGAGACCAACCTGCTGAATCAGCCCGATGACGAGGCCATGGACGACGTGGTCAGCATCCAGCGGCTGGACACCCACCGGGTGATTCTGACCACCTACAAAAAAGAAATTCTGCTGCACTTGAGCGAAGAGCCATTTACCGAAACCATCGAGTGACACCCAGGCCAGCCACGGCTCAGGTGGCCAGGGTGGCCAGCTGCTCCCCCATGCACAGGCGGGAGCCCGGCCGCAGCGCCGGCTGCCAACGCACCCGGTCGGGGCCGAACAGGACGATCACCGTGGATCCCAGCCGAAACCGTCCCATTTCCTCGCCCCGGTCCAGCGCCACCGCCTGTTGCCGCGGCCGGTAGTCGACGTATTGCAGGCGTCGCCGGGGTGGGGCGACGATCCCGGCCCACACGGTTTCGATACTCGCCACCACCATGGCCCCCACCAGCACCACGGCCATGGGCCCCAGTTCGGTGTCAAAAAACGCCACCACCCGCTCATTGCGGGCAAACAGGCCCGGCACATGGCCGGCGGTGAGCTGATTGACGGAGAACAGGCGGCCCGGCACGTAAACCATTTCCCGCAGGGTGCCGGCGCAGGGCATATGCACCCGGTGATAATCACGGGGGGCCAGATACACCGTGGCGAACTGGCCGTTGCGAAACGGCGCGGCGCGGTCACTGTCTCCCCCCAGTAGCTGGGTGAGGCTGTAGTCATGGCCTTTGGCCTGGAAAATCCGGTCCTCCGCAATGGCCCCCAGTTGACTCATGGTGCCGTCGGCGGGGCAGGCGATGCCCTGGTCGGTGATGGGACGCACCTCCGGCTTCAGGGGCCGGGTGAAGAACTCGTTAAAGCTGGCATAGTTGTCCGGATTCTCTTCCAGCGCCAGGCTCATATCGATGCCGTACCGGCGCAGGAAGAAGCGGATGAACGCGTTTTTAACCAGCGGCCAGCGGGATTCCGCCAGCAGTCCGATGGCGCGGGATAACAGGTGCTGGGGGACCGCGTATTGCGGCAGTACCTGCAGGCGTTCAAGGGCGGGTTCGGTCATGGGGTTACCTTAAACAATAATCCGGAAAAATAGCGGGATGGTGGCATCACCAAGTCGCGGGTCAGGCGCGATTATGAGCCGTCCGGCGCCCCGGTTGCAACGGGGGTGGCGGGATCATTGCCCCATTCCGACCAGGATCCGGGGTAGGCCTGAATCTGCTCAAACCCCAGAATTTTCCCCAGCAGATAGGTGAATGCCGAGCGATGATGGCTCTGGCAATGGGTCACAATATGCTTGTCGGCGGTGATCCCCAGATCCGCCAGTTCATTGCGCACCTGATCCAGATCCCGCAGCCGTAGGTGATGGTGGCGGTCCATGGCCCGGGTCCACTCGTAGTTCACAGCGCCGGGGATATGGCCGTTTTTCCGGGCCCCGGGACGCAGGCCCAGATACTCCTCCGGGGAGCGGGCATCCCAGATTACGAAATTCGGTAGTTCCAGCCGTTGCAGGATTTCTTCCTTACTGATCATGGGTTGGGGGTGGTAATGGGCGGTGTAGTCCCGGGGGGTGGGTACCACCACCCCCTGCTCCAGCGGGCGCTGTTCCGCCGCCCAGGCGTGCAGGCCCCCGTTCAGATAAGAGTAATGACGATGGCCCAGTACATCCAGGGTCCAGATCAGGCGTCCGGCCCAGCCCCCACCTTCATCGTCGTAGGCCACTACGTGGGTGTCCGGAGTCAGCCCCAGGGCGGAAAACACCCGGGACAAACTGGACTCCGGCGGCAGCTTGCCGGGGCCGGGCAGGGTGCCGCTGAGCAAATGCTGAAACGGCAGATAAACCGCCCCGGGGAGATGGGCGCTGGCGTATTGTTCGGGTCGGCACAGGTCCACCAGCAGCAGGCCCGGTGCCCCCAGGTGGGGCTCCAGTTCTGCCGGCTCCAGCAGCAGTGGCAGGTCCGGGGGATTCATACTGCGTTGACCTCCTTATGCCCGGGCGGCGTTCCCCTTGCTGGACGAAAAAATGGTTCCAGCAGAGATTACCCATTTAGGGTGAACGGGCCCCAGTAATTCACCCAATGGTAACACTTTCCTGCGCCGCATTGTGGCAGTATGGGGACAGACGCCGGGGCACCAGCGTCGGGATGCGCCAAGATAAAGCAGGCCCTGACGGGTTGCGGTCTTTATAGGTTTGTAAAGACCGCTCCGGCCCGTGAAAATGGAGATAATTGCACGGTGCGTGGCAGTATTTACACAGCCGGGCCGGCAAATTGTGGGAAGTCCTGGCGATTGCTGCCATTTTAGTCAGTCTGGTCTGTATATTGCTAAAGGAATACACTACGATCGGGTGGAACCGGCATTGGGGTGCCTAATTGGGTTTTCATTTCGGTCGGTCTTCCATCTGGTCCGCTATCTCTTGTACGGAGGGAATAACATGTCGGATTCCCGTGTGTTCCTATTGGGGTTTGATGCAGCCGATAAAGATCTTGTGGAGCAGTGGGCCCGGGAGGGCGCACTGCCCAACTTCCAGCGCTTACTGAAGCAGTCACTGTACGGTGATGTCGAACTGCCCCGGGGTCTGGAGGCGGGCTCGGTCTGGCCCACGTTTTATTTCGGGCTGCGACCGGACAAAAACGGGCAGTACGATGGCGCCCGCTTGTTCGACCCGGCCATCTACGATCACCGCTCCTATCAACCGGACACCGACGCGCTGCCACCCCTCTGGACCCGCCTCAGTGAGTGTGGCAAGCGATGTGTGGTGATTGACGCGCCTTACAATTACCCGGTGGACAGCATCAATGGCCTGAAAGTGGTGGACCGGGCCGGTCATGTACCGGCCGGTAGCGGTAATTTCCTGCATCTGCGTACCCATCCGCCGGAACTGGCGGAGACCATCCTGTCCCGTTACGGAGCGGACCCGGCGGGAGGGCGCTCCAGTGACTTTTTCCCGGTGGATACGGTGGATGCGGTGCGGGAATTTGTTGATATTTATACCCGGCGTATCCACAGCAAGGTGGATATGATGCTGGATTTCTGGCAGCAGGAACCCTGGGATTTCTTCATGTCCGTGTTTACCGAGGCCCATTGCGCCGGGCATCGCTGCTGGCATCTGCACGATCCGACCCATCCCCAACACGATGCGGAACTGGTGCAGGCGGTGGGCAACCCGCTGAAAACCATTTACCAGGCCCTGGACCAGGCGGTGGGGCGGGTATTGCAGGCGGTGGCCAGCGACACCCGGGTGATTCTTTACCTGAGCCACGGCATGGGCCCCCGCGCCAGTGGGACCCGGGTGCTGGATCGGGTGCTGGCACGGATGGACAATCAAGCCGTCAGCAGCCGTTCCGGCTGGTTGATGGACCTGGCGCGGCGCACCTGGCGGTTGATGCCCGAACAGATGCGCAAACCGTTTCAGAAACTGCGCGACAATGTCACCAATGATGGATTCCAGCCTAATCGGGCCGGTCGTCGTTTCTTCGAGGTTTATGCCAATGACCGCAGTGCCGGGATTCGTATCAATCTGCAGGGGCGGGAGGCCCAGGGCGTGGTGGCCCCGGAGCAGTATGACCGGCTGTGCGAGGAGTTGGTGGAAGAGATGTATCGGCTCACCAATCCGGAATCCGGTCAACCGGTGGTGCGGGAGGTGATTCGAACCCGGGATTATTATCAGGGCCCGCAGCGGGATCGCCTGCCGGATCTGCTGGTGACCTGGAACCGCAGTCACCCCATTAATTTCATCGAGTCCCCCCGGGTGGGTATCGTGGATACCAAGGGCATTGATATGCGCACCCGTACCGGTGACCATCGTATTCGCGGGCGGTTCTTTGCCCTGGCGCCGGACTGGCCGGCGCAAAAACTGAATCGGACCGTCAAAACCGAGGATTTTGTGCCCACCATTAGCCGCCTGCTGGGGGTGCCGGCGGGGGCAACCGATGGCCAGGAAATTCTGCATCTGGTGGCCGGACCCCTGGGCGGCGCCAACAATGAAGAACAGCCGGCGCGAATCACACCACGGGCCAGTGGTCTGGCATGAATGCGCCCCTGGTATCGGTAATCATCCCCCTCTATAACGCCGAGCATTACATCGAGCAGGCGGTGCGTTCGGTATTGGCTCAGACCCTGGCCGCCCTCGAGGTGGTGGTGGTGGACGATCATTCCACCGATGGCAGCCTGCGGCGGGTACAGGCCCTGGCGGCGGAGGATGCCCGGGTACGCTGGCTGCAGACTCCCGCCAATGGCGGTCCCGGGCGGGCCCGCAACCTGGGCATGGACGCCGCCCGGGGCGAATGGATCAGTATGTTGGATGCCGATGACTGGTATGATGCCGGGCGCCTGCAACAACTGCTGGACGCGGCCCGGCAACTGGGTCTGGCCATTGCCGCGGACAACCAGCGGTTTATCACCGATGCCGCCGGTGGTCACCAGGCGCTGTTGACGCCGGCGGATGAACCCTCCCCGCAACGGCTGGGGGTGGAGGACTATCTGGAGGGGGACCGCATTCATCGCACCTCCCGCAACCTGGGGCTACTGAAACCCATGATCCGGCGGGATCTGTTGCAGCAGCATGGTATCCGCTATGACGATGAGCGTCGCCGCACCATCGGCGAGGATTTTTATTTCCTCCTGGAGTGTATGAGCCATGGCGGGGGGCTGGCCTATGTGTCCCGGCCGCTGTACAACTACCGTACCTATGATCCCAATATGCTGACCAAACAGCTGGATCTGGAAAGTTATCATGCCTGGCGCGAGATGCACGGCCGCTATGAACAGCTGTTCGATCCCGGACAACAGGCCAGGGCCAGCCGTTTGATGCAGCAGCGGGGCCGCGATATTGAGCAGCATATTCAGTTTCGGCGGCTGGTGGAGCCGTTGAAACGGGGGCGGTTGGGGGAGTTTGTGCGGGTGACTGTGACCAATCCTAAAAGCATTCTGCTGTTGCTGCGTAATCTGTTGGAGGACCCGGCGGCGCTGTTACTGACGGCCCGTTATCTGTTTCGCAGTATCCGCCATCGGCTGGGCACCTGAGGGCCCTTTCCGACTTCGTATTTCGGGCCAAGATTTCAGAAGGTGTAAGGGTTTTGCTGGGGCACCGGTTGCGCTTGGCTGGGATTGACCTTGGCTTTGCCGGCCGTGGTCTGCTCCGCAGCCGGCACGTTGCGAATCAGACTGAATCCCCCTTGCAGCGCAACCTGGCGCCCCAGGTTATGGGGCGCCTGTAACGTTGCTGACGGCGATGGCCTGGTGGTTTCCTGCAACTGGGCCTGAATATAGCCGGCCCCCAGCAGCAGCATCGCCAGCAGGAGGAAAACACGGTCCATGTTATTCATGCTGAGGTTCCCGGTTGGATTCGCTGTTCAAAGCCGATATCAGCAGCCGGGTGCTGGCGTCCGGTTGGGACTGCGACAGATAACCGGCCACCAGACACAGGGCCAGGGTTTCCTCCGGTTGCTGACCCGAGAGCCTGGGCATCGGCAGTGGTGGTCGGCTGGCTTCCCTGCCGGCTGATGTCCGGCTGAATTGATGGCCGCTACCACCACCGGAGTGCTGCAGCCGGTAAATCATGGCGGCCAATATCAATATTTGTACCAGGGCTGTCCCCAGGGCTGCGTACAGGGGCACCAGCCATTGGCTTAGCGTCAGGTAGACACAAAACGACAGGGACAGACACAGGCACACGAACAGTGCGCTGGCAAATAATATGGCCAGCAGCGCTTTGCTGATTTTGTGCGCCAGTTGTGAAAACCAATCGCTGATCATGCCTGGTGACCTCCCGAGCCTAGCGGCGGTTAAACAGGCCGCTCACTAGCGCGCCGATCAGAAACGCGCCCAACAGAAACAGCCAGGGTCGCTCTTCGAAAGATTCCCGGGTTCTGTCAGACAGTTCATCGGCTTTGCTCTGAGCCTGACCCAGGCGCCGGTTGAAGGCGTGGGTGACCGAATCCTTGCGCTGTTCGGTGACTTCGCCGGCACGTTCCTTGAGGGCGGAGACCAGCGCGCTCACATCCTGTTTCAGAGCGGAAATGTCATTGGTTAAATTCTGATAATCCTGTTCCACTTTCTTGCTTGCATCTGACATGGCGTGTCTCCTTGAGTGTTGGCAGTTTCACGGTAGCGTCCGCGCCACCTGTTCGGGGTAATTGCAAACTCTATGCCCGGGGCTGCTACCCGCGGGCAGCCGAATATCCGTCATCTTCAGGGGTTGACCAAGCCTGCCACAGTGTCAGTTTTTCAAAAGCGCCCAAGGGCCGCTGTAATTATTACAAGCTGCCGTTGCCCCACACTTCACCGCTCACGGCCGCTTTGTCCCCCGGCATGGACCGGCATCACAATTGCTTATATCATCAACGTTTCAGCGTGCCAGGCGAATTAAAAGTGAAGCAGCAACCCGATACTTCCCCCGCTCCCCGGGGCTGGTCCAAGATCAATCAGGTCTGGCTGCCCAGTACGGCTTATCTGCTGGTCATCATGGTGGCGGGGACCCATCTGCTGGTGTTCGCCAAATCGGTGCTGGGTCCGATCCTGTTCGGTTTTTATCTGAGCGCATTGCTATACCCGCCCATGCGGGCGCTGCAGCGGTTGTATCTGCCCAAGATGCTGGCGGCGCTGGTTCCCCTGGTGGTAGTGTTCGGCGCCTTGACCGTGGCTTTGCTTTACGCCTATGAGCCTTTTATGAAACAGGTGGCCAGGACGCCGGAAATTATCGATCGCCTGCAGAGCCATATTGATCCCATCAAGGAAGCCCTGTCGGAAGTGGACCGCAAAACCACCGAAGTGGAAAAAATGGTTGAAAAAACCATGCAGCAGTCCGGACAGAAAATGCAGACGGTGGTGGTCAACCAGGATCAGGAATCCTGGCGCGACCTGTTGTTCGAGCAGTTCTCCGGCTTTATCTGGTTTATGTCCGTCACCTTTATGCTGTGTTATTTCTTTCTGGTGGGCGGCGACATTCTTACCCGCAATCTGGCTTACACCTTCACCCAGCGCCGGCATCAGCATAAGGTACTGGTGCTGGCCCGCAACATGCGGGATCACGTGGCCCAGTATCTGGGGGTGACCCTGTGCGTGAATCTGCTGTACGGTTTGGCGCTGGGTGCCATGTTGTGGTATTTCGGCGTGGAGTTTGCCCTGGCCTGGGGGCTGGTGCTGGGGTTGTTGCGCTACATTCCTTTTGTGGGCAATCTGGTGGGGCTGGCCCTGGTGCTGGTGTCCGTGGCCACCGTGCAGTTTGATCCCACCAGCCTGTTGGTGGCGGCCGGTATCGTGCTGGGTCTGATGTTTGTTACCGGGAATTTTATCGATCCCATGGTGCACGCCAGCCGGTTTGAACTGAATCCGATTTTTCTGTTCATTGCGATTATTTTCTGGAGCTGGATCTGGGGGTTCGCCGGCCTGTTTATCGCCATCCCCACGCTGCTGGTGTTTGCGGTCTTCTGTGGACACGTGGACAGCCTGGGACGCTTTTACTCCATCCTCTGCCTCAATGATCAACACAACGGCCGGATTCCGGACAGCCGGGAGCCTGCAGACTCCTGATCCCGGCAGCCGGCTTTGCCTCCGAGAACAGGTCTTCCCTCAGGTTGCCGGGCGTTGCGCCAGGTCTCCCCCGCGGGCCAGCAGGTGGCGGCCACAGGTGCCACAGCTGGTTTTGAAAATGTGGTATTCCACCTCTGAAAGCCCGGCGGGATCCGCCACCCCCTTATCGGCATAGAACATGGCAAAGGGGCCATGGGGGCCAAACACCGACATCACCAGAAACTGACGGCTTTGACAGGCCTGGCGGAAATTGCCGGGCACCAGCCCGGCCCGGGGCGCCGGCCGGTCCGGGGCCACCCAGAGGGCGGCCGGTTGTTGCATCAGCCGGCTGAACAGATTGCTGGGCTGCAGGGCGATGCGACATTTGCGCAATCCGGGGGCGTCGTCGCAGCCCCGGCTGTAATAGGTTTCCAGCCGGCTTTGATCCGCCGTCATGGTGGCCACCAGCACCCGTTGCAGGGGCGTGCAGTCCGCCAGCATGTCCACTACCCCGCGCAGGGATTCGTATTCCGTGGTGAAACTGTCGGGGTGTTGCAGCAGGCGCTGTAGGAACTGTTCCAACTCCCGCTTTTTCGCCTGGGACACAAAGCCCCGGGGCGCGGCCGCCGGTGCCCTGGCAGCGGGGGGTGGCGGAGGCGGCGCGCTGAGGATGGCGTCCCGGTCCAGATCCGGCGGCAGATTTTCACTGCGCATGCCAATGGGAGCCGGCGCTTGCTTTGGCGTGGCCGCAACTGGCGCGACATCGGGGTGAGCCGGGGCGGCTGGGGTTGAATGTGGCGCCAGCATCTGCGCCACCACGGCCGGTACCGCCGCTGGCCGCAGCCGGCGGCGGGCCCGTAACGGCCGGGGCCAGATCAGGTTGGCGGCGGGGGCCAGGGTGCCGGGTAGGAACCAGCGGCGGGAGGCCTCCAGGGCGGTGCTTTTCACCAGGGCCTCCACCGCCGACTCAGGCTGGTCCAGATAGGCCGCCAACAGCCCCAGATAGCGTCGGCTGCGGTGGCTGTACCAGTCTTCCGCCAGGGCCTGGGCCAGTCCGTTACTGAGCGCCACCGCCAGGGCCGGACTGTTCACCAGGTCCCCCTGGGGGGTGCGCTTGGGCAGGGTGTGATTGGGGTCCCGCGCGCAGGCTCTGGCTTGCCGCAACAGAAAACCGGGGCTGGGTAAATGGTCACTGCTCAGGGCTTCCACGATGATGGCGGGCATATGCCAGCGCCGGGCCAGTTCCACCGCGATCTGCTCCCGGGTGCAGCCCAACACCGCCAGTTCCGCTTCCCGCCAGGGCACCCGGTCCCGCCGCTGCAGTATCTGTAGCGCCCGCATCTCCCGCTGCGCGAAGCGCCACAGACACCATTGGGGCACCCCGTAGAGCAGGGCGCCGATAAACATGGCGTCGGCTCCCGCCTGGTGGCGGAAGCGGGTCCAACTGGCGGCCTGTTCCGCCGCGTGCAGGCTGGTGCTGATGGCCTGGAGATACAGATACTCCCTGGGTTCACCGGGGTCCCCCCGCAGGGTTTTGAAACTTTGCAGCAGGGTGCTCAGGTGATCAAGCCCCAACATGGCGGCACAATGATGGGGGTTGGCCAGCACCCCGGCGGCCCGCTCGCCAAAGCGGCGATTGCATTCCCGCACCACATGCACCCGCATCACCGGGTCGCTGCTGATCACCTCCCCCAGGTCGAACAGTGACACTTCCGGATCCCGCAGTAGCCGGCCCGCGCGGCGGGCGCTGGCGGGCAGCACCGGCAACCGGTCCCGGTCCAGCACCTGAATCCAGTGGGCAAGGCCCTGCGGTTGGAAATGATTGGACATGCCCCGGAGTGATCCTGTTGGTTGTGAATTTCGCCGTGGTGGCCTTAACTCATAACTATAGACGTTGAACCGCCTGTTCGTGCTTATGCTAAAAATTGTCGGCTTTATCATAGTAACCGCCAGTGTGCTGGGGGGTTACGTGTTGTCCCATGGCGAATTGCTCACCCTTTGGCAACCCTATGAGTTGCTGATCATCGGCGGGGCGGCGCTGGGCGCCTTTGTGGTATCCAACCCGCCCCATGTGATCCTGGAGGTGTTCCGGGCCACTTTTCGCTGTCTGCTGGGCCAACGCTATGGCCAGGCGCTGTATATGGATTTGCTGTCGCTGCTGTATGAGCTGTTCAATAAAGCCCGCCGCAGTGGCCTGATGTCCATCGAGGACGATGTGGAAAACCCCGAGGCCAGTGATATTTTCGAGCGTTATCCACGGATCACCGGGGAGCCCCAGTTACTGGAATTCATCTGCGATTACCTGCGCATTATTTCCACTGGCAATCTGTCGGCGTTCGAGCTGGAAACCCTGATGGATCAGGATATTGAAACCTCCCTGCAGGAGGCGGAACACCCGGCCCATGCCCTGCACAAAGTGGCCGATGCCCTGCCCGGGTTCGGGATCGTGGCGGCGGTGATGGGGATCGTCATTACCATGAAATCCCTGGGGGGGCCGCCGGACGAGCTGGGGCTCCATGTGGCGGCGGCCCTGGTGGGCACCTTTCTGGGGATTTTGTTGGCTTACGGCTTCGTGGGCCCCATGAGCATTGCCCTGGAGCATGAGGCCCAGGAGCGGATCAAGGCGTTGGAGTGCGCCAAGACCGCCATTCTCGCCATGGTTAACGGTATCCCGCCGCAGCTGGCGGTGGAGTTCGGACGTAAAACCCTGTACGCCAAGGAACGCCCCAGTTTTTCCGCCCTTGAGGATCACCTGCGGGGCCGCTGATGGAGTTCGAAAGCGGCGACAAGCCCGTTATCGTCCGCCGGGTTCGCAAGTCCCGCAGTGCCCCCCACGGCGGCGCCTGGAAAGTCGCCTTCGCCGATTTCGCCACCGCCATGATGGCCTTCTTCCTGGTGCTTTGGCTGCTGGAAGCCACCAGTGTGGAGGAAAAGGCCGCCATCTCCGGGTATTTTTCCGATCCCTCCGGCTTTACCGAGGGCGGCTCCCCCTACGTCATTGATCTGGGGGGCGGGCTCAGGGATGATCAGTCCGCGGACCAGGCCGGCAGTGAGACTGACGCGCCGCCGGTGCCGGACGCGGTGCTCACCGAGGAAACCGTGCAGGATCTGGCGGCGCAGATTGAGAGCCGCAGGTTCCAGGAACTGAAAAAGAATCTGGAAACCCGTATCGAAAATGATCCCAACCTCAGTAAGTATCGGGATCAGATCATCATGGAAGTGACCCGGGACGGGCTGCAGATTCAGATTGTGGACGCCAGCAGCCGGCCCATGTTCGACAGCGGCAGCGATGATATCAAACCCTATATGAATGAAATTCTGCAGGCCCTGGCGGACACCATTGCCGCCGTCCCCAACGGCCTCAGTATCACTGGCCACACCGACGCCGAAGCCTTTACCGAACGCAGTGATTATTCCAACTGGGAACTGTCGGCGGACCGGGCCAATGCCGCCCGGCGGGCGCTGTTGCGCAATGGCGTGTCGGAACAGCAGATTTCTCAGGTGGTGGGCTTGGCGGACTCCGCGCTTTACGACAAGGAACACCCGGACAATCCCATCAACCGGCGTATCAGCATCCTGGTGCTGAGCGAACAATCCCAGGCCCAGTTACAGCAGCAACAGCAACGGGCCGCGCTGCCGGTGGATCCGGAGTTTCCCGCGCCGGAGGCAGACCCGGGCAACGACCGGGAAGCGCGGGAAGCCTTCGACAGTTTTGAACGTCTGCGCAAAACCATGACCCGCAAGCAGCGGGACGCCGGTTCGCAAACCCTGGCCCCGGAGCGGCAGGACGAGGTGTTCTAAGCGCGCGCCGGTTTTACGGTTGCCCCTGCAGCGCCGCCACCAGCGCGAAATAGTTGTCCAGTCGCTGCGGGTGCACTGCGTTACGTTCCACCGCCTCCCGCAGGGCACATCCCGGCTCCTGCTGGTGTCGGCAATCGCGAAATTTACACTGCCGGCGCCAGGGCTCAAAGTCCGGAAAGCCGTCGATCACCTTGTCAGGATCCAGATGCCACAGACCAAACTCGCGAATGCCCGGGGAATCGATCAGGCTGCCGCCGGAGGGGAAGTGGAACAGACGGGCATTGGTGGTGGTATGGCGGCCCAGCCGGGAATTTTCCGAGAGTTCGCCCACCCGGGCATTGACCCCGGGCAACAGCGCATTTACCAGGGACGATTTGCCCACTCCGGACTGGCCCACGAAAACGCTGGTATGCTGATCCAGATGCTGCTGCAGTTCGTCCAGTCCGTGGTGGGTGGTGGCGGAGCTTTCCCACACCGCATAACCAATATCCCGGTAGCGGTTCAGCAGCGCCTCCAGCATCACTTCATTCAACTCGGTAATCAGGTCGGTTTTATTCAACAGAATCCGCACCTCCAGTTGTTGCAGCTCGGCCGCCACCAGGTAGCGATCAATCAACAGGCTGGAAGGGGCCGGCTCCGGGGTGATCACCAGCACCAGGAAATCGATGTTCGCCGCCACCGGTTTCAGGTTGCCGCGGGGGTCCGGCCGTGACAACAATGAGCGGCGGGGCAGCACGGTTTCAATCACCCCGTAACCGGACTGACCGCGGCGCATCACCACCCGGTCGCCGGCGACGATCGCCCCCACGTTGGCACGAAAATGACATTGCACCGCCGGCTCCGGCGCGGCGTCCGGTTCCCCCTTCACATCCGGCTCACCTTCCGCTTCCGGCTCTACTTCCACAAAGGTACCGAAATGACTGACCACCAGGCCCGGTTCTTCGTCGCCCAGGTCTTCCGAGGTCGACAGGCGATCGGCCTTTTTCGCCATGCGGGCGGCTTTCTCCGCCTGTACTTTCTGAATGCGCCAGTTCTGGCGGCGGGTGAGTTTGCGTTTGCTCATGGGCCCCGGTACGGTCAAAATCGCTTGATTGCGCTATTCTAGGGGAATAAGGCAGGCGGCAGAAGGCCGGCTATGGCGGGGGTGTGGCGGGATGGCTGAAGAGCATCGCAGGATCCTGCCTGGGGGTGTTGTTTGAAACTCTCAGCGGCAGGGATGCCGCTGTGAAGCCCCCAGGGATGGGTTCACGGCGTGTTTCAAACAACACCCCCAGGTAGGAGCCGAGAAGCGCATGACCCGCCATCCCGCCACACCACCGCCACTCCCGGCCCCAAAATAAGTGAGAAAAGGAATCACCATGACCACCGACCGCAGTAACAACCTGATCTGGCTGGACCTGGAAATGACCGGGCTGGACCCGGACACTGACGTGATCATCGAAATCGCCACCGTGGTCACCGACCCGGAGCTGAATATTCTGGCCGAGGGCCCGGTGCTGGCGGTGCATCAAAGTGATGAAACCCTGGCGCAAATGGATGACTGGTGCACCCGCCAACACGGTCAGTCCGGGCTCACCGAACGGGTCCGCCAGAGCCAGGTGAGTGAAACCCGGGCGGAGCAGGAAACCCTGGCGTTTCTGGCCCAGTGGGTGGAGCCGGGGGCTTCGCCCATGTGTGGCAACAGCATCTGTCAGGATCGCCGTTTTCTGTATCGCTACATGCCGCGGCTGGAAGCATTCTTTCACTATCGCAACCTGGATGTCAGTACCCTGAAAGAACTGGCCCGGCGCTGGAAGCCCGAGGCGCTGGAAGGGTTTAAGAAATCCGCCACCCATCTGGCGCTGGATGATATCCGCGAATCCATCGCGGAATTAAAGCACTATCGCAATACCTTTTTGCAGCTGTAAACTAGTCGTCCACGGTAATATTGTGGCGTTGCAGGGCCCAGTGGACATGCTCCCGCACCAATTCCGATGGGTGATGTTGTCGCGCCCGTAACGCGGTTATAACGGCTTGACTACCGGGGGCGTTGCCCAGGCCCACCGCCAGATTCCGCAGCCAGCGTTCATAGCCGATACGGCGGATGGCGGAGCCTTCGGTCTGCCGTAAATAGGTGGCTTCGTCCCACAGAAACAATTCCGCCAGTTCCCGGTTTTCCAGGCCGTGGCGGGGTTGAAAGTCCGGCTCGTCCGTGGCGCGGGCAAAGCGGTTCCAGGGGCACACCAACTGGCAGTCGTCACAGCCGAACACCCGGTTACCCATGGGCGCCCGCAACGGCTCGGGAATGGGCCCATGCAATTCAATGGTGAGGTAGGAGATGCACTTGCGGGCGTCTAGTTGGTAGGGGGCGACGATGGCACCGGTGGGGCAGATATCAATGCAGGCGTTACAGGTGCCACAGTGGCCGCTCACCGGTGCGTCCACCGGCAGGGGAATATCCACATAAATCTCCCCCAGGAAGAACCAGGAGCCGGCACTGCGGTCCAGTAACAGCGTATGTTTGCCGATCCAGCCCAGGCCGGCTTTTTCCGCCAGGGCTTTTTCCAGCACCGGGGCGCTGTCCACAAAGGCGCGGTAGCCGTAGGGGCCGATGGCGGCCTCCACCTGTCGCCCCAGTTGGGTCAGGCGTTTGCGGATCAGTTTGTGGTAATCGCGGCCCAGGGCGTAGCGGGAAATATAGGCTTTTTCCGGGTCGTTCAGCACCGCCATGGTGGTGTCATCCGCCGGCAGATAATCCATCCGCGCACTGATCACCCGCACGGTACCCGGTTGCAGCTCCGCCGGCCGGCTGCGCTTGTTGCCGTGGCGGTGCATATACCCCATCTCACCGTGAAAACCGGCCGCCAGCCAGCGCTGGAGATGGGTTTCGTGCGCCCCCAGATCCACGTCGGCAATGGCGATTTGCTGAAAGCCCAACGCCTGTCCCCAGTGTTTGATTTGTTCGGCCAGTTCCCGGTAATTCATTCCCACCACTTCATCAATATTGCGGGTTGCCTGTGGTATAAGAGGCTCAGGCAACAGCGAAACACAAGGAGAACCTCATGACCAGCGACACCGCCAAGCAGTATACCAGCGAACTGCCCACCGCCCTGTATCGTGCCGAGGAAGTGCGGGAACTGGATCGCCTGGCCATTGAGGAGCACGGCATTGCCGGGTTTGAATTGATGAGCCGGGCCGGCCAGGCCGCCTTTGATCTGCTGCGGGATCTGTGGCCGGAGGCGCGTCAGCTCTGCGTGTTTGTGGGCACGGGCAATAACGGCGGTGACGGATATGTGGTGGCGGCGCTGGCGGAAAAAGCCGGGTTCGAGGCCCACGTGGTGCAGGTGGGGGATCCGGAAAAAACCCGGGGCGATGCCGCCACTGCCCGCCAGCGGGCGGAGGAAGAGGGTGCCTCCTTCGAGCTGTTTGATCCCGAGGGGGAATACCAGGGTGACGTGATCATCGACGCCATGCTGGGCACCGGCCTCAGTGGCGAGGTGCGGGGCCCTTACCGGGCAGCCATCGACCTGATCAACCGCAGCGGCTGTCCGGTGCTGGCGGCGGATATTCCCTCCGGCCTGTGCAGCGACACCGGGCGCGTGCTGGGGCAGGCGGTGAAGGCCGATGCCAGCATCACTTTCATCGGCTGCAAGCAGGGTCTGCTCACCGGCCAGGCCCCGGACTTTGTGGGTAATCTGTATTTTGCCCCGCTGCAGGTGCCGGCGCTGGTCTTCGATGCATTGGCCCCCTCCGCCCGTCTGATCACCACGGCCCAGATCACCCGCTGGCTGCCACCCCGCTCGCGGCTCTCCCACAAGGGCAACAATGGTCATGTGCTGGTGATTGGGGGTGATCTGGGGATGGGCGGTGCCGTGGCCATGGCGGCGGAGGCCGCCGGTCGGGTGGGCGCGGGGCTGACCTCGGTGGTGACCCGGCCCCAGCATGTGACACCGGTGCTGGCGCGACGCCCGGAATGCATGGTGCTGGGGGTGGATGAAGGTGCGGATATCAGTGCTCAGCTGGCAAAGGCGGACGTGCTGGTGGTGGGCCCGGGCATCGGCCAGGGAGACTGGGGCCAGGCCCTGTTGCGGCAGGCGCTGGCCAGTGGGCTGCCCCTGGTGCTGGATGCCGATGGGTTGAATCTGCTGGCGCAGTGGCAGCAGGATGCCACGGTGATGGAGCGCGGCAACTGGGTGCTCACCCCCCATCCCGGCGAGGCCGCCCGGCTGCTGAACCAGTCCACGGCGCAATTGTCCGAGGACCGGTTTGCAGCAGTACAGGCATTGCAGTCCCGCTATGGTGGCGCGGTGGTATTGAAGGGCCCGGGCAGTCTGATCGCCGGGGAGCAACCCGCGCCCTGGGTGTGTCGCTCCGGCAATCCGGGCATGGCCACCGGTGGCATGGGCGACGTGCTCAGCGGTGTGGTGGGTGGGCTGCTGGCCCAGGGGCTGACCCTGGAGCAGGCCGCCGCCGCCGGCGTGCAGATTCATGCCACCGCCGGCGACCGGGCTTCGGATCAGGCGGGGCAGCGGGGCTTGCTGGCTACGGACCTGATGCCCTATATTCGCCGCCTGGTGAATGCCCGTTAATCACTCTGCCGGAGCCCTATGGATCTGACTCTGCCCCATGAAACCGACACCCTGGCCCTGGGCCGGCGTTTGGCCACTGTGTTGCGGGACGGTGGCGTTGTGTATCTGCAGGGGGATCTGGGCGCCGGCAAAACCACTCTCTGCCGGGGCCTGATCCAGGCCCTGGGGCATTCAGGGGCGGTTAAGAGTCCCACCTATACCCTGGTGGAACCCTATGAATTCCAGGGCCGCCGGCTCTACCATTTTGATCTTTATCGGCTGGGGGAACCGGAAGAATTGGAATACATCGGCATTCGCGACTATTTCGATCCGGGGGTGATCTGCCTGGTGGAATGGCCGGGCCAGGGGGGCGACCGGATTCCCGCCCCGGATCTGCAGGTGACCCTGGAGCGGAATCAGAACGGTCGCCTGGCCCGGCTGCGGGCCTGCACGGAGGCGGGCCAAAACATGTTAGGGGAGTTAACGAAAATTTGACCATCGGCCCAAAAAGGCCTAAAAAGTCAGGTGGGGAAACCGGTTTGCTCTCATGAGGTTAGAGACGGAATTGAAAAAGTCACTTAAGAGTCTGCTTCAGGCCATGCTGGTGACGCTGACGCTACTGGGCGCGGCGGGGGCGCTGGCGGCTGAAAAAATCAGCAGCGTGCGGGTCTGGAACGCGCCGCAGCATACCCGGGTGGTTTTCGATCTTACCGGCCCTGTGTCCCATCACCTGTTTACCCTGGACAACCCCGACCGGGTGGTGATTGATATTCCCCAGGCGGAGAAAACCAAGGCCCTGGACCTGGTGGATTTCAAGGGCGGCCCCCTGGTGAACGTGCGCAGCGCGCCCCAGGCCAATGGCGATCTGCGGGTGGTGCTGGATCTGGAACGGGCGGTGAACCCCAAGAGTTTTCTGCTGGCACCCAAGGATCAATACGGTCACCGGCTGGTGATTGACCTGGAAAAGACCGGGGCCACCCGGGTACCGCCCACCCAGCGCACCGCCAGCCGGCCCAAATCCTTCAGTGATATGGGCAGCGGCCGTGACATTGTGGTGGCGGTGGATGCTGGTCATGGTGGCGAGGATCCCGGTGCCATCGGCCCCAGCGGTACCCGGGAGAAAGACGTGGTATTGCAGATTGCCCGGCGCATTTACCATGTGCTGAAGGCGGAACAGGGTATTAAGCCGGTGCTGATCCGCACCGGTGATTATTTTATTCCCCTGGCGGAACGACGGGAGAAAGCCCGTCGTGAATTCAATGCCGATCTGTTTGTATCGGTGCACGCCGATGCCTTCGACAACCGCCGCGCCCGGGGCGCCTCGGTTTTCGCCCTGTCCCGCAGTGGCGCCACCAGTACCCTGGCGCGGGTGCTGGCGGAGCGGGAAAACCAGTCCGATGCCATCGGCGGGGTCAATATCGACCACAATGATGAGATGGTGACCTCGGTGATTTACGATCTGGCCATGGAAGGCAGCATGGAACACAGCATCAAAGTAGGCTCCATGGTGCTGCGGGAGATGGGGCAGGTGACCCACCTGCACAAAAAACATCTGGAACAGGCCGGTTTCGCGGTACTGAAATCCCCGGACATCCCCTCCATTCTGGTGGAAACCGGTTTCATCTCCAACCCCGGGGAGGAACGCAATCTGCGCTCCCAGAGCCATCAGGTGAAACTGTCCCGGGCCATCGGCCAGGGTATTATCAGTTATTTCGATCAACACCCGCCGCCGGGCACCTATTTTGCCCTGCGCAAGCAGCAGCAGCGGGCCCAGCAACACCGCATCGCCCGGGGGGAAACCCTGTCGGAGATCGCCCAGCGTTACCGGGTGGATCTCACCGCCCTGATGCAGTACAACCGGCTCGACAACACCGATCTGATTCGGGTGGGCCAGGTGCTGCGTATTCCCAATTCCTGATTCCGGCACTCGGCGGCCAACGCCAAAGTGCGTTATCATGTTGCGCGTTTTCTTCAGTGCAGCAGAACAGGTTTTTCCTTGGCCAGAATCATTCGTCTCACCCCCCGTTTGTCCAACCAGATTGCCGCCGGCGAGGTGGTGGAACGCCCCGCCTCGGTGGTAAAGGAGCTGCTGGAAAACAGCCTGGACGCCGCGGCCTCCCAGTTGGACGTGGAGGTGGAGCAGGGGGGCGTCAAGCTGGTGCGGGTGCGGGACAACGGCAGCGGTGTCACCGAGGAGGATCTGCCCCTCACCATCGCCCGCCACGCCACCAGCAAGATTCACGAACTGGCGGATCTGGAGGGGGTGGCCACCCTGGGTTTTCGCGGCGAGGCCCTGGCCAGTATCAGTTCCGTGGCCCGCCTGAGTCTGACTTCCAGCGCCGATGACAGCGGTGCCGGCTGGTGTGTGCAGGCGGAGGGCCGGGATATGGAAGCGGCCCTGGTGCCGGCGGCCCATCCCCGGGGCACCACGGTGGAGGTGCGGGACCTGTTCTTTAACACTCCGGCCCGGCGCAAGTTTCTGCGCACCGAGCGCACCGAATTCAGTCACCTGGAAGAAGTGATCAAACGCCTGGCCCTCAGTCATTTTGCGGTGGGCTTCAATCTGCGCCACAACCAAAAAACAATCCATGCCCTCAAACCGGCCCGGACCGAAGCGGAGCAGGACCGGCGGGTGGCCAGTCTCTGCGGCCCCAAATTTATTGAAAACGCGGTGCGGGTGGACACCGGGGCCGCCGGCCTGCGGCTGTGGGGCTGGCTGGGGCTGCCCACCATCTCCCGCAGTCAGGCGGACCTGCAGTATTTTTTCGTTAACGGCCGCAGCGTGCGGGACAAGGTGGTGAATCACGCGGTGCGACAGGCCTACCAGGATGTGATGTACCACGGCCGGCATGCCGCCTTTGTGTTGTATCTGGAGCTGGACCCCCGGGGGGTGGACGTCAATGTGCACCCCACTAAACACGAGGTGCGGTTCCGGGAAAGCCGACAGGTACATGATTTTCTGTTCCGCAGCCTGCACCGGGCCATTGCCGAACTGACCCCCGCGGATACTCTGGCGGTGGGGGCCGCCCCGGCGGGCCAGCCCCTCAGCCCGGCGGCCCTGGCTGGCGCCACGGCCGCGGCCGGTCAGGAGGGTAACGGTGGCGGCAATGCCTGGTCCGGCGCCGGTGCCCAGGCCCGGCTGCCCCTGGCGGCCCAGCGGCCGCGGCAGGTGGCGGAGACCATGCGGGCCTATGCCGATTTCCATCCAGCGGCTGGCAGCGCCCCGTTGCCGGCCATGGCGGAGACGACGGATGATGAGGTTCCCCCCCTGGGTTATGCGGTGGCCCAGCTCCACGGTATCTATATCCTGGCCCAGAATCAGCAGGGCCTGGTGGTGGTGGACATGCACGCCGCCCACGAGCGAATCACCTACGAGCGCCTGAAACAAAGCTGGGACAGCGAACGGGTGCGCTCCCAGCCCCTGCTGGTGCCGCTGAGTATGGCGGTGAGCAGCGGCGAGGCGGACTGCGCCGAACACCAGCAGCCGGCGCTGGAAAAGCTGGGCTTCGTCCTGGAACGGATGGGGCCGGAAACCCTGCTGGTGCGGGAGATCCCGGCCCTGCTGCGCCATGCCGATGTGGAATCCCTGGTGCGGGATCTGCTGTCCGATCTGCAGGCCCAGGGGCAAAGTGACCGCATCGAACAGTCCATCAACGGGCTGCTGTCCAGCATGGCCTGCCATGGCTCGGTGCGCGCCAATCGTCCCCTGACTCTGCCGGAGATGAATGCGCTGCTGCGGGATATGGAGCGCACCGAACGCAGCGGCCAGTGCAATCATGGCCGCCCCACCTGGACCCAACTGTCACTGGCGGAACTGGACAAACTGTTTCTGCGGGGGCGTTGAGATGGTGGATACCCGCCCCTGGTGCCTGTTCCTGATGGGCCCCACCGCGTCCGGTAAAACCGACCTGGCGGTGCAACTGGTGGAACGTCTGCCCATGGACATTATCAGTGTGGACTCAGCGCTGATCTACCGGGGCATGGATATCGGCACCGCCAAACCGGATGCCGCCACCCTGGCCCGGGCGCCCCATCGGCTGATTGACTTCCTGGATCCGGCGGCAAGTTATTCCGCCGCGGACTTCCGCCGCGACGCCCTGGCCGCCATGGCGGAGATTGCCGGCCGCGGCCGGGTGCCATTGCTGGTGGGCGGCACCATGTTGTATTTCAAAGTGTTAACCGAAGGTTTGGCGCCCCTGCCGGCGGCGGATCAGCAGGTCCGCCGTCAGTTGCTGGCGGAAGCGGCGGACCGGGGCTGGCCCGCCCTGCACCGGGAGCTGGCGCGGGTGGACCCGGCGGCGGCCGCCCGCCTCAATCCCAATGACGCCCAGCGTCTGCAGCGGGCCCTGGAAGTGTATCGCTGCACCGGGGTGTCGCTGACGGAATGGCACCGGCGCCAGCCGGAACCACCGGCGTTCCCCTACCGGGTGATCAATATCGCCGTAAGTCCGCCGCGGCCGGTGCTGCATCAGCGCATTGCCGAACGTTTTGAGCAAATGCTGGAACAAGGCTTTTATGAAGAGGTCAAAGCTTTGTATCAGCGGGGTGATCTGCACCCGGCAATGCCAGCCATGCGCGCGGTGGGTTACCGCCAGGTATGGGATTGTCTGGCGGGCAAACTGAGCTACGCTGAAATGAAAGAGCGGGGAATCATCGCCACCCGGCAATTGGCCAAGCGCCAGATCACCTGGCTGCGCGGCTGGCCGGATTTACACTGGCTGGACAGCATGGATCCACATTTGTTGGAAAAGGTCTTGAAAATTTTGCCGGTGGACGACATGCTATCTTAGCCGACGATGCCTCGTGATGGCGAAATCGTATTTGATTTTTGATCTTTTAGCCCGAGTTTGGGCCCACACAAGGAGACTCTTATGTCTAAAGGGCACTCTTTACAAGACCCTTTTTTGAATGCGCTGCGCAAGGAAAGAATTCCGGTTTCCATTTTTCTGGTAAACGGAATCAAGCTGCAGGGCCAGATTGAATCTTTTGACCAATACGTTGTTTTGTTGCGTAACACTGTTAACCAGATGGTTTACAAGCACGCTATTTCCACAGTGGTGCCGGCCCGCAATCCCAGGGGCCATGGTGGCCCTGATCGCGGTGGCAATGATAACGCGGGCAATACGGATCACCCATAACCTGACCTCTGTTCAGCGGCGGTACCGGGGCGCATTGCCAGGGTGCGGTCGCTAGATGGAATCTTTATTCGACCGTCCCCAGAGTGGCGAGCGCGCGGTATTGGTGCATATTGAGTTTCCGCAGGAATCCGAATGCGAGGATCTGCAGGAATTTGAGATGCTGGTGGATTCCGCCGGCGCCCGGCGCCTGGGTGTGCTCACCGGTTCCCGCGCCTCTCCCAATCCCCGCTTTTTTATCGGCAAGGGCAAGGTGGAGGAGCTGGCGGAGCTGGTGCGCCGGTTCGAAGCGGATCTGGTGATTTTCAATCACGGGCTCAGCCCCTCCCAGGAACGCAATCTGGAGCGGGAGTTGAAATGCCGGGTGCTGGATCGCACCGGGCTGATTCTGGATATCTTCGCCCAGCGCGCCCGCACCCACGAGGGCAAGCTGCAGGTGGAGCTGGCGCAATTAGAGCATCTCTCAACCCGACTGGTACGGGGCTGGACCCACCTGGAGCGGCAAAAGGGCGGTATCGGTTTGCGGGGTCCGGGTGAAACCCAGTTGGAAACGGACCGGCGCCTGTTGCGGGTGCGGGTCAAACACATCCAGCAGCGGCTGCAGAAAGTGCGGCGGCAGCGGGATCAGGGCCGCCGCGCCCGGCGCCGGAACGATGTTCCCACCGTGTCCCTGGTGGGCTATACCAACGCCGGCAAATCCACTTTGTTTAATCACCTGACTGAATCCGGTGTTTACGCCGCCGATCAGTTATTTGCCACGCTGGATCCCACCCTGCGCCGTATCGAAGTGCCCGACCTGGGCCCGCTGATTCTGGCGGACACCGTGGGTTTTATCCGCCACTTGCCCCATAAACTGGTGGAAGCCTTTCGCGCCACCCTGGAAGAGAGCCGGCAGTCCGACCTGTTGCTGCATGTGGTGGACGTGTGTTCCCCGGAGCGGGAGGACAACATTTATCAGGTCAACGAGGTGCTGCATGAAATCAGCGCGGATAAAGTGCCGCAATTGAGGGTCTATAACAAGATCGATCTGCTGGGAGAGCGTCAGCCCCGCATCGACCGGGACGAAAATGGGTTGCCGGTAGCGGTGTGGCTGTCGGCGCGCACCGGTGTCGGAACCGATCTGTTGCTGCAGGCACTGAATGAGCGCCTGGGCCGGCGCATGGTGGAAGGTACCCTGCACCTGACGCCGGATTTGTCGGCAGTACGGGCACACTGTTATGGTCTGCAGGCGGTACAGGGTGAAGCCACCGATGAAACCGGGAATCTGGCGTTACAGATCCGGATGCCGGTGAAGGCCTGGGAGCAGCTGCAAAAGCGCTTTGCGCTGGCGCCGGAGCGCCTGGAACAAAGCTGACCAGGGTTGCGAAAATAACCCCATTCGGAATAATAAACCTGTTATAACGTTTTGAGATGCAATAACATTTCCCAGCAAAAAATTAACAGCGGAGCACTCTATGGCTTGGAATGAGCCCGGCGGCGGGCGAAATCAGGATCCCTGGCGGGGCCGTGGCGGTCGCAGTCAGTCGGATCTGGAGGATGTAGTCAAGAAGCTGCAGGACCGGTTTGGCGGATTATTCGGTGGCGGCGGCCGCGGCGGCAATAACGATGCCGGCTATGGTTTGTTGTTTTTGATTCTGGCAGTGATGATCGTGGCCTGGGCCGTGGCCGGCCTGTACCGGGTGGAACAGGCGGAAGAAGCACTGGTGCTGCGGTTCGGTAAATATCATGAAACCGTGGGCCCCGGTCTGCACTGGAATCCCTGGGGTATCGACTCGGTGCAGACGGTGGACGTGAACCAGCGGGAAACCATGCCGGTGCGGGCCACCATGCTCACCGAAGATCAGAATATTGTGGATATCGAGCTGCAGGTGCAGTTCGTGGTCACCGATTCCCGCGCTTATTTCCTGGAGAACAGCACCCCCATTGAAACTCTGCGTAACGCGGTGGAGTCGGCCCTGCGCCATGTGGTGGGTGGCAGCGAAATGGACCGGGTGCTTACCGAAGGCCGGGCGGCCATTGCGGTGGAAGTCCAGCAGCGGCTGCAGGCCTATCTGGATCGGTATCGTACCGGGTTGGGGGTGGACAAGCTGAATATTGAGGATGCCCACCCACCGAAAGAAGTGAAGGCCGCGTTCGACGACGTGATCAAGGCCAAGGAAGACGAGGAGCGGGTGAAGAACGAAGCCGAGGCTTATGCCAATCAGATCGTCCCGGAAGCCCGTGGTCAGGCGCAACGGATGATTGAGGAGGCCACTGCCTACAAAACCGAAGTGGTGGAGCGGGCCAAGGGTCAGGCCAACCGCTTTGACCGCCTGTACGCCGAATACAGCGTGGCGCCGGAAGTCACCCGCCGCCGCCTGTACATCGAAGCCATGGAGAATGTGCTGGGTAATACCTCCAAAGTCATGGTGGATGTGGAAGGGGGCAACAATCTGATGTACCTGCCCATCGACAAGATCCTGGAGCAACGTCGTTCCGGCGCCAACAACGGCATGGACGACAACAGTTCGGCGCAACAGAGCACCACCAGCACTCAGAAAGCCTCTGACACGGTGCGGGGCCTGGAGCGAATCCGTCAGGCCCGTGAATCACGCTGGGAGGGCCGCTAAATGAATAATCGAAGCATGACTGTCCTGGTGGGGCTGGCCCTGGTGGCTCTGATCCTCAGCGGCATTATTTTTACGGTGAAGGAAAGTGAACGGGGCGTACTGCTGAAATTTGGTGAGGTGGTGCGCGACGATCTCAAACCCGGCATCCAGTTCAAGTGGCCGTTTATCAATGAGCCCAGACTGTTCGACGGCCGTATCCGGGTGCTGGAAATGCGCCAGGAGGAATACCTGACCCAGGAGAAAAAACGCCTGGTGGTGGATTCCTATGTGATGTGGCGTATCGAGGATGTGAAACAGTTTTACATCGCCACCGGTGGCGGCAACGAGTCCCGGGTGCAGATGCTGTTGGCCCCCCGGGTCAACGAAGGTCTGCGTAACCAGTTCGGTGAGCGCACGGTATATGAAGTGGTAGCCGGCGAGCGCGAAGAGCTGGTGGCGGAACTCAGTGAAACCATCGACAGCAAGGCCCAGGAGGGTCTGGGCATCGACGTGGTGGAGATCCGGGTGAAGCGGATCGAGTTGCCTCCCAGTGTTTCCGGCTCGGTCTATGACCGGATGCGCGCGGAGCGGGAGCGGGAAGCCCGCAGTCACCGGGCCCGCGGTAACGAGCTGGCGGAAGGTATCCGCGCCGCCGCCGACCGGGAACGCACGGAAATCGTGGCGGACGCCTATCGTCAGGCGGAGGAGTTGCGGGGTGCCGGTGATGCGGAAGCAGCGGCCATCTACGCCGAGGCTTACGAAAAGGATCCGGAGTTTTTCGGGTTCTACCGCAGTATGGAAGCCTACCGTAACGTGTTCCGCAGCAAGGATGATCTGATTCTGCTGCAACCGCAGGGCGAGTTCTTTGAATACATGAAGAAGCAATAGCCAGCGGGGCCGCGGAAAGGTTTAACGCGGCCCTGTGATGCGTGTTATGATAAGGAAACCGGGGCGCTCCCCCGGTTTTTTTGTGGGTTCATTCCGGACCCTGAATATCCGACAACAGCCACAGCGTACCTGAACATGACCACAGCAGACCGATGGTTGCTGCCCGACGGCATTGACGAAATCCTGCCGCCCCAGGCGGCGAAACTGGAACAGTTGCGACGTGAACTGCTGGACCTCTACACCTCCTGGGGTTACGAACAGGTGTTTCCGCCCCTGGTGGAGTATCTGGAGTCACTGCTCACCGGCGCCGGTCATGACCTCGAGCTGCAGACCTTCAAACTCACTGACCAGCTTACCGGGCGCATGATGGGGGTGCGGGCCGACATGACCACCCAGGTGGCCCGCATCGATGCTCACACCCTGGGGCGCCAGGGTGTGAACCGGCTTTGTTATGCCGGCCATGTTCTGCATGCCAAACCGGAAACCCTGGGAGCCAGCCGCAGCCTGATTCAAATCGGTGCCGAGCTATACGGGCATGCCGGTATCGCCAGCGATATCGAGGTCATTGATCTGATGCTGGAAACCCTGGCCCGGGCCGGTTGTGAAGAGTTGCACCTGGATCTGGGCCATGTGGGCATCTACCGGGCCCTGGCGGCGGAGGCCGGCTTGGGGCCGGACCAGGAATGGCAGTTGTTTGCCATGTTCCAACGCAAGGCGGTGCCGGAGCTGCAGGCGTTTTTGAACCGGCAGGTGGCCGATGACTCCCTGCGGGGCATGCTCCAGGCCCTGGTCACCATGGCTGGGGATGAGTCAGTGCTGGCGCGGGCCCGACAGTTGCTGAGTGGTGCCCCGTCCCCGGTGCGGGCGGCACTTGAGGATTTACAGCAGATTGCCGCCGCCCTGAAAGCGCGCCACCCCCGGGTCAACCTGTATTTCGATCTGGGTGAGCTGCGGGGGTATCATTACCACACCGGCACCGTGTTCAGTGCTTATGTGCCGGGTATGGGGCAGGCCATTGCCAACGGTGGCCGTTACGATCATATCGGTGAGGTGTTCGGCCGGGCCCGGCCCGCCACCGGTTTCAGTACGGACCTGGCCGTGTTGATACAGCAGCGGCGGCCGGTGGCTGGCGCCACCCGGGTTTTTGCGCCCCAGGTGGAGGCAGCCCGGGCAGCGGCTTTGCAGCAGGCCGTGGCGGATCTCCGGGCCCGGGGCCGGGTGGTGGTGCAGGCGCTGGACGCGGAACAGACGCCGGCGGGGCTGGGTTGCACGCAACAATTGGTTCCGGCCGGTGGCAACTGGGTCTGTGAACCCGTCGCCGATTCCTAATTCATTCCTGATAGAGACAGACAGCAATGGGCAAGAGTGTCGTAATTCTGGGCACCCAATGGGGTGACGAAGGTAAAGGCAAGATCGTGGACCTGCTCACTGATCGGGTGGCCTGCGTGGTGCGCTTTCAGGGGGGGCACAATGCCGGCCACACCCTGGTGATTGACGGCGTTAAGACAGCCCTGCATCTGATCCCCTCCGGTATCCTGCGGGATGATGTCATGTGCCTCATTGGCAATGGCGTGGTGCTGGCGCCGGACGCGTTGTTAAAGGAAATGGCCATGCTGGAGGACCGCGGGGTGCCGGTGCGCGAGCGGTTGCGGCTGAGCCCGGCCTGTCCGTTGATTCTGCCCTACCACGTAGCCCTGGACAAAGCCCGCGAGGCGGCCCGGGGCAAGGCCGCCATCGGTACCACCGGCCGTGGCATCGGCCCGGCTTACGAGGATAAGGTGGCGCGCCGGGGGCTGCGGCTGGGGGATGTATTCCACCGGGAACGTTTCGCCTCCAAGCTGGGGGAAGTGTTGGATTACCACAACTTTGTGCTCAAGCATTACTACAAGGCCGAGCCGCTGGACTTTCAGCAACTGCTGGAGGAGACCCTGGAACTGGGGGAGCAGCTCAAGCCCATGGTGGCGGACATCACCGAAATTCTGCATCAGCACCGTCTGGCCGGTGACAACATCCTGTTCGAGGGGGCCCAGGGCACTCTGCTGGATATTGATCACGGTACCTATCCGTTTGTGACCTCTTCCAATACCAGTGCCGGTGGGACCGCCACCGGTTCCGGGTTTGGCCCTCTGTTTCTGGATCATGTATTGGGCATCACCAAAGCCTACACCACCCGGGTGGGGTCCGGCCCTTTCCCCACCGAGCTGTTTGATGAGGTGGGGGAGCACCTGCGGGAAAAAGGCCATGAATTTGGTACCACCACCGGTCGCACCCGCCGTTGCGGCTGGTTCGACGCGGTGGCCCTGCGCCGGGCCATGCAGATCAATTCCGTCAGCGGCCTGTGCCTGACCAAACTGGATGTGCTGGACGGACTGGATACCATCCGTATCTGCGTGGGGTATCAGGACGCCAAGGGCAACCGGCTGCTGGCGTTTCCCGTGGATGCTGCCGATTATGACGGCATTGAGCCGGTGTACGAGGAAATGCCCGGCTGGCAGGCGTCCACGGTGGGCGCCAAGTCGGTGGACGATCTGCCCGCCGCCGCGGTGGCCTATGTACAGAAGCTGGAACAGGCGGTGGGCGCCCCCATCGATATTATTTCCACCGGCCCGGATCGCAACGAAACCATCATTCTGCGCAATCCGTTCAGCGCGGAGTGACGGCGGCACCCCGCAAATAATCCTTGAGCAGGCCGGTGAGCTGCAGCAGCTGCTCATCCACCGCCCCCAACAAAGCCTCCGGTCCGGCCTGGACTGGCCCGGCCTGGACTGGCCCAGCGGGTTCACGCAAATGCTGCTCCAGCGCGCCGGCCGCGGCGGCAAGCCGCTCCGCGCTGAGATTGCCCGCCATGCCCTTCAGGGTATGGGCATGGTAAATCGCCTGGCGTAAATCCTTATCCGCCATTGCCTGTTGTAACTGGCGCAGATGCTCCGGGGCACCTTCCAGGAACATTTCCACCAGCACCTGAACCCGCTCCGTTTTGTAGCGTACCCGCTTGTGTACCGCCGCGCTGTCCCATACCGCCAGTCGGGGTTTGGGGGCCGCCGCCGCCGGCGCCGGGTCGTGGTTGCCACAGAGCCAGAGTTGCAGTTTCTGCTGGAGGTCCTCCAGCTTCACCGGCTTGCTCAGGTAGTCGTTCATTCCCGCCTGCAGACACCGCTCGCGATCACCCTTGATGGCATTGGCCGTTAGCGCCAGCACCGGAATGTAGCGATAATGCTCGCCCGCCTCGCCATTGCGAATGGCCTGGGTGGTGGCGTAACCGTCCCGGCCGGGCATCTGGCAATCCATCAGAATCAGGCTGAAAGGGCGATCGGGATCCGTTTGCCGCAGCCTTGTCAGGGCGGCGTCACCTTCGGCGGCGGTTTCGCAGGGTAGCCCCATGGCCTGCAACTGGCTGTGGATAACGTGCTGATTGATGGCGTTGTCCTCCACCAGCAGCAGCCGACAATCGGCGGGCCAGGGCAGCTGCTGTGGCGCCGGCAGGGGCAGGCTGTTGAGGTAGTGCTGGGTCACCAGGGGCCGCTCGCGGGCGGTGCCGCGGGGGGCCAGCAGCACCTGCAGGGCCCGTAACAGGTCGCCCAGGGTGGTGGGCTTGGGGAAATAGGCATCAAATCCGATTGCCGTGAGTTCCCGGGCATCACCCCGGTTGCTGATGGAGGTCATCATCACCAGGCTCATGGCGTCCAGCCTGGGGTTTTGGCGGATCCGTCGGCCCAGTTCGATACCGTTCATGGTGGGCATCAGCCGGTCCAAAAAGGCCACGGCGAACGGCGGCTCGTGACCCTCTGCCAGTCGGGCATCGATCCGCTGCAGCGCGCCAGCGGCGTCGCCGGCGGTGGTCACTTCGGCCCCCCACAGACTGAGTTGGCGTTGCAGCACTTCCCGGTTGGTGCTGTTGTCGTCCACCACCAGAATTGGAATCTGGGCCAGATCGGCCTCTGGCAACGGCGCCGGCGCCGGTTGCTGGCTGGCCCACAGTTTCAGGTGAAAGTGGAAACAGCTGCCCTGGCCCGGAGTGCTGTCCAGGCTGATATCGCCCCCCGTCAGCCGGCACAACTGTTTCACCACCGCCAGCCCCAAACCGGTGCCGCCGTGGCGGCGGGTGGAAGATCCGTCCGCCTGGGTAAAGCTGTCGAAAATCCGTTGCTGCTGGTCAAGGGCAATACCCATCCCGGTGTCGCTGACCTGACACTGGAAGCGGTAGTACTCCGTCCCGGCGCCCACCAACCTGGCTTGAATCACTATCTCCCCCTGTTCCGTGAACTTGATGGCGTTGTCCACCAGGTTGGACAGAATCTGGCGCAGACGACCCGGATCCCCCCGCACCATGGACTGGGTCAGCCCGGTCAGGTCCAGCACCAGCTCCAGGTGCTTGGCCTGAGCCCGCATGGCCATGGCCTCGGCGAAGTCACCCAGCATGGATGGCAGATCAAAGTCGATGTCGTCGATTTCCAGCTTGCCGGCCTCGATCTTGGAAAAATCCAGAATGTCGTTGATGATCACCAGCAGGGATTCCGCGCTTTCCATGGCCAGCCGGGCCTGATGCCGCTGATCGTCGTTAAGCTCGGTACGGGTCAACAGCCCCAGCATTCCCAGAACCCCGTTCATTGGGGTGCGGATTTCATGGCTCATGGTGGCAAGAAACTCGCTCTTGGCCCGGGCTCCGGCTTCCGCCGCGTCCAGGGCCTGGCGCAGGCGTTCCTGGGCCTGCTTCTGCTCGGTGATGTCCGTGCGCAGGGACATGAAGCGGTCAACGTCGCAGGCCGGGTTGCGCAGGGGGACGATGGTGGTGGCCACCCAGTACTCGCTGCCATTCTTGGCCCGGTTACAGATATCGCCGTGCCAGACTTCGCCCCGGCAGATGATTCGGTACATATCCCGGAAAAAGGCTTTGGGGTGGGTGCCGGAGTTGATAATCCGGTGGTTGTTGCCCAGCAGTTCCGCGGCGCCGAAACCACTGATCTGTTCAAACTTGTGGTTAATGTAAACGATATCACCCCGCAGATCCGTAATGCCTACGATGGCGTGATGATCCAGGGCGCGCTGGCGTTCATTAAGCTCGTACAGCGTCGAGCGGGCGGCGGCCTCGCTTGCCCGCAACCGTTGTTCGAATTGTTTGCGGGACGTCATCATGGAATTGACGTTGCGGGCCAGGCTGCCCAACTCGGGGCAGCGGGACACGGGTAATGGCGGTGGGTCCTGATGGTGAATCAGGGCTTCAACAGTGCGGTTGACGCGGACAATGGGGCGGGCAAAGCGGCTGGCCAGATAGTATGCCAGGAGCGCCATGGGCAGAGCGCATAGCAGCAGCATTAGCCAGTAGCCGCCACCCAACCAGCGCGCGGTCTCCAGGGCCAACAGCGGAATAATCCCGACCAGTAAGAATGCGCCCGTGAGCCGGCGTTGGATGGCGTTGGCTGATCCCTGCTTCACCGCTGCTAAACCCTGTCATGAGTACCTGAGATTAAGCATAGTTCAGGCTGGCGCCGGTGTCGGGCCGGTGATATGGGGTCTAAATCAGTGGGGTATGGCGCTCCACAGCATCCCCAGGCACACCACCAGCATTACGCTGGCAAAGCCGGTTTGCAGGCGGGGTCCGGCCAGTCGGTTGGCGGTGAGCCGGCCCGCCAGCATGCCTGCCAGGGCTCCCAGCACGAAGGGCAGGGCCACCAGCAGTGGCAGGTTGCCACCCTGGGCCAGGGCCATCAGTACCGTGCCGGCACTGGTGAGGGCGATGGCCATCAGGGAGGTGGCCACGGCGGAGTGGAAGGAAAGATCGGTGGCCGCCCGCAGGATGGGGACGATAACGAAGCCGCCACCCACCCCAAGCAGCCCGGAGAGAAAGCCGGTGGCCAGGCCGCCGCCGGTGATCGCCAGGGCACAGGGGCGGGTCCACAACAGGCGTCCGGTGTCCGGATTGACCTTGCAGACCGGCTCGCCCGGGGCTTCCCGCTGATCCCGCAGTCCGGCCCGCACCACCCGGGTTTCATCCGGCGACTTGCGGGCGGCATAGAGCATACGCAGACTCACCACCAACAGGATCAGGGCAAAGCCCACATTGAGCAGAGGCAGGGGCAGTATCTGGGCTGCCGCCAGCCCCAGCGGGGCGGTGAGCATGCCGGCGGCGCTCATCATCAGCGCGGCCCGATAGCGGACGATGCCCTGGGGCCAGACGGTGGCGGTACCGAAGATCGCCGCGGCGCTCACCGCCAGCAATGCCACCGGCACCGCCTGGGGCAGAGTCCAGCCCATGCCCCAGATCAAAAGAGGCACGGCAATGACCGAGCCACCGGCGCCGGTGAGGCCCAGAATCAGCCCCACTGCCAGACCCAGAATGGCGGCCAGCATCAGGGATCAGGCCGGCTGCTGGCGCATGATCTGTTCCACCGCCGGTTCCAGTTTGGTCATGCCGGCGTTGCGCCCCAGCTGCAGGGCTTCCTGGGCGGATTTGCCTTCGTACCAGTAGGCCTGCAGCGCCAGTAGGGCACCCACCCGGTTGGCGCTGCGGCAATGGATCAATACCGGGTGGTGATCGCAGTTATCCATGATTTCCGCCAGCTGCCCCGCCGCTTCCCGGGTCAGGTCCTGGGCGCTGCGGATGGGGATATTGAAATACTGCATGCCCAGTTGGGTCACCAGGCCCGGCTCCATGGGGGGAGTTTCCTCCGTGGGGCACAGGTTGATCACGGTCTTTACCCCTTTATCCGCGGCAGCCTGCAGATCCTGCTCACTGGGCAGGCCGCAGGCCAGGGTGTCGGGTTTCGGAGAGCACAGGTTGGGAATATTCAACGGCTGATCGTTAAGCATGGCAATTCCTTACTGGGGTGAACAGAAGTGTTGGTGGAGCAGGGCCACCATATCCATGGCAGGCCCGGGGGCCACGGAATAAAAAATGGTTTGTGCCTGGCGCCGGGTGTGCACGAGGCCCTGATTGCGCAATACCGCCAGATGCTGGGACAAGGCTGATTGGGAGAGGTCAAGCTGTTCATTGAGCTCCCGCACACAGAGTTCCCCCTCCGCCAGAGCGCACATGATCATCAGGCGGTTGGGGTTGGATAATGCCTGCAGCAGATCCGCCGCAGACTGCGCATGGTGCCTTAATTCTTCCAACTGACTTTTTTCCATATACAGATATTCTAATTTAGATAAAACTAATATATAGTGAATTGGCTTGGTTAGCAACTTTGGCAGACACAGGAGGGCAGGCAAATCATGACAGCTCCGGTAATCAAGGCGTTCTTTGATCCCGCCACCTACACCATCAGTTATGTGGTGCATGATGGCCAGGGTGGACCCTGTGCCATTATTGATCCCGTCCTGGATTTTGAGCCAAAAGCCGCCCGCATATCCACTGTTTCCGCTCAATTAATTGTGGATTACGTTCGGGAGCAGGGCCTGACAGTGGAGTGGATTCTGGAAACCCATGCCCATGCGGATCATTTGTCCGCCGCCCACTGGCTGCAGCGCAAGCTGGGTGGGCGCATTGCCATTGGTGATGGCATTAGCGCGGTACAGGCTCACTTCGCCGGATTGTTTAATCTGGGTGCGGAGTTTGTTCCGGACGGCTCCCAGTTTGACCACCTGTTTCAGGATGGCGAGCGCTTTACCATCGGCGCCCTGGAGGCGGAGGTGATGTTTACTCCGGGCCATACTCCGGCCTGCGTCAGCTACCACATCGCCGATGCGGTGTTTGTGGGGGATACCCTGTTTATGCCGGACTACGGCACCGCGCGGGCGGATTTTCCCGGCGGCGATGCCCGCGCTCTGTATCAGTCCATCCAGCGGCTGATGGCTTTGCCGGCCCGGACCCGGCTGTTTATGTGTCATGACTATCAGCCAGGGGGCCGTGAGCCCCGTTGGGAAACCACGGTGGCCGAGCAGCGGCAACACAATATCATGGTGCATGACGGCGTCAGCGAGGCGGATTTTGTGGCAGCAAGACAGAAAAAGGATGCGCAACTGGCGGCGCCGGTGCTGATCCTGCCTTCACTGCAGGTAAATATCCGGGCTGGACAGCTGCCCGCGGCGGAGTCCAACGGCATCCAGTATCTGAAACTGCCGTTGAATCAACTGGGCTCGGGTGAATAGGGAAAAGGGCAAGCCTGAAATACCGGCGGAATAAAAAAAGAGCCGACAGCTTGCTGCCGGCTCTTTTCTTTGTCTGCCCGTCAGGCAGCGGCATCAGGACCCGATGATGCCGCCGTCCTTGCGGGTAATGACGATGGTGCAGTCCCGGGGAATGGTCACGCCATCGTAAGGCGCCGGGAAGTTGGTGAGGCTGGGATCGCCATTACCCGGATGCTGGGTATTGACGAACAGGGTGCGACGGTCCGGCGTCATGGTGAGGCCGGTGATCTCGTCGCCGGTAACGCCGGTGAGCAGTCGACGCAGCTCACCGGTATGGGTATCCGCCACCAGCAGCTGGTTGTTGAGCCCATCTTTCTGGCCACCGTCGGTTTCGATGAACAGGCGGCCATCGGGATCGGCATACAGGCCATCCGGATCGCTGAAGCTGTCCTCTGTGCCGTGGGTGGTTTCGGCAATCAGGAAGATGTCCCAGCTGAAGTGGGTGCCGGTGTGCTCTTCACTGTCGTGCCAGCGAATGATATGACCATCCGGGTTCGGCGCCAGGGGGTTGGCGGCGTCCGCCTCGGTGCGGCGGCTGTTGTTGGTGAGGGTGCAGTAGACATCACCGTTGGGCGCCACTGTGGTCCACTCCGGTCGGTCCATGGGGGTGGCACCGGCCAGGTCGGCGGCAATGCGGGTGTGCACCAGCAATTCGGCCATGTCATGGAAGTGGCCAGCCAGATCCGGGTTGTCCAGGGTCAGCGGCAGCCAGGTGCCGGAACCGTCTTCGTGGAATCGGGCCACATACAGGGTGCCCTCGTCCAGCGGGCTCTGACCGCGGTCCAGCATGTCCCGATAGTGGTCGGCGGAGACAAACTTATAGATGTAATCGAAGCGCTCGTCGTCACCCATGTAAACCACCACGCGGCCATCCTTGCCAATCACCGAAGTGGCGCCTTCGTGCTTGAAGCGGCCCAGGGCAGTGCGTTTGACCGGAGTCTGGGTGGCGTCGAAGGGATCGATTTCCACCACCCAGCCGAAGCGGTGTTCCTCGTTCTTATAATCCGGATTGGACAGGTCGAAGCGGGCATCGAATTTCTCCCAGCCGTAGCCGAAACCGCCTTCGCTAAAGCCGTAACGCTGGTGCGCTTCGGTGGGGAGCCAGGTCTGCTCGCGGTTGGTGGCACCGAAGTAACCGTTGAAGTTCTCTTCACAAGTGAGGTAAGTGCCCCAGGGGGTGGGGCCGGAGGAACAGTTATTCACCGTACCCAGGGGAATGTTGCCGGCGGGGGTTTGCAGCAGTGGGTGACCGGCCACCGGGCCGCTGAAGGTTACCGGCGTGTTGACATGAATGCGGCGGGCATTTTTGCTTGCCAGCGGGCGCCACTGGCCATGGATCTTTTTGATCTCCACGATGGAGACACCGTGGGCATGTTGTGAGGTGCGCACCTCTTCCAGGCTCTCCGGACTGGATTTGCCCAGCACGTGGCTGTTGCCACCGAACTCGTGGTTGATGGCCAGCATGCCGTGGTAGTTGCCGGGGCGGAACCAGTGTCCGCGACGGAATTTGGAATCAAACGGCGAGCAATCGCTTTGATCGATGGGGAAGAAAGCCATGCCGTCGTGGCCGATACCAATTTGTTGGGCCTGGTCAGCGGCGTTCGGGGGCCAGCTGAAGGCCGGGCCGCCGGGCTCCAGGGGGTCACCCCAGGGGATCAGCACGTCGTACTGGTAATCCGGGGAAATGCTGGGCATGGGGCCACTGCCATCGGCCACGGCCACCGGTGTAAAGTTAATCAGACCGCGACGGCGGGGCCAGTGGCGGAAGCCGGCGTTGGCCAGACTGGGCGCTGCCACAAAAGACGCGGCAGCCAGTCCCAGGCCACCTTTCAAGACCTGGCGGCGGGCCAGGTTAGCGCGTAACACATCCTGGAACGGACGGTTGTCGCTGGGATTGCTGATGCCATTATCGTTATCGTATTGTAGATCGTCGGTCATCTGTTGGGCTCCTACTGGTTATCTTGTGACCAAAAAAAGGGTGCGAAGCTGTTCACAATTCCAACGAAAAAGTAGCAGGCAAATGCTTCAAAACTATTACCGGCCAGCCACCGTTGACGCTGGTTTCAGCAGCGCACCCGGAGCCCGGGGACGGGATGTCCCGGGTGCCCAATACGCCCGGGACGTCCCTGTTGCGGATCAGTCCGCAATCTTCAGATCCTCCCGGCGGCACCCCTCCGCCAGTTCTATGGTAAAGCTCCAGTCGTCCAGCCAGAACAGCGGTGCCGGTCCGGCGTCGAAGTTGGTGACTTTCCACTGCACTTCCACCGGGACCGATTTGGCGGTTTTGCTCTGGCTGTTATAAACGCAGTGATGGCGGTCCATGGCATGAGATTCCCAGGAGGAAACCGATTCACTGCCGGCATCGGTGCTGTCGAATGCGTAGGTGTCAGGGCCGAAACTGGAGGCCTGGGGTGAGGCCTCAACACCGTCCACCAGGATGCGCACCTCACACCAGTCCGGTGCGCTACTGCCGGGTTCGTTGCAGCGTGATTCGGCAGTGAAGGCCAGATTCACCAACACGTTTTTACCCGGGGGAATCACCACTTTACTGCGGGCACCTGGTACGGTGATAAATTTCTCGGTACTGGTGACTCTGGGCTTGGTGCTGGTGATGGCCTGTTTGTAGAAGTGGGCGCCGGAGGTGAAACGGATGGCGTCGGTTTCCTCCAGCGGGGTATCGGTAAGCCATTCATCCAGGCTGTATTTGTACTCCAGACCCGGTTGTGGGGTCAGCTGGCGAATTTCAGCACTGCTGGCGGCCAGGGCCAGGGGCGAGCTGAGGGCGGCGGCGATGATGATGCTGTGGTGAAATGTTTTCATTGCAGTTGCTCCAAAGTTTTTGTTAGGAAATGACCCAGCGCTATGCGGGGCTGGCGCTAATCTACGCCGGGACCGGCGCCGGGCGCCTGAGCAACTGTTGAGATTTGGTTGAGAAAGCCTTGAATGTGGACATGGTACGGAAATGGGATGTCAATTTCTTACAGAAGTGGCAGTGATCATTCACTGTGAGGATACTGGGTCGCGCGCATACTGAGTCCACTGCAAGCTATGGGCGCGTGTTAATGAAGGGAATCAATTGGCCGCGGGATGTGGAATATCGGTTTCTCGATTTTGTTCTGGTGCCGGATCAGGCCCGTTTGTTAAAGGGGGCCGACGACATTCCCCTGGCACCCAAGCCGTTCTGGTTATTGTTGTTGCTGGCTCAGGCCGCTAATCGACTGGTGGAACGGGACCACCTGCTGGAGCTGATCTGGCAGGGTGGTAACGCGTCCGACGAATCCCTGGCCCAGGTGGTGTCCCAGTGCCGGCGGGCCCTGGGGGACAGCGCGGCGCAGCAGGCGGTCATAAAAACCGTCACCAGGCGCGGCTACCGGCTGGTGCCTTTGGTGACGGTGGCGCTGCCGCCACCGCTGGCGGCGTGCTGGCCTTACTCCTCAAACTCCCCGTTGTGGTAGATTTCCTGCACATCGTCCAGGTCGTTCAGCAGATCCACAAAGCGTTCGAACTGGGCCGCATCCTCGCCCCCGAGGGGCTGGGAGGTCTGGGGCAGATAAGTGATTTCCTCCACCTCAAACTGCAGTTCGGGCATCGCCTCCAGCAGTGCCGTTTTGGCTTTGAAAAACTCAGCCGGGGGGGTGAGGACGGTGATCACGTCATCCTCTGACTCCACTTCACTGACATCCACGTCCGCCTCCAGCAGGGCTTCCAGCACAGCATCCTCGTCGGTACCCGGAAACACCAGCATGGCGCGGTGATCAAACAGATTGGACACCGACCCCTGGCTGCCCAGTTTGGCTTTGCACTTGGAGAATACCCCACGGATCTCGCCAAAGGTGCGGTTGCCATTGTCGGTGAGGGCACTGATCAGCACCATACAGCCACCGGGGCCAATCCCTTCATACAAGGCCGGCTGAAAATCCTCGCCGGCACCACCGCTGGCTTTCTCAATGGCTTTCTCGATCACGTGACTGGGGACCTGGTCTTTCTTGGCCCGATCGATAAGGCTGCGCAGGCTCAGATTGGCGTCGGGATCGGTGCCGCCATTTTTGGCGCTGACGTAGATCTCCCGACCGTACTTGGAATACACCTTGGTTTTGGCGGCGGCCGTTTTGGCCATGGATTGTTTGCGGTTCTGATATGCTCGGCCCATAGTGCTGGTGCTGGTTCCCGGAAGGTTCTATGAAAGCTACTGCGGTGCGCGCAGATAGCCGTGTTGTTGCAGGTAGTCTATCACCGTATCCACTTCCTGCTCGACGCTCATGGCGGCGGTGTGCAGATGAATTTCCGGCGCCAGCGGGGCTTCGTAGGGATCATCAATCCCGGTGAAGTTCTTGATCTCCCCGGCCCGGGCTTTCTTGTACAGGCCTTTGGGATCGCGTTTCTCCGCCTCTTCCAGGGGGCAATCCACGAATACCTCGATAAACGTCAGATCGGCGCTTTCGTGGATCTCCCGCACCCGGTCCCGGTCCTGGCGATAGGGGCTGATAAAACTGGACAGAGTGATTACCCCGGTATCGGCGAACAGTTTGGCAATCTCGCCGATGCGGCGGATGTTTTCCGCCCGGTCCTCGGCGGAGAAGCCCAGATTCTTGTTGATCCCCAGACGGATATTGTCACCATCCAGGCGATAGCTGAGGTGCCCCATTTCATACAGCCGCTGTTCCAGCGCCACCGCCACCGAGCTTTTGCCGCTACCGGAAAGGCCGGTAAACCAGAGGGTGGCGCCCCGCTGCTGAATCAGCCGGGCCCGGTCCTCCCGGGTGATATCGCCGTCGTGCCAGTGAACATTGGTTGCTACCTGATCAGTCACTAGACCATTCCTTCTCAGTCAGGTTTAGGGTACGGGTGTCGGCAGGATGCTTGACAAAACCGATTTATCCTGTCGCTCATGGTGGCATAAGCATATGAAAGTCACCCGGTGAATACAACGCCAGGCTGCCGGCTTGGGAAACCCCAGCCCGCGGGGCATGGAATGCATCCTGCATCGACTTGGGTATAACCCGGAACCGGCGACCGTCAGCGCGGCAACGGGAACGGCTTTGCCCGCCAGCACAAAGTCAGAGCGCGGTCGCCAGCCCCGTTGCAGCTTTTGTACGAATTACAATGGTTGCAACCGGTACAGTGGGCGACGGCTAACGAACGTCATCAACCGGAGTGTACCCGGCTGTGTCGTACACTCCCGAGGAGTGAATTCCATGGCTGCGAAACAGGTCTATGAAATTGTGGAGTACGTGGAGTCTGTGCACCGCGAGTTGGAGGCTATCCTGACGCAGGCGCGCGAGCACACAAACCATTACCAGTGGGAACTGGCGGTGGAATATCTGCGGCAGCGGGAAACCAATACCCAGGATGTACTGAAGCGGCTTAATGTTTCCACGCGGCAGCAGGTTTTGAATTCTTATATCCGTTATTACCCGATTGAGATTGAAAAGGAAATTCAGCAGCGCCTGGACCGGATCAGAGGCAGTCAGTCTTTCGATCCGGTGCAGGAGGTGATTGGCATTAAACAGCAGCTGGTGACCCTGGTGTCAGCTTGCAACAACAGTGTGTCGCTACCGGACGTGCAACAGTTATTCGAGGAGTATGCGGAATACGAGCGCAGTCAGCTGCAACGCTATGGCCGGCGCGCCGTGGAATTGAAGCAGGAATACAGCGGTAATGGCGGGGGGCAAACATGAGTGACAGCCAACAGTCAATGCCGGCGATATTGATCACCGGTATTTCGGGCGGCATCGGCCAGCAATTGCGCAAAGCCCTGGCGGACAAGTACCAGGTGGTGGGAATCGACGTCAAGGTGGATGAGCAGGACGAGACAGCGGTGCAATGCGATCTCACCGATCCCGATTCAGTGAACCATGGCCTGGATCTCATTCGCCAGCAGGTGGGCGACCGTCTTGCCGCGGTGATCCACCTGGCGGCCTATTTTGATTTCAGTGGTGAGCACAGCCCACTGTACGACAAGGTAAACGTAGAGGGCACCCGCAACCTGATGCGCGGGCTGCAGTCCTTTATGGTGGAGCGGTTTATTTATTCCTCCACGATGCTGGTGCATCAGCCCGGCGTGGTGGGTGAAAAAATCAACGAGGACACCCCCATCGGTCCGGGCTGGGCCTACCCCGAATCCAAGGCCAAGACCGAAGCGGTGATTCGTGAGGAGCGGGGGGATATGCCGGTGCTGCTGTTGCGGCTGGCCGGGTTGTACGATGATGAATCGGCGGTGCCCACCCTGTCGCATCAGATCGCCCGCATCTATGAGCGCAACATGAAGAGCCATCTGTATTCCGGCGATCTGAATGCCGGCCAGGCCTTTATTCATCTCGACGATATGATGGCTGTGTTTCGGCGGGCCGTGGAACGGCGCAATGAGCTGCCGGAGAATCTGGCCATTCTCGCGGGCGAAAACCAGGTGCTGGGCTATCAGGCTCTGCAAAACCGAATCGGGGCCCTGGTGCATGGCAAGCGGCAATGGGCCACGATTTCGGTGCCGGCCGCCATTGCCAAACCGGGCGCCTGGATGGAAACCAAAGCCGAACCGCTGGTGCCGGACGCCATCGATCAGGGCGAGCCACCCTTTATCAAGCCGTTTATGATCGATCTGGCCTCGGATCATTACGACCTGGATATTACCCGCGCCCGGGCGCTGTTGGATTGGGAGCCGACCCACAACATCTGGTTTGGGCTCGAGAAAATGGTGGCCAGTCTAAAACGGGACCCGGTGGCCTGGTATGAGCGCAATGGGGTCACCGTCCCCCAGCAACTGGAGCAGGCTCAGGACGAGAAGGGGCTCAATCCCCACCAGCTGTTGCAACGGCATCAGGCGCGTTATCAGCAACAGCATCAGCAATCGCTGTGGGCCCACTTCATCAACCTGGCCCTGTCCGCCTGGCTGATTACCTCCCCCTTTGCCCTGGGCTATGAATCCGGCGCCATGATGGTGAGTGATGTGGGTGCCGGTCTGATCCTGGCAGTGACGGCGCTGCTGTCGCTGTCCTGGCGCATGAGTATCTGCCGCTGGTTGAGCGGTGCCGTGGGTCTTTGGCTGCTGGCCGCGCCACTGGTATTCTGGGCGCCCACGGCGGCGGCCTACATGAATGACACGCTGGTGGGTATGCTGGTACTGGGCTTCGCCCTGCTGGTGCGCCCCGCTCCGGGTATCGCACCGCTGGCAGCGGAGTCCGGTCCCACGGTGCCCCCGGGCTGGGATTATTCCCCGTCAGAATGGCTGCAGCGTCTGCCCATCACTATGCTGGCGGTGATTGGCTTTTTGATATCGCGTTATCTGTGCGCTTACCAGTTGGGGCATATTGAAGCGGTCTGGGACCCGTTCTTCGGTGGTGCCGCCGGTGATGGTAGCAATGGCACGGAGCAGATCATCACCTCCAGTGTGTCCAAGGCCTGGCCGGTACCGGATGCCGGTTTGGGGGCCATGACCTACGCCCTGGAGATCGTGACCGGTATTATGGGTTCCAACAAACGCTGGCGTACCATGCCCTGGCTGGTGATGACCTTCGGCATCTTGATTGTACCCTTGGGCGCAGTATCTATCTTTTTCATTATTATCCAGCCGGTAGTCATCGGCACCTGGTGTACTCTGTGCCTGGTTGCCGCGGCAGCCATGCTGCTGCAGATTCCCTATTCGCTGGACGAGGTGATTGCCAGCGGCGAATACCTGTATCGCCGCAAACAGCGGGGCCATTCACTGCTGTTGACACTGTTCCGGGGTGATACCGACGACGGCGGACCGCAACAACACCCCAATCCGTTCCGCGGCTCCGCCTGGCAGGTTCTCAAAGGCATGACTGTCGGCGGTATCACGCTGCCCTGGAACCTTTTACTCTGTTTGCCCATCGGCATCTGGTTGATGTTCACCCGGTTGACCCTTGATCACAGCGGCGGCATGGCCAATGCCGATCATATGGTGGGCGCGCTGGTGTTAACCGTCGTCGTGACTTCATTGGCGGAGACCGCGCGGGCGCTGCGGCTGTTGTTGATCCCGTTGGGGCTGGTGCTCATGATGACCCCCTTCGTTTATGGCGCAGCCATTGGTTCCATCGTGGCAGGCTGGATCTGTGGTCTGCTGCTGATCGCCCTGGCATTGCCACGGGGCACCGTTAAACACCACTACGGCCGTTGGGACTATTGCATTGCCTGAGGCCTCTGGAGCCACAATATGAAGCGGGCAAACCGCACACAAACCCCGATGGATGGGGAGGAAAAACGGGAAGCCCGCCGCCGGGAAATGCCCAGCGCCGCCGTGGTATTCGAAGCCATTCGCAATACGGCGGAGGCCGAGCTGCAACGGCCCCTGCTGGGGCTGGCCTGGTCGGCGCTGGCGGCGGGTTTATCCATGGGCTTTTCATTCGTGGCCCAGAGCCTGTTGTATCACCATACCCTGGACAGTAACTGGCGTACCATCGTCAGCAGCTTCGGCTATGCCGTGGGTTTCCTGTTCGTAATTCTCGGCCGGCAGCAGCTGTTTACCGAAAATACTCTGACGCCGGTGCTGGAAGTGCTGCGGGTGCGCAGTATGAGAGTGGTGTATGCCATTACCAAGCTGTGGCTGGTGGTGCTCTGTATGAACATTCTGGGCACCGCGGTCTTTGCCGCCGCTATTGCGGGCTTCCGTATATTTGAGCCGGAGGTGCAGATCGCCATGGCGAGTATTGCTCACCACGAGTACGCCAAACCCTTCTCGGTCATGTTTGTCCAGGCCATCTTCGCGGGCTGGCTGGTGGCCTTAATGTTGTGGCTGATGCCCTTTGCGGAAACCGCCCGGGTGGGGGTGATCATCGTGGTGTCCTTTGTTATCGGGTTGGCTCATTTCCCTCATGTGGTGGCCGGTTCAGTGGCTGCTTTTTATGCCGTGTTCACCGGTGAAGAAACCATCCTGGCTTATTTGGGTCGCTTCTTTGCGCCCACGATCCTGGGTAATATGGTAGGCGGCATCATGCTGGTAGCCGCGGTTAATTACGCCCAGGTGGCTTACAGCGACCCCGAAAACCATAAGTAATACATCCTGTTGCAGCCCCCGCGAGGCCCTTGTATGGGTTGCAAGGGTTGTAATTACTACAACGAAAACAAGGTTAAAGCGGTTAAAGCTGAACGCTTCATGACCAGCTTCGATGGCGGGTGGCGGGATGCACCGGTGGCCATGGAGGCTGGCACGCTAGCTGCTTCTTTATCGGATAGATAGAAGTTAGAAATACACTGTGCGAGCAAGGACCAGGGATTAACGCACATGTTTAGCGAGCATGAGACTGACGACGAAATGGACATTCGCTGGTGGCGTTTGCCGGTGATCAACCGGCCCCAGTGGTCAGCGAAGGGCAGCCACTTGCGATTGGGTGAGTGGTGGCGGCATGCGGTTATCTATCAGATTTTTCCGCAAAGCTTTCAGGATACCAGCGGGAATGGCGTAGGCGATCTCACTGGCATAGTGCGCCGGCTCGACTATATACGCTCGCTGGGTGTAGAAGCCATCTGGTTGAACCCCATCTTTCCCTCCACCCACGAAGATGCCGGCTACGATGTGCTGAAACACACCGATGTTGACCCCATGTTTGGCGATCTGGAGGATTTTAAAAGGTTGCTGGCAGTGGCCCATGATCTGGGCATGAAGGTTATTATTGACCAGGTATGGAATCATACCTCCTCGGCGCACCCCTGGTTTGTGGAAAGCCGCAGTAATCGTCACAACGCCAAAGCCGACTGGTATGTGTGGGCTGACCCGAATCCGAACGGTGGCCCTCCCAACAACTGGATCTCGGCCTTCAGCGGTCGCAGCGCCTGGTGCTGGGATGATTCCCGTGAACAATACTATCTCGCCAATTTCATGCCATCGCAGCCGGATCTGAACTGGCATAACGAGGCAGTGATCAATGCCCAGTTGCACAAGGCCAGGACCTGGCTGGAAATGGGCGTGGACGGTTTTCGCATCGATGCCGTGAACTTTTTTGTGCATGATCCTGCGTTGCGGGATAACCCCCCCCGGCAACCGCGCCACGGCGAGCCCGACGGCATCGACATGGGCAACCCCATGGCCTCCCAGCTGTTTACCAACAGCTTCTGTCGCGACGAAACACTGGCCAAACTGCCCAGAATAAGAGCCCTGATGGATGAGTTCCCCAACACGGTAACCCTGGGGGAGGTAACCCTGTGTGAGGACTCCATTGAGCTGTCCGGCCGTTATGTGACGGGGGATGACCGTTTGCACCTGGTCTACAACAGTGCTCTGTTGCAGGAGGCACCACTCACTGCTGATATGCTGCGACAGATAATGGAGAAGACGCTGGCCGCATTTCCCGATGGCGGCCAGTGTTGGATGGTGGGCAATCACGATTATCAACGACTCAGCAGCCGCTGGACCGGGGCAGATGCCAACGGCGAGCCTTACCCTCCGTCGTTTTATCATATGGTCGCCGCTCTACTGGTAGCCCTGCCCGGTGCTTTGAGCTTGTTCCAGGGCGACGAGTTGGGATTGCCCCTGGCGGAAATACCGGAGGATATTCCCCCGGACGCCATGCAAGACCCTTACGGTCGCAACCTGTACCCCAAGGTGCCGGGGCGCGATGGCTCCCGCACACCCATGCCATGGGCCCGGGATCAGGTCAATTTGGGATTTTCCGCGGCGGAAAAACTCTGGTTGCCCATCCCCAAACGTCACCACCGGTATACGGTTGAGGAGCAGAATGGCACGCCGCAATCGCTGCTGAATACCTGGCGCCGCATGCTGCAATGGCGGGCCGCCCAGCCGGCTCTGGTGGCCGGTGAGTACGAGCCTCTGGCCGGCAACCAGGCCCTGTTTGTGTTTCAGCGCCGGTATGCCGAGCAGCGTCTTATCTGTATTTTTAATATCTCACCCCGGGAACAGACGTATTCCGTGGAGCATCCCACGGGTCCTCATCGGGTGGGCTGGCTGAGCGTGAATCAGGAAGCACCGGAGCGGCTGCCGGAGCGGATCTGCATGGTGCCCTGGGGCGCCGTGTTCATCAGTGTGATTGAGGCTTGATATGCAACAGTCCTGGTGGCAAAACGCGGTCATTTATCAAATCTATCCCCGCAGCTTTTATGACAGCAGCGGCGATGGCGTGGGCGATCTGAAGGGGATCGTGCAGCGTCTCGATTACATCGCGTCTCTCAATGTGGATGCCATCTGGGTAAGCCCGTTTTATCCCTCGCCGATGCAGGACTTTGGCTACGACGTGTCGGATTACTGTGGCGTGGATCCCATGTTCGGATCGCTGGAGGATTTTAAGGAATTACTGAATAAGGCGCACCAACGGGGACTGAAGGTTTTGTTGGATCAGGTCTGGTGTCACAGCTCAGAGCAACACCCCTGGTTTCTCGAAAGCAAACAGGATCGTCACAATTCCAAGGCGGACTGGTATGTGTGGAGCGACCCGAAACCCAACGGTGATCCTCCCAACAACTGGTTGGCTACCTTTGGGGGGCAGGCCTGGAGCTGGCATCCCGCCCGGGAGCAATATTATCTGCATCACTTCCTCAGTTGTCAGCCGGCACTGAACTGGCACAATCCCAAAGTGCAGGAGGCCATGCTGGAGGTGGGTCGGTTCTGGCTGGAGCTGGGTGTGGACGGTTTTCGCTTCGATGTGATCAATTTTTTGATGCACGATCGCCAGCTCCGCGATAACCCCATCCGCCCGGCGGATCAGCCGGCACCGGCGGGCGGTTCCCTGGCCATTCCGTTTTTCCGCTACATCAACCGGTACAATATAGGCCAGGACATCACCTACGCCACCTTGCCCAGGATCCGGCAATTGCTGGAAGAGTTTCCCCATACCACCAGCCTGGCGGAAATATCCAGTGCCGAGGAGCCGCTGGCGGAATCGCTGAAAGCGGTGGGGCCTGATTGCCTGCATATGGCCTACAACTCGGCGTTGATGACCGAGAAACTGCTGACAGCGGAGCAGCTGCGGGACACCCTGCGCCGGGCCCAACCACTGATAGCCCGGGGAGGATTGTGCTGGACCGCGGGCACTCATGATTTTCCCCGTCTGGCCAGTCGCTGGCATCAGCAGCTGATGTCGGATCGCTTTGATCAGGAGGCCTTTAACCTGATGTTGGCGGTATTGATGGTCGGCCTGCCGGGCAGTACCTGTATCTACCAGGGGGATGAACTGGGCCTGCCGGAGGCGCAACTGGCGTTTGATCAATTACGGGATCCGTTCGGTATTCGTAATTATCCGCAGGTAGCCGGGCGCGACGGTTGTCGTACCCCACTGCCCTGGCATCGCGGCCAGCCCCATCACGGCTTTAGCGACGGGCCCACCACCTGGCTGCCGGCACCGCAGGATCACGAAGTGTTCGCGGTGAGCGAACAGGAGCGCCAACCCAGTTCTCTGCTGAATCAATACCGGCGATTGCTGCAATGGCGCCGGGAGCAGCCGGCACTGAACAAAAGCCTGGCGGTGCATACACTGGAAACCCAACCGGAGATACTGGGTTTTACCCGGGGCTCCGATACCACCCAGCCTCTGACATTTTTATTCAATTTCACCGATCAAATCCAGCATCAGCCGCTGGATACCTTACCCGAACTTTACTTTGAACCCGCCTGGCTACACGGGGGCGCACGGCAGTTTACCGATACGCTGGAACTGCCGCCCCACGGTGTCCTGGTAACCGAGAGTGGTATTCCCCATGACTGAACAGCAACCCCTCAGATCCATCAGCGATACCCACAATGGCGTGTCCCGGGCCGAGCACTTGATGGAGCGTACCCGGAATTACGTTGATGCGCACATTCAACAACCGATTAAAGTTGGGGATCTGGCGCAACACTTGGGCCTGTCGGAACGGCACCTGGCGCGTCTGGTACGACGGTATCTGGGTATCAGTGTGCACCAGTTTATTCTCAAGCGGCGTTTGTTACGCGCCAAAGAGCGTTTGTGTGGTAGCGAGCCATTGAGTGTTGTGGCTTATCAATGTGGGTTTTGTTCGCAGAGTCATATGAATGCGACATTCAGTCGCATGTTGTCACTGACACCGCGCCAGTATCGAATTCAGGCGCAAACCCGAGACATGGCCGAAATCTGAAATACAGCAAATTGCCACCTGAGTACAGTGACGGTGAAGATGCATACAGTCAAAGTCAGCAGTTTGCCGGAAGCAGAGATGTTTTCGCAAGCGAGGCGCACAGCGTCGTTATCGATGACTTTCAACAATTGCGTGCCTCATTAGTTTGGGCGATATCCTGCGGCACGGAGAGTTATCAACCTTGGGAACAATTCAGGAGCGCAAGTTCGTAGCAATGGTAAACAGTGAAAAGACCTGGATCCTAATTGCAGATGGAGCCAAAGCCATGGCGCTGGCTTACAAAGGCCCTCACCAGCCCCCGAAACCGGTAGACAGCGGTAAGCTCACTCATACCAATGCGCCTTCCCGTGAGCTGGAGGATACGGAGCGGGGCCGGGTGTTTCAAAGCGCCAGCGGCGCCCGGTCCGCCATGGAGCGTCACACCGATCCCCATGAACATGAAAAGAAAGTGTTTGCTGACGAGGTGGCCAGCTTTCTCAGTGACCGGCACACAGAATTTGATCGTCTGGTGCTGGTCTCGGCACCCAAAATGCTCGGCTACCTGCGCAAGTCACTGGGTGCCGAGGTCAGGTCCAAGATCAGCGATGAGGTGAGCAAAGATCTCACGAACGAGCCGGTGGACCAATTGCCGCGCCTGTTAAGCGACGTAGTTTATTTTGAATGAGCGGTTTAACGATGAGCTGTTTAATGACAAGCAAGGAGAGAAACATGGCACGACTCACATTTAAACACGGCGGCATTGCCGCATTGGTTTTGTCGGCCGGTCTGGCTGGTTGCAGTTCCATGGCGCCCCCCACCACCGAATTGGCTCAGGCTCGCTCTGACGTGCAAAACGCCCAGAGTGAAGATGCCGACGAATATGCGGGCTTGGCTCTGAATGAAGCGCAGTACAAGCTGAAGCAGGCGGAAAAAGCGATGCAGGAGGAGAACTATCTGGAGGCTAAGCGACTGGCGGAAAAAGCCGCAGCCGATGCCCGCCTTGCCGGCATCACCGCGCGCAAAGAGAGAACCAAACAGGCGCTGAAAGAGGTGAACGACAGCCTCGACACGCTGCGCAGCGAACTGGGACTGGAATCATAAGCAGGATTTATTGAGATAAGGAGAATTTATATGAATCGGTTAATCGTAATGACCCTTACCGGCAGCCTGGCGCTGGCCGGTTGTGCCAGTTCCAATCCGCCCCAGTCCTATGATGATCTGGCGCAGAAGATTGATTCCATGAAAAACGACGAATCGGTAACCCGCTACGCGCCGGTGGCGCTGAAGGAAGCCGAACGGCAACTGGAGGATACGCGCCAGACCTGGGAGGAAGAAGGTGAGGGCCCAGCGTTCTCCCATGAGCAATATTTGACAGAAAAGATGGTGGAGATCGCCAATCAGCGGGCTGAACTTAAGCGGATGGAGTCACAGCTGGATACCGCGTCCCAGCGCCGGAAGGATCTGATCCTGTCCAAACGTAAGCAGGAGCTGGAGCAGGCCCGCAGCGAAGCGCAGAAGTTTCAGAGTCAATTGTCCGACCTTGAGTCTAAGTTCTCTCAGATCCAGGCCGAGCAGACAGAGCGGGGTATCATTCTGACCCTGAGCGACATGCTGTTTGAGTTTGGCAAGGCGGAACTGCAGCCAGGCGGAGAGCGTGCCATCGATGAGCTGGCCTCGTTCCTGAATCAGAACCCGAAAACGCGGGTCACTCTCGAAGGTTATACCGATGCAATCGGCGATGAAGCGTTCAACAAAGAGCTGTCCAGAAAACGGGCGGAAGCCGTAATGGCGGGTCTGCGACAGCATAACGTTTCCTCCAGCCGCATTGACGTGAAAGCTTTCGGTGAAAACTATCCGGTGGCCTCCAACGATACTGAAGCCGGCCGGCAGCAAAACCGGCGGGTGGAAGTGGTATTGTCTCAGGAGGGCGAAACCTACGAAGCACCCAGTGGTGATAATCAAAATATGTAATGCATGGCTGGCCCATGAAGTGGCCATTAAAAAGCCCGCCTTTACCAGGCGGGCTTTTGTTGTTACGAGGATTGCTCATTATTCAAAAGCTGGTGGCGATTTCACTGCAAGCCGGCGTCAGCATTTCCCGCGCTCGTTGTACGCTGGCCTGTGACGCACCGTGTACGACCACCAGCCACCGGTTTTGTTCACGGGCCGTCTGTGCCAGAAACCAGATCCGGTCCTGATCCGGTCGCAAAGTGATTAAGCCTCCCAGCATCATACCCACCAGCAGACCCACCGACAGGAAAGGTATGAGTCCCAGCAGTGAGGTATTCGTCACCCAGGCCACCCCGGTAGCATGCAGCCCCCCGTACAAAGCCGCTCCAGCCACCAGACCCAACAGGCCCAGTATCAGGTGACTGCCAACGGCGGTTTTCCAGATTCCTCGGGTTTCCGGCTGCAGTTTGCGCTCATAGCGGGGATCGTCCGGGGTGATCACCATCACCCAGGCTTCATTCAGGCTTTGCTCAGTGGTGATGTCCGCAACCGCAGCGTCGGCGGCCTCTTTACTGTCGAACACCGCTCCCACCTTGGCCGGCTTTCGTTCACGAATAATCTGATTCATCACTTGTCCTCCTGATCAAGTATTCAGTCAAGGTACAAGCAGAAATTACACCAACCTGTTTTTGCTGTCACAATCAGGCGGCAACGTTGATCTTCTGTACAGCTTCCGGGTGGCGATGGGTTAGTGCCACTCATTGAATGCCGGTCAACCGGTCCAGGTCGTCAGGGGTATCCATATCCAGTAGCACGCCGGCATCCGCAACCTCCACCAGGCACAGACTGTCCGGATTCTGACGCAGTAATGCTGCAGCCCCCTGATCCCCATGCAGTTGACTCAACCGGGAAAAGCAGGACCGGGGAAAGAACACCGGATGGCCACGCCGGCCCTGATAGACTGGAGCGACGATTTGCTCGCGGTAACAATGGCTTCCAATGGTGGCGTAGGTTTGTGGCTGGATGGCGGGCATATCCGCCAGACAGATGATCCAGCCGCCGGCATCCGCGTTCTGTTGCACGGCACGGGCGATGGTGTCGCCCAACCCCGCCGAGGCGGGCCTCAACGGCAGGGGAGTACAGTTGCAGCGGAGAATTTCCTCCCGCAGCTGGGTGCGGGTGCCGGTATAGGCCACTTGGCATGGCAGGTCCGAACCGGCCCGCAGGCGGCTGAGGGTGGTGGCCAGCAGGGACTGTTGCCCGGCCAGGGGGTGCAGCAGGTTGTTGCTGCCGAAACGGGTGCTGCTGCCGGCGGCGCAGACCAAAAATACCGGGGATTGTCCTGCCATGATCTGGAGTGCCTGCTGAACATGATAAACATTTTACAATACGCAACGGTAGATTACCGCGGGTGGCCGCAGGAGCATAGGGCTGCGGGCTTCAAAATTCTGAATGCCCCCGCTGCTTTTGGTCGCAAACCGGTTTACTGACAGACGGAACTTCATTACATTCTGGGGTAGATCAAAATAAGTAATTGCCAGAGGTTGACGACAATGAAAGAGATGGTCAAACCGGGGAAGAGCAGTGCCCGTTTGAATTTAACTTCGATGAAAAAACCTTTAAGCCAGGGGATATGGTGAGCTACCGGTTAACAGCTCCTGCACATAGCGTTTGGGCTCATCCGGGCTGCGTGAAAGCGCCAGGTGGGTGTTCACCAGCGCCGTCGGTAAACTATCCAACTCGTCCACGTAAGCCATCTCGCCCCGGGTACGGCCGCCGTAATACAGGGCCAGAGCTGGAGCGTCCCGGTGCGCCAGCCGCTGTCGCTGCTGAATAAAAGAGCGCATGGGTGCGATACCGGTACCGGAACAGATCATCATGATCCGGCTGCGGGCATCCTGGGGCATCAGGAAGTGCTCGCCGATGGGTCCGATACAGCGTACCGCGTCCCCCCGCTTTAAGTCGCACATATAATTGGAGGCCACTCCGAAGTAGGGTTTGCCGTCCCATTCGTCCACCACCCGCTTGATGGTAAGTGCCATCTCCCGGGAGCCGGGAGTCTCACACTCACGGCAGCTGGCAATGGAGTACGCGCGCATATGATGGGCACGACCACTGGCGTCGGTGCCGGGAGGAATCACGCCAATATTCTGGCCTTCCAGCCAGGGGAAGTGGCTATCGCCGAATTCCAGCACAATGTGGTGAACATCGGTGTCTGAAGCCGGGTCAGTGACCCGGGTATTGCTTTTGACCGTGACCGTCAGGGGCTGCTTCAGGGTATGGCAATAGGTGACCGGGACGCTGGCTGTGGCTGGTGCCGGATGGCCTGCGGGCAACTCGTCCTGATCCAGAGCGACTGGCACGCTGGCGCCATCCAATTCCAGTTCCGGCGGCAGTTCCTGCCAGGCAATCTGCTCTTCAACGCTATAGGGCCGGTCCGCAGGCACCATGTGCCAGCTTTTGATAGCGTCGGAGCTGCATACCTCCAGGCAGTGATGACTGCCGTTGCACTTGTCGGGGTCGATCACATAGCGATAAAGATTCTCATCGGTCTGGATGGCCTCCTCCGAGCAGGCCACCAGACAACTGCCAAAACCCAGACAGAATTCCGGGTCGATCAGATGTTGCTTCAGTACTGCTGCGGTTTCACCCCCTGGGTCGCAGCTATTGACTGCTGCCGCCTTGTCCCATGTCATGACATACCTCGTCCGAATATAAGTTAATGATGTGCTTATTATTTTTGCCCCTGATAGCACACTCCCGGCCGGGCGTGACCGGGCCGCTGCAGGCGTTCGAACCCACAAGATCCCCGGAATTAGCGCAGCCGGCATTGATGTTAGTCAACAATGTTGTGTATAAATAGTGTGGCTGGCATCAAGCCCGAAAGCGTTGACATAACAATAATCAAGCCTGCCGGGAACCAAGCGGGCACAGAATCGGAGTGAAAACCATGAGCAAATCCGATATTCAGGAACGGGATTACTTTACCGACCGCAGCGTCCTGCTGGACCCCTACGGCTACTTCGAGGAAATGCGGGAAAAAGGCCCGGTGGTGCAACTGGAAACCAACGGTGCCCTGCTGGTGAATGGTTTCAAGGAGTATCTGGAGGTCTCCCTCAACACCAAGGACTGGTCCGCCATTAATGCCCTGGTGGGCTCGGGCCGGCCGTTGCCTTTCACCCCGGAAGGCAGCGATATCAGTGAACAGCTGGAACAAAATCTGGAACAGTTCCTGGGCCACGATTTGCTGGTGTGTCAGGACGGCAAAAAACACGCCGACGTGCGCTCCCTTATCAGCCGTTGTTTTACCCCCCCGCCGACTGAAAGACAATGAAGCGTTTATGCACCGGTATGCGGAACAACTGATGGATGAAATGCTGGCCAAAGGCAAGTGCGAACTGATGAACGAGGTGGCCACCCGTTATGTCACGCTGGTGATTGCCGATCTGCTCGGGGTGCCGCCGGAGGATCGGGCGGCTTTTGAAGACCAGATTGCCCGGGGTCAGACCGTGGGCAGTATCGAGAATATTGAAGATGCCACTGATATGGAAGCGGTGTATTTTATCGGCGGCTATATGGCGAAGTATCTGGAGGAACGCTCCCGCAATCCCGGCTCTGATCTGTTATCAGAATTGGCCACCGCCACTTACCCCGATGGCAGCAAACCGGAATTACTGGACCTGATCAAACTGGCGACTTTTTTGTTCGCCGCCGGCCAGGACACCAGCGCCAAACTGGTGGGTAATGTCATGCGCTATATCTGTGATGTGCCCGGCCTGCAACAACAGATCCGGGAGGACCGGGAACTGGTGCCCTGGGTGATCGAAGAGGTGTTGCGGCTGGAAGGCTCCACCAAAGCCACTCACCGCCTGGCGGTGCGGGATACCCGCATCGGTGACCGCAAAGTGCCTGCCGGCAGTCAGGCCATGCTGGCCATTGCCGGAGTCAATCGTGATCCCGAACGCTGGGGGGAAGACGCCAATGAGTTTAAACTCAAGCGGCCGAAAATCCGCGAGCACCTGGCGTTTGGTCGCGGTGCCCACACCTGCGCCGGCGCTCCCCTGGCCCGGGCCGAGGTGATTACTCTGATCAATGTAATGCTGGACAAGACCTCGGACATCCGGATTTCGGAACCGGAGCATGGTAAACCCGGACAGCGGGATTATCCGTTTGAGCCTTCTTTCATTATTCGCGGTCTGGCGAATCTGTATGTGGAGTTTGAGCCCGCCTGATCTTCGGAGGTAAAACCCATCACCCGTCCGTCCCCGCAAACTGGGTATCAGCATCTTGCATATCCATCGCCGCACTTCATTAGCGTTACAGTGTCGGATGTGAATTGAGCGCAAACAAAAACGCCGGCCTCCTGGTATAGAGTCCGGCGTTTTCGAATTAGGTCATGACGAAGGGTCAAACCTGAAATTGGTGCCAGGAGAGGACTTGAAAATAAAATATAACTATTTGAATTAATAGATATTAAGTTTTTGTTTTTGATTCAATGCCAGCACTGATGCCAGCAATTTTACGGCTTAGGGTGTTCTTGTTGGTTAAAAATCGCCTCACATCAAAGGTCAAACAACGCCTTTCGTAACAAATCGAATTCTTCGTTATCTGGCCAGGTCGCTGCACGCTCAGCCATCCATTCCATAAAGTGCGGTGAAGCATGCTGCCGTGCCGCGTAATACTCTTCAACGGTATTGATCTTATGAATATCAATGCCTGCCATAGCAAAGTATGGGCGCAATTGACTAAGGCCTTGCTTGGTAAACCTTAGCTTTCCTGTTGTGTCGGCCAGATAGTAAGGGTGTTGCATTCAGGCTCTACCTCTTGCATATCTTGGTATCGGAGGCCAAGGGGTTGGCCTTATCGCCGTCTTTCTCTGCCTTGGTGATGAGCAACACCATTACAGCAATCGTTAACAGTAATAATCCTAGCATCACATATAACACGGAACTCCTCCAGTGATCTATTCTGAGTTGGCAATTAAATATTCGACTAAATATAGGGGACCTCTATAAATCCAGAATTTGATCGTTGAAACTTTAAATTACGGTAGCTGTTGGAAAAATATCACACTGCATGG
>NZXG01000041.1 GCA_002701845.1 Pseudomonadales bacterium
AAGAAAGCCGAGCCGAGTAAGAAAGTATTTTGAACATGACAAAATCAAATATGCCGCTTAGCAGATATATTTGAAAGCCGGGTTAATAGAAAAGGCGAATCGAGGGGAATCGGTGACCGTGACCACCAATGGCAGAGTAATAGCCACCATAATCCCTCCAACCGATAAAAAGGCATCGGCTCGAAAGCAACTTAACGAACTGGCTACGACTGCCAAATTCAGCGATGTGGTCAGTCCTATAGATGCCCAATGGGACGCGTCGCAATGATACTAATTGATACATGCGCCATTATTTGGGACGCTTTGGACCCGTCCAAACTTACCGAGAAGGCGGCTGCCGCCATTGAAAAAGCTGACAGGCATAATGCCTTGATTATTTCAGATATCTCCATCTGGGAGATTTCGATGCTGGTGAAACGCGGGCGAATTGAAATCGCCACTACCTCGGCACACTTCATTAATTTGTTATTGGAATCCCGGAGCATTTCCGTTGTGGCAATCTCACCGGAAATCGCTGAGCTGCCATCTAGCTTTGGCCCGGAGATTAACAATGATCCGGCCGATAGAAACATTGCCGCCACTTCCTTAATTCATAACGCACAACTGGTCACCGCAGATTCGAACTTAATCAAGAGTTCGTTACTGGATACGATCTGGTAGCTACACTATGAGTCCAACCCACTAACTACTTTCGCCAACTCCGCCATCATTCCCGACTTCAGCTCCCCGGATATCTCCCGCAAGCAACGCCGCTCAGCACCGCTAAAACCCTCAAACTGCTCCAATTGCCGCTCCATAATGGCGATACCGGCTTCTGAGGCATCCTGCCCTGCCGACTCCCGTTTGGCGATTCGCTCCCGTAGCACGTCCAGCGGCAGACTTAGATACAAAATATAGAAATCCACGCCCTCCTTCGCCGCTAACGCTCGATATGGCTGCCGGAACCGCCGCTTGATAAAGGTGGCGTCCACAATGACTGGGTAACCGTATTGCAGTATCTGCCCCGCCAGTTGCTCCAACCGGGTGAAGGTTTTCTCTGAATACGCATTGGTATAAAGGGCCTCGGGATCTTCCGGGTCCAGTTCGGCGCTGCTCTGCAGGGGTTTCAGGCCGGCGATTTGTTTGCGGATCACGTCCGAGCGCAGTTGGACGGCGCCGGTGCGGGCCGCCAGTTCGCGGGCCAGGGTGCTTTTACCGGAGCCGGAGACGCCACAGGTAATGGCAAGATAGGGGCTTCTCGATTCCATAGCATCATTGGCGTATTTCAGGTAGCGGCCGAACTCCCGGGAGAGATCCGCCTGCTCGTTGCTATTGGCCTGTTGCAGCCGCAGCAACGCCACCTTGGCCCGCACCATGGCCCGGTAGACTTTGTAGAATTGCAGCACGGCTAGCAGACCGTAATCATTACTGTATTCCAGGTAGCTGTTCAGCAGGCTGTTGGCCTGCCGGGAATAGCCGTTGATCTCCAGGTCCATCAGCAGAAAGGCCAGGTCGCTGGCCACGTCGATCCAGCGGAAAGCGGCGTTGAATTCCACGCAGTCGAACATCACGGGTTTGCCGTCGATCAAGGCGATATTGGCCAGATGCAGGTCACCGTGGCACTCTTTGATGCGTCCTTGCTGTTTGCGCTGCTGAAACACGTCCGCCAGTTGTGTGGCTTGTTCCTGGCTCCAGGTTGCCACCCGCTCCAAGCGGGTGGTGTCCTGCCGACGCCGCAACAGCGGCCGGATCTGGCGGAAGTTGTCCTCCACCGGCGCGGCGACCGCCTGGGCTGATCCGAAATCCGCGTCGGCCTCGCAGACGGCTGCGGTTTCATGGAATTGCGCCAGATCGTAACCCAGGGTCTGGAAGAACAGACCTGGATTCTCCAGGCCATCAACGCGGTTTTGCAGGAGAGCATCGGGATCAAACTGGCGCATGCGTACGGCGTAATCGACCAGTTCGCCCCGGCCGCAGAGATTGTAGCCGTCCGCATCCTGGTGCACCGGCACCACGGAATCGTATAAATCCGGCGCGGTGCGCCGGTTCAGCCGCACCTCTTCCTGGCAATAGTGTTCCCGCTGCTGCAGTGTGCTGAAATCCAGAAACCCGAAATCCATGGGTTTTTTGATTTTATACACCCAATCGCCGGTGAGAATGAGCAGCGAGATATGGGTTTCCCGCCAGTCAATTCGTGCGATCGGGTGCGGGAACTGCTCTGCCCGCTGCCAGTCGGTTGCCTGCATGTTGCCCCTCGTTTGCTGGTCATTGATGCACATCAAGTTGGCTGCCGAGCGCCTGTTGCATGATGATAACAATATCAAACGCTGGGAGATATGATCATGAGCGCCATTACCGCAAACCGCCGCGAGTTATCGGACATCAAAGCCAGTGAGGTGATGAGCCCGGCACTGTTAACCGCCAATGAGCAATGGACGGTGGTGGAATTGGCGCAGTTTCTGGTGAGCAATGGCATTACCGGGGCTCCGGTGGTGGACGAGGATGAACATCTCACCGGTGTGGTTTCGGTTACCGATGTGGCGCGGTTCGCCAGTATGGAGGGCGCGCCGGTGGATGATCGCGGACACCACGGTTATTACACCGACAGCCTGGATTTTGACGACCGCTTTGATTATCTGGAGGATTATTCGGAGCCGCACATGGAGGCCACCACGGTGGCGGATATCATGACCCCCAGCATTCATGAGGTCAGTGTCGACACGCCGCTGTCGGAAGTGGCTTCAGAAATGGTGCAGAATGGAATTCATCGGGTGTTTGTGAGTGATCGCCGCAAAATCGTCGGCGTGGTCAGTGCGCTGGATATTCTGCGGACGTTATCCCGCTGACCACCCGATGCTTGCGCCGACCTTTCTTGCCGTGCTTGGGCCGGAACGGATCCTGATGCAGCAATACGTCGGAACGGGGGAAAGCATCCCTTAACTCCTGTTCCACATCCTCACAGATTTCGTGGGCCCGCCACAGTGGCATCTCCCCATCCAGTTCCACATGCAGCTGAATGATCTTGATGCGGCCGGACTGGCGTGTGCGCAACTCGTGCACGCCCAACACTTCAGCGTGCGCCAGGGCAATGTCCATGATTCGCTCTTGCTCATCCTCGGGCAATTCGCGATCCAGCAGGTGCTGTACCGACTCTACCCAAATCATGATAGCGGTGTAGAAAATATAGATGGCCAGCGCAATGGCCAGCAGTGGGTCCACCTGTTGCCAGCCGAACTGAGTCAGCACCAACGCGGCGACGATACCCAGGTTGGTGAGCAGATCGGAAACATAGTGCAGTGAATCCGCTTTGATGGCCACGGATTGCGTGTGCCGGATCACCCAACGCTGATACATCACCAGGCAGAAAGTGGCGACGATGGAAAACGACATGACCCCCACCGCCATGTCCACCTGCACCAGGGGCTGGGGGTTTAGCATCCGGTCCACCGCCTGCACCATCAGGTAGATGGCCGACCCCATGATCAACAGCGACTGCCCCAGGCCGGCCAGGGATTCCGCCTTGCCATGGCCAAAGCGATGGTCCTCATCCGCGGGCTGCAGGGCATAGCGCACGGCAATAAAATTGACACAGGATGCCAGCGCGTCGATCAACGAATCCGCCAGGGACGCCAGCACGCTCACCGAGCCGGAAACCCACCAGGCATAGGCTTTCACCACCAGCAGCAGCACCGCCGTAAACACGGAGGCACTGGCAGCCATCTGCAGCATGCGTCTTTCCCGATAACCTGGGCTGGCATTCATGGTGTGTAATCCGATTCCTGTTTCGCCAAAGGCAATTTGCTCTGGCGGCGGTGTTGATGAATCAAGCCAACGCTTTCCGCCGACGATTGAAATTACAAAAACTACCTCCATTATAAAACAAAGCGCCCAATGCCAGAACCAAATTCAAAAGTTATGTCCATGAATTCCATACGCCAGCCCGCCGTGGCGGGCCTGTTTTATCCAGACGATGCCGGTGTGTTGCAAAATGCAGTGGATGAATACATTTCACTTACACCAGCAAACGATAACGATTCACGTCTCGATTCGATTTCCCCCAAGGCCGTAATCGTTCCCCATGCCGGTTATCCCTATTCCGGGGCCACCGCTGGCCGGGCGTTTCACAAGCTGTTGCCGGTGGCGGACCGCATTCGCCGGGTGGTGCTGCTGGGCCCTTCCCATCGGGTGGGGTTTCACGGCGTTGCGTTTTGCAGCAGCGATGCGTTCCGTACGCCGCTGGGGGATGTGCCGGTGGATCACTCCGCGCTGGTGGCTATCTCGGATTTGCCGGGTGTAAGTATTCTGGATCGGGCCCATGCCCAGGAACACAGCCTGGAGGTGCAGTTGCCGTTTCTGCAATCGGTGCTGACGGATTTCAAACTGGTGCCGTTGGTGGTGGGCGATGCCGATCAACAAACCGTGGCTAGCGTCATTGAACGCCTGTGGGGCGATGACCATACCCTGTTTGTGATCAGTACGGATCTGAGTCATTTTTATGACGACAACACCGCCCGCCAATTGGATGCGCAAACCTGTCACTCCATCGAAGCCTTGAGTCCGGAATCCATCGGTGATGAGCAGGCCTGCGGCCGCAATCCCATGAAGGGCCTGTTGGAAGTGGCGCGGCGTAAACACATGCGGGTGGAAACTCTGGGGCTGTGTAATTCCGGCGATACCACCGGCGACCGGGAGCGGGTAGTGGGTTATGGCGCCTGGGCATTGTGGGAGCCGGCATGAGCCTTACCTCAAACCAGCAGGCGCAGCTACTGCAGCTGGCCCGGCAGTCTATTACCCAGGGGCTGAGTACGGGGCAACCCGTTGCTCCACCGGCCACCACCGACCCGGACCTGCTGCGCCCCGGCGCCAGCTTTGTGACCCTGACTAAAGATGGTCAGTTGCGGGGTTGCATTGGCACCCTGGAAGCCCGTCAGCCGTTGCAGGCGGACGTGTGCGAGAATGCGTTCAATGCGGCGTTTCGGGATTTTCGGTTTCCGCCGCTGCAGGCGGATGAATTGCCCCAGGTCCAGGTGGAAGTGTCGGTGCTGTCGGCGCCGGAGGATCTGGACTGCGAGTCCGAAGCAGAATTATTGCAGGCCCTGGTGCCCGGAGAGGATGGCCTGATTATCGCCGAAGGCCAGCACCGGGCCACCTTTCTGCCCCAGGTCTGGGAGCAGCTGCCGCAGCCCGCGCAGTTTGTTCAGCAGCTGAAAGCCAAGGCCGGGCTGCCGCAGAATTACTGGAGCCCCCGGCTGCGGGTGCAACGGTACCGGGTACAAAAGTTCATCTGAGCACCTGAAAAACCGGCAACGACTCTATATACTGACGCTTTTTACCGAGCGCAGTATATGTCCAATGATTTACGCAGAGGCGCGCTCCTGCTGTTGGCGGGGGAACTGATGCTCTCTGTGATGGCCGCCCTGATCAAGCAACTGTCCCAGGATATATCCCACGAGATGCTGGTGTTTACCCGCAACCTGTTTGGTCTGGCGTTCCTGTTGCCCATCATCGGCCATCATGGCTGGCGCCAGTTGAAAACCCAGCGCTTTCCCCTGCATTTGATGCGCTCGGTGGTGGGTGTCAGCGCCATGTACGGCTATTTCTACGTGATCACCCATCTGCCCCTGGCGGAGGCCGCGCTGGTGAAACTTTCGTCGCCTTTCTTTCTGCCGATTATCGCCCTGATCTGGCTGGGGGAGCGCATCAGTCACCGCACGCTGTGGGCCATTATCATCGGTTTTGTGGGCGTGGTTTTCGTATTACGGCCCGGCAGCGAGACCTTTCAGCCCATGGCGGTGGTGGGGGTGGCCGCCGCGGCCCTGGCCAGCCTGGCCAAGGTCACCATCCGGCGCATGGCCAACACCGAGCCCAGCTATCGTATTGTGTTTTATTTCGGCCTGCTGGCCACTTTGGTGTCCGCGGTTCCTTTGCTGTGGGGCTGGCAGACGCCGGCGTTGAGCGCCCTGCCCTGGCTGGTGGCCGTGGGCTTTACCGGAACCCTGGGCCAACTGCTGATCACCCGTGCCTATCAGGTGGCCAATCCCGGGCAGGTGGGGCCTTACACTTACGCCGCCGTGCTCTATGCCGCCCTGTTCGGCTGGATGTTCTGGGGCGAGGTGGTGGTGCTGACCACCATCATCGGCAGTGCGCTGATCGTGGGTGCCGGCATACTGAATATGCGCAGCCGCGCGCCGGAACCCAGGTCGGACCCGGACACCACGCCCAGCTGAAACTCAACAGCATTTAGACAGGGCCGGCGGCGGCTGCCACCGGGCGGCAAAACAACGGCGCCACGCCGTACGCCGTCCGGGACATTGACCCGGCCGCCGACCGCATGCCAATAAGATGCCAATGTTTTACACTGGCCCCATCCCCATGATATTCACAACATAAAAGCAAAGCCAAAGCAGCAGGATAACGGGAGGAAACCGCAATGAGTCGCGATCCATTAGGATTGGCCATGGCCACCATGAGCCGGCTTGCCAGCTCAGCCTGGGTGGAGAAGATGGGGCTACGCCCCACCATCGAAAAGCTCACCTACCAGGGCACCAAGACCGGGTTTCAGGCCATGGGAGCCGCCTCGCGGCAATTTAAGAGTGTGAGCCAGTTGCTGCGGCCGGAGCGACTGGAGGCGCCGGCCCAACCCAAGCTGCAGTTCGATCTGAGCATCACTGAAGAGCAGCAGATGATGCGGGACAGTGTGCGCGGGTTTGCCACCGAGGTGCTGCGCCCCGCCGCGGGCGCCAATGATGAAGCCTGCGAGATGGACCCCGAGCTGCTGAAGCAGGCCAATGAGCTGGGTCTGACCTATTTTGCGGTACCGGAGAATCTTGGCGGCGCCGCAACCGAGCGCTCCCCGGTTACCAGTATGTTAATCGCTGAAGACCTGGCCTACGGCGACATGGGTTTGGCGGTGGCCATCCTTTCCACCATCGGCGTGGCCAACGCCCTGACCCACTGGGGTACGGCGGCACAGCAGTCCAAATATCTGCCGGCATTCCTGGATGAGAATACATTGCAGGCGGCCATTGCGGTAAATGAGCAGCGGCCCCTGTTTAATGCCGATCAACTGAGCACCACAGCGCAGGAGACCGCCGACGGTTATGTGCTTAACGGCACCAAAACCCTGGTGCCACTGATCGACAAAGCGGAACTGTTCCTGGTGGCCGCCAGCCTCGACGGCAAGCCGAGGGTGTTTATTGTGGAAAGCGGCAGCGAAGGCCTGACCATCGCCAGCAAGCCCAATATGGGTATCCGGGCGGCGGCGATGGGCGATCTGGATCTGGCGGAAGTGAAAGTCAGTAAAGAGGCACTGCTGGGGGACGACACATTCGACTACCAGGCGTTCATCAACTTCGCCCGTCTGGGCTGGTGCGCCCTGGCGGTGGGCACCGCGCAGGCGGTACTGGATTACGTAATTCCCTACTGCAACGAGCGGGTGGCCTTCGGCGAGCCCATCAGCCACCGCCAGGCAGTGGCGTTTATGATCGCCAATATCGGCATCGAACTGAACGCCATGCGGCTGATGACCCAGCGGGCCGTGGCCCTGGCGGAACAGGGTAAACCTTTCGCCCGCGAGGCCTATCTGGCCCGGGTGCTGTGCGCGGAAAAAGCCATGGAAATCGGTACCAATGGGGTGCAACTGCTGGGTGGCCATGGCTTTACCAAAGAGCACCCGGTGGAGCTCTGGTACCGGGATCTGCGCGCCATCGCCATTATGGATGGCGGCCTGCAACTGTAAGCCTCTGGCGCGGGTTGCGCTGAGTATATGGCGTACTACGGAATTAAGTTAGGGTGAATGACTATGTATCTTGAATTGCCGAAGAAGTTCAAAGTATTGACTGATATGGCCACCAATCTGTCGGTGGAAATGCTGCGGCCCATCTCCCGCAAATACGATCGTGCCGAACACGATTATCCCAAGGAGCTGGATCTGGTGGCCTCCATGCTGGACGGGATGAACGACGGCGAAGGCGGCGCCGGCGTGGGCGCCGATCAGTCCAAGCAGAAAAATCAGGAAAAAACCGGCATCCGCAATGGCGCCAATATGGCTGCCTGCGTGGGCATTCAGGGCTTCTGCTGGGGTGACGTAGGTCTGCTGCTGACCCTGCCCCGCCAGGGCCTGGGTAACGCCGCCATCGGTGCGGTGGCCAACGAGGAACAGGCCAAGCGCTTCGCCGGTAAATGGGCGGCCATGGCCATTACCGAACCGGGCACCGGTTCCGACTCCGCCAATATCAGCACCACCGCCAAGAAAGACGGTGAATACTACGTACTGAACGGCGAGAAAATCTATGTCACCGCCGGTGCCCGGGCGGACATCATTGTGGTGTGGGCCACTCTGGATAAGAGCGCGGGCCGGGCCGCCATTAAATCCTTCGCCGTGGAACGGGGCACCCCCGGCATGGAAGTGACCCGGCTGGAGAAAAAGCTGGGGATCAAGGCCTCTGACACCGCCGCAATTTCCTTCAGCGATTGCCGGGTGCACGAAAGCAACCTGCTGGGCAACCCGGAAATCGACACCAAAAAAGGCTTTGGCGGGGTCATGCAGACCTTTGACAACACCCGCCCCCTGGTGGCCGCCATGGCGGTGGGCGTGGCCAAGGCCGCCCTGGACCGCACCAAGGAACTGATGAAGGAGTGCACCAGTTGTGACTACTCATCGCCCATTCAGTCAGTAACCTCGGCAGAAGCGGAAATTTATCGCATGGAAGCGGAATGGGAAGCTGCACGTCTGCTGACTCTGCAAGCGGCCTGGATGGCGGACAACGGCAAACCCAATTCCATGGAAGCCTCCATGGCCAAAGCCAAGGCCGGCCGCACCTGCAACAGCATCACCTTGAAATGTGTGGAGCTGTGCGGCAGCCTGGGTTACGGTGAAGACGAACTGCTGGAAAAATGGTCCCGGGATTCCAAGATTCTGGATATCTTTGAGGGTACCCAGCAGATTCAACAGTTGATTGTGGCCCGCCGGCTGTTGAACCTTTCCTCGGCGGAGTTGAAGTAAATGCCACGATCGCCATTGGAATTGGTGTATTGATATATCGATAGATCAATACGCTGCTACATTGTTGCTATATAAAAGGGGCCGTGGGGCCCCGTTTTTTGGGGCCAATATGTTGGGGTTTCCCACTCCACCGCTGGAGCAGACAATACGAAAATCACCCCCAGACCGAGATCATCAACCGGGCCCCCACCACGATGGTCACTGCCCCGATAGCCAGCTGAAACATCCGGTTCCAGCCCTGAAGTCGGTGGGCAGTGAGGCCGATAGGCACGGAGATAGCCAGGGAGAACAGCAACATGCCCAGAATGGATCCCAGGCCGAAGGTGCTGATATACAGCAACCCGGTAAACAGCGACTGCACCTGATCCACGAACAATAACAACAGCGCCGCCGAGCCCGCCATGCCGTGCACACTACCCATCATCAGCGCCCGCACCGGCAGTGGCGCTGCGGCAGCGGTGGCTCCCGCCTCCCTCTCACTCTCCCTCCTCAGCTCCGGCTCCGGCTGCTGATCAGCGGTGAATACCCGGCGCAACACGGCCAGCCCCAACACCAGCATCAGCCCGCCCACCGCTGCCTCCAGCAGGCTGGCCACCTGTTCCGGAATCAAGGTATCGGTCCACAACACCACTAAGCCCACCAATAACAGCATGCCGCTGTGGCCCAGGCCCCAGGCCAGACCCTGGAACATCACCTGCCGGCGATCCGGGTAGCGGCTGGCCAGGCTGGCCACGGTGGCAATATGGTCTGCTTCCAGGGCGTGGCGAATGCCCAGCATAAACCCCAACATCAATAATGCGGTCATCAGCAAATCCTTGGTAGTTGTTCGCCGGTAAGCCGGTCAATAAGGCGCTGGCTGCCGAAACCGGTGGTGAGAAGTACGCCAGGGCGTGACGCTTGCGATACCCGCCCGATGATTGCACTGTGGCGACCCGCGGGATGCGCACGCATCACCTGCAACAGCTCCGTGGCGGCGGCCTCCGGCACCACCGCCACCAGCTTGCCTTCGTTGGCCAGATACAATGGATCCAGCCCCAGAATTTCACACATGCCCCGTACTTCATCCCTCACCGGTAGCCGGCTCTCTTCCACTTCCATGGTGCAGGCCGATGCCTGCGCGAATTCGTACAATACCGTGGCCAATCCGCCCCGGGTGGCGTCGCGCATACAGCGAATCTGCGGACAACATTCCAGCATGCTGTTCACCAGGCCCTGCAACGGCTGGCAGTCGGAGGCGATGGTATTTTGTAGCGCCAGGTCACCCCGGGCATCCACAATGGCCGCGCCATGATCCCCCAGGTAACCATTCAACAAAATCAGATCCCCGGGGCGTGCCGTTTGAATACTCAGGTCGATCCCCGCTGCGATCACCCCCACCCCGGCGGTATTGATAAACAATTTATCGCAGCCGCCACGCGGTACCACTTTGGTGTCGCCGGTGACGATGACCACATCCGCCTCCCGGGCGGTGGCCTGCATGGATTCCACCACGGCTTTGAGGGTGGCGATGGGCAGACCTTCCTCAATAATAAAGCCACAACTGAGATACAGCGGACGGGCCCCACCCACCGCCAGATCGTTAACGGTGCCGGTGACCGCCAGCTTGCCGATATCACCGCCGGGAAAAAACAACGGGTCCACCACGTAGGAATCCGTGGTGAAGGCCAGACGATCCCCCTGCTGTTGCAACGTCGCCAGATCGAAGCGGGCCTGGTCTTCCATTTGCGCCAGTTGCGGGTTGGCAAAGGTGGTCAAGAACAGGGAACGGATCAGCTCATCCATGGCCTTGCCACCACTGCCATGGGCCAGGGTGATAATATCGCTCATCAATGGGCCCCCGGATCGGCTACAGATGCCTGCTGCCGTTTTATTTTCAGCGTCTGAACATCAGCATATTGGTGGTAAGCGGCGCAGGCGCCTTCGGAGGATACCATCAGCGCCCCCAGCGGCTGTTGGGGCGTGCAGGATTCCGCAAACTTCGGGCATTGCCAGGGTCGGATCAGGCCTTTCAATACATCGCCGCAGCGGCAACCGGCGGGATCGGACACGGTCACCCCCGGCAGGGGAAACTTACGCTCGGCGTCAAAGCGGGCGTAGGGGTCACTGATCCGAACCCCGGAATGGTCGATGCTGCCCAAACCCCGCAGTTCGGTGCGGTCGTTGCGCTGAAAAACCTTCGCCATGGCCTGCTGTCCGGGATGATTGCCCTGCTTTTGTACCACCCGGCGATACTGGTTTTCCACCTCACTGCGACCCTCCAGTATCTGCTGCAACAGCATGGCCAGGGACTGCAATATATCCAGCGGTTCGAACCCGGTGATCACCAGGGGTTTGGCAAAGCGCTCCGCCACAAACGCAAACGGGGCCTCTCCGATCACCATACTGACGTGGCCGGGGGCCAGAAAGCCGTCGAGCTTCATGTCCGGATCATTGAGAATGGCTTCGATGGTGGGGGCGGTGGTAATGTGATTGCAGAACAGGGAGAAGTTTTCAATGCCTTCGCGTTCGGCCTGCAATACCGTCAGCGCGGTACTGGGCATGGTGGTTTCGAAACCCAGGGCAAAGAAAATCACTTCCCGTTGTGGGTTCTCCCGCGCCAGTTTCAGGGCATCCAGGGGTGAGTAAAGCATGCGGATGTCGGCGCCGTCTGTCTTGGCCTGCAACAGGCTTTGCCGGGACCCGGGCACCCGCATGGCATCACCAAAGGTGGTAAAGATCACCTCCGGCCGTTGCGCCAGAGCCAAGGCATCGTCCACCCGCCCCCGCGGCAACACACACACCGGGCAGCCGGGGCCGTGCACCAGCTCAATGGCCTCCGGCAGCAATTGCTCAATGCCGTAACGGAAAATGGTATGAGTGTGGCCGCCGCAAAACTCCATCAGTAACAACGGACCGGAGCGGCACTGCATAATGCGCTCAGCCAGGCGGTGAATTTGCTGTTGCGCTTTGCGGGCTTTGTCGGGATCGCGAAACTCGTCCACATATTTCATGACAGATGCTCCTGTAATTCGCCCAGTTCCTCCAGCAATTGCAACGTATGCCGGGCCTCCTCTTCATCCAGATGGCTCATGGCAAAGCCCACGTGCACCAGCACCCACTCACCAATGTATTCCTGCGCCGGTTTACCTTCCTCCACCACACAAAGGATATTGACCTCGCGCCGGACACCGGACACGTCCACCAGCGCCATGCTGTTTTCCGCATCGGTAATTTCCACAATCCGGCCGGGAATGCCTAAACACATGATTCGTTCCTCTTTATTTGGCGCCCACCGCCTGCAACATGGGTGGCCGCCGCCACCAGGGCCTGACCCAGGGCGATACCACCATCGTTGGCGGGTACCTGCCGGTGAGTCAACACCTGAAGATTTATGGCTGGTAACAGATCGCAGACCCGGGCCTGCAGGTGGCGGTTCTGAAACACGCCACCGCTTAGGGCCACATGGGTCACCGAATGGGATCGCTGCAACCGGTCTACGCAATCCACCAGTGCCGCCGCCAGCCCCTGGTGAAAACGGGCGGCGATTAACCCTACCGCTTGCCCCTGAATCAGGTCCGTTAGCATGGCCTCCCACATGGGCGCCGGATCCAGTTCCCACAGTCCCGCACCGTCGCCGGTGGTTACCTGTTGCAACGCAAACGGATACGGCCGGGCCTGGCGCCAGTGGGTGTCGTCGATGGCCGCCTCCAGCGCCATGGCGGCCTGACCTTCGTAGCTCATGGCGTCGTAGTCGCACAGCCCTGCCAACGCCGCCACCGCATCGAACAACCGGCCGCAGGAAGAGGACAACGGCGCATTGAGTGATTTCGTGATCATGGCCAGCAGGGTTGCCACCGGCTGCCGGGCCATGGCCTGCAGGGGCGGCAGTGCGCCGTAATCCCGCAGCACACTATCCCAGCCCCGGGCGCTGTGCAGGTGCGCCACGGCGTTGCGCCAGGGTTGCATCATGGCGGCATCGCCACCAGGCAGTGGGACCGGTTTCAGTCGCGCCACCCGGGTTGCACTGTGATAATCCCCCAGCAGAATCTCGCCACCCCACAAGGCTTCATCCCCGGGGGCGTAACCCAGTCCATCCAGCGTAATGGCCAGTACCCGACCGCCCTCCAGCGGCCAGTGGTTGTCCCCCAAACAGGCCGCCAGGTGGGCGTGATGGTGCTGCACCTCGATCACCGGCAGCTGCCTTTCACTGGCGACCAGCCGCCCCACCCGACCCGAGTGATACTGCGGATGGGCGTCCACCGCCAGGTATCGGGCCCGATGCTGATACAACTGTTGATACAACGTCAGACTGCGTTCGAAATCCGCCAGCGTCGATGCGTCCTGCAAATCGCCAATGTGTTGGGACAGTACCGCACTGTGCCGGTCCAGCAGGCAAAAGGTATTTTTAAGCTCGGCACCCAGGGCCAGCACCGGTGGGCAGTTTTCAAAGCCGGGCGGCAAAGCCATGGGCGCCGGCGCAAAACCGCGCCCACGCCGAATGGGCTGCACCTGACCGTCGATCACCCGCACTACCGAGTCATCCACCCGGTTCCGTATGTCCCGGTTGTGCAACAGGAACAGATCCGCCACCGCACCCAGCCGCGCCAGGGCGGCGTCGTTATCGATGCATTGGGGTTCACCACTGGGATTGCCCGAGGTCATTACCAGTGGCGTGTCAAAGGCTTCCAGTAACAGATGGTGTAAAGGTGAGGATGGCAGCATCATCCCCAGGCTGGACTGTTGCGGTGCGATATTGGCGGCAGGTTGCCGGTGACGGTTCAGCAGTACCACCGGCGCTGCCGCACTTTGCAAACACGCCTGTTCCCGAGGCGATACCCGGCAATAACGCCGCACCACGTCCATATCCCTGGCCATCAGCGCCAGGGGTTTGTGGGGCCGGTGCTTACGCTCCCGCAGCCGCGCCACCGCCGCGGCATTGGTGGCATCCACCACCAGTTGGAAGCCGCCCACGCCTTTTAGAGCCACGATCTTACCGTCACGCAACGCCTGCTGTACCTGGGTGATAACATCGCTGTTCGATAGCGGATTGCCGGCCCCATCCACCAGCCACAGGGCGGGACCGCACCGGGGGCAGGCATTGGGCTGGGCATGAAAACGCCGGTCCGCCGGATTCTGATATTCGGCGCGGCACAGCGCGCACAGTTCGAACCCTGCCATACTGGTATTGGCCCGATCATAAGGAATGGCGCTGACAATACTCAACCGGGGGCCGCAATGAGTGCAGTTGATAAAAGGGTAGCGGTAGCGGCGGTTACTTGGCGTGAACAGTTCCCGCAGACATTCTTCGCAGGGGGCCAGGTCCGCTGCCACACCCGTAGTCCGCGTGGAATGACCGGCACCCTTCAAATGCTGACTGGCGCCGATCTCAAAACCGGTCTCCGGCAGCGGGTCATCACTGGGCCAGTCTTCAATCTGGCTGATACGCGCCTGCCGGGGGGGTTGCCGGCGCAGGCGGGCCAGCAGTTCCTGCACCGCCCGCTCGCTGCCCCGACAGCGAATCAGCACGCCTTCATCATCGTTAACAATATGACCCACCAGGCCCAGCTCGGTGGCAAGGCGCCACACCGTGGGCCGGAATCCCACCCCCTGGACCACCCCGCGCACCCGAATGGTTTTTTGAATCAGAGGCATCGTCATCAGTGCACCGTACACACCATACAGGGATCATAGGAGCGAATGATGTGTTGGATGGGTAAACACTCATGCAGTTCACCGCTAACCGGCGTCCGCGCCAACGCGGATTCCAGAGGCCCGGCCTGGCCGGCACGGTCCCGGGGTGAAAAATTCCAGGTGGTGGGGGCGATGATCTGATAGTTATGTATGCGGCCGTCTTTCACTGACAGCCAGTGGCCGAGGCTGCCCCGGGCGGCCTCCACCAGACCCACACCACGCCCTTGGGCGGGCCGCTGACTTTGCGGAGCGCAGAACGCTGCCGTGGGAATCAGCTGCTGACACCAGTCTTCCATGGCCGGTACCACCAGGGCAAACTCCAGTAGCCGCGCCACTACCCGGTTCATGACATTGGCCCCCTGTTCCCGCACCAGATCCAGCAACAGCGGATGCCCTGCAACCACCTGTCGGGCCAGGGCGCCCACTTCCGTTACCTGTTGCGCCAGCCGTGGCGCCTTGCACCAACTGTAGCCGGGCATTTCGATATCCGGCTGGGTGTGGCCGACGCTGGGATGGGCGGATTCCCCCCGCAGCCAGGCGCTGGACATATCCTCGGTGATAGCATCCAGGTCCAGAGTCCTCGGCTGCAGTTGATTCCCCTGCCAGCCCACTACGCCCCGGCAAAACCAATGACCCCGGGACTGCCCATAGGCACCGTAACTGAGAAACTGATGCCGGGTACGACCCAGAGTCTCCAACTTGAGGGCTTCCGCCACCGACAAAAACCGAGCGAAGTCGCCGTGGGGGTGGGCCGCGGCCCAGGCCTGTAATTGTTCCCGGCTCGCTAAAGCCGCCACCTGTTCCAGCGGGCCGTCGAACAATACCTGCTCCAGAAACTGGCGGAAACTGCCGATCTGCATCCGCAGGCGCACGATGTCGCTGGTGGACAGAGCGCGGCTGGTGCCCCCCGGCTGCAGACTGAGACTGTGGGGCCATTTACCCGCCAGGATGCCGGTTAGCCGCATAAAGGCCGCCCGGGCCGGCAGCACCTGATTCACCGCCGCCCCGGTCTGGGCCCGAAACCGTTCCCGGATGGCTTCGAACCAGGGCTCGGACTGATAACCGGGGCGGGCGAAATCGGGCATAAAAAACAGATAGAAATGGGTCAGATGATCCGCCAGGTTTTCACAGGCCAGGGTCAGGTTGGTGGCGATGCGGCCGTTATCGGTGGGGGTCACTTGCAGATATTCCGCCAGGGCGCCGGCGGCGGCCACGGACTGGGCCACTGAACAGATACCGCAGATACGCGGGGTATAAACCAGCGCATCCATGGGGGCCTTGCCCTGGAGAATCAGTTCGAAACCACGAAACAGCGGCGAATTGACCCAGGCTTCGCTGACCCTGCCCGCGGCCACCGCCACTTGAATTTCCAGGTCCCCTTCCACACGATTGAGCGGCCCCAGCAGAGTGCGGCCGTTGCCATCACTCACGCTTTTTGACCCCCCTGCCCGGTGGATAAATCAATCGCTCCGCCACCGCATTGCGCCGCAGCCGCTCCGGAGTGGCCGCTTTGGCCAGTGAGGCCAGCGCTACGAACCAGGCTTTGGGCATGTCCGTGGGCAGCCCCACCGGAATACCGGCAAGCTTGGGGGTTTCCACAAAACTGTGGCGCGGCTCTTCAAATCCGGGGGCGGTGCAGTTGACGCAGGCGTAGCCGCCCTTAAGGCAGGAACCCTCTCCATTCCACGGCCGGATATTACAGTCCGCCCGGGCCTGGGTTCCCAAACAGCCCATATGTTCCATCATACAACCCAGATCGCCAGCCGTTTCCGCACTGGCCTTGTATTCGTAATATTCATTGCGCGGACAGCCGTGATGCACCAGGTGATCGGTATAGAAACGTGGACGCTGGTATTCGTCCAGGTCGTCGCTGGCAAGCGCATCCGCTGCCAGTAACGTCAGGGTTTCCGTTACCCAGTCGGGATGAGTGGGGCAACCGGCAATGTTCACCACCGGCAACCGGTCCGCACCCTGCCACTGCTCCCCCAGCAAGCCACCCCGCTGCGACCGGTCGTATTGCAGGCCGATGGCTTCCACCAGGTTGGAACCGGCGGCGGTGATGCCGCCAAAGGCGGCGCAACTGCCCACGGCCACCACCTGTTTGGCCCTGGACGCCAGCTTTTGTATCCACTGGAACATGGGCTCATCGGTGCCGCTCAGCATATGAAACCGGCCGCTGCCATTGGGGCCCAGCATGGCCGAGGCTTCCAGGCACAAAATATCCAAAGCCGTGTCGCCATCGACAATGGCGTTCAACAAACGGATCAGTTCGGGACCGTTAACTTCACTGACACTGGGATGCCAAAGCAGCTCGATATTCGCCTGTTGCAAGCGCGCCAGCAGGTGTGGCGTCTCGGCGTTCAACAGCGACAGGCTGCAGCCGCCGCAACCGCCGGACTGTAACCACGGCAGGGTCTTGCGGGTCACGGGCTCACCTCCTGCGGCACAACGGCCTGCAATGGCAGCCGGAAGTGGAATTCAGCGCCGCTGCCGGGTCGGTTCTCTACGCTGAGATCGCCGTTACATTGTTCGGTGGCCAGCAGATAACTGATATAAAGCCACAGCCCGGTGCCTTTTCCGGTCTGTTTGGTGGTAAAAAAGGGATCAAAGATACGGGCGAGATGTTCCCGCTGCACCCCCGGCCCGTTGTCGTGGATGCGAATCTCCGCCTGCTGGTGGTCCTGTTGCAATGTCAGCCAGAGCGCAGGCTCGGCCACCGCCTCCACGGCGTCCACGGCGTTCTGCACCAGGTTAACCAGCACCTGATGCACCAGGCCTTCGTAGCCGCACACCATAAGCGATTCCGGCAGCTGCAAATGGGTCTGCACCCGCACCCGATTGCCACGACACACCCACTGCACTGCGCTGCGAACCAATGCGGCCAGATCAAATTCCGCGGCCGCCTGTGGCTGCGGCGTGGTGAACCGCAACAGGCTCTGGACGATATCCGTGACCCGCCCAGCCCCTTCCCGAGTGCCTTCCACCAACGGTTCCAAATCCCGCAGCACCGTATCCACCCGATGGCTGGCCTTCAGCTCACCGATAGCCGGCAGCCCCAACTCTTCCAACGCCGTGAAAAAAGTCTGCAGCCGGCGATTGTAACCTTCCAGTGCATAGGCATTGCCCTGCAGAAAACTGATGGGATTATTCAGCTCATGGGCCACCCCTGCCACCAGCCGCCCCAGCGATGCCATTTTTTCCGCCTGGATCAGCTGACGCTGGGTTTGTTTCAGTGTCTCATGGGTGCGTTGCAGTTCGTCATAGGCCGCTTCCAGGGCATCGTTTTTCTGTTCCAGCGCCACCTGATGCTCCACCAGCTCGGCATACAGTTCGTCCATGCGCTGGATCACTTCGATCCAGGCGCCCTCACCCACCTCTTCCGGCAAGGCGTCCGGTAAGTCCACCTGAGTGGTGAGTGGTTGTGAACGTGATTTGGGAGGGGACATGGTTGCCAGCCTTACAGTGACGGTAACTGCATGTTGTGTTGTTCCAGCTCGTAACGTTCCAGTTTGTTACGCAGGCCCACCCGTGACAGGCCCAGTTCCTGGGCCGCGCGGGTTTTGCTCCAGCGGTGACGGATCAGGGTTTCTTTCAATATCCGGGCCTCCAGTGATTCCACCCGCTCCTTAAGGGAACCTTCGATGCCGGTGAGCAGCTGAATCTCCGGCTGGTCTTCCTCCGGCGCCGCCATCAGAATTCGTGCGCTGATCAAGTCCGCCCCCAGGTAGGGCTCGTGGGCCAGCACCAGCATCCGCTTGATTTCGTTCTGCAACTCCCGCACGTTGCCGGGCCAGTGATAGGCCTGCAGGCAGGCGATGGCCTCGGCAGTGAAGCCTTTTACTTTTTTCCCCAGTTGATTGCAGGCATCTTCCAATACGGAATAGGCCAGAGCCTCGATGTCCATGGGCCGTTCCCGCAACGGCGGCAGCGCCAGGGTGAAGGTGGCGAGACGGTAATACAGATCCTGGCGGAAGCGGCCATCCTTGACATCCTGTTCAAGATCCCGGTTGGTGGCCGCCACTACCCGCACATTGATCTTACGGCGGCTGTTGGTGCCCAGGGGGCGGATCTCCCCTTCCTGCAGCACCCGCAATAATTTCACCTGAAACGCCGGTGAGATTTCCCCTACTTCGTCCAGGAAAATAGTGCCGCCATCGGCCATTTCGAACAGCCCCACCCGGTCGTCCACGGCGCCGGTGAAGGCTCCCCGCTTATGGCCAAAAAGCTCGCTCTCCAGCAACTCATCCGGTAACGCGCCGCAGTTTTCCGCCACGAAGGGGCCATCCTGACGCAGGCTGTTGTAATGCAGGGCGCGGGCACACAGTTCCTTGCCGGTACCGGATTCGCCGCTAAGCAGCACATTCACGTCAAAGGGCGCCACATGCTGAATGATATCGCAGGTGTGGTTCATGGGGCTGTCGGGGGAACGCACGATTCCCAGATCCCAGTCGAACCGGGCCCGCAACACCTGGCGCTTTTGCTCCAGTTCGTCCGCCAGGGTTTCCGGACGCAGCTTCAGCTCCACCGCCAGTTGTTCGTTGAGCCGCTGCAGCCGGAACAGTTTGACGGCATTGTGCAGCTTCATCAGCAAGTCCGCGGGCTGCCAGGGTTTGGTAATAAAGTGGTAAATGCCGGCCTGATTCACCGCATCAATGATATCCATGGCATCGGTGTAACCGGAAATGATCATGCGGATCACGTCCGGCCATTGTTCCCGCACCCGCATCAGAAATTCCACACCGCTCATTTCCGGCATGCGTTGATCACACAGGATGATCTGCACCCATTCCCGTTGCAGTACCGCTTCCGCTTCGGCAATGGTGGTGGCGCCGTGGACGTCAAACTCGTCCTGTAAGATACGCGTGAGCGTTTCCACGGAGCGGGGCTCGTCGTCCAGTACCAGCACGGTTGGCAACAATCCCGCCGCACTTGGGAGCCCGGCGTTACCATCGATCAGCTCAGGCACGCCGCGCCTCCGCGCTGACATCAGTGGCGTGACCAATCAGACGGTTCTGGCGGTTGAGGCGGAGCCATTGATACCACTGTTCCATGCCCTCGCCACTGGTGGCGGAAACCTGAATCACCTGCAGCGCCGGGTTCACCTGCCGGGCGTACTCTATGCAGCGCGCCACATCAAAATTCAAATGCGGCAACAGATCGATTTTGTTCAGCAACAACAGATCGGCGGCGGCGAACATGTCCGGGTATTTGATGGGTTTGTCCTCCCCTTCGGTGATGGAGAGTATGGCCACTTTATGGGCCTCCCCCAGATCAAAGGCGGCGGGGCACACCAGGTTGCCCACGTTTTCAATAAACAGGATACTGCCGCGTTCGGGTGTCAGGCTGTCCAGGGCATGGCCCACCATATGGGCATCAAGATGACAGCCTTTGCCAGTGTTCACCTGAATGGCGTTCACGCCGGTGGCCCGAATCCGGTCGGCATCCTGGGAGGTTTGCTGATCCCCCTCGATGACCGCCAGGGGGATCTGCTCCCGCAGTGCAGTCAGGGTACTGGTGAGCAATGTGGTTTTGCCGGAGCCGGGACTGGACACCAGGTTGAGGGCGAAGATGCCCTGGCCGGTCAGCCGGGCCCGGTTAGCCCGGGCATACTGGTCGTTCTTACCCAGGATATCCTGTTCGATCTGCACCATACGGCTTTGCTCCAGGCCCGGCGCATGGGCGCGGGCGGGGCCCAGGCCGTAATGGTGATCATGGGAATGCTCATGGCTGTGACTCCGGGAATGCTGGTGGTGATGCTCATGGTGATGAGCATGCTGCGGCTTGTGATCATGCCCGGAACCAGGCTCCACCCTGACTTCACCTTCACTGCAACCGCATACGGTACACATCACTCCACCTCCAGTTCTTTAATTCGCATCTGATCACCCCCGGTTACCTGTAACTGGTAACTGCCACAATGAGGACACGGGGTATAACGCGCCGCGATGGCAACGGTCTGTGCGCATTGCATGCACCAGGCCTCGCCCCCGGGCTGCACAATGTCCAGCTCCGCCTCCTGCAGCAGACTGTTCCGCGCCACCACATCGAAGCAGAAGCGCATGGCTTCCACTTCCACGCCCGCCAGGACGCCTATTTCCAGTTGCAACCATTTCACCCGCGAGAAACGCTGCCGGGTTGCCTCCTCTTCCACAATCTGCAATACCGATTCGCACAGGGACATTTCATGCATCGCAAACCAACTCCCAGCCCACACAGGGATTCATCAGCACCACCAGGGCACCCAGCCGCTGCCTTGTTAGTCCGCAGTCCGCTGCCGGCAGATCCGCGGCCATGGCCGGCAGGGCCCCCTGGGGCTGAAAATTCCAATCGGTGGGGGCAATCACCCGGTATTGTTGCACCTGTTGCGATTCCTCTCCGAGCACCATGCCATGGACCAACCGACCGCGGGCGGTTTCCGCCTGCCCCAGTACCAGGCGCGAGGGCGACGGATTGCCCGGCTCCGCGGCGACCAGTTGTTCCGCTATGCGGCCCTGGGCCAGGGCTGACAACAACGTTCGCACCTCCTCCACCACCGCCAGCAAACGGGGTATCAGGCACCAGCCGGACCGCAGTGACTCTGCCACTGAAACGCCGTGTTGTTGTCGCACCAGGGCGCCGGTTTCATTACCGTGGGCCGGACCTTGCGGCGCCGGTGGCAAACCGGCCCGGAATTCATTGCAGTCCCGCCACCAGGCGGTATCCGTTTTCGGCAGCGGAAGCGGGCGATAAGCGCTACGCCAGTCCAGATCGGCCACGGCCTCCAGCAAAGGTTGCAGGGCAGTCGCCCCGGCCATCGAATGAGCAAAGTCCTCACTGTACACCGTGCCGGCCCAGTCCCACAAACGGGACTGCTCTCCTGCTTCGCCCTGCTCCAGCGCCTGCATACAGCGTTGTAACAACTGGCTGGCACGGCTCATGGCCACGGCCCGGGGGGACAGCTGCAACCACTGCGGCAACCGCACCCACAATAACCACAAATGCTCCTGCAGCCACTCCAGTTGCAACAGCCACTGGCGCCGGTGTGCCGTGGCGGAATCCACCGTCAGGCCCTGGCTTTGCTCCGCGCCCCGGGCACAGGCAACCCCCTGCGCACGCCGACACAAGTTAAACAGCAAGGGTATAAGCCGGCTGGCTTCGCTCAGGGAGCGCCCCGCCAACAGACGGGCAACCTCCGGCCGCTGGCCGCCGCTGATGGTTAACCGGCTGCCGCCGGCAGGATCGAACCGGTGCTGAAAAGCGAATGTGCCTGCCAAGGTCATTTGCTGCTGGCCTCATCCGCAGTTGTTGACTGACCCAGCATGCGACGCAACAAAGCGCGGCGGGGCGGCACCCGATCGTCAGGCGCCGGGGCCCGCTGCGAACCGGTTCCCGCGTCCACGCCGGCAGCCAGTAGTTGCTGCAAAGACGCCCGGGCAATGGCCTCGGCCTCATGCTGACTGTTGACTTCCTGTACCGGTGACAACAGTGAACAACTCCAATATTGCCCCAGCCCGGTTTCCCGGCCACAGATAAACGTAAACCGGCCGCAGGGAAAGTCAAAGGCCCGCTCCGTACCCACTGGCTCCGGCGAGGATTCTCCAGCACGGGGCAACAGCACGAAATTCATAAACCATGGGGTGATCAGTACCCCCAGCCACCAGGACTGCCAGGGTTGGAAACCCACCGCCTGCACCTGCAGACAGGGATTGAGAAAGGGCAGATCCGCCATCCCCATTTGTACCTGGCGAAAGCGGTGTTCCAGCGCCTGGATGAGGCTGGCGTGTTCCACCCCGGCAGTCATGTCAAACCACCACCAGAAACTGTTGACGGGCGGCATCGCACTGAGGGCAACGCCAGTGGTCCGGCAGTTGGGAAAATGGTGTGCCCGGCTCAATCTGCCAATAATCATCGCCCTGCTCGGGCTGATAGCGATACCAGCAGATTTTGCACTCCATCACCGTATCATCACGCAACCGGCTGCCGCTGGCCTCGAAGCCCCCACCCGGCGTTTCATTCATTGATAAATCTCCAGAATTTCCGCCAGCCGATGAGCGCTGTCCTCGATATCCTCCGGTGCCGCCCGGGCCACCTCCGGTACGGCTACCACTTCAATGGTATTGAGGATCAATACGTCCTCGGAATTAAAATACTTAATCCACCACACATCCCTGCAAGCAGTACTGCCAATCCGGCAATTACCATAACCCCGCGACAAAATGGTCACCGGCCCCACCCCCAGGTGTTCGCCAAGGCAATACAGATCCGCATCATTCAGCGGCAGTAACGTCAGATTAAGCACATAAGCCGCGCCGTCCGCCGCCGGGCCCAAAGCCATGCGCTCCGCCAGTTCCACCAGAAGCGAGGGTGCATTCATCACCGCCACGGCCAGCTGCGGGGTTTGGGTGTCCAGTTGCCGGCGAGCCCCGGCAAAGGCCAGTTGATAGACACACTCGGGAACAGCGCCCACTTCAACGCCATCCCAGACCACCCGGCCTTCGGCACCCAGCTGCTGCACCCGCCACAGGCCCGCCATGACCGACTCCTGAATCTGCATGGGCGCTTCACCGTCCACGCTGATACTCACCTCGCCCACACCCAAAATCTGATTAATCAATTCCCGGCTGTCGTGATTCAAATCCGCAAGGGAAAACGCGGCGTTGCCACCGGTGGCAAATCCCGCCAGCGCCTGTTGCACCTGCTGCAACAAAGCCAGTGCCGGCTGGATATCACCGGCCTCTTCCGGTTCCGGGATGGCGGGCTGATGATAGGTGGCCATGGTGGCGGGCATGGTCATATAGTCCAGTTGCTGATCCGCTTCCGCCAGGGGTTGCGATCCCGGCCCCACCCGGTGGACCATGGGAATGCGTTGGGAATCGTCCATCATTGTCTCCTGAGATATTGGCTCCTGACGTTATAAATTGACCTGGGGGATCTGCTGTTGCGATGGTTTTTCGGTGCCAGCAGCTGATCGATAATGGCATGGTATTCAGCCCAGTCCCGCACCTTGCTGATCGCCCCCAGCATCACCCCCCGGCGTAGAAATACAAGAGTTGGCCACTGCTGAAACGGGTAGCGGGCTTTCAGGGCCTGTTCACTGCTTCGCGTCACCACAACAGGTTGAAACCGGCCATCATAGGTCCGCGCCAGTTCCGCCAGGATCACCGCCACATCGTTACTTTCCGGATAACGGGCCGGGTCACTGCTGAAAAAAAGCACCAGCACTTCATGCTGTCCCAGCAATTGCTCAATATTCTCCTCGCTGGCCCGGGGCCAGTGGTGCTCTTCAATCAGACGTTCAATCAGTGGCGACATCAGTTTTCGTCTCCCGCGGCGGATCGTTTGTCGAGGCCGCCGATAGCGGCGGCGCTGGCCTGGCCCACGGCCGGTTTCAGGTGGTCGGGTAATGGCGGCTCGCGGTCCATCAGATCCGCAAACCAATGGTCAAGCGCTCCGCTGGCGTTGCTATCGCCGCTCATAATGCCCTGCAACGCCCGCAGGGCAGCCAGGGATTGGCGGGCAGTTTCCGGCGTCAGCCGCTCCCGGGCCGCCCCCAGAAACACCAGCACCCAGGTGCCGGGTTCACACTCCCCCACCAGCGCCAGATCCACAGTTTGCGGCGGCGCCAGGGTGGGGTCACCGGCATCACATTCAGCGATCAGGCCGTGGCGGGAAACCACCTGCATGGGAATGCCCAGACACATCAGTCCGGCCTCCGGCGGTGGATATTGACACTGAGACTGGCCTGCTCCGGGGTCACCGGCTTGGGATCGAACACCACCCGGGAGGATTGCAGCACCCGGGCATCCCCCTGCCGGCAGGCTTCGGACTCAGGGGGGCGCAGGGCCTCGTAGGGCTGGAGGGCGACGCTGGCGGGCGCCAGGGCCTCCGCGACCGGGATGACGCCGGAGCGGGGCTTTAGCATTACGCCTTGGCTCTGCAGGTAGTCCACCGCGCAGGCCAGGGCCGGCTCCAGCTGAGCCCGCACACTGGGGCTCAGGCTGCCGCCATAATCCTCCAGCACTTGCGGCTGCCCCCCCACCAGCAACATTGCCCGGGGGCCGCCACCCAGCAGTTCCGCCATGGCCAGCACTTCCTGAAAGCCGGTCTGGTGCAGGCTCATTTTCTTGGCGCCCATAAACTGCGGCACGTCGTCATCCTGCAATAGCTTCAGGGTTCCCGGGGGCAGGCCGTAGTCGATGGCATCGAAGATCACCAGCAGGTCGGCGTCCTGAATGTGGGGTACCAGGTAGATGCCCTGGGTGCCGCCATCCATCACCCGCATTGAATCCGGCCCCTCAAAGCGCTCGTGGAACGCTTCCACCGCCCGCACGCCAAAACCTTCATCAGCCCAGAGCACATTGCCAATCCCCAGAACCAGAACTCTGCTGCTCATGCCGTTAACCCCGCGGCGCTTATTGTTATGACATTGGTTATTGCTGAAAGCCGCAGGCAGGTGCTTTGGCCGGTTGTTCATCATTCTGTTAACACTCAGCCACTGGCGCAAGCCCTAACGGCAACATTGTTTTCACTTATTAGACTAAAGTGTAATAAATATATCCGTTTTTTTGGCGGCCCTCCGCACCCACCTTCCCGTCAATGCTGGGTTTTTANCCATGGCACATTAATTGCCCAGGTGAGGTACCCAGCGCCACCGGCGCAATAACAACACCGCACAGGGGAATGCACATGACCGAGACCTTTTACGAGGTAATGCGCCGCCAGGGGATTACGCGTCGCAGCTTTATGAAATACTGCAGCCTCACCGCCACCGCCCTGGGCCTGGGGCCGGCCTTCGTACCCCAAATCGCCCACGCCATGGAAACCAAACCCCGCATTCCCATCCTCTGGCTGCACGGTCTGGAATGCACCTGCTGTTCGGAATCCTTTATCCGTTCCGCCCACCCCCTGGCCAAGGATGTGATTCTGTCCATGGTGTCCCTGGATTATGACGACACCATCATGGCCGCCGCCGGCACCCAGGCGGAGGCCATCGTGGCGGAAACCATCGAAAAGTACGACGGCAATTACATCCTGGCGGTGGAAGGCAATCCGCCGCTGAACCAGGACGGCATGTCGTGCATCATTGCCGGCAAACCCTTTCTGGAACAGCTGCAGCATGCCGCTGACCACTGCAAGGCGATTATTTCCTGGGGTTCCTGTGCCTCTTACGGCTGTGTCCAGGCCGCCGCCCCCAACCCCACCCAGGCCACGCCGGTGCACAAAGTGATTCGCCACAAACCCATTATCAAAGTGCCCGGCTGCCCGCCAATCGCCGAGGTGATGACGGCGGTGGTGACCTACATCCTCACCTTCGACCGGATGCCGGAACTGGACCGTCAGGGCCGGCCGAAAATGTTCTACAGCCAGCGCATTCACGATAAATGCTACCGTCGCCCCCATTTTGATGCCGGCCAGTTCGTGGAGAGCTGGGACGACGAGGCCGCCCGCAAGGGATACTGCCTGTACAAAATGGGCTGCAAGGGCCCCACCACCTAGTCGTGGTAGAACGCCCAGTTACCCAGACGTCCCCACACAGATCCCGGCGTGCGGAACTACCGCACCGGGCTCCTCAGTAATAACTTTGCTACCGTGCAACGGCAACACCCTTCTCAAATAACCAGAACACACGTTTCTTAGCTGCCGTAGCCGTCGCGGGCTTAGGTAGCCTCATAAGCTGTAGCAGCTGAAGGAAGCCCGTCCAGTTATAGCTACGACGCTGACTGCGCCGATTCAACCACTTGAACAGCAACTCGATTACCATCGTGTAATAGCGCCCCACTGATTGACCATTCCCTTTCACTGCAAAGTAACGGTAATGGCCCAGCATCTTAACTCGCAGCTCGGCTGCAAGCACGGGTAACGGTCTATTGCGATTCTGCCTTAACCACAATTTTAGCACTTGTCTCAGCTCTTTGAGCTTTGATCTGGCGGTGCGACGCATCAGTCGTGCACGCCCCTCCTGGTCTTTCCACCAGTAGTACTCAAACCCCAGGAACTTGATCCGGCGTCTCATACTGGGGCGAAACCGACTGAAACGCGTCAGCGCCGTCTTCTCCGGTGCCACCGACAAGCCGAATTTCTTCAGTCTTGCTGGCAGGGAACCGTACAGTGCTCTGGCATCCCGATGGTTCTGGAAGGCCAGTATATAGTCGTCGGCATAACGTATCAGCAACGATCGCGCTTTCAGCTTCGGCCTGATTTTGCGCTCAAACCAGTGATCCAGTACATAATGCAGATAGATGTTGGCCAGAATAGGGGAAATTACTCCACCTTGTGGTGTGCCCTTTTCTGGTCTGTGACTACTGCCATCGACTTCGATCACCGGCGCTTTCAGCCACTGTTTTATCAGTCCCAATAGCGTCTTATCGTCTATGCGTTGTTCCAGCATCCGCATCATCCAGTCATGATCAACATGATCAAAGAAACCCTGAATATCCGCCTCTACCACATAGCCAAATGGACCCCATTGAAGGTTGGCTGACAGACTTTGTGCCGCATCACCGGCCCCTCGGCCCTCGCGGTAGGCAAAGCTGCTGTCACTGAAATCCCCTTCGAAGATGGAACTCAGTATATCGCATACTGCCTGCTGGACGATCTTGTCTTCCAGTGCCGGTATCCCCAGCGGCCTTTGCTTGCCATTGGACTTTGGAATGAAGCTGCGACGTACTGCTTTGCATCGATAGCGTTTGGTTTTCAACTTCTGTTCAAGCTCGATCAGGTTCGACAGCAGGTTTTCTCCATACGCCTGCGCCGTGACCCGATCGACTCCCGCACTCGCCTTCTTGTTCAACCGGCGCCAAGCCTTGGCCAGAGCGGCCAGGTCCAGCATCCGATATAGATCTTGAAAGCGGTGCTTCGGGTGGGTGTTTGCCTTGATGGCTATCGCTTCTAGAGAGGTTGTCCCTGTTTGATCCAGCCCGACTTTGTCCGGACAGGGTTGTCCTGTTGAAGCGGTGTTACTACTGCAAATCCCTTCATGACGTGAGCGATGTTCCTGCCCGACACTACTATGGATTTGTCCGACTTCCTGATGGTCTTCGTTCGTCTCGTTTATCACTTAACTACCCTACCAGTCTCCTTCTGGAACCATCAGGATCTCTCAAGTTCATGATACATCTCTTACTGCATGCCATGACTTGATAACTCCGCCGTCTCTTCACAGCCTTGCTATAACGGCTGATCCACGTGGGCTTCGATCGCGTTACAAACCTCGCCAGACGAAACTGCCTTTCGGAGCGATACCAGTGCTTCAGGGCCACGGTGCCCTTATGGCCTACCGTATTCGCTGTGTACGCTTCACGTTGATTGTTCGACCCGTTGATAGCAGCCTTCGCCGCTGACTGGAGAGCGTTCCCTCTCCCGTTGTCTCCGCACAACGCGCAACACTCGCTAAGGGTGGCTTGCTAGACCTTACCCTACAGGGACTTTCACCCTGCCAGATGCATCAAGCTTCCTTGACGCACTAACGCCCTGCTTACCCCACAACAACTGGCGGGTGGCGCGACGGTTTTCCGCATTCCACAGACCATCCTGCTGTAACAGATAGCGCATTCGGTTGTGCAGCCGCAACAACAGATCCACGGTAACAAAAGCCATGGTGGCGGTGCGCTTCCAGTAGCTGCCATCGGCCTGCTGGTACAGATCAAAGCATACCGCTTTGTGCTCCACCTCTTCCAGGGCATGGTACACCAACAGTTGCCGGAACGGCTCCGCCGCCTGCTCCACCAGATCCGGGCGATGGTAGATAAACAGGTGGGCCATGGACGCAGTGAAGTGCTCCGAAGCGGCGGTCATGGCCAGCCGCGTGGTGGCGGCAATGTTGCGCCGGGCCCACTTGTTATCACGCTTGAGGCCGGCATCAAACGCCTGCATCGCCGGATACCCTAACGCAACCAACGCCTGAGTCCAGCTGTCGTGTTCACGACCGTGCATGGCCTCCTGACGGATAAACTGCTGGATCTGCTCCCGCAGCTCCGGTGCCAGGTTGTCCCGTCCCACTTCATCGCGCACATCCCGCGCCGCGTCCATAAAAAACCGTTCGCCTTCCGGAAACAGGGCCTGCAGCGCATTGAAGAAATGGGTTTTCACCGGATCATTGTCATGCCAGTAACGTTGCCGGCCCATGGCACCCAGATAATCGAAGCGGACTTTACGCACCAGAATCTTAAGATTGGCGGGGGTACGGACCCGGCTTATACCTAACATACTTATGCCACCTCACTGCGGGATCTGAATTTAAGTTTAGCAGGCGGTTCAGGCCTCACCGCTGTACTGGCCCTGATACTGGTCCCGCAACTGCCGTTTCAGAAGCTTGCCGGTGGGGGTATGAGGCAGCTCATCCACAAACAACACCTCGTCGGGCAACCACCACTTCACCACTTTATCCGCCAGGTATTCCAGCATCTCCTCCCGGGTCAGACTGGCCCCCGGCTCCAGCACCACCAGCAGCAAAGGCCGCTCATCCCATTTCGGATGGGGCACCCCCACCACCGCGCATTCCGCCACCGCGTCATGGCCAATGGCAATGTTTTCCACGTCGATGGAACTGATCCACTCACCGCCGGATTTGATGACGTCCTTGGCCCGGTCCACGATGTTCATATAGCCCTGTTCATCAATGGTGGCCACGTCGCCGGTATCGAACCAGCCATCCTGCCAGTCGGACTGGTCCTCCAGCTTATAGTAACTGCTGGCCACCCAGGGTCCCCGGGCCTGCAGCCGGCCAAAGGCTTTGCCATCCTGAGGCAGCGAATTCCCCGCGTCATCCACAATCCGCAGCTCGATACCGTAAATGGGCCGCCCCTGTTTGACCTGCAGTTGGTAGCGCTGCGCCTGATCGAGGCTGGCCATGTAGGCGTTCATGCTGTTTACGGTGCCCATGGGTGACAGCTCCGTCATGCCCCAGGCGTGCACCACAAACGCATTGTGTTTTTCCTGAAAGCCTTTGATCATGGACATGGGAGCGGCGGAACCGCCGATCACCACCTGTTCCACCGAGGTCATGGTGCATCGTTCTTTTTCGCAATATTGCAGCAGCCCCAGCCACACCGTGGGCACCCCCAGCATTTGCGTCACCTGCTCACTGTCAATCAGTTCATAGAGCGAGGCGCCGTCCATGCCGGCCCCCGGCAACACCAGCTTGGCACCGGCGGCGGTGGCGGCGTAGGGCACCCCCCAGGCATTGACGTGAAACATGGGCACCACCGGCAGCACCACCGAACGGTTACCCATGCTCAGGGCCTCGCCACTGAGGGAGGCCAGGGCGTGCAATACTGTGGAACGTTGGCTGTACAAAACTCCTTTGGGATTACCGGTAGTGCCGGAGGTGTAGCACAGGGTGGCCGCCAGGTTTTCATCCAGTGCCGGCCAGTCATAGTGGGCACTGGCCTCTTGCAACAGGGTTTCATAACACAACAGGTCCAGTTTCGATTCCGGCATCCGCTCGGCATCCACCATCAACACCACGTGTTTCAGCTTGGGCAGCTGGTCACGGATGGCTTCAATCAACGGCACAAACTGCAGATCCAGAAACAGCACTTCATCTTCGGCGTGATTGAGAATGTAGACGATCTGTTCGGGGAACAGGCGCGGATTCACGGTATGGAGTATGGCGCCACTGCCGGACACCGCATAATACAACTCATAATGGCGATGAGTGTTCCAGGCCAGTGTTGCCACCCGGTCCTGCTGTTTGACCCCCAGCCGGGTCAATAGGTTGGCCGCCTGGCGCGCCCGACGGGCGGCATCAGCATAGGTATAGCGAAACAGGCCGCCTTCCGGCTTGCGACTGACGATTTCGGATTTGCGGTGAACTTTTTCGGCATGCTGCAGGATGGAGGCAATGGACAGCTGAGTATTCATCATCAATCCGTGCATGGGGCTTCTCCTCGCACTGGGTAATTGTTGTTTGGGTAATTGTTGTTATTGTGGTCTGGCAATCCGGGCCGGGGCCCGGTTTCACGCGCCGGTGTTCAGCGCCCCGCCAGCTTGAAAGTGCCCGCCACCAGCCGCTGGTAGCTTACCGGCAGCGAACGCTGCAACAGATCCAGCACCCGGGCATCGGGCCCAATCAGCACCCGCCGCTTGTCGGCTTTGACCCCCGCCAGAATCACCCTGGCGGCCTGCTGCGCGGTAGTCATAAACAGGGCCTCAAACTGGCTCCGCATTTTCTCGGCACTGGCGCTGCCGGTGAGATTTTCCACGCTGCGGTTCATGCGGGCATTACGGGCAATATTGGTTTTTATACCACCGGGGTGCACACAAGTACAGGAAACCTTGCCACCGGCCAGATCCAGTTCCTGACGCAGGGATTCGGTAAAGCCCCGCACCGCGAACTTCGACATATTATACCCGCTTTGAGTGGGCTGGGAGAACAGGCCGAACACACTGGAGACATTGATCACGTGACCCTCTTCACCGCTGGCCTTGATCAGGGGCAAAAACGCCTTGGTACCATACACCACGCCCCACAGGTTAATCCCCAGAATCCACTCGTAATCCTCGTAATCCGTATCCTCCACGGTGCCACCCAGGGCCACGCCGGCGTTATTGAAGATCAGGTTGACCTTGCCGTGATCCTGCACCACCTGGGCCGCCCAGGCATGCACCGCCTCCCGTTCGGCCACATTCACTTTGCTGCTGGTGACCTCAACACCCAGGGCCCGGGCCTGCTGGGCGGTGGCCGCCAGCCCGGCCTCGTCCACGTCACTTAAGGCCAGATCACACTGCTGTTGCGCCAGTTCCAGGGCCAGGGCCTGACCGATACCCGAGGCCGCGCCGGTGATGGCGGCCACTTTGTGTTGGAAGGTTTTCATGCGGCGGCCTCCCCCACGGATCCGGCGGCGGATGCCTCCACGGCCCCATTGAACAGATAGGCGCTGGGATCGAAGCGGCGGGTCTGCTGGCGGAACTGCCAGGTGAAGCCGGGCCATAAGGTCACGTTGCGACCGCTTACCGGGTGAAGGTACCAGCTCTGGCAGCCACCGTTGTTCCATACCGAGCCCTGCAGTTTGCTCTGCAGACGCTGGTTGTATTCCGCCTGGGCGGAGGGCGCCACGTCGATCATACGAATGCCTTTCTGCTCCATAAATTCCATGGCCTTCAACGCGTAGTTCACCTGGGATTCAATCATGTAGACCATGGAGTTATGCCCCAGCCCAGTATTGGGCCCCATCAACATGAAAAAGTTGGGGAACCCGGACACTGTGGTGCCCTTGTAGGCCTCGGGGCCTTCCGGCCAGGTGTCCACGATGTCCACCCCGCCCCGGCCAAAGAACAGGCCCCGGGGGATAGGGTCGGTGGCTTTAAAGCCGGTGCCATAAATGATGGCGTCCACCTCCCGTTTGGTGCCATTGACGTCGATGACACCGTCCGCCGTCACCTCCCGGACACCGGTGGTGATGACGTCCACATTGGGCTGGTCCAGAGCCGGATAATAATTATCGGACAACAGAATACGCTTGCAGCCGATGGTGTAATCCGGAGTGACTTTTTTGCGCAGTTGCGGATCGCGAATCTGCCGGCGGATATGATTCAGGGCCCAGCGCTTGGCGATGGCCATCAGTCGCGGGTCCACCAACATTCCCAGCACCCGGGTCTCCAGGGTCCAGTAGATACGTTCCCGCAAGGCCTTCTGCGCAGCGGGCAGACGCTTGAACAACAGCTTTTCCAGCAACGACATGGCGCGATCGGGCTTGGGAATAATCCAGGGCGGAGTGCGCTGGTAAAGATCCAGCTGCGCCGCCTGCTTCTGCACTTCCGGCACGAACTGAATGGCCGAGGCGCCGGTGCCAATCACCGCCACCCGTTTGCCCCGCAGATCATAGTCGTGATCCCAGTTCTGGGAATGGAAGGCGCGGCCCTTAAACTGATCCAGACCGGGGATGTTGGGATAGACCGGCACCGACAAACCACCGGCGCCGGACACCAGATAGGTGGCGGTATAGTGATTGCCGTACTGATCGGTGATTTCCCAATGGGCCTGCTGTTCGTTCCAGCGGGCCCCGGTGAGGGCAGTGTTCAGGCGCACATGGGGCATGATGCCATAGTGACTGGCGCAATATTCCAGGTACTCTTTGATCTCCGGCTGGGGCGCAAACATGCGGCTCCAGTTGGGCTTGGGGGCAAAGGAAAACGAATACAAATGGGACGGGACATCACAGGCGCAGCCCGGATAATGATTGACCCGCCAGGTACCGCCCACGCCACCTTCCTTCTCGAACAGAATAAAGTCCTGTTCACCCTGCTGGCGCAGGCGAATGGCCATTCCCAGCCCCGAAAAGCCGGTGCCGACAATGGCCACCTTGTGGTGTTCCACCTTCTGATTACTCATTGTTATCACACTCTTCGTTGTGCCGCCGGCCCCCGGCGGGGCCAGCCGATCCCGGTTTAATGCTCAGAGGTAGACACCTGTCTACCCAACAGCATCCAGTATACGCTTGTATACTTTTAGGTCAAGACCCGGTACAATTCCGCTGAATTTGTGCACCAGCGATGGCATCGGACCTGCCTTTGCGTCTGTTGCGTCTGTATATGTAATGAGTTGAGTTTTTTCCCGTGAGTCTTTCCCCATGAGCGTATCCCCATGAGCGTATCCCCATGAGTTTATCCAAGTCGGTGCTGGCCCAGGGCAAGCGGCTGTTGATGGAGGCAGCCCTGAAGCTCCACGCCAATACCCGCAGCCTGAACGCCCTGAGTCTGCGGGAGCTGGCCCGGGAGGCAGGCCTGAACCCGAATACGTTTTATCGCCATTTCCGGGATTTCGATGATCTGGGCCTGGCCATCATTGAAGAAATGAGCCGGGAGATCCGCCAGCCCCTGCGGGCCCTGCGGCGGCGGGCGGCGGAATCGGTGACCCCACCGGGCGCACCCCTGCCCGCCTGGGACCAGGACGCGGGCCTGAACCTGGCCCGGGCCATGGCGGCGAACCGGGCCACGGTGAGGTTGTTTTTTGATTATGTGGCGGGCAACCCCAACGCCTTTATTCTCGGTATCCGGGAGCTGCATGGGGCCTCGCCGGTATTACGCAGCGCCCTGCGCCAGGTGATGGCGGACTTCGCCCGGGACATGGCGGAGGACGTGCGCCAGCTACAGTTGGTGCCGGACCTGAATCCGGAGGAGCTGTATGCCATCGCGGAAACCATCAGCCGGGAGATGTTCCAGTTGTCCATGGACTATATTGAGCAGCCGGACCAGCGGCAGGCGATCTGTCAGCAGGCGGAGCGCATGATCACCGCGCTTACCATGGGCAGCGCGGTGCTGCATGGCCATGGGCCGGTGCTACTGCCCGCCCTGGCCGGCACTGATGGCGCCGTCGGGCCGGCCCCTTCTGACGGACCGGTCTCCTCTGACCAGGATGCTGAGCGGAAACGGGAGCAGACCAGGCCCCGCCTGGCCTGAATTCAAATCAGCGCCGGCACATCGGCGATGGACGCCACCATCCGCGCGGTTGCGGGTAAGCGACCCTCATCCCCCGGCTGGTATTTCCCGGTTTGCACCAGGCAGCCCTGCAACCCCGCTGCCACGGCTCCGGCCACGTCCGCGGCCACATCGTCCCCCACCATCAGGCAGGCTTGCGCCGGGACCCCGGTGGAAGCCACCACCTGATGAAAGAAGTCCGCGCTGGGTTTGCCCATGATCACTGGTTCCACCTCCGCTGCCCAGGCCAGGGCGCGAATAAAGGGGCCCGCATCCAGTTTGAGTCCGTCACTGTCTTTGAAATAGCGGTTCATGCCAATGCCGATCAGGGGTGCACCTTTCTGGCACAGCCGAAAGGCCCGGTTGAGGTTGGCGTAGTTGAGATCATCCCGGGCATCCCCCAGCACCACGCAATCGGGATTCTGCCGGGGCAGATCCGCGAATTCTGGCTGCAGGTTCGGATGTAACAGACAGTAGGGTCGAAGGCCCTGCTGTTTAATGTAGGCGTGGGCGGCCATGGGCGCCGTGATCAGCTCGCCGGGCTTAAGTTCGATGCCCATCCGGTGTAACCCGGATTCGATGGCGGCGCCGGATCGGGTGGCGGTATTGGTGACAAAGCGCAATACCAGGCCCCGGGCCCGGGCCTCGGCAATCACCTCACGGGCGCCCCCGATAACCTGATCCCCTTCATAGACAACGCCGCTCAGATCCAATAATAATGCGTTTACTTCCCGGGCCATCGGTCATCCTCCTGCGGGGCCCCAACCATTTACCCAGTCCTACCGGCGGCTGTCAAGCGGGATGACCGTGCCGAAAGCCGGCCCCACAGAGCGCGCCGACTGGCGCAGTGGGATGGGCGGGAAAGGCCATAGACAGCATAATGGACGGCTTATGGAAATCATTTATCGCGCCAAAGACTTTGCCGATGCCCATATCCTGGCAGGTTACCTGCGGGCCCGGGGCCTGGAATGCCATGTGGGGGGGCATTATCTGCAAGGGGGGCTCGGCGAATTGGGGGCCACGGACCTGACGGTGGTGCGGGTGGCAGCGCAGGATGTGGCGCGGGCCCGGGAAGTGGTTGAAAGCTATGAGCAATCCCAGCGGGAGCCTGCCACCCCGGCCATGACCGGTTCGCCCCTGCCCTCCCCGCTGCTGGTGGTGGCCCTGTTTCTGGTCAGCGTATTAGTTCTTGTCAATTGGTTTGGTTGAGCCGGTTGCGACATCCGGGTTAGCCTGTCCGGGAACAGTTCTCACTACATACCGACTCCGAGGCCTCCCATGCCGTTCGCCAGGCTACTCCCCATGCACCGTCGTCGCTTCCTCACCACCCTGGGCCTGGGCGCGTTGGGCCTGCTGGCCACCCCGGGGGTCGCTTTGGCAGCAGTCCCGGACCTACGGCGCAAACCCATTCCGGGTTCCGGGGAGTTGCTGCCGGTGATCGGCATGGGCACCTGGCAGACCTTCAATGTGGGCGGGGATCGAAAGCTGCTGCAACAGCGCACCGCGGTGCTGCGGGCCTTTTTTGCAGCCGGTGGCGGCCTGGTGGACTGCTCCCCCATGTACGGCTCCTCCGCCCAGACCCTGGGGTTCGCCCTGGAGCAACTGCAGCAACCGGACTCCCTGTTCGCGGCGGAAAAGATATGGACCCGGGATGGCGATGCCACCCGCCGTCAGCTGCAGGAACAGGCCCGGGCCTGGGGCATTGAACAATTCGAGCTGATGCAGGTGCACAACCTGCTGAACTGGGAAGCCCATTTACCGGCTTTGAAAGAGCTAAAGCAGGCCGGACGTATTCGCTATCTGGGGGTGACCACTTCCCATGGCCGCCGTCACCGGGAACTGGAGCAGATCCTCAGCCGGGAGCCGGTGGATTTCGTCCAGCTCACTTACAACATTCGTAACCGGGAGGTGGAACAGCGCTTGTTGCCCCTGGCCCGGGAACGGGGCATTGCGGTGATTGCCAACCGCCCCTACGCCGGGGGTCACCTGATCAAGTCCCTGCAGCGCCGGGCCAGGGTGCCAGAGTGGGCGCAACAGGCCTTTCAGTGCCGCACCTGGGCGGATTATCTGCTGAAGTTTCTGGTGTCGCACCCGGCGGTGACCTGTGCCATTCCCGCCACCACGCAGGTGGTCCATATGCGGGAAAACATGGCCGCCGGCCGGGGACCACTGCCGGACAACGCCACCCGGCAGCGAATGATCCGTCACCTGGAAACGCTGTGACAGGCTCAGGCGGCAGGGGTAAGTGACCGCGGTGTTCCACTGATGGCTCTCAACTACCGGATAGCGGATTTCATTCCTTACTCGGATACGGTGTATCTGCGCCTGATCGAACGGGTCAATGAAACCTTCTGGCCATGGATTCCCCTGCTGATCCTGGGCCAGGGTACGGTACTGGTGCTGCTTTGGCGGCGACGGACAATGCTGCCGGGACTGTTGCTGGCGCTGGCCTGGCCCCTTATTAATCTGGCGTTCCGCCAGCGGTGGTGGCAGCTGGAACTGGCGGGGCTGCACCCGGATCCCACGGCGGTCTTGTCCCTGGCCGTGGCCCTGGGCGGTCTGCCGCCGATCCGGGCCTGGGTGGCGTGCCTGTTGCCGCTGGCCTGGTGCCTCTGGTCCGCGGCGACGCTGTGGTCCATGGGTCTGCCCATGGCCTGCCCGTTGGCACTGAGCATAGTGCTCGCCCTGGCGGGTCTGAGCTGGAAGCTGGGGTTTCACCGGTAATATCCGGTTCAGGGATTGCGTGAAGTCAACGCGGAAGTTTCAGAATCGGCTTCCGGCCACCACAGAAAAATAGAGTAGCGGCCCGCAGGTGTTTCACTGGGATAGGTCCAACCCGACCAGTTCACCAAGGGTCGCTGTCCGCCCGGTCCCACCAGCGACAGCGCGCCGCAACAGCCATCGGAAAAAATCGGACCCTCAGTGGAAAGCGGATCGTAGTTGTAGCCGCTGATACCCAGATAGTATTCACCGGCCGGCAGGTAATCCAGTTGCAGGGAGGCATTGTAACCGTCACCGCTGTCTTCGTCCGCGATAATCCCATAACCGTCAGCGTCAAACAGGAACAATTGGGTGTCGCCCCCTGGTGCCACCGTATAAGCGTTGAAGGGACCATCGGCTTCCAACCTGAGTCGATAAAGATCGATTTCTCCATAGCCGGCAACGCCCTGAATCAGCGTCACGCCCGCCGGCAAAACGGCAGCACTGGCCAGGGTTTCGCCAGCATCCTCCGTCTCCTGGAACGGCTGGGCCATGGCCACCATGGCAACCAGATTCAGCGCCCAGCCGACAATGAATTTGCCCATCGACCCCACTCCCTGACAGTCTGACAATCAACACTTCAAGTCAGTATTGCACAGGCAAAATCCGGTCCCATGTCCGCAAATCAATAAACCCGGTAACACGGCAGCCCCCCGGGCGTCCGGTGCTGGCCCGCCACCGTTTTCCAGAGCCGGGCTTGTAAGCTTTGCAACCCGGCGGCAGACCTTACAGTGGAGTGCACAGGACCGCAGGGTGCACCTTGTGCGGCGGGCTTGGCCGGGCAGAGCCGGGCGGTCTCAGGTGGTGTCAGGGTCACCGGTGGCGGGGGGCGGCCGGTCAAAGCGCACAGTTTCCCGCCGGGGAGGACGGCCAGGGGAGTGGGGCAGCAGGCCAGCACCCGCCGGTGCCGCCGGCACTGGCGCCGGGGCCTTGGGGGTACGGGGGTTGGCAGCGGCGGCACCACGACCGCCACCGCCACTATTGATGCGAATCCTGGATCCGGTGAGAGCCACTCCCCCCGGATCCAGGTGCAGCCTGCTGCCGCCGGCATTCAGGGTGAGACTGACACCCGCCTCCAGTACCACCTGGTTGCCGGCTTTTACACTGTGCAGCTCGCCGGCTTGCATCAACTGCTGCCCCGCCACCGCCTGCTGCATGCGTCCGCCCACCTGCTGGGACCAGTCAGCACCCGTATCCAGCGTCAGGTTGCCGGCAATATGCCGGTGCAGGTCCTGACCCACCTGCTGAAAACCACCGGCCTCGATCTGCCGATGCAGTTCCCGCCCGGCGCTGTGCCGGCCGTCCCGCCCCACCGCCAGATCCAGATCCCGTTGCGCTCGCACCAGGATCTGCTCCCGCCCCCGGCGATCATCCAGCCGTAATTCGTTACAGCCTTCGCCTCCGGGGCTGGATCTCGACTTCAGGCCACTGCGGGCCTGCAGCTCCGGCAGCGCCTGGGACGGCCGGTTGCGACCATTGTACAGTGCTCCGGTGACCAGCGGACGATCCGGATCGCCATCCATAAACTGCACCAGCACCTCCTGCCCCACCCGGGGCACACGCCAGCTACCCCAGCCATTGCCGGCCCAGGCCTGGGCCACCCGCAGCCAGCAGCTGCTGTAGCCATCGCCCCGGCCCTCGCGATCCCAGTGAAACTGGACCTTGACCCGGCCTGTGGCGTCGGTATAAATCTCTTCCCCCGGCGGCCCGGTCACCACAGCGGTCTGTACCCCACTGACTCGCGGCTTCGTCCGCGCTGGCACTGGCTGGTAAGCCTCCGCCGCCGGCAGCCCCCACAAGCTGGCGGAAAAGCGGCTGCCACCGGCACCCGCCCCCTCCTCCAGCACCTGGGGCTGGGCGGCCTCAACTTCGATGCCGGTGACAAGGTACTCCCGGTTCAATGTGTCACTGGGGTGATCCCGGAGCCGGAAGCGGCGGCCGGGTGCCAGCAATTGGCAATCGGTACTGGCCCGGAACTGTTGCCGCTGACCCCGTAAAGCCTGTCGCCGGCGCCTCATTTGGGCCAGACCTGCCGACTGCCGCTGGAACCCACCGGGGTATTCGTATTCCACCAGAGCCTCATGGGCGCCGGCAGCGGCCTCCACAATCCATCGGGGATGCGGAGGATAATAGTCACGGGACACCGCGCCTTCGGTTTGCTGTTGCCGCCAATGGCGGAATTCCGATACGGAATCATCCTGGCCCGCCTGGCCGGAATCCGGCCGGAACGGGAGTGACCCCGCTCCGGGCAACGACTGGAACACCTGATCGTGATCGCCAATCACCAATAACGGGCCCTGGCGCCGTTGGCGGATATGAAAAAACAACCCCGCGTCCCACAACAACCGGGACACAAAATCCAGATCTGATTCCCGATATTGCACGCTATATTCCCGCGCCGGGTAGGATCCGCTGAGTTGCCAACTTACTTCCTTTGCCGGAACACCCGCTGCCGTCAGCACCCGGTCCACGATCTGCGGCACCGACTGCTGCTGAAAGATCCGCAGGCCCCGCCGCAAACCCAGGAGCCAGAGCCGTGGTCGCAGAGTGAGAAAGCAGGTGGTAAAGCGGCGCCCCACGGCCCCCTGCGTCAGTTGTACCACCTGTCCGTGCAGGTAGCTCGGGTGCTGCCGGTGGTGCAGGGTCAATACCGCGGCCCGGTTCAGCCAGCCGGCCAGATCCGGTGGTGCTCCGGCAACCGCCACCTCCAGCTGACAATGGAACAGGCCGTCGATGCGGTCCTGGTAACGGAAACCCACCACCCGCAGGTCGGTGTCCAGGTCGGCAAGTTGCAGGGCAAAACGGCTGTGATTGGCAGGCATGGCAGCGTCGACTCCTTGATTCACAGGCACAGGGAAACCTGCCCAGAGAGACAGCGGCGGCGCAACTTTTCGCGGAATTACGACCTCAGTGAGTGCCCTGCAGGATTACGTGGGCGACCAGATCCGGAGCGTCCCACATGGGCACGTGGCCGCAGCCCGGCAAGCGTACCCAGTGGGTGTGGGACGGTACCCGATTGCGGTCCCGTGTCCCCACCGGGAACACCATATCCAGGTCGCCAAAGGCCACGGTGCAGGGGACACTGATACGGTCTCCACTCTGAAACGGAGGCCGGAACGCCTCAAACACTGATTCAAAATGATGGGATTGAGAGAAGGCGCGAGCCGCTTGTACCGCGTCGCGAGCCGGCATTTTCCAGCCTCTGGCCGCCACCGCGCCGGATAACAACAGGGTGCGCCCGATGCCGGTGGCCAGGGCGCGATCCGCCAGACCCGGCAAGGCGCGATAAAAGCCGCGCATGACATTGAACATGGGCTCTATGTGCGCCGGCCCTTTATCCCGCCACAGCCCCGCCGGCGAAATACCCACCACCGCGCGGGCCAGCCCCTGGGCGGCAGCCTCCAGAGCAATGTAGCCACCAAGAGAATTGCCCACCACATCCACCGGTTCGGTGATACCCATCTGGTGGAGGCTTTGGCCCAGGCTTTCCACCATGGCCCCGGCGTTGGGCTCCTGATCGGCGATGCCGGGCGTCCGGCCAAAACCGGGTATATCAAAGGCGATCACCCGCCGCTGTACCGCCAGCCGATCCAGCACCGGGACCCAGGCATCGCTGTTCATGCCAATGCCATGCAGCAGAATCAGGGGACGGCCGTGGCCTTTTTCAATATGGTGCCAGATCATGAAAACTCGCTAAATCAATCAGCTTAATTTAGCGGAATGGTACCATGGAATCCGTTGTCCGCGGCTGTTTTTTAATCAATGTCCCGTCAGGCGACGGCCCGCTGCGGTGTCAGCCGTGGCTCCAGCTCACTGAGCACGGCATTCGCATCGTCCGTATTACCCTGATTTTTCGGGTGATAATTCCAGCGGAAATAAGCCAGGCTGCAGCGAAAAATGTACCCCATACGCGGCAACAACCCCGCCCGACTGGTGCGCAGATAGGCAGCGAAACCATAGCGTTTCGGCCCGTCCCGATCCTGCTGAATAAATACCTGTGTGCCCCGCTTCCAGGTCAACACCACCCCCAGCATCACCAGAAAAAACCAAAAGGTGCGGCCAAAATAGCCGCCCCCAAGATGGTAATACAGGTCATGGGCCACACTGCGGTGCTCCACCTCTTCCGCCCCATGCCAGCGCAACAGGTCCAGCATGGGCCCTTCCCCCCCGCCCGGGCAATGGCGGTATTGTAGAGAATCCAGTTGCCCAGCACGCAGGTGACATGCTCGATGGCGGCAATAATGCCGATCCGGGCCCGCAGCCAGCGCCTCTGCCAACGGCCCCGGGCCTGCCAGCGGCCCAGTATCCGATCCCCCAGCAGGTGATTGAAAATCCAGTTCAGCCGGTTCTTGGATACCGAAAAATCCCAACCATCCGCCTCGTACCGCTCAAGTACCGCCCGATGGCCCCGGGCATGGGCACCCTCCTGGGCCACAAAGGTTTTTACCTCCCGGGCCAGCTCTGGATCGGACACCTCAGGCAAGGCCTGATTAAACAGCCGACAAAACCAGAGTTCGCCAGGCGGTAATACCAAGTGGGTGACATTGAGGCCATAGCTGGCCAGTTTATGGTTGGGAATCCAGACCGTAGGTGATTCACTCCATTGATGTTGAAAAGCTCGGGCTTGCATCAGTGCTCTCCCTCCCCGGGGTTTTGTTATTATTCTGTTTGGTTGTCTGACTATCGAGTCTAAACCGAGGCTTTGACAGCAAACAACGGCCCACTGTCCGCGAGTTGCGTGCCCAGGGTGAAACAAACGGTAAATGGCCGGACCATTTCGGTTAATGGCCATTACAACCGGTTTATGGCTTTAATAAGCGGTCATGCGGTCAAGGCGTTCCCCGCCAATCTGAACAGATTCTGCTCAAGAACAGAATCTGTATTACTATAGACAGGGCTCATTGACCAACTGTGACGAGGCAATGCCAGACTTCGATCGGGACCTGAAAAAATACGACCGGCAATTAAAGCGGGGATTTAAAAAACTGACTTTCAGTGGTGATCTGGAGTCTGAGTTCCGATATTTCTATCACGCCCGCAATGTGGTGAAACAGCGTGGCGCCATCCTGGTGGGGCTGATTCTGCTGGTGTTACTGATTCCTCTGGATATGGAGTACCTGCGGGGGGAAGCCGAGCACTTTTACCTGATCACCCGGGCGGTGATCACCGTTCCCTTGTTGGCACTGGCGCTGATCCTCACTTTTAACGAGCGCTTTCGCCGTTACTTCCCGATATTCAGTTTCATCATCATCAGTTTTATCGGGGTGACTACCAACCTGCTGGTGGTATACATGCAAAAGGCCCTGCTGCATGCCCCCTACGAAGGCGCCATGTTGCTGATCATGGTGGCGTTCTTTCTCGGCGGCATGCTGTTTCGCCAGGCGCTGGTCTGCATTCTTGGCATAGCCCTCAGTTATATTGTTTTGAGTGAACTGTATTTGCCCCCGGAGCCTTACCGGCTGCACCGTTACTTTTTCATTCTGGCCACCTGCCTGATCGGCGGGGTGAGCGCCTACACCCTGGAATATCAGGTCCGCATCGCTTTTTTGCAGCGGGGGGCTCTGCGCTACCTGGCCAAGACCGACCCCCTAACCGGGCTGTTAAATCGCGGTGCCATCAATCACAAGCTCAGCCAACTGGTGGAGTATGCGTTCCGGGAACAAAAAACCATTACCCTGATGCTGGCGGACGTGGATTACTTCAAGCCTTACAACGATTGTTACGGACACCTGGAAGGAGACCGCTGTCTGCAGGCGGTGGCCGCTGCCTTGGGCCGCAACTGCCAGCGACCGCTGGATTTCGTGGGGCGCTACGGTGGCGAGGAATTTTTGCTGTTGTGGTTCGATGCCGCGCCCAAGGAAGCCGCGGGCTTTGCCCACCGCGCCAAAGATTCCATCGAGGAACTGCGGATCCCTCACTTTGATTCCGATATCAGTGAGCAGGTGACAATTTCCGGCGGCATGGTCACCGGCGTACCCAGCCAACCGGAGCAGGCGGAAGCCATCCTGCAGCAGGCCGACCAGTGCCTGTACCGGGCCAAGGAGAGCGGTCGTAACCGGGTTATTATTCAGGATCTGGGAGACGAAAACAGCATCATCGCCCTGGTTAAGTAAGCGGCCACCGCAATGTTTTTTTTACCCACCAACACCGGTTTCCCTCCCCCGGTGATAACCGCCTGCTAAACTGAAAGCAGTGATATCATCGCCCCGTTTTTCAGAAACCGACAGGCACTGTTTTGCGACCACACCCCTGCCAATTTTGTATCGGCCTGCTCTTGCTGCTGGTCACCAGTCTGACCTGGTCGGCGCCCCCTCTGGTGTTGTCTGACGCCACTGACCGGATCAATTTGCTGCCCTATCTGGAGTATCTGGCCGACCGCGACGGCAGCCTGGACCTGGCGCAGCTGCGCCAGCGGCCGGAGCATGACTGGCACAGCGCTCCCCAGCATCGGGAAAGTCTGAATTTCGGCTACACCGATGCCGTGTATTGGTTCCGCTGGCGCCTGGAAAACGCCACCCCGGAGCTGCAGAAGGGTAACCTTGAGGCAGGTTACAATGTACTGGATTATCTGGATCTGTACGGGGTGCGCAACGCGGCAGTGGTGCGCCGGTTGAAGCTCGGCGATAAACTCCCTTTCGCTGCGCGCCCGCTGGATCATCGGAACTTCGTCATTCCCGTGACACTGCCGCCACAGACCACCACCACCTACTACTTGCGGGTGGAAACCACCAGTTCCATGCAGGTGCCTCTGCGCTTTATACGCGACGCCAGCCTGTTGCGCAGTACGCAGATTGAAATGCTGGGCCTGGGACTGTACTTCGGCACCATGGGGGTCATGGTGCTATACAACCTGTTTGTATTCTTCTCGGTGCGGGAATCCAACTATCTCTACTACGTACTTTACGTCGCCAGCATCGCTCTGTTCTTCGCCAGCCTTAGCGGTGTCTCCTTTCATTATCTGTGGCCCCACAGCACCTGGTGGAACGACCAGAGTATCGTGTTTTTCCTGGCCTGCGTGGTGCTGTTCGCCGCCCTGTTCACCATCCGCTTCCTGCGGGTAAAAGAGAACTTTCCCCGCCTTCACCACCTGGGCACACTGGTAGTGGTCGTCAGCGTGATCATTGTTATCAGCAGCCTGCTGTTCGCCTATCGCACCATGATTATCGTAGTGATTGCCTGGGCAGTCTGTGGCATTGCGCTGGCCATCGGCGTGGGTATGGTCCGTTGGATCAGTGGCGATTCCTCCGCCAAATATTATTGCATCTCCTGGTTCACTCTGCTGTTTGGCGGCCTGGTGTTGGCACTGAATAAGTTCGACTTTCTGCCGCGCAATTTTATCAGCGAGAACGCGGTGCAGATCGGTTCGGCGCTGGAAGTCATCCTCCTCTCTTTTGCCCTGGCGGACCGGCTCAATGTGGAGAAGCGACGTCGGTTTCAGGCCCAGTTATTGGCGCTGGAAAACGAACGGGTGGCGCGCCTGGCCCAGGCGGAGGCGCTGCAGCAGGAGAAAAATGCGCGCCAGGCCGAGGAACAGGCTCTTGCTCATGAACGGGAGGCCCGGGAAGCACAGGCGGCGGCGCTGGCGATCCAGCGCCAGGCCACCGAAACCCTCGAACAAAAGGTGCGGGAACGCACCCAGGCGCTGGAAGTGGCCAATCAGCGGCTGGAGGAATTAACCTACACCGACGGTCTCACCGGGATTCGTAACCGGCGCTACCTGAATCGTGCCCTGGAACGGGAGTTTTCCCGTGCCCGCCGGGATCATCAGCCGCTGGCGGCCATCATTATCGACATTGATCATTTCAAGCAATTCAACGACAGCCACGGCCATCTGGCCGGGGATGACTGTCTGCGGGAGGTGGCACGCAGCATCCAGGCATGCGCCCTGCGCGAAAACGATGTGGTGGCCCGCTACGGCGGCGAGGAGTTTTTCGCACTGCTGCCCAATACAGACCAGGCCGGCGCCCTGCAGGTGGCGGAGCAGATCCGCGCTGCCATTGGCGGGCTGCGGGTCCAGGTGGGGGCCAATACGGCCAGTGTCACCGCCAGCCTCGGGGTGAGCACCCGTATTCCCCAGCGCGGGGAAACCCCGGAACCCTTCGTGGCGGCTGCGGATCAGGCACTGTATCAGGCCAAAACCGGCGGCCGCAATCAAGTGCGCTATGGGGAACCGGACTACCCCCCGCCGTCCTGAGGCGGGCGGCCTGCGGCGGTGGCCCCTTCCCCGTTTCAGCTGAGGGGCTCCGGCCAGGTGGCTCCCCAACCTTCCATTTGACCCTTGTCCGGCTTCGTGCTTTACTGAAACAAAGAAATGAATCATGGTTCACATTATGGCCTATCGCGCAACGGCGTTCACCGAGAACCGCAAAGCCCAGACCCGGTCCCGGCTGCTGAAAGAGGCCACCCGCCTGGTATCCCGGGCCGGTTTCCGCGGCCTGTCCATCGCCCAGGTAGCCAGCGCCAGTGGCGTGGCCACCGGCACCGTGTACCGCTACTTCCCCTCCAAGTCGGAACTCTGTATCGCCGTGTTTGAGCAGGCTACACAGCGGGAAATCGACGCGGTAAAGGCAGCCAGTCGCCTGCCGCGGCCTCCGCTGCAACAACTGGAGCAGGCCTTCGACTGTTTCATCCAGCGGGCCCTGAAAAACCCCCACCTGGCCTACGCCCTGATCGCCGAGCCGGTGGACCCGGGCCTGGAGCAGACCCGCCTGGTGTACCGGGGACGCTGGGCTGAAACCTTTGCCCAACTGATACAGCAGGGCATTGACCAGGGGGCACTGGCGCAGCAGCCGGCCCATCTGGTGGGCACCGCCCTGGTGGGGGCCATGGCGGAAACCGTGATCATTCCCCTGCAACAGGCCCGCCACGAGGCCGGCAATCACACCCCAGTCACCCAGGCCCACTGCCGACAGATTATCGACTTCTGCCGGCACGCGGTGCTGCAAACGGAGCCATCATCATGAACTCATCCCATCACCCCCTGGCGGATTCCATGCAAGCGGTGACCCACGAAGTGGATAACCAGCCCTACGCCCTGGAAGACTATAACTTGTTCAGCTCAGACCTGGCCCTGCAGGAAGCCGTGCGGCGGGAGGGCGCCGCCGGTTCCGCCACGGAACTGTCAGCCTTCGGTCAGCTTACGGGTTCCGCCGAAGTGATCAAGTGGGGATTTCAGGCCAACAAAGTGAAGCCGGAGCTGCGCACCCACGACCGCTACGGCCGCCGGGTGGACGAAATTGAGTTTCACCCCGCCTATCACAAACTGATGGAGACGGCCATCGTTCACGGCATTCACTCGGCGCCCTGGACCGATAACCGGCCCGGCTGCAACGTTTACCGAGCCGCGCTGTTCTATCTGCAATCCCAGGTGGAAGCCGGGCACGGCTGCCCCATCACCATGACCTTTGCCTCCATCCCCACGGTGCGCAAGCAGCCCGATATCGCCCGGGTCTGGGAGCCGCTGATCACCAACCGGATTTACGATCCCCGCAATCGGCCGGTGGCGGAAAAGTCCGGGGTGACCATCGGCATGGCCATGACCGAAAAACAGGGTGGCTCCGACGTGCGCGCCAACAGCACCCGGGCCTTTCCCGTGGGGCAGCGCGGCGGCGGGGAAATCTACGAACTGGTGGGGCACAAGTATTTCGTCTCCGCACCCATGTGCGACGGGTTTCTGGTGCTGGCCCAGGCGGAGGACGGCCTGTCCTGTTTCCTGGTACCACGCTGGCGCCCTGACGGCAGTAAAAACCCGCTGCAGATCCAGCAATTGAAAAACAAAATGGGTAACGCCTCCAACGCCTCGTCGGAAACCGAGCTGCGCGGCGCCATGGGCTGGCTGATCGGCGACGAGGGCCGCGGGGTGGCCAACATTCTGGAAATGGTGGCCCTGACCCGGTTTGACTGCATGATCGGTTCCTCCGCCGGCATGCGGCAGGCGGTGGCGCAGATTCTGCACCACACCGGTCAGCGCAATGCCTTTGGCAAACGGCTCACGGAACAACCGCTGATGCAAAACGTGCTGGCGGATCTGGCACTGGAAAGCGAAGCCGCCCTGGCACTCACCATGCGTATGGCCCGGGCCCTGGACAATCAGGAAGATGAGCATGAGCGTCAGCTGGCGCGCATCGGCACCGCCATTGGCAAATACTGGATCTGTAAACGCACCCCCGGCCATGCTTACGAGGCCATGGAATGCATTGGTGGCAGCGCGGTTATGGAAGACAGTATTATGCCGCGTTTGTATCGGGAGGCCCCGGTGAATGCCATCTGGGAAGGCAGTGGTAATGTGCAGTGTCTGGATATGTTACGGGCCATGACCCGCAACCCCGGTTCCCTGGAGGCGCTGCTGGCGGAAATCGATGAGGCCAAAGGCATGAATCCCGATTTCGACCGCTTCGTCAGTCACACCAAAAACCTGTTCACGGATCTCTCGGACGCCGAATATCGCGCCCGCACTCTGGTGGAGCCGCTGGCACTGGCACTACAGGCCAGCCTGCTACTGCGGGCGGATAACAGTGCCGTTGCCGATGGTTTCTGTGCCAGCCGCCTGCAATCCGGCAACCACCAGATGTACGGTACATTGCCGCGTAATGTGGACTGCGCCGGACTGATCGCAAGGGCCCGGCCCCAAGGCTAATAACATGACAACTTTATTGACTGCCGCCCAGGTGCAAAGTTATCTGGCCGACATATTTCCCCAGTTTAATGCCCGCATCACTGCGCTGACCCCCAACAGCGCCATCCTGGAGTTGTTGGCGGACGACGCGCATTTGCGGCCTGGTGGTACCGTGTCCGGCCCCACCCTGATGGCGCTGGCGGATGCTGCCATGTACGTGGCCATACTGGGCAATCTGGGTCAGGTGGCGCTGGCGGTCACCACCAATCTGAATATCAGTTTTTATCGCAAGGCCGGCCCCGGGTTACTGCGGGCCGAAGCGCGCCTGTTGAAGATGGGCAAGCGGCTGGCGGTGGGTGATGTGCTGTTGTTTGGTGCCGACAGCACTGAATCGATCGCCCACGCCAGTCTGACCTACTCCATTCCCGACACGTCGCAGGCGGATACCGCACCGTAGTATTTCTGCCACAATCGTCTTTACATGGGCGTGTTATTGGCTCAATATCAGCAGTGTTATTGTCCACGGTGCAGTTCCAATCCGGATACCGAGACATTCCAACACCAACAATTAGGAGATCAATGGATATGAAAAAGCTACTCGTCGGTGCCGTCCTGCTGGGTTCCACTTCTCTTGCTATGGCGGAAGCTCCCGGTGGTCCGGACTGCGGTTGGGGCAACATGCTTTTTGAAGGTCAGAGCGGCCTGGGTCCACACTTCCTGGCGTCCTGGACCAACGGCACGTCCGGCAACGCCACCTTTGGTATGACATCCGGCACCAATGGCTGTTCGCCCAACGGCACTCTGACTTACGGTGGCGACTCCCTGATCAGCCTGACCAACATGATGGATGAATTCGTGGCTGACGCCGCCAAAGGCGAAGGCGAAGCCATGAATGCGGTGGCCGTATCCATGGGCATTGCCCCGGAAGATCGCGCGCATTTTGCCGCCACCATTCACAGCCAGTTCTCCTCAATTTTCACCTCTGCCGATGTCACCGCACAAGACGTGCTGAATAACATGGTGGTGGTAATGAAGTCTGATGAGCGACTGTCCAAGTACGTTGCCTGATATTGATCAGACGTTGACACAAGGGGGCCTCGTGCCCCCTTGTTGTTGGTAACCAAAAAATAAAACTTCCCCCCCCACCACATCCATGATCAGAACACTCCAGTTGGTGACCCTCACCGGGTTATTCCTTAGCGCGGGTATCGCCACGGGTTGGGCGCAACCGACGGACCCTGCCCCTGACATGCTGCAAAATCTGGCAGCCAGCAACACCTGGCAGCGGCTGCTGCACTATGAACCGGGCTACCGCGCCGGCAGCGTCATTAGCCAGGTGGACGATGATGATTTTTTTCTGGCACCCGATGGTAAATACGAGCCGCTGCAGGAACTGCTTGCCACCGTGGCAGCCATGCAACAACCGGTCACCACCGCGGATCAGCATGCCGTGTGCCGGTTCCCGGCACGCTGGAAATTTCTGCAACAAAATGCACAACTGCCTGCCGCAGTGCTGGAGCCATCCCAGTGCCCTGAGTATTCCCAATGGATGAATACGCTGAACCCCCACAGTGTCAGTCTGGTGTTCGCATCATCTTATCTCAACAGTCCCAGCTCCATGTACGGGCACACCTTTTTGCGCATTGATCCGGCGGACGTTGAAACCGGCTCCACCTGGCTTTCCTACGCGGTGAACTTCGGCGCCGAACTGAATAACCAGGACAATTCCCTGCTCTATGCCTACAAAGGTCTGTTCGGGGGCTACCCTGGTTTTTTCAGTGTGTTGCGCTACTACGAAAAAATTCAGGAATACGGCCGCATTGAGAACCGCGACCTGTGGGAGTACAACCTGAATCTGACGCCCATTGAAACCCGCGCCATGGTGTCCCATCTATGGGAGCTGCGGAATGTGGATTTCGACTATTACTTTTTTGACGAAAACTGCTCCTATCGCTTGCTGGAATTGTTGGAATATGCACGTCCGGATACCTCCCTGCGGGATGACTTTGGCCTGCGGGCGATTCCAGTGGATACGGTGCGGGCGGTGATCGACGGTGGTTTTTTGAAATCGGTGCACTATCGACCCGCCGTGGCCACTCAATTGCAACACGACCTGGACCGGCTGACGCCGGCGCAGCAGGATCTGGCCTGGAAGCTGGCCCGGCGCAACATTGACACGGACGCCGATGCACTGCTGGCATTGCCCCCCAAAACACGGGGCCAGATATTCAACGCGGCGTATGCGTACTTGCGTTACCTGGAGCTGGACAACCCCCGTCGTAAAATCAATGCCGACTACAGCCTGCAATTGTTACGGGCCCTCAATCAATTACCGGTGTCTCCGCAGTCGCCACCGGTTCCCGCGGTGCGCCCGGACCAGGGCCACCGCACCCTGCTCACCGGCATCAGCGGCGGCCAGCAGGATGGCAATGAGTTTGCCGATTTGCGGCTGCGGCTCAGCTATCATGACCTGACAGATAATCGCGCCGGCTACCTGGATGGCGCCGCCATCAATATCGGCGAACTGCGGCTGCGGCAACGGCGGGGTGATGGCCTTCGGCTGGAGCAATTGAACCTGGTGGATATCAACTCCCACTCACCACGGTCCCAGTTTATCAAACCCATCACCTGGCGGGTGCAGGCGGGCCTGGAACGCATTTACGGCGCCGATGACGATGACCTGGCGCCCCAGGTCCATGGCGGGGCTGGCGTCACCTATAACCTGGGGGATACCATGCTGGTCTACGGCATGGGCATGGGCAGACTGGAATACAATGAACTACTGGCCGACAACTGGAGCCTGGGGGCCGGCGCCCTGGCAGGCGCCCTGATCTATCTGCCGCCGGGCACACTGCAACTGGAATCCCAATGGTATCAATTCAGTGGCGGCGGCGAGCGTTATCGGCACCGGCTGGCGCAAAATTTCAACCTGGGGCGCAATCAGGCCCTGCGTCTGCTGGCCAGTCATTACCAACAAGTGGATACCACCATCGATGAGTTCAGTCTGGAGTTCCGCCACTACTTTTAGGCTCGGCTTTTACAGCATACTGGCGGTTGTTATAGTGCTGCTGATGAACGGTTGCAGCAGCTATTTCTTTTACCCCATGAAACGCCTGGTACGAACCCCGGATCAGGTGGGCCTGAACTATCGCGATATTGAGGTGACCACCAGCGATCAGGTACGGATTCACGGCTGGCTGCTGCCGGCGGAGCAGCCCCGGGGTATTGTGTTTTTTCTCCACGGTAACGCCGAAAACATCAGCACCCATCTGGCCAGTGTGTACTGGTTACCGGAACAGGGTTACGAGGTGCTGTTGATGGATTACCGCGGTTACGGTCGCTCGGAGGGCTCGCCGGATTTTCCCGAGGTATACCAGGATGTGGCCGCCATGTATCAATGGTTGCAAACTTATGCCCGTGAGCGGCAACTGCCGGTGTATATTCTGGGGCAAAGTCTGGGGGGCGTGATTTCCAGTTATTACTTCAGCCAGCTGCCGGCGGAACAAAGAGTGTTTGAAGGGGTGGTGCTGGATGCCGTGTTCGCCGGCCATCGGGATATCGCCCGGGATGTGCTGCGGCGCAGCTTTATCACCTGGCCGCTGCAGTTTGTGGTACCGCCGTTTTTACCCGCGGAATACGACCCCGCTGACCATGTGGCCGATTTCAGCCCCACCCCGCTGCTGTTTTTTCACAGCCCCGACGATGAGATCATTCCTTATGATCAGGGCCGCTCCGTGTATGAACAGGCAAAGCCACCGAAGTACTGGGTCCGTAGTCACGGCCCCCATATCGCCACCTTCGACGACCCCGCCTATCGGCAGCTACTGCTGAATTTTCTGGCCCGGCCCGGCGCCGATCCCAGCGCCAAACCATGACGGCGGTTCAGCCCCACTGCCCGCCCACAAAAGGGTTGGAGCGCTTCTCCTCGCCAAAGGTGGACATGGGGCCGTGCCCGGGGATAAAGCGAATATCATCCCCCAGCGGGAACAGCTTTTGTTTGATGGCGTTGATCAGGGTGGCGTGATCGCCACCGGGAAAGTCCGTGCGACCGATGGAGCCGTTAAACAGAACGTCGCCAACGATGGCCAGTTTGCTCACCGGGTCGAAAAACACCACGTGCCCCGGGGTGTGCCCGGGACAGTGCAGCACACTCAGGGTCACGTTGCCCACCTGCACCGACTCGCCATCCTGCAGCCACTGGGTGGGTTCAAACACCCGCGCTTTGGCAAATCCCATCATCTGCCCCTGCTGGGGCAGCCCCTGAATCCAGAAGTCGTCCCCCTGATGGGGGCCGATAATGGGCAGGTCCCGGGCTTCCGCCAGATCCGCCGTGGCACCGGCGTGATCAATGTGGGCGTGGGTGAGCAGAATTTTTTTCAGGGTGACCCCTTCCGCCTCCACTGCGGCGTAGACCCGGTCCAGGTCGCCACCGGGATCCACCACCGCCCCCTGCCGGGTTTCGTCACACCAGATCAGGGAACAGTTCTGTTCGAACGGGGTCACAGGAATAATTCTGTATTTCAACATGCTAGACTCTCTTCACGGGCCCGGTTGCCGCGGCAGACCGGCACCATGCCGCCCCCGCTCCGGAACCATAACAACAATGGACCCTATCATAACATCCACAGGAGCATTGGTTCACGATGAACACCCGTTTTCCCCGAATCCGACACCACGCGGCATGTGGCGCTCTCGGCGCCATTCTACTGGGCAGTGGCTGCGTCACCGTGGAGTCCGACAGCGTCAGCCAGTTGGATCCCTATTTGCGCCAGTCCTCCGTGGTCTCCACCAGCTCGCCGGAGTTTGCGCCCCAGCCCGGTGCCACCGTGGGCTGGGACAATGACCTGAGCGTACACGGAGCCGAGGGCACTGACCTGCCGGTGCAGCTGGTGACCGAACTCAAAACCCGGATCGATGCCGAACTGGTGGCCAAAGGGTACGCCTTTACCCCGCCGGGAGTGGCGCCGGATTACCATATCCATGGTCTGATTCTGTTGGGGGACCAGCTCAATGAACACGAACTGGGTGACCTTTTGGGGTTCCAGCCGGGGCTGGTGGCCCATGGTCAGCGTTATGAAAAAGGCAGTCTGCTGCTGATGCTGGTGAACCCCGCCACCCTGGGCACCGACTGGCGGGCGGCGGTGCAGGTGTTTACCGACCGCAATCTGACGCAGGAACAACAGCAGACCCGCTTCGACTATCTGGTGCACAGTCTACTGCGGCCCCTGCCCAGCCTGGAAGCGGAACAGCCATGAGCACCAGCTATGCCGGGCACGCGTTCCACGATTCATTTCCCGGTGGCCGGGCGTCCGGGGAATTGATGCTTACCGACACCCAGGTGATTTTCCGTAACAACCAGGGCAGCGTGCAGTTCAGCATTCGCGGCGCCCGTTTCAAGCTGGGGGGCGCCAGCGACCGGTTATTGTTTATCAGCCACCCGGCGCAACCGGACTGGAACCTGTATACCTCGGATCTGGGCATTCTGAAGCACCCCGCCCTGCAGCAGGACCCCCAGGTAAAGCAGCAGGTGCGCAAAGCCCGCCGCGGCAAACAGCTGGCCTGGGGTGTGTTCGGTTCGCTGGCGGCACTGGTGGTGGCGATCCCCCTGTGCATACTACTGTTTATGGATAGCATTACCGGGGTACTGGCGCCCCATGTACCGGCGCAGTGGGAACAGAAAATGGGAGCCACCGCCCTGGGCCAGGTGCAAACCGGGACCCGCTTTATGCCCCGGGATCAATCCAGGGCGCTGCTGCAACCGCTGGTGGATCCCCTGCTGAACGCGCTGGACAGCGACCGCTACGAATACGAGTTCCATATCAGCGCCGACGATCAGATCAATGCATTCGCGCTGCCGGGCGGCTATATTGTGATTAACAGCGGTTTGATACTGAAGGCGGATAACGCCGCCGAGGTGCTGGGAGTGGTGGCCCATGAAATTGCCCATGTCACCCAGCAGCATGGGGTACGCAATATCATGGGCACCGCCGGTATTTACGTCACGCTGAATGCCCTGTTGGGGGATATGAGTGGTTTGCTGGGGGTGATGGTGGATGCAGCGCCGTTTTTAATTAATCAGAGTTACTCACGGGGCTTTGAAGCCGAGGCTGATGAGCAGGGTCTGGCACTGCTGCGGCGGGCGCGGATCGACCCCCGGGGCCTTGTGAGTTTTTTTGAAAAACTGCAACAGATCGAGCGGGAGCGCCTGCAGGAGATGGGCGCCGACGACAGCGACACCGTGGAATCCACCCTGGACTTTCTCAACAGCCACCCCGCCACTGCAGACCGCATAGCCAATCTGCAGCAGCGTATTGCGGCCCTGCCGCCCCAGGAATATGTGGATCTGGAAACTGAATTCAACCGCCTGCAACAGCAGGTGCGACAATTTGTAGCCGCAGAAGACCCAACACAACAAGGGGACCCAACACAACAATGAAAACGGAAATCAAAGGCCAGCCGGCGTTCTCCTATCTGGATGTGGAGCTGGAGCCCGGCGAAACCATCACTACCGAATCCGATGCCATGTCCAGCATGGACGCCGATATCGAATTACACGCCCGCTTCAATGGCGGTTTTTTTGTCGGGCTGCTGCGCAAATTTCTTGGCGGCGAGACGCTCTTTATCAATGATTTCAGCAACCCCACCGACCGTGCCCGCCACATGACCATCGTCCAGCCCACGCCGGGCGAAGTGCGGGAAATCGAACTCAACGACGAAACCCTGTATATGCAACCGGGTGCCTTTCTGGCCTGTACCCCGGGGGTAAAAGTGGGGGTGAAGTTCGCTGGTTTGGTGTCCTGGATTGCCCGGGAGGGCCTGTTCCGGATCGCCGTCAGCGGCAGCGGTAAAGTCTGGTACGGCGCCTTCGGTGCCCTGCTGGACCGGGACGTGGACGGCGAATTTATCGTGGACACCGCACACCTGGTGGCCTACGACCCCGGCATCAAGCTGAAACTGCAGTTGGCCGGCGGTATCTGGTCCAGCCTGTTTGGCGGTGAAGGACTGGTCACCCGGGTGGTGGGCCAGGGCAGAATCGTGATCCAGTCCCGCAGCATTGCCGGCATCGCCAGCTGGATCAACCCGCGACTGCCCTAAGGAGGCCATCCCATGCAAATTGAATTGGTTAACCGGCCGGGCAACACCGCGGCCAAAGTGGTACTGCAGCCGGGGGAGACCTGCACCGCCGAATCCGGCGCCATGATTGCCATGAGCGGCAATATTGGCATCACCACCACCACCCACAAAAAATCCAGTCGCGGCCTGATGAAAGCCATCAAACGCATGGTGGCCGGGGAATCCCTGTTTCTGAACCACTTTGAACCCCAGGGGGGCCCCGGCGAAGTCTGGCTGGGCACCGCCCTGGCCGGAGATATGGAGGTGATGGAACTGGACCAGGACAGCCTGATCGTGCAGGGCAGTTCGTTTCTGGCCTGCGATCACGATGTGGACATCGACCTGGGCTGGCAGGGGTTTAAATCCGTGTTCTCCGGGGAAAGCGTGTTCTGGGTCAACCTCAAGGGCCAGGGCAAAGTGGTGGTCTCTTCCTTCGGCGCCATCTATCCGGTGGCCGTGAACGGCGAATACATCGTCGACACCGGCCACATCGTGGCCTTTAACGAAACCCTGAATTTCAGCATTACCAAGGCCGGTTCCAGCTGGTGGCACTCCATGCTGGGGGGTGAAGGCCTGGTGTGTAAGTTCAGTGGCCGCGGCACCGTCTGGTGTCAGTCCCATAACCCCATCAGCTTTGGCCAGGCCCTCACCAGCGGCCTGCGCCCCCGACGCGCCTGAGGAGTGGTCATGACCAGTTATAACGTCAATATCAGCGGCGAAATCAGCCCCTACGCCCAGCGCGACACCGTGATCAATGCCTTTGCCCGACTGGCCAACATCACGCCGGAGAAAGCCGAGGAAGTTTTTAGCCGGGCCCCGGTCACCATCAAGAAAGGGGTGGACGAACAAACCGCGACCAAATTCCTCCACGCCCTTGAACAGATCGGCGCCCTGGCCACGGTGGAACCGCCCTTGCCAGGGGCGGAAACCCCGCTCAGCTTCGACCCCCCGCAGGCGGTCACCCCGGCGGAGCCGGCCCCCTCCGGGGAGGCCCGGGACATTGTGGTCACCGGCGGCAAAGGTTACGACTTCACCATCGAGGGCCGGCCGGATTACGCCTTTCTTACGGTAAAAATCCCCGCCAATGAAACCCTGAAGGTGGAAGCGTCGTCCATGGCCACCATGGACACTCACCTGAAGATGAAAACCAAATTGCGGGGCGGCTTCAGCCGTTTCCTCAGCGGTGAATCCATTTTCATCAATGAATTCACCGCCGAAGGCGGACCCGGCGAGATCGGCATCGCTCCGGGCTCCCCCGGGGACATGACTCATCTCTACCTGGACAACGAGATAGTCTACCTGCAGAACTCCGCCTTTGTGGCCGCCACCATGGGCGTGGCACTGGAGTCCAAATGGCAGGGCTTCACCAAGGGCTTCTTCTCCGGCGAGAGCCTGTTTCTGATCCGCGCCAGCGGCCAGGGGGATCTGTGGTTCAACACCTACGGCGCCCTGATCGAGATCGATGTGGAGGAGGACTACGTGGTGGATACCGGCAATATCGTTGCCTTTACCGACGGCCTGGAATACAGCATCTCCAAAGTGGGTGGTTATAAGTCCCTGTTCTTCTCCGGCGAAGGCTTCGTCTGTCGGTTTCGGGGCCAGGGCAAGGTCTGGATCCAGACCCGTGGGGTGTCGGCATTCGCCTGGTGGGCCCACTGGTTCCGCCCGGTCCAGAAGTCCAACGGCTAACAGCGGATAAAAAAATCATCAGGTTCACGTATCAGGATTTTTGATACACATCCCCGGGGGCAGAGGCTACATTGATGGCATTACTACCCTCGGGGATGACCCTGTGAATCGCCTGTTTCTGCTTGCTGTATTGGTATCAGGTTTTGGCCTGCTGGGGATGACCCCGGAGGTCGGCGCCAACGACGATGTCTATTACGACGAACCCTACTCCGAAGAAGCCTACCCGGAAGAAACCTACGCGCAGGAGATGTACGCGGAAGAACCCTACTCAGAAGAACCCTACTACGATCAGGCGGACTCGGATTACCGCAGCGAATACGATACCGGCATGGATACGGAAGCGCCGCCGGCCACCGGCGACACCGCTGCGGAAGCCTATGACCAGACCCCAATGGACAGCTACCAGGCCGCCCAGGTGCAGGAAGTGCGCGGCCAGTGTCAACAATGGGCACAGGAATCCGGGCTGGAGGGCGAGGATCGAGAGGTTTTTGTGGCCGACTGCGTGTTCAGCCAGACCGGCTTCTAGGGAACTTCTGAACCCGTTTTTTTTACCTCACACCGATATTCGCTGATAAAAGGTTCCTTAATATAAAGTTCAATATTTTTTGCTGTCATTGGTGCCGCGGCCTGTTTTCTAATGCGCTGGAAAGGCCCCGGGCCTCTGGCCGTGAATGATCACCGGCCCGGAAAGCGACTTTATGACCGAGGTGTACGATGAGCGATTCCGCCACCGCCGAATGGGATGACAACCTGCTGGACGACGAGGATGTGTTCGATCTGGGGCCGCTGGATACGGCTAAAAGCGGCCGTCAGCAACAGCTGGATATCCGGCGTAAACTGGAGGACCGCATGGAGCTGAAGCGGCTGCGGGAACAGATCAGCGATCTGGACACCTCCTGGCTGGACTGAACCCCAAGCAACCTCTGAACAAGTCCGGTCACACCAGCAGCGGATTCAACAGGGCCACCACCTCCTCCACGATACCGGCCCGGTCGCTGGAGGCACGGGACACCGCATACAGGGGCCGGCTGAAGGTGGGCGCCCCCGGCACCGGATACAGTGGCCGGGCGTGCTCCTGCTGCAGCACGCTGTGGGGCAGATAGGCCGCGCCCTCCTGATGCTGCAGATAGTCCAGGGCAATGGCGCCCATATTGGTATGCAGCACCGGCCGGGGCTCCTCCCCGAAGCGCTTGGCATGAAACATCTCGAACGACACCCCCCAATCCACGTAAACGTAGCCAGACTGCCACACGGTTTTACTGGTGGCGTCGGCGTTATTGCTCACCAGCACCAGCTTCACCTGACCGATCTTCTCCGCCTTCAGATCCACCATCGCCGGCGGTTCCAACAGCATGGCCAGATCCAGGGTGCGCTCCATCAACATCCGGGTTAACTGATCGGAGGGATGGGAGACGGCGCGAACGGCCACCGCCGGCAGCATCTGAAACAGCCGTGACAGGCACTGGTGCAAACCGAAACTCCACAGGCTGTGGGTGGCCCCCACATTCACCTGTTGGGCCTGCTCCGGTTTCAATGCCACATCCTGCAGCGCCCGCGACCAGGACAACAGGATGGTTTCCGCATGGGGCAGTAACCGCTCGCCCGCCTGAGTCAGCTGAATATTGTTGCGGGAACGGATAAACAGATCCACGCTGAGGAGCTGTTCCAATTGTCGTACCCGGGCGCTGACCGCCGCCGGCGTCAGATACAGATTGTCGGCGGCCCGGCCGAAGTGGCGGGTTTTATTCACCTCCAGAAAGGTTTTCAGCAAATCGATGTCCATACCACATCTCAAGGCAGCAATTGTCGGCAGCTTAGGGGAAGCCAAAGGCTAAAATCAAGCAGCACCCCGGCCGCTGTGATAGTGTATGGCCCCTTTGAATCGTCCCGCTTAACCCCTGGAGGCATGCCGATGGCGCGCAACCACCCAACAGGACACCCATGAAGGACCGCACCCTGTTATCCGATCTGCTGCTCCTGGTGGTAACCCTGCTGGCGGCCAGCGGCTGGATCTTTTCCAAAGAGGCCCTGCAGGGCATGAGCCCGCTGTGGTTCCTGGGGATTCGTTTCTTCAGCGCCGGTTGCCTGCTGGGGGCGCTCTGTATCCCCCAGCTCAAGGCCATGACCCGGCGCCAGTGGCGTCAGGCGCTTTGGATGGGGCTGCTGTTTGCCCTGGCCCTGATGCTGTGGGTGCATGGCCTGTTTTTCAGCACCCATGTGGGGGAAGGGGCGTTTATCACCAGCCTGGGGGTGGTGCTGGTACCGGTGGTGGCCCGGCTGGCATTTGGCGATGCCACCGAGGGCAGCACCTGGGTGGCCCTGCCCCTGGCGGTAGGGGGACTGGCCTGCCTGTCCTTGCGCCATGGCTTTCGTTTCGAACCCAGCCAGGCCTTCTTCTGCGGCGCGGCCCTGCTGTTCGCCCTCCACTTTAATCTGATCAGCCGGGCACTGGCACAGATCCCGGCGTTCGCCCTCACCACCATTCAACTGACCATGGTGGGCAGCGTGGCCCTGCTGGCGGCAGCCGTCAGTGAGGGCCCGCTGCAGGTGGACGCCACCGCGGTCTGGGGCTGGCTGGTGGCCAGTATTCTGCTGGCCAGCTCCGCTCGTTTTCTGATTCAGGCCTACGCCCAATCCATGGCCAGCGCCAGCCACGCCGCCATCATTATGATACTGGAGCCGTTGTGGGCTTCCATCATGGCCGCGGTCTGGTTTGCCGAGCAGATGAGCCTGCAACAACTGGCTGGCTGCAGTCTGATTTTTCTGGCCCTGCTGGTGAACCGCTGGCGTGCCATTCGTCAGTTATTGCGCTCGCTGTTGCGCTGAAGCCAGCCTGACTAATCAACCGGGAGCAAGTCACCATGGAAAACCGCATTATTGATATTGAAACCCGTCTGGCGTTTCAGGATGATACCATCAACCAGTTAAGCGACGTGATCTACCGCCAACAACAACAGATCGACCAACTGGACAAAACCGTGCAACTGCTGGTGGACCGGTTACAGGATCTGCTGCGCAATGGCCCGGAGAAAGTGCTGGACGAAAAGCCGCCGCATTATTGATTACCGTGCCGGATTATTGATTACCGCAAGAGGCGGCCACTGACAGGGGGAAACATGGGCCAGAAGATTCTGGTGGGCCCGCTGCTGGGCATCGAATCGGATACCGGTTACACGGTGTGTTTTACCACCGAACCCGGGGTCAGTGACGCCGAGGTGAACTTCAACGGTCACAGTGTCACGGCACAGGCGGTCGGCACCACGGCGCGCAGCACATTCTGGCGGGCGGAATATACAGAGACGGTGCACACCAGCGCCCAACAGATTTACTATCATATTAACCTGCAGGGGCAGCAGGCCGGCAATCGTCACCGGCAAACGGAATGGCGCTTTTACGTGCCCGCGGAAGCCGAGCAGCCCCGCATCGCCTACGCCTCCTGTAACGGCTTTTCCAGTGCCGACCTGGCAAACAAAACCGAAGACCCCTATGGGCTATGGCGCACCATGCGGGAACGCCACGACACTGAGCCCTATTCGCTGCTGGTGCTGGGCGGTGATCAGCTGTACGCCGATGAAATGTGGGCCACCCTGTCCACTCTGAAGCAATGGGGCAAACTCAGCCGCCGTGACAAAATCAAAAGCCGGTTTACCAAAACCATGGCCCGCCAGGTCACCCGTTTCTACGATGACCTTTATCGCAGCCGCTGGCACGACGCGGATATGGCTTATCTGTTTGCCTGCGTCCCCAGCATTATGATGTGGGATGATCATGATATCTTCGATGGCTGGGGCAGTTTCCCCGATGACCTGCAACAGTGCGAGGTTTTTCAGGGGATTTTCGCCATCGCCCGGGATCATTTCGAGCTGTACCAGATCCGCTCCCGTCACAACCGCAGCCTGTTGAATCCGACGGCACAACATTTCGCTTTCGGCCTGCGGTTTCGCAACTACCACATACTGGCACTGGACAATCGCGGGGAACGCACTCTGGAACAGGTCATGAGCCCGCAGCAATGGCAGGACATTATTCAGTATCTGAATAACCTGCCGGACTCCGGCCATCTACTGGTGCTGTCGGCGGTGCCGGTGGTGTATCGGGATTTCTCCTTCAGCGAAAGCGTACTGGATATCACCCCCTGGGAAGAAGAGCTTACCGACGATCTCAAGGACCACTGGCGCGCCAAGGAACACCAGGGAGAGCGGGCCCGGCTGATCATGCGGCTACTGGACAATCACAGCCGGCGCCAGGGCAAAACCCTGATCCTGTCCGGGGATGTTCACATCGGCTGCCTGGGGGTGATCAATGATCGCCGCGCGGGCAGCCAGCGCATTCACCAGGTGGTGTCCTCGGGCATCGTGCATCCGGCCCCCAGCCGCATTGCCTGGCTGGGTATTATGGCGGTGACCAACGACTGCAAGGAATACCTGAACGAGGATGAAACCATCGAGGTGAGCATGCTGCAGCCCTACCATGCCGACAAGTACCTGCGTACCCGCAATTATGTGCAGCTGCATGAGGGCAGTGACGATAAACTCTGGGTCAACTGGATCTGCGATTCCCGGGACAAGCCGGTGTATCCGCTGGCATAACGCCAACGTTTAAGCCGCCACTACCGGTGGTGGTCCACCACAATCCGGTTGCGGCCGGAGGCCTTGGCCCGATACATGGCCTGATCCACCCGCCGCAGGATCTCATCCACCGCCATATGCACATGACCCTCATTGCAAACCAGGCCGAAGCTGCCGGTTAACTGTATCCGCTCCCCCTGCTCCAGAATCACCTGGGTGGCTTCCAGGTGCTGGCGGCAACGCTCGGCAATGGTCCGGGCCCCCGCCAGGTCGGTACCCGGCAGAATAATCAGAAACTCCTCACCGCCATAACGCCCCACCCGGTCATTCTGCCGCAGACTGCGCTGCAGGGCATCGGCCGCGGCAATCAGGGCAAAGTCGCCGGCCTGGTGTCCGCGCTCATCGTTGATGGCTTTGAAGTGATCCAGATCCACCATTAACACCGACAACACCGGCCCCTTGAGCCGGCTGCGTTCCTGTTCCTGTTCCAAATGCGACAGAATACTGCGTCGGTTCAGCAGCCCGGTCAGGGGATCGGTGATACTCAGCAGCCGCACTTTTTCCTCCCGCTCCCGCCAGCGGCTTAACACCATATAAGAGATCACAATAAGAAAACCCATATGGGGAAAGGTGTAGAGATACAGGTGAAAAACGGTATAAGCCGAGGGGGCAACCAACTGCTGCGGTCCCTGCTGAAATACCGGCGCATAGGGCCACCAGCCCCAGCCGGCGCCGAAGGAAAGCACCAGCTGCACCAGCATGGCTACCGACAATGCCAGCATGACCGCACGGCGATTGAAAAAAATAAACCCCACCACCGGCGCACCTACCATCACGGCGCCCACCGGCAGAGACAGAGTGCCGATCTGATAACTGAAATAACTCAGGGACAGACTGAAATAGAGCGCCGCCAGGTACTCAAACCAGGCCGAATCGCCCCACAACCGGCCAGCGGCAAACCACAGCAGTGACAGCACCAGTGACGCCAGGGCAAAGCCGTAGAACCAACCTACCTGGGTGACCAGATAGGCAGGATCAATAAATTGAGAATCACCCCCCTGACGCAGAAGAAATTCCGCCAGCAGCGCGTAATGCAAATAGATGATGGCAGTGATAGCCCCCAGCAGCACTGCCTTTGAGCTGGATTGCCACTCCAGGGGATTTCCCAGATAGCCATTGGCCCGGGACACGAAATTTCGTAACCACAAACGCACGGTAACCAGAGCCCCAAATATATCCTGATTCAACTCCCTCTGGCGGGTATCGCTCAGGCCGCCACCCCCAGCCGATCCCGGCCCTGGTGCTTGGCCTGATAAAGCGCGACGTCCGCCTGCTTCACCAAATCGTTCACTGTCACCATCTCCGCCACATCGTAGCAACTCATGCCCAGACTGGCAGACAAGCTGATGCGTTCCCCGGTGGGAAGACGGAGCCGTACCGAGGCGATAGTCTGGCGGATGCGTTCAGCCAAACTGCGGGATTGAGTGGTATCCAGCCCGGGCAGCACTACCAGGAACTCCTCACCCCCATAACGTCCCACATGATCGTACTCCCGCACCGAGTCGCGCAAGGCATGAGCCGCGGCAGTGAGCACCCGATCACCTATATCATGCCCCCAGCGATCGTTGATGCTCTTAAAGTGATCAAGATCCACCATGATTACAGACAGCGGCATTTCCGCCAACTCACAGCGGGATTTTTCCAGCTCCAGCAGCTCCAGCACATGACGGCGGTTGCTAAGCCCGGTGAGGGAGTCGGTTCGGCTCAGATGGTTGGCCGCCTCCTCCCGGGCCCGCCAGCGTTGTAACACATAAAACGCCAGCGAGAAAATAAACAGCAGGTGCGGAATCGCGAACACGATGTAGGCCAGGGCCCAGAGTGGATCCATCTGGCCGTCCGCCAGATGCACACTGGTGGCGATGGGGGCATAGGGGATCCAGCCCAGGGCGGTGATCGCACTTAATCCAAACAGCAACAACAGGCTGCTGATAAAGGCAGTCGCCACTGCCCAGTGGTGTACGAAAATAAAGCCCACCACCGGCGCCCCCACCAGCACCACCCCCACCGGCAGTGACATCAGTCCCACCGTGTAGCCGTAATAAACATGGGTCAGACCGAAATAAAGGCAGGCCATGTACTCATAGATAACCGAATCCCCCCGCCGCCGCTGCACCACCCGGGTCAGTATCAGCAAGCCCACGGTGGTGGCCATCAACAGCAAGAAGAAGGTACGGTGAAAATAGGCTTGAGGCCGGTTCAGCCAACCATCCAGGCCTTGCCAATGTAAAGCCAGCTCCAGCACCCCCTGATACAGTAACTGGTCAAACAAATACATCCACAGCAGCAGATTGGCCTTGCGGGCCGAATTCCACTCCAGAGGATTTCCGATTTGCTCGATCAGTTTCTGCCGCATGTTCATCCCGCCAACGATCGCCCGGTGCCGGTTCTTGTTATGTCCGCATTTTCATTACTATTAACCCGGCTTAGTAATATCTCTGATATAATGCGCGGATGACTAAAAAAATAGATACCCGCAAATTACCTTTTGAAGCCATTGAAGAAAAGCGT